>JAXLZJ010000014.1:0-157503 GCA_046350995.1 Nitrospira sp.
GTTGTGGAGGTTGTCGTGAGGAACCAGCAAACGTTAGCCGCTCCGGTGACATGCTCAGGGGTAGGGCTTCATTCCGGTCAGCCTACAACCATCACCCTCAGGTCCGCTCCCGTTAACACCGGCATCGTCTTTGTCGCTCAAAACGGCATAACGGAAGCCTCTCTCCCGGCATCCATTGAGCATTTGGTCCCCACTGAGCTGTGCACGGCCGTACACGGCAACGGCTTTCAGGTGAAAACCATCGAACATGTCCTGGCGGCGCTGGCAGGACTTGGAGTCGATAATGCGTACATCGACGTCACGGCCGGAGAAATTCCCGTGATGGATGGGAGCGCAGCCCCCTTTGTCCGCTTGATCAACTCGGTCGGAATCGTTTCCCAGAACAGACGGCAGCCATATCTCAAGATCATGGCTCCTATCGAAGTGTCGGATGGGCAAAAACGCGTTCGCATCGAACCGGCCTCGACACCGCGTATTACCTATACCATTCATTACAACCATCCGCTGATTCAAACTCAGACGTATGTCCATGACTGCTCGGCAGAAACCTTCGAACGGCATATCGCGCAAGCCAGAACGTTTGGCTTCTTGCACGAAGTTCAGGCTCTCTGGGCTCGCGGTCTCGGGCAGGGTGGTAGTCTCGACAACACTGTCGTGCTCTCCGAAACCGGCGTGATGAATGAGTCCGGGCTCCGTTATTCAAACGAGTTCGTCCGGCACAAAGTCTTGGATCTCATCGGAGATTTTTCTCTCTTGGGCATGCCGTTTATCGGCCACCTAGTCGCCGATCGGTCTGGTCATGCGCTTCATAACCGACTCGTTCGAGCCATTCTCGATCAGCCTGAGAAGTGGGTTCTGTTGAACGCGGAGCCAGCGGTGACGGACGTTCGGCCGGCTCGTTCAGTCAACAGACCTCAACCGGCCGTCGCTCTCCAAGCGTCGTAAGTCGATTTCTTTTAAGATTGAAGGCTAGTACTTCCGGCCGTGTCGTGCTGCGTTGGGGATTAACGCCGGGAATGAGTGGCCTCACCCCCGGCGTGTAAATCGAGGCGGGTTACTTCTTCTTCTTCTTCGCTGCTTTCTTCGTTGCCAAGAGTCTCACCCCCCTTCTGCTTCCTCAGAAATTGGTCACACAGCCTGAATCAAGACATCCTGGAGCGCTTCGAACGTGTTGGGTCCGACTTTCTTAAATCGCTTATCCCGCTTGAGAGAGGTTGCCACAGAAGTCAACGGCGTCTTTCCCTTGATCTGCAATCCACCTTCGACCAGCCGCTGCACGAGTTCCTTCGCGTGCATGGCGCGGTTTGATTCACGAAGAATCTCATAGGCCGCTTCCGGAACACTTTTTCCGACATACTTGCTGCGGCCCAGCAGGATTTCTCGAGACTGGTCGGTAACATCCGTGACAGGAAGGGCGCGAACACCCTTACTATCATCGGTAATGATTTGACTTGAAAGGCTGGCGAGTTTCGCCTTATCGGCTTCGACTCGATAAAGCGTTTCGGCGAGCTCAAGGTACTTCTTGACCGTGGCAATCTCGTCATCGAGCCGCCGTTTCTTCTTCTCAAGCTCCTGGAAACGGTTCTTGTAGGCGTGAATTCTCTGCTCAAGACCGACGAGAATATCTGTTAATTCTTCCACAATCCACCACGATCAAGCATGCTTGCTTTATAGCATTGCATAGAAACTCTGTCAAATAGAAATTTACGATGCAATAATTATCGCAACGTACACTGACTCTTTCACAAAGAAGAATTATATGACTTACATACATAAGGCTTGCCTTGTGATCAGATCACATTTATCCACAGGCACTGACTCCTCCTCTCATTTTTTTTGCCTTTTGTGTTAGTCATTACGATCAACCTGTTCGTTGGCATGCACATATCCCGTGACGTTAGGGCACTATGACTCCTCACCCTGCATCGGATCAGATCTCACTCGAAGAGGCGCTGGAAGTCGCTGCCGTCGCCGGCAAGGAGGCGGGCAAGCTCATTCAAACCTATGCCCAAGACGGATTTCGTATCGAGCACAAGAACCTGATCAATCTTGTAACAGACGCAGATCATGCCGCCGAACAATGCGTGATTGACATCATTCGATCTCATTATCCAGAACACGGTTTCCTGGCGGAAGAACGAGGCCAAAGCAACAATGGATTTTCTCCCTACCTCTGGATCATTGATCCCCTCGACGGAACAACGAACTTCGCCCATGGATTCCCTGCCTATTGCGTATCGATCGGTCTTGAATACAAGGGCGAGGGGGTTCTTGGAACCGTCTACGACCCCACCCGCGATGAACTCTTCACCGCCACAAAGGGGTCCGGGTCTCGACTCAATGGCCGGGCGATTCGGGTCTCAGAAACCGCCGTGCTTGATCGTGCCCTGTTGGTCACCGGCTTTGCTTATGACATCCGCGAGACGACGCAGAACAACCTCGACCATTTCAATCGCTTCGCGCTGCGAGCCCAAGGCCTCAGGCGCACAGGGTCTGCCGCACTGGATCTCTGTTACGTGGCAGCGGGACGATTCGACGGGTTCTGGGAAGTGAAGCTCAATCCTTGGGACATGGCCGCCGGCTCCGTCATCCTTCGAGAAGCCGGAGGAGCCATCACCAATTTCCGTGGCGAAGCGCACTCCCTCTATAAAAAGGAGCTTGTCGCCAGCAACGGCCTGATTCACTCCGCCATGCTCTCGGTCATACAGGAATCTCTCCCGCCAAACTGACCGGGGAAACCCGTCGTTCCGACAACCGAACCGGCACGGGCAACCCCGTATACAGCGAACTAATCCCTGCGCTAAGATTGTGCCATCGTCATTTTGGAGCACCAAGGCCATGGCAACATCGATACCTCCTTCCGGACCACCGAACGGCAGCACCTCCGGTGAGAGTTCCTCCGACAAAACCACGTGGGATGTAGAACTGCTGCGGGTCCTCGTCAGTAGAAAAGGTACCCAGGTCGATGCTCAGTGGGCCATTCATCCGCAGCTCAAGCAAGACTTACTGCCGGCTGAATGGAAAGAAGTCACGGACCTCATGGCGAAGGTGACAACGATCGTCGGCACACGCTTTTCGGAAGTGCTGTCAAGCGTCGAACCGGACCCGCCCGGTCACGCATAAGCGCGGCGTCCGAGACCGCGTTTCGCTCTCATCTCCCAATCTTCTACCGAACTCACCATGGAGGGATTCATGGACTCGTACTATCATGTGCATGATCTGGGAAAGTTTGCCGACATGGGGAAAGGCAACAAAGACCTGTGGGAGAAATTCATGGGGTATTACAGCGCGGTGTTCGCCGAGGGCGCTCTCACCGAGCGAGAGAAGGCGCTCATCGCGCTCGCCGTCGCCCACACTGTGCAATGTCCCTACTGCATCGATGCCTATACCCAAGCCTCGCTTGAGAAAGGCTCGAACATCGAGGAGATGACCGAAGCCGTGCACGTGGCTTGCGCCATTCGAGGAGGCGCTTCCCTCGTCCACGGCGTGCAGATGCGGAACGTCGCCGAGAAATTGTCCATGTAGGGACGTCCGTCGCGGGAACTACAGGTAAGGGTTTTCCGGAATCGCCAGGGTAAAGTACTTCCCACGTTCCTCATAGAGGACCCGTCGCTCGGTAAGCACCGCCAGCGCAGCCGTCAGTTGCGCAGCCGTCCACGCATGGCCGGGTCGGGTCTCCCGGAAGAGGGCGGCAATCTGGTCCTTGCTTTTCGGAGCCTCGTTGCAAGCCTCGATCACACCGGCTTCCGGCCAGTCGAACCGCTGCCTGGTCGGCGCCTCTGGATTGCGTCCGTCATACACGGTCACATAATCCATCGCCTTCGAGTAGTAGAGGAAAGGCCGATCGGCGGCTCGGTACCGCCGCTGCCATTCACCCACCAGACCGACCAATTCCTGGTACACGTGCTGGTCTACCGCCCAGTGATCCAGTTCGTACTCGAAATCATAGGCGATCTTCTTCAGATCCACCCGCGCCGCGTCGTAGACGTATTCGTACGCCATCCCCGGCCCCGTAATGCGCACCCCATACTCATACGGGCGCATGAAATACGGACTGAACCGCTGCAGCCAGAACTTCCCGGTAGCTTCCGGGGCCTGCAAATGGAATAAGGAAGGAAGGAGTTCGATCTGTCGTCGATAGTCGTCGTTCGTCTCCCCGGGGAACCCGAGCAGAATGTTCCAGGAGACCGCCACACGATAGTAGTAACTCCACTTGAGACACACGATGTTCTGCATCGGTGTCACACCCTTATCCATCGCCTTGAGCTGCGACAGGCTCAGGCTTTCCAATCCTGGCTGCATACACTTCACTCCACCGATCGCAAGCGTCCGAATCTGATGCTTGTGCAAATTGCTTTTGGTTTCGATGAACACGTCGAGGTCGCAATGCGCGGCAGCGAATTGACCGAACAGATTCTCCACATACTTCATGTCGATGATGTTATCAACCAAGCGGAACCGGGTCGTATCGTAGCGGCTCGACAATGCCGCCATCTCGCGCGCCGCCTGCTCAGGTGACTTCGCACGAAACTTCATGCTCTGGGCATTCAACCCGCAAAACGTGCAGTGATGCTTCTCCCCCCACCAGCAACCGCGCGAACCCTCGTACAGGAGAATGCGATCCAGTCCCTGCGACGCATCGCCCAATTCGGCCAAGAGGTGATAATAGTCGTCGTAATCGGGCGGTCCGGTCTTGGCAAAGTCCGAGAAAAGCGTCGTATTGGGGGTGAACCGGATCTGGCCGTCTGTTCGATGGAGGACCCCGTTGGGAACGGGAACCGCTTCCCCTTCCAACACGTGACGGACGAGCTGCAGGACCACCTCTTCGCCTTCCCCGACCACGACATAATCGATGAAGGGGAAAGACCGGAAATACTCCATACCCATTTCGCCGTCGTAATTGGCGCCGCCGAACACGATCTTCACGTCGGGATACAGATCCTTGATCAGCTTAGCCAGCGTCAGGCTCGCGACGTTTTGATCGAAGGTCGAAGTGAAGCCGACGAGGGCGTACTGGCTCCAATCGATCGCCGTCATCGCCCAGGTGAGAAACTGCGGGGCCGTCCTCGTCGCCAGATCTTCGAAGAACGAGAGCGGTTGCCCGCTTTCCTGTGAAAGCTGTTCGAAAACCGGCTTGAAGACCCGCGGATAGTCCGCGCGCTTCGGGTTGTCGCGAAACAGCAGATACGAAAAGAGCCATTCGCCGAACAGGGCGCGCTTCTCGCAGATCATTTCATACAGCGGGACACCGATCTTGTGGGCGAACCGAACGTTCAGATGATGACAATCGACCGGAACGCCGTTCGATTTGAGCAAGGCTGAGAGTGTTCCCAACTGGATCGAAGGGTACTTCGAATAGCTGAATGGCATATTGACGAGCGCCACCTGGGCCTGTCCGCTCATCTGACGCCTCGCATGGTCATGAGAGTCATGCGACTAACTCGCCGAGGCTTTGAAGGATTCGAATTCGCGGTCGGCTTTGGCGGCCAGGTAGAAATCGCTCTCCGTGAGACCATTGATCTTGTGCGTCCAGATCTCGACTTTGCATTTTCCCCAGGCCAGATACAGATCGGGATGATGGCCTTCCGCTTCGGCGACCGCGCTGATTCTATTGACGAACGCCAGCGCCTGCGCAAAGTCTTTGAAGGTATAGAGGCGCTCCAGATGGCCGGCGGCGGTGAACGTCCATCCGCGGCCGAGTTCGTTGAGCAGGGCCTGGGCCCGGTCGGCTGGCACAGGCGGAACGCCGCCCCGGCAGGGAATGCACTTCTGATCGGCGAGACTCATGGCGGCCTCCGAGCCCGGTGAGGGCCATATTCTAAAGGGACGATGCGCGCAGAAACAAGGCGGGGAACTGCTTACTCCGTTTCGTCCGAAACCCCTCCAGATTTGGCCAGGTCGGCCGCGTTGATCTTGTCGGGATTGAACTTTTCCGCAGCGGCCGTCATACGCTCGAGCGCCTGATCGAACGACAGCGGCGGAGCCTCCTTCGGACGGAAGCGGATCGGGTTCACGCGCGCGACGACGAAACTCTTGAGGTAGGGACTGGTCAGCCCTTTGGTTTTCAAGGCCTCGACCTGTTTCACGATCAGATCGTCGAGTGCCAACAATGTCCGAGTCCGTGCGCCACGCAGAGCAAGCGCCTGGGACAGGGGCTGCGCAAGAAACTCCTCCACGCGTTTCAGTACCGGATGGTACGCGCCGCCACTGAAGCGCGGACGCTCCTCATAGCAAAACCCTAGCGTAATCAGCGCCGGTTCTTCAAACTCCAACGCATAGGTTTCTTCCGTCGCCCCGTCGAGCCGCGCCAGCTCCTTATACATCCGGACGACTTCGAGAGCTTTCTCGCGGAGGTTATGGGCTTTCTCCGTGTTGAGCGCAAGAATCTGATAGGCCGCCGCCGGTTCTGGTACGATGATCGCCACGATGCTTTTGGCGCCGAGTGTCTTCATGGCGGACAACCGATGGTGACCGTTCGGCGTCCAGTACTTCGCGGCATGACCGGGTTTCGCCAACCGAACGGCGATGATCGGATCGAGAAAGCGCCCGATTTTTCCGATCACCGCTTCGAGTTTTCTAACGTGGGCCTCGGACAGATTCCGCTGATAGGGGGTTGGCTCGACCAGATCGATCGGCAACGCCGCCAGGACAAGCCACCGGCCGCCGTACGGTTCTCGATACACCGCCAACACAGTACCACTGTCGTCCACGATCGCGCGATGCAGAGCCGCAACATCGGCGGGCGGCGTAGCGGCTTGCAGTTCCGTAGCCCCAAGACCGGTCGATACGCCAGCCGGTTTCCGGCGACGCTTCACACCGCCGGCGCGACGCGGCTTGGACTCTTTCACTCTGGCCATATCGAGCATGGTATGCGAGCGGGCCCGGAAAAGAAAAGAGGCGGCGCTCGCAATTGATGCGCGCCCGGGCATACACTGGCCTCTCTATGGCCGCGCCCCATATCACGATCGGGTGGTTCACCGCCGGCTGCGTCCTCGTCAGCAACATCATCGGCGGGGGTATTTTTACCACGACCGGCATACTGGCCCGCGACCTCGGCGACCCGATGCTGATTCTGCTGCTCTGGGTCGCCGGAGCCCTGTTCGCAGTCGGCGGCGCGATGATTTACGGCGAATTGGGTGCCCGGCTCCCGCACGCCGGCGGCGATTATGTGTATTTGCGGGAAGCCTACGGCCCTCTCACCGCATTCCTGAGCGGCTGGACGTCGTTCACCATCGGCTTCGGCGCGGCGGTTGCCGCGTCGGCTATCAGCTTTTCATCGTATCTGCTTCGCGTCATTCCGCTTTCGGATGAACATGGGTGGCTGGCCAAGGGGCTGTCGCTCACACTCTTGTGGCTTGCCACCGTTCTCCACTGTCGCGGGGTGGAAACCGGTGGGCGCCTGCAGCTGGTGCTGACGACCACGAAGATGCTCGCCATCGGCGGATTGATTCTGGGTGGACTCGCAACGCTCGGCGCACACCACGCGTTCGTGCCCGCGCAACCTCCGAGCACGCAACCGCCGATCGGCACCGTGGCGATCGGACTGGTGATCGTCACTTACTGCTACCTGGGATGGAACGTCGCAGGCTACATCGCCGCCGATATTGCCGATCCCCGGCGCACGCTCCCGAGAATCATGATCGGCGGCACTGCGTTCGTCGCGGCAATCTATCTGTCATTGAACGTCGTTTATCTTTCAGCATTGCCGATCGCCGAGTTGGCGACGGAGCCGATCGTCCCGGTCGCCGAGAAAACAGCCCGCGCACTGTGGGGACCGGATGGCGGGCGGATCGTCTCCGGAATCTTGTGTCTGTCCATCGCCGGAGCCGTAAGTGCGATGACCTGGGCCGGCCCCCGAGTCTACTGGGCCATGGCCAACGATCGCATCATCAATCCCTGGTTGGCCAAGGTCGATGCTCATACGGGAGTGCCGGCTCGGGCCATCCTGTTCCAAAGTTTGTGGGCATCGTTGCTGATCGTGACCGGATCGTTCGAACAGTTGCTCGTCTACAGCGGCGTAGTGCTGGCGCTCTTCATGGCCATCACCCTGTCGACGATTTTCGTCCTGCGCAGGCGAGAGAAGGACACGGCAGGGTATCAGATCCCATTCTACCCCGTCCTTCCGATTGGCCTCGTCGGGGGTGCGATCGGCCTCGTCTCCGCCAGCATCGTACAGCGACCGCTCGAGTCTCTCTTCGGAGCCATCACCGTGCTCGGCGGCATACCGTTCTATCTATATTGGAAACGAGCACGGTCTGCCGGTTCATCGACTGACCATCCGATGCACCGGCCGCATACGATTGCATAACCGGCTCGATTCACCAAAGATCGAATCGGGAAGGCGAGCGGCCCGGAACGGAAGGAAGACACACAGATTTGCAGCCGATCTTGAGAAACAGCACGGGCGACCTTGCACTATGGTAGGAGGTCGCCCGTGGGTGGCGCTTAGGACGCCGGAGTTCGTATTTCAGTTTACTTTAACTGCGGCCCGTAAGACCCGCTCGTTGAACACGCCTGCGCGTTTCCAGTCGGGGGAGACATCGTCGACCCCGGGTACGAATGTGCCTCGCGCTCGGAACGATTCCCGCTCTTGGTCGGGCTGATATCCAGGTGGACACTGGTGCCTTCACGGCACAGCCCATCGAGAAACCGCTAGCGCGACCGACGAGAAACCCGCCCGCTCATCGGCGGGCCTGACGGACCAGGTGGCGTACTGTCGCTCATCTCCACCCTCCTCTCCATCAAGTCACCGGGAAACCTGGATGGCAGCCGCGCGGTCCGCCCGATTTCCCGTCTCTCCGAAAATGTTGGGCCGCAATTCCCGTCTACGCCCATTAGAAAAACGTGTCAATGGGGGTCCGCAGAATTTTCTCTGCGACACGCGCAGCATAAGCCATGCCGCTGCCTGAATGACCCTTCCCATCGTTCACCCAGCCTGACGCTCTTTCGCGTGAACTATCGAAAAACAAAAGGGGGTGCGTGGAAAACCCGCGCACCCCCGTACCTGATCCGGACAAGACGCCGTTAGCGACCCGTTCCTTGAGCTTTTTGTTTCGCCTTCTCGATCTCTTCGGTCATCTTTCCTTCCGCTTGGCTCTTGTGTTGAGCGGCTGTTTCTTCCATCTTCCGTTCGGCCTCGGATTTGACACTTCCTGCGCCTTGCTTCGCGCCGGACGCCGCATCGCTGGCGGAACGCTTCGCATTCGCCATTTCCTGATCGAGCTTCTGTTGCATATCACCCGCCGAAGGCACCTGAGCCAGCGTCGTGAGGGAGGCACCGAGGAAGCATGCGGTCAGACTTGCGCAGAAAATCATCTGTTTCATCATCATGGATCAATTCCTTTCTGAGTTGAGTCGTTCAGCGAGGCTGGGTAATACCCTACTCAATAATCTTGCGGTCGCGCAAGAGGCAGGAGAGCCGAACAGTCCCGGCCAGAGGACTGGGAGTTACGCCCCGCCCGTACAACCTGCCAGTGCCTCGCTATTGACGCGTTCAGTCCTGATGGCTGCGAGCCGGAGGGTGAAGCAGATCCCTGACCTGCGACAAACGGTGGGCATCCGGTGCCGGTCCGGACTGAAACAGGAGGCCACCGAACAGGAACGTGAAACACCCGCACGCCACCACACCGATCATGATGAACAGCATGCCTGGCCCGTCGCTGGGCCAGTGAGCCTTCTGCCCGACGCCGAAAAGGAACACCATACCCAACAAGGACAGCAACGTCAGCCCTCCGACAATGAGCTTGGCGAGGAGCCGGACCACACCGTTCCGGGACATCAGACCCCAGATCAGCAGACCGAGCAGGAATGCACCGATGAGGATATACATATGCCTCCCTCGGAGATGACACGGAGATTCATCGCCTAATCGTAGACGGGATCGGAACCGCGCCCAAGGAAAATTCGGATTCGGCGCCGGCAATTCGGCAACAAAACTTCTGCGCCGCCATTGACCGAACCCTTCCCCGTCCCTATCTGAAAAAAGAAGGTGTTGTCATCTCTTACAAAGGAGTTGTCATGATTAAAGAAGTGACGGGCGATCTGCTTCTTTCCAAAGCCGCCGCCATTGCCCACGGGATTGCCCCGCACGATGACTTCAAGCAAGGGCTTGCATTGTCCCTTCGAGAGCACTGGCCCGGTATGTACAAGGACTTCCGCCATTATTGCCAGACGTACAACCCCAAGCCCGGCACCTTATGGAGTTGGAAGGGGCCGGGGTCGCCCGTCATCATCAACCTTTTTACCCAGGAACCGGCCGAAGGCCATCAGGGCAAGCCGGGAAAGGCCACGATTCCGTATCTCAATCACGTGTTGCAGGCCCTGAAGAAAGAAGTGCAGGCGCAGCAGGTGACCAGCCTCGCCCTCCCGCGATTGGCGACGGGCGTCGGCGGATTGAGCTGGGATGACGTGAAGCCGCTTCTCGACGCCACCCTGAAGGATATCGGGATGCCTGTATACGTCTACACCACTTTCAAGAAGGGGGTGGCGGCCAGCGAGTAGGGGACAGCCAGGCGGAGCAGGACATCGGGTCGGGAAGACCTACGGAAGCTTGGGCACATCCTGGGCGCACCGGAACCCGATGTTCGGATCCTGCTCCGTCGGGTCGCCCTTGGTGCGAAATGTTGATCGCAGACGGTAGGGGTTATTAATGTAGGACCCGCCGCGCTGCACTTTCGCCGTGCCCTCTGCGGGCCCGCGCGGGTTGATCGCCGGGTTCTTCGCGAAGTTGGTGTAGAACGATTCGTCGTACCAGTCCAACACCCATTCGTAGAGATTGCCGGCGAGGTCGTGCGCGCCGTACGGACTCCTGCCTTTGTCGCGGTTGCCGATCGCGGAGACTGTTTCAGCCCCGCCCTCTTTCAACCCAAACACCGCATGGGCTGGCGTCGGAGGATCGTTGCCCCAAGGAAAACTGCGACCGTCCGTGCCCCGGGCCGCTTTCTCCCATTCCGCTTCCGTCGGGAGCCGCTTCCCAGCCCAGAGACAATAGCCCATCGCGTCCATCCAGCTCACCCACCGCACTGGGCGATCAGCCTGTGTGACCGGCGTGTCTTTATCCGAGAACCCCCACGGTGGTTCGATTTGAATCGCCTCGACAAACTTGGCGAATCGGCTGTTGGTCACTTCGAATTTGTCGAGGTAGAACGCATCGACATAGACTCGATGAACTGGCTGTTCATCGTCATCGCCCTTGTCGCTGCCCATCGTAAATTCACCCGCCGGCACCAGCACCATCGGTGCCCCGTCTTTACCGGTGATATCGATGGGAAGTGTCGGGACAGCCGGCTTTGTGGCGACGTTGCCGGGCGGAGTAACAGGCTTGGAAGCCGGCTTCACGTCCGCCTCGGCCGGTTTGGGTTTGGGTGTGGCCTGAGCGGGAGACGGTTCTGATTTGGGAGACGCAGGAGGTATGGATTGGGGAACCTCGGGCTTTCCAGTGGCTCCCTCCGTTGCCAGCACCGGATCCCGATCGATCACGGAGAGTGCCAAACACACCACAAGCGCCGCCCTGCCAATGCTTTTCGTCATCATCGCCCGTTCAGGGTACCGAAAAGACGCGGGCAAATCCAGGGTGGCCATCGCGATGAGAGGGGACGCGGCGGGACCGGCACGCTTGATCCTCTTCACTGGAAGATGTTATCCGGCGCCTTCCATCATGAGACGGGCGATAAAGAGGCGCCGGGTCGCACAGAGTGCGGTTTGGTGGAGGCGAGGGGAGTTGAACCCCTGTCCGAAGATCGTCAGTGCACTGTGTCTACATGTGTAGCCGACAATTTAAGGTTCGCAGCCATCCACGCCTATCGGCAGGCTTAGAACAGCCGCTAGCCCAGAAAGTTCTCGTCCTCAGCCGCTGAGCACCGACCTTGGACCAGCCCGCTGCATCACGCCATTCCACCCCCGCGGGCCTCAGATGGAACGACGTCTCAGCCTAAATTAGGCTGCGAGTGCCAGTTCTTGATTGGCAGTTGCGTTTTCTCGGACTTTTACGAGTTCCCGAGAGCTCGACATGCGACAGTGACCTCAGTATCCCCGTCGAAACCGGTCGCCCCCTTTCTTTATCTTCAAGAGCCAGGCTGAAGGTCAGGTCAAAGGTGAGTGGCTCAGCTTCGACCTCGACCTGTTCGCTAGATGCTCATCATACCGCACAGGTCAAGGGGACGCCAGGCGCTTCTCGATCCATTCATGCGCTCTTAAATCGCGTCACCTTCGCGAAGAGAATCGCCAGGAAGGGGAGGGCGAGACCGAGGACCAGCTGCCAGATCAGAAGATGGCCCAGCTGGCTGTAGTCGGCGGGGGTTTGAATCGCGCCAGTCGCGGCGTCCTTCACTTCGCGCGTGACGACGAAGACGTCGTTGAGGTACTTGGTCCCCAGCTGGCTGAGTGAGAGCGCTAGATTGGTAAACGAAGCCATGACGGCAAAGAACGTCGCCTTGAGATTGGCGGGGGCCGAATTCGCGATCCAGGCGAGCATCGGCACCATCGAAATCTGGCCGAGAGGCGATTCCAATGCCGTATCGATCAAGGCGATGAACCGCGCATCCACGACGCCGCCCGTCATTCGCGCCGTCCATTCGTGCAGTCCATAGTACATGCTGACGATCGGCAGCGCCAGAATCGTCCCGATGACCGTGAGAAACCCGACGACATAGGCAATGGACCGTTCCGCCATGAATCGCCGGAACACGAACATACCCACGAGCGTCAACGAGCTGCCGATGAGGGAGAGCACCGAGAGGAATTGCTGATCGAACTTCAAATGGTCGATCATCCACCAGGTCGCGCCCGGTCCGGATCCGGGAATCGCCCGGAAGAGAAATACGACGACCGCCGTCCCGACCAGCGTGAACCGCTTGTCCGGCTCAAGTTCACGCACCAGCTTGGCCATCAGGAAGAGCACGATCCCCATCGAGCCGGAGAAGACGATCTCCTCGCTGTAGGCAAAGCCACCGAATCCCACCGCCAGCGTGAACAGCACGAAGGCCAAACTGCCGCCGAGGATCCACCAGTTCGGTTTGGTCGGCTCGCCGAAATCTTCCCGGGCCTGCACCATCCGGTCCGCCTGGTCGCGGGAAAATCCTTGCGCCACCAGCTGCCGCACCTGTTGCCGTTGGAGCCACCAGGCGAGCCCCACGCCGAGCACCGAGACCAGCGGGATCACCAGGGCCATCAGATAGATCCGCTGATAGATTTTGACCAGTTCGGCCTGCGGCAGTCCCTCGGTGCCGCTGAACATCGAGACATTGACCAGCGCCACGAGGATGCCGCCGCCGATGATGGCGACGCGACCGAGCGTTTGCATCGTCGTGTGCATCAGCTTCCGCCGTTGCTCATCGAACGGCCGCCCCTGATCGTCGACGCGCGGTACGGCTTCCACCGTCATCGCATCCGCGACCGCGTCCTGTACGACGTAGCCGATGGGAGCGAGCAGGGTACTGATAACGAACCAGACTTCCGCCGGGAGTATCGCCGTCATGGCGTCGCGGTTCCCGATCAACGCCGCCATGATGCCGAGGCTCACCGCCAGCAGCGCCGCCCCCGCTCCGACCAGCCAGCTTTTCCAGCGCCACAGCAGATCGACGGTGTGACCGATCGGCATCTTGAGCGCCCAGGGAATGCCGGCCCAGAATCCCAGCGCCGCGAGGAACGAGGCCGAGAGGCCGAGATAGTCTTTGACGAAGAACGTGCCGACGATGCCGGTCAGACCGGAGATGCCGTAGGCGACATACACCATCAAGGGCGGCAGATACGACAGCCGCATGTCCCGGCCCAGTGACAGAATATTGCGATCGATCCATTCATACAGGGTCGTCATCATGCCTCGCTTACAATACGGCGTTATCACGGGAGGTTCGGTCGGCTGCGCGCCAGAGATACCAGGCTGCCGCCGTGCGGTAGGGTTTCCAGCGTTCTCCATACCGGCGCACCTGCGCCGGTGTCGGCATCGCCCGTTTCCGATAGGCGATGCGAAACCCCTTGCGCACGCCGAAGTCGTCGACCGGCAGCACATCGGGACGACCCAACTGAAATATGAGCAGCATCTCGACGGTCCAGCGTCCGATGCCACGCACGGACGTCAACCGCTCGATAATCGCTTCGTCATCGAGGGTGCGGATCGCACGGCCAGGCGGCACGGTACCGTCGAGTGTCTTGGCGGCCAAATCGCGGAGGGCTAGAGTCTTCGCCATGGAAAATCCCGCGCCCCGGATCGCTGCGACCTCGGCGGCCAGCACGTCTTCGGGGCGGGGAAACCGCCGGCCGGAAAACAGCGCGATGAAGCGTTTTACGATGCTCTCCGCGGCCTTTTCGTGCAACTGTTGAAACGCGATCGCGCGGGCCAGCGACTCGAACGGGGAGCGTGTGGTACGCGGTTTCAGGATGCAGGGACCGACCTCGTCGATCAGCCGACCCATGACCGGATCGACCTGTGCGAGGTGCGCCGCAGCAGCGCTGTCAGCCGACGACGGCATCCGCCTCGATTTCCACCAGCATGTCAGGGTCGATCAGCCGCTTGACCTCGACCATCGTGGTCGCCGGTCTGATCGACCCGAAAATTTCGCCATGCGCGCGGCCGACCTCCTGCCATTGATCGATGTTCGCCATATAGATTCGTGTTCGAACGACGTCACCGAGCGAGGCCCCTGCCTGCTGCAGCGCCACCTCGATCGTTTTCAGCGTTTGAATGGTCTGGGCGTAGGGATCGCCCTTGCCGATAAGACCGGACGGTGTCATCGCGGTCGATCCGGACACCGACACATGGGCGCCCACCCGAACCGCTCGCGAATAGCCGATCTTGCCTTCCCAGGGACCGCCGGTCGAAACGTTCTGCCGTGCCATGATGTTCCTTTGTGAAAAGAGAGTTATGTAAGCGGAATGCGATTCTTGTGTTGCGTCAACCAGGCTTCGAACGATTGCAACACCGGGTTAAGGCTGCGGGCCACGGCCGGATTGCGCGGACCGCAGAACGCCTCGTTGAAATCGCGCTTGAACTGAAACATGTTCCCGAGATCGTCGGCGCCGGGAAATCCGAAGCCGCGATACTGCTCCGGCGTCACGGCATTGTAACGCACCGGCCGGCCGAAGACTCTGGTCATGATCGCCGCCATCTCGCCGCCAGTCAGATGTTCACCGGCGACACCGACGGTTTTCCCGACATACTCTGTACCCTTCTTGAAGATACCGAGCGCGCACTTGCCGATGTCTTCGGCGGCGATGCCAGGCAGCTTCTGGTCGGCCATCGGCAACGTGAAGGCCAAGACGCCGTCCGGTCCCGGCTTCGGTCCCATCCCGAAAAAAATCATATTGTCCCAATAGAACGACGTGAGGAGAAACGTGGTGGGCACGCCGAGCTTCGTAAACTCCTGATCGGCTTCCCCCTTGGCATCGAAATGCGGCACCTTATACTTGCCCATCAGCGTGGGCATCCGGTTGTCCGTGAGCGGCACCCATTTGCGAGTATCCTCCAATGTGGACCAGATGGCATGCCGCACGCCGGCCTGCTTGGCCGCCGTAGCTTGCGCCTTGACCTGGGCATATTCTTTCTCCGGTGAGAAATGCTCCCAGAAGTTCGTCAGGCAAAAGACGCCGTAGGCGCCGGCAAACGCGCGCGCCAGACTGTCTGCATCGTCGAGATTCGCCGCTGCCACCTCGGCACCGAACTTCGCCAACGCCTTGGCTTTGTCCGAGTTGACGTCTCGGGTCAGCGCCCGAGCGATGAAACCGCTGCCCGGATCGTTCATGATCGCCCGTACGAGCCCGCCGCCCTGCGCCCCAGTCGCACCGACGACCGCAATCACTTTCTTATCAGCCATGATTCACCTCCCAACAGTCTGTTCGAAGAGCACGCACTCGGGCGATCGCCCAATCGCCAAGCCCCACCCGCGACCGACTTTACATCACGACGCCGCCGCCGGCCTGGATCGTTTGTCCCGTAACCCATCGGGCCCGCTCACTGACGAGAAACGCAACCACCTCGGCAACGTCTTCCGGTGTGCCCAATCGTTTGAACGGCGACGCGGCAATCCCCATCTGCTTATAGGTGTCCGTCAGTATTCCCGTATCCGTAAATCCGGGGGCGACCGTATTCACCGTGATCCCGCGCTGGGCCAGCTCCTGCGCGATCCCTTGCGTAAATTGTTCGAGCGCGCCCCGGCTGCCGAGATAGGCCGTCGCGCCATAGTACCGGAGTTTCGTCCCGGCACTCGAGATGTTCACGATGCGGCCCTGGTCCTTGAGGACTTTCGCGGCCTCCTGCATCGCGAAGTAGGGTCCCTTGGCATGCAGGTTCATCATCGCGTCGAAATCCGCTTCAGTCGTGTCGGCTAGCGGCTTCGGCATGAACTTCCCGGCATTATTGACGAGGATGTCCAGGCGTCCGAATTGCGCAACCGTATCGTGGATCAGCCGCCGGGCTTCCGCGACCACGCTGACATCCGACTGAGCAGCGACCGCTTTTCCACCCTTGCCCTGGATCTCCGCGACGACCGCCTGTGCCTTCTCCCGGCTCTCCCGGTAGTTCACGATGACCAACGCACCGTCCGCTGCCAGCCGCTCGGCGATGGCCCGCCCGATGCCGCTTGACGCACCGGTGACAATCGCCACCTTTCCGCTCAATGTAGACATGCTGGAGCCTCAGGATTTCAGGAGAGCGAGCGGGGTGTCCCACAGATCGGCATACACGAACTCGGTGACCGGCGTGCGTTCGCGGGGTTTCAGTTCGCGCTGCTGGAGATACTCCGGCAAAAGAGTCAGGTCGCCGGGATACCCCACCGCGACCATGGCCATCGGCTCGAATTCGGGAGGAATGTGGAGATCCGCACGTGCTTTGTCCAGATCGAAGCCGGCCATCGGATGCGCCACGAGGCCCAGCGCCGTCGCCTGGAGCAGCAGATTCTCGAGTGCCAGGCCCGTGTCGTGAAGGGCATGGCGATTCGGCTTGTCCTCACCCTCGAAGTTCAGGCGCGCCACGGACAGAATCAACACCGGAGCCCGAAACGCCCACTTCCGGTTCCCTTCCAACACACAAGCCAGCAAGCGATCGTACGCGGCCGGATTCTTCTTCGTCGCGATGACGAAACGCCAGGGCTGCTCGTTGCTGGAGGACGGTGCCCAGCGGGCCGCTTCGAACAGGCTGGCTATCTTGGCCGGTTCGACCGGCCGTTCGTCGAACGCGCGCGGGCTCCAGCGGCGGGCGAGCAGCTCATGGATCGGTACCTCCGTCTGGGCCGGTTTCTCCATCGGCTTACCCTTTACGCGACTCCGATTGACGATCCATCTCGGGGGACCAGCCTCCACCCAGCGCCTTGTACAGTTGAACGACCGATACAATGTGTAATCGGCGAGTGCCGGTCAGCGCGAGTTCCGCCTCGAACAGATTCCGCCGGGCGACGAGCACGTCGAGATAATTGGCCAACCCGCCCTTGTACCGCAGTTCCGCCAGTTTGAGCGCCGATTGCAACGCCGCCACCTGCTGCATCTGCGCATCGCTCTGCGTCCGGGCTGTCCGGACCGCGACGAGCGAATCCTCCACCTCGCGGAAGGCGGTCAGCACAGTTTTTTCGTACTGCGCCAGCGCTTGCTTCGCTTGCGATTCGATCGCTTCCTGTTGAAAGCCGAGGACCGAACTGTTCAGCAGCGGCCCGGCCAGCCCCATCCCGCCTACGCCGAAGGACGCGGGATCGGTGAACAACTTCGACAGTTGCGGACTCGCCACGCCGAGCAAGCCAGTCAGGGTGAATTTCGGAAACCGCTCCGCCTTGGCCGCGCCGATCCGGGCGGTGACGGCCGCCAGCTGCTGCTCCGCATCCAAGAGATCAGGACGGCGCTGGAGGAGGTCCGACGGAAGACCGGCCGGCACCTCCGGCGGCACGAGTTGATCGTTCAGGAGGCGGCCGCGCGGGATTGCGAAGGGGCGGCGGCCGAGCAGCACGCTCAACTGATTTTCTGCCTGCACCATCTGGCGTTCGAGTTCGGCCGCCCGGGCGGCCGCATTCGCCCGCTCCGCTTCGAACTGATCTGTATCCAGTCGCGAGGTCATGCCCTGTTTGAGCCTGGCCTGGGCGATGCGGACAGATTCTTCCCACGACTGCAGCGTGCGTTTCGCGATGTCCAGTTGCGCGTCGAATTGCAGGAGATTGAAATAGCTCTCGGCAACGCCGCTCACCAATTGCAGGACGACCGCGCGACGGTTCTCTTCCTTCGACAACAGATCGGCGCGGGCCGCTTCGTTCGACCGCCGGATGCGGCCCCAGATGTCGATCTCCCAGGACAAATTGCCCTGCAGATAATAGTTGAACGGATTGGCGAACCCCGGGAACAGGAAGATCGTCTTGCGGCCGAGGTTCGGTGCATTGCCCGACGCCGTGATGCCGGGAAGAAAATCCGATCGCGCCACGAGCGCCCGCGCCTGGAATTCCTCCACGGCGGCCGCCGCCTTCTGCAGGTCCTTGTTTTCGGCCAGCGCAATCCTGATCAGGGCCTGGAGCTGTTCATCTTTCAACAGCTCCCACCAGGGCAGATTGGCCAGAGAGGGGACATCGGCCGCGGATTCCGCCATCCGGAACGTTTCGCCGGTCTCAATCTTCGGTCGCTCGTAATCCGGCCCCACCGCGCAGGAGGCGAACAGCAACGAGAGACCAAGAGCCAATGGCTTACGCATGATAGGAGTCATCCTCCGATGAAGGAGCGACGGGTGGCGCGTCAAGCGTCGCGTCGCGGGATGCCCGGCGTTGGGTCAACCGGCGGGTCACGACATAAAAGAGCGGCACGAAAAAGATCGCCAGGAACGTCGCCGCGAGCATGCCGCCCATCACACCCGTTCCGATCGATTGCCGGCTCGATGCCCCGGCTCCGCGCGCCACGACCAGTGGAATCATCCCGAAGATAAACGCCATCGAGGTCATGATGATCGGACGGAACCGCAACCGAGCCGCCTCCATAGCCGCTTCGATCAACGGCCGCCCCGCTTCATAACGCGTGTTGGCGAACTCGACGATCAGAATCGCGTTCTTGGCCGACAGACCGATCAATGTCACCAGCCCGATCTGGAAGTAAATGTCGTTTTCAAACCCGCGCAGGAACACGGAGGTCAGCGCCCCGAAAATCGCGAACGGCACCGCCAGGATCACGGCGAACGGCACGACCCAGCTCTCGAACTGGGCGGCCAACACCAGAAAGACCATCAGGAGCCCGACCGCGAACACGACGCCGGACTGGCCGCCGACCCGGCGCTCCTGGAATGAAATATTGCTGTAATCGATCGAATATCCCTGCGGGACCAGAATCTCTTTGCCGACCCGGTCCAGGGCTTCGAGCGCCTGCCCCGAGCTATAACCCGGCGCCGCCGCACCCAGCACCAGCGCCGTATTGTAGCCGTTGAAGTGGTTCACCGGGTCCGGCCCGCTCTGATACTCCGTCGACACGACCGTATCGAGCGTGATCATGTTTGTGCCCTGCGGCGTCTGCGCGCGCACATAGATTTTCGACAAATCCTGGGGCGTCGCGCGGTACTCCGCTTCGGCTTCCGTCTGGACATGATACACGCGGCCGAATTTGACGAAGTCGTTGATATAAAAATTGCCGAAGTAGGCCTGCAGCGTGTCAAAGATGTCCGAGATCGGAATGCCCAGGGCCTTCGCCCTTTCCTTGTTCACATTCACGTACAGCCGGGGAGAGGAGACACGGAAATTCGTCCCGACCCGGCCGATCGCCGGTTCCTTCTGCGCCCGTTCGACGAACTGCTGAGCCACCGCGGCGAACTTCTTGAAATCTCCGCTGTTGGGATCTTGCAGCTGCGCGGAGAATCCGCCGACCGATCCGACGCCGCGAATGGCCGGCGCATTGAAGGCCAGGATCAGCGCTTCGGGAATTTTGGCGAACTCCGCGTAGGCCGCGCCCACCAGCGCCTTTGCGTGACTCTGCGGCTCGGGGCGTTCGTCCCAGAGCACGAGCGGCACAAACATCGTCGCCGCATTCGGCCCGCGCGTGCCGAACACAAAATTCTGGCCGGACAGCGCGTCCGTTGAGTGGACCGCCGGATTCGCCTGGAAGAAGCGCTCGATCCGTTCGAGCACCGCGTCGGTCCGCTGCTTCGACGCGCCGTCCGGCAGCTGCGCCACCACAATGAAATACCCCTGGTCTTCTTCCGGAAGAAAGCTTTTCGGCAATGCCTTGAACAGCCCCGTCGACACCACCAGCAGGATGCCGAAGAGCAGCATCACCAGGACCGGCCTCGCCAGGAACGACCCCACAATCCGGGAAAAGCCGCGCTGCGTGCGCCCGAAGTTTCGATCGAAGAAGGCCCAGAATCCGCCGCGCGCTTCATGCTGCGGGAGGAGCACCATGGCGCACAAAGCCGGACTCAGCGTCAGCGCCACAAACCCCGACACGGTCACCGAGATGGCGATCGTCGCGGCGAACTGTTTGTAGAGCGCGCCGGTGATCCCGCCGACAAAGCCGACCGGCACAAAGACAGAAACCAGCACCAGCACGATCGCAATGATCGGGGAGGTGACCTCGCTCATCGCCCGCTTGGCGGCCACCTTGGCCGAGACGCGGTCTTCGCGCATATGGCGCTCGACGTTTTCCACGACCACAATCGCGTCGTCCACCACGATGCCGATGGCCAGGACCATGCCGAAGAGCGTGATGGTATTGATGGAGAAGCCCAGGGCATAGAGCCCGATAAAGGTGCCGATCAACGACACCGGCACGGCGACGGTCGGAATAATCGTGGCGCGCCAGCTCTGGAGAAACACATAGACCACCAGCACGACCAGCACCATGGCCTCAGCCAGCGTCTTGACCACTTCTCTGATCGAGACCTCGATGAACCGCGTCGTGTCGTAGGGAATGTCGTAGGACACGCCCGCCGGGAAGTTCTTGGTCAACTCGTCCATCTGCGCGCGCGTTCGCCGGACCGTATCGAGCGCGTTGGCTCCCGGCGAGAGAAACGTGAGGATGAACGTCGTCGGGGTACTGTTCCAGCGGCCTTCCAGCGAATAGGACTGTGCGCCCAGCTCGATGCGGGCGACGTCCTTGAGCCGCACCGTCGAGCCGTCCGGCATGGCCCGCACGATCAATTCCTCGAAATCCTTCACGTCGGTCAGCCGGCCCTTTGAAATGATGGGGATCGTCAGCTCCGTGCCCTTCGGCGCCGGCTCCCGCCCGATGGTTCCGGCCGGATAATCGCGGTTCTGTTCGCGGATGATCGCGGCGATGTCGCTCGGGATCAGGCCCAGTTTCGCCATCTGCGGCGGATTGAGAATGACCCGCATGCTGTAATTCTGCTGGCCGAAGACCAGCGCATCGCCCACGCCTTTGACCCGCTTCAGGTCGTCGACCACGCGCAGCGTCGCATAATTGGAGAGAAACACCGCATCGTGGCGGGGATCGGTGGACTTCAGCACGATGACCGCCACGAGGTCGGGCGACATCTTTTTGACGGAGACGCCCTGACGGATCACTTCCGTCGGCAGCTGCGGCTCCGCCAGCTTCTCCCGGTTCTGCGTCTGCACCTGGGCGATGTCGGGATCCGTCCCGATCTCAAACGTCAGCTTGATGGTCACATGGCCGTCGTTGCTGCTGGTCGACTCGAAATAGAGCAGATTGTCGATGCCGGGGAGCGTCACTTCAATCGGCCGGGCCACCGCTTCGGCGGCGACTTCCGCGCTGGCGCCAGGATAGTCGGCGTCGATCTGGACGACCGGAGGGGTGATTTCAGGAAATTGCGCGACCGGCAGAAACTGCAGGGCGAGGAGGCCCATCACGACAATGATGATGGAGACCACCGACGCGAGAATCGGCCGGTCGATAAAGACGTGCGATGTCACAATCTATCCTTGCTTCTGAGTGGAGGGGACAGGATCCGTTCCCGGCGCAGTCGTCGCTTTCCACGGAACCGCCTTCACGGGCGCGCCGGGACCGATCATCATCAGGCCGTTGACCACGACCCGATCCCCGGCGTTCAATCCGCCGTCGATCATCCATTGGTCGCCCTTCCACGTGGATGCGACGACGTCGCGGATCTGCACCTTGTCGTCGGGGCCGACCACGTAGACGAACGGCCCTTGCAGTCCCTGCAACACCGCACGTTGCGGAATCAGGACGGCATCCGTCTTCGTGTCTCCGGTAAAGCGCACTTTCACAAACTGGCCGGGCAGCAGGGTGCGATCCGGATTGGGAAAGGTAATCCGGGTCTGGCGGGAACCGGTCTCGCTTCGCAGTCCCGGCTCGAGCAGATCGAGCATCCCTTCATGGGAGTAAGCCGTGTCATCCATCATCGTGAGCCGGCCACGCAATTGATAGACGCCCGGATGGTGAATTTTCTTCGACTCGATGTCGCGCCGGCGCTTCAAGATAAAGCTCTCCGGCACATTGACCACAACGAACATCGGATCGACCTGATGCACCACCGTCAGCAAATCGGTTTGCGCCGAGACGAGACGCCCTTCGTAATAGCGGCTCCGTTCGATCAACCCGCTGATAGGCGCCGTAATGAGGGTATTGTCCAAATCGAATTGGGCCTTGATGAGATCCGCTTTGGCGCCCTGGAGGGCGGCTTTCGCCGAGAGTTCCTGCGCCACGGCATCATCGACGTCCTTCTGACTCACGGCCTGCTCGGCGAGCAGCGGCTTCACCCGCTCCAGATCCTGCTTGGCCTGCACCAGCTTGGCTTCCGCCTGGGCAATCTTGGCCTTCGCGCTGGCGACCGCCGCCTGGAACGGCACCGGATCGATCTGATACAGCCTGTCGCCCTTCTTGACGTCCCGCCCTTCCGGGTACAGCACGGCTTTGAGCAAACCGGTGACCTGGGAACGGATCTCGACCGGCCGCGAGGCTTCCGCCTGACCGATGAACTCGGGTTCGTCCGGTACAGTCTGGGTTGTGACGGTGATCACTTCGACCTGCGCCATCGGCGGAGCCGGCGCCGATCCGGCATCCTGCTTACAGCCGGTCGATGCTGCTAGGGCTAGTGCGACGATCAATGAGAGAACTTTATAGGATAAGAAAGAAGCCTTCATGATATTACATCCAGTCAATGAGTTTCGCCCAGTCTACCTCTTCGCTCCCCTCATTCTCTACCCTGAAGGACGGGTGCGGCGAAATCATATCGGGCAACCGCATGCAGTCCGCGCAAAATGATTGCGGAACCCGTTCGACTCGCCTATTCTTGGCCTGCACATCACGGACCGATCCGCTCGGCGGTTATGAACCGCTCGATAATCTCCGCCGCATGAAATACGTCGTTGAATATGCCGCCATCCGGCTGGTCGATCTTGTCCTCCAAACCCTTCCCCTCTCGTGGGCCATCGGGTTCGGCGAACGGGTTTGCGTCCGTCTCCCCAGAATCATCCCGAAACGTCAGGCGTTGATCCTCGACAATCTCGCCAAGGCGCTGCCCGAACTGTCAGCTGAAGACCGCGCCCGCATCGCCGAGGCTGTCTGGCGCAACCTCGGGAGAACCGCCGTCGAGTTCGTACGCATCAAGGACTTTGCCCGTCGGCCGATCGAAGACCTCGTCACGGTGGAGGGGCGGGAACATATGGAGCGGGTGTTGCGCGACGGCACGGGCGCCATTCTACTGACCGCCCACTTCACCAATTGGGAACTGACCGGTTCCTTCGTTCAACGTCTGTTCGGCTCCATGACGGCCATCGCCCGTCCAGTGCACAATCCGTACGTCGATCGCTGGGTCCTACGGAAACGCCGCCTCGGTGGTATGCAAGTAATTCCGGCGCAGGATGCGGTGAAAGCCTCGCTCAAATGTCTGAAGGCCAAGACTTTCGTGGGCATCCTGATCGATCAAAGCTTGTCGACCGGCCTCTCCGTCGAGTTCTTCGGTCGCACGGCAGCCACCACCACGTTACCAGCCATACTCCATATCCGTACCGGCGCCCCGGTCTTGATCACCTATACCTTGCGGGAGGGCGACCGGTTCAAACAAGTGTTTCAACCGGTCCATTTCCCCCCGGTGCCCGATGAAGCCGAGCGCATCCTGATCTACACGCGAACGATCAACGAACTGTTCGAGCAGCTGATCCGTCGCTATCCCGAAAACTGGTTCTGGGTCCACAACCGCTGGAAACGCGCCTAGCAACCCGCGCTTACAGATTCTTGTGGGTCCCGTCGCAGAACGGCGGAGTCTTGGTCTGCTTACACTGACACAGCGCGACCGTCTTCTTTTCCGTCAGCGTAAATTCCATCGGCGTGAACTCAGTTCCTTTGTGCGAACCATCGCAAAACGGCTGCGTCTTCGAGCGCCCGCATTTGCACCAATAATACGTCCCTGGTTCCAACGACAACACCGCCGGTTGCTTCGCTGCGACGACTGGCTTTTCCATGCACAGACCTCCTGCTTGAGTAACGGGTTATAAATACAGCGGCTTGATCGCCGACACGACCGCCGCCGGGTCGTTTTTCCACAAGGATGCGTCCGCATCCACGTACACTTCTACTTCGTTGCCGTCCGGATCGCGCAGGTAGAGGCTCTGACTGACGGTGTGATCGCTCATCCCGTCGATCGTGACCCCGGCCTGCTCCAACTCGCGCTTGGCCGCGCGGAGCTCGTCCAGACTGTCGCCGACCTTGATCCCGATGTGATAGAGGCCTCGCCGCCGGCCGTGAAGAGGCCCCGGCGCCTCGCCGACCTGAATCAACAGCAGTTCATGGTGCGTACGGCCCGACGTCAGCGCCGCCGCCTTGCCGTTGAAAATCCGTCCGACTTCCTGGAACCCCAATAGGTCGCGATAGAATGCCAGTGACTGCTGGAGATCTTTCACGTAGAACACGACATGACCGAGATAGTGGGCTTTCATGGTCATCCCCTTCCGAACCGAAGTCCGGTTTTCTGAACTTCTTGATAGGGCAGCAGCCAGACCAACGATTCGTCGCTCAAATCTCCGACCTGGATGCGATTGCCCCAGGGGTCGCGGAAGTCACAGCGGAATCCCGGATGCATCTTGAGTCCATATTTCTTCGTCAGTTTCCGGCGAACCTCTGCGATCTGCTTGGCATCGCGGACTATCAGCCCGAAATGCTTCGCGCGGTCCGGTTGCAGCGTCTCCACTTCGAACATCGCCAGAAACTGGTGCTCGCCCAGCTTGCACCACGCCGCACCTTCGCCGCCCCGCAACAATTGCAAGCCGAACACGTCGGAGTAGAACGTCACCGCCTTCTGTACATCGGTCACCTCGATGACGACGTGATTGCAGCCGTAGACCTGCACCGCCATCACACACCTCCCTTTCGGTCGGACTGATCCGCCGCCACCCGCCTGAGCGCCGAGACGAACGTATTCACCGGCTGCGCGCCGGACAGAGCATGGGTTCCAGCAAAGACGAAGTAGGGGACACCGCGAATGCCCAGCCGGTGGCCGGCCGCTTCCTCTTCCTTCACTTCCGCCGCGCCTGCTTCTCCGGCGAGGAAAACCTCCGCCGACAGCCCAGCGCGCGCAGCCAGATGGGCCAACGTCGCGGGCGACCCGATATCCGCACCTTCCTCAAAGTATCCGCGAAAGAGCGACTGCACCACCGCATTCTGGCAACCCTGTTGTCCGGCATGCCAGATCAATCGATGGGCGTTGAACGTATTTGGCGTCCGGCGGATCTTTTCAAACTCGAACGCGATCTGTTCCGATTCTCCGGCGGCCGTCACATGCTCTTCCAGTTGCCGGAAAGCGTCCAGACTTCCGAACTTCGCCTCCAGATGGGTCGTCCGGTCCATCCCTTCCTTCGGCATCGTCGGATTAAGCTGAAAGGGCCGCCACAACACGCGCGCCGTCACCGACTCTCTCACGTGCTCCAGCGCCCGTTCCAGCCGCCGCTTTCCGACATAACACCAGGGACAGATCACATCGGAGTATACGTCGATCGAGAGCGTGGTGCTCATGCTTCCTTCCCTCGCACTCTCACGGGACACTCCTGTCAGGACAGATGTCCCATCTTGCCGGCCTGATAATCCCGCACCGCCTGAATCAATTCGGCCTTCGTGTTCATCACAAAGGGGCCGTAGCGGGCGATCGGTTCTTCGATCGGCTCGCCGCTCATGATCAATACACGACTCTCGGCCTGCGCCGTGATCGCAATCTGCGATCCGTCACGTCCGAAGACGATCAGTTCGGCTTCACCGGCCTCGCGCGAACCGTTCACGGAAACCCGTCCCTGGAGCACGAAGACGGACGTATTGTGTCCAGGAGTCACCGGGATTACCGCGTGGGCTCCCGCAGGGACGGCGAGATCGTAGAGATCGACCGGGGAGAATGTCTTGGCCGGTCCCGTTCGCCCGAATACCGATCCCGCGATCACGCGCAACCGTCCTGCACCGCCCTCCAGTTCGACGGCTGGAATCGTATCGTTGAGAATTGTCTGATAGCCCGGCGCCGACATCTTCGACGCTCGAGGCAGATTCACCCAGAGCTGAATCGCGTGGAGTGTCCCGCCGTGCCGCGCCCACTCCTGCTCATGAAACTCCTCGTGCACGATCCCCGACGCCGCCGTCATCCACTGCACGTCGCCGGGACCGATCACGCCCGCATGGCCGGCCGAATCGCGGTGGGCCAAGACGCCTTCATAGACAATCGTGACGGTCTCGAATCCCCGATGCGGATGTTCCCCCACGCCGCGCGGATGCTCCGTGGGAGGGAAGTGCTCTGGCCCCGCATAGTCCAGCATCAAGAAGGGACTGACCTGCCGGTCGAGGTCATTGCTGGGAAACAGATTACGCACGGGAAACCCGTCTCCGACCATATGGGTGGAGCCGGGTCGGTAGACTCCGACTATCAACTTGGCCGTCACCGTATCCGTCATCATGAAGACCTCCTCTCTGCTCACACCATCCCGCGCAGCGCGTCGATGAGCGTCACCGTGCCCCGCACGAGCCGTTCCGGATGTTCATACACGATCGCGCCCCTGGCAAAGCCTCCGTACATTTCTTCGAACAGGCCCGCCGCTTCCTGTGAAAACCCGAACGACATCAAGGTCGGCACCACGGCACTGAGGGGGGCATGTTGCGTGGTGACTGTTTTCCCGAGGATTGTGCCCAGCGCTTCGGCCGCCTGATCCGGGCTGTAGTCTTCCGGTCCCGCAAGCTCCAACACCGTTCGGCCCTTCCCGCCCGCCAGCAACTGCTCCGCGCCGATCCGGCCGATGTCTCTCGTCGACATGGTTGGAATTTTTATCCCTGGCGCAAGGAACGTCGGCAGAACCCCTTGTGCCTTGGCCGCACCGATGACCGGAGCCCAGTTTTCCATGAACGAGGGGGGCCGAAGAATCGTGAGGTGCGGCACGGCTCCGGCCAATTTTCCTTCTCCATAATGAACCGCTCTGATCGGACCCGTGCCGGCTGGCAACTGGGCACCGATGGAAGACAGATAGACGACATGCCCGATGCCGCTTCGCTTCACCGCTTCCGCTGCCCGATCCATCCGAGCTTGCTGCTCGGAAAGCCAGGCTGTTGCCCCATAGTTCGGCGGCACCATCAAGTAGACACCTGTCGCGCTCTCGAACGCCTTCGACAGCGCAGGTACGTCGTCGAGTGATGCGATGGCAATCTCCGCACCCTTGGCCTTCCATGCCATGCCTTTGTCCGCCGATCGCACGATGACCCGTACCGGCTGCTTCCGGCTCAGCAAGGTTTCCACAACTGCAGACCCGGTATTCCCCGTCGCACCAAGCACTACGTACATGCCATTTCTCCTTGTGTATAGGCCGTCAGATTCTTTCGGCGATCGCCCGATCGACGGACCACTTTCCGCCGCCGGTCAGCACGAGCGCTACCGCCATGCCGATGACCAACAAATGATACTCGAACCCTTCGCCCTGTTGCTGCCCGAACCAGTTCATGAAGAACCCATTGGGCAGGTGGACCATTGTGATCGCCCCCAGCATGATCACGGCGAGACTGGCGGCCGAAAACCGCGTCAACAATCCGGCGAGCAGCGCCAGACTCCCGAAGGACTCGCCGATGATGACCAGGAGCGCGATGATCCACGGCAGCCCCATTTTCTGCGTGAAGAATCCCAGCGTCCCGTCGAAACCGAATCCGCCGAACCAACCGAGCAGTTTTTGAGCCCCATGCGGAAACATGACCAGCCCCAGGGTGAGGCGAAGGATCAATCCGTTCCAACTTTCATCCGTGCCAAACAAGGTCTTCATCATCCACCTCCGGGTGTCGGTGCCATCACGTCACCCAGAAATATAGTTCTACATAGAACTAATGTCAAGGGGCGACGCGTTCAAAGAGCGAGACGAAACTCGATAAGCAGCAACGAGAAAACCGCCCGAAACGGACGGGTGGCGTGAGGAAGACTGCGCGGGTGAAAAGGGGAGTCGGGAACTTACTTGCGTTCTTTGATGGCGCGTTCGACTTCGCGGCCGGCTTCGCGGGCTTTGATGGTCTCACGGCGGTCGTGGAGCTTCTTGCCTTTGGCCAGGCCCAACTCGACTTTCGCGTGGCCGCGTTTGGAGAAGTAGATACGCAGCGGGATGAGCGTGAGGCCCTTCAATTGGGTCTTGCCCATCACCTTGTCGATCTCTTTCTTGTGGAGCAGCAGTTTTCTGACCCTCATGGGGTCGTGATTCATAATGTTGCCGTGACTGTACGGACTAATATGGCAGTGGTGGAGAAACACCTCGCCCTCGCGCACGGAGGCGTAGCTATCTTGCAGATTCACCCGCCCGTCCCGCAGCGACTTCACTTCGGTGCCTTGCAACACGATCCCGGCCTCGAACTTCTCTTCGATAAAGTAATCGTGGTACGCCTTCCGATTGGTGGCGATGACGGTATATTGATCGTCGGTTTCTTTGGTCATACTCGCCGCCCGCTGGGTCGTCTTGACCCGTCTCCGGCACCGCGCCTAAGATGACGGATGTCTGTCTCCGGCCCGCTCGATTCTTTCGGCGCGATCCTCTCCGGTCTGGCCAAGCGCCTCGGTCTGGAAACCCGCCTCGTCGAACTCCGTATTCAGCAGCGCTGGCCGGACATCGTCGGCCAGCCTATGGGCTCCCACACCTGGCCGGCCCAGATTCGCTTCAAGAAACTCTACCTGCTCGTCGAGAACTCCGTCTGGCTCCAGCAACTGACCTTTTTGAAACCCTCGCTTGTCACCCGAATCAACGAGGAGGCCGGCATGGAGCTGATTACCGACATCGCGTTTCGCGTGGGGGAGATTCCAGCCATGGCGACGGACAACGGTCCCGCCACCCCGAACCAGACGTCCGTGCCCGACAGCGACCGGCTGTCCGAAGCCGAGTCCCATACGGCGTCGATTCAGGATCCGTCCCTCAGACAGCGATTCACAGAGGTGATAGCGACGTATCCTGCTCCCCCTCAGCCTCCGCCGGCAGCGGATCGGTCACCCGCCCCTTGAAGAGGATGCGCGTGCTCGGGGACACCTCGTCCTCTTTCGGCATCGGTCCGATGCCGCCTTCTTCCTCTCCGTCGATCACCCGATAATAGCCGCGGGCGGACTTATAGAATTCCGTCGCAACGGCCGGATCGCCGGCCACCACCCGCGCGAGCATCTCCGGATCCGTCCAACCGTCGTCGTCGAAGATATACACCCGCACGCGCTGATACCGTCCGCTGGCGTCGTCGGGCGTCGTCGGCCTGACCTTCATCCGCCCGAAATCGTGGGTTTGGTGAGCAACCTTCCGAAAGCGGCGGATCAACGTCTCGAGCCGTTCGTCGGTCGTCCCCGGCGGAATGTGGGTCGCCACGATGTCGCCGGATTGCGAACCGACACTGTAGGGAGGAATCGAACGGTCGGGCCGGCTGAGATACATCCCGCCCCAGATCAGCGCGAAGGAGCCGATGAAGACACCGATCGCGAGCTTCACGACCGTATCCAACGGCTTCTTGGCCTTGGGGCCGGCGGATGCGCTCGACATGGAAGCCGGCTGATGCATGGCAGAAGGCGGCGAGACAGGACGCGCCGCTAGGCCTCCGGCGTTTCGTCGGGAGCCGCATCCTCGCGTTCGACAGATTCGGCCAGCCGCGCGACGCCGATTACACGGTCATCGTCCCCTTCCAACTCGAGCACGCGCACACCCTGCGTATTCCGGCCGACTTCACGAATGTCGTCGACTTTGCACCGCAGCAACTTGCCCTTCGCGGCCATCAGCATGATTTCATCGCCGTCGCGCACCTGGAGGAAACCGACCGCCAGGCCGTTGCGTTCCGTCGTTTTCACGCTGATGATGCCCTTACCGCCACGCCCTTGGATGCGGTACTCGTTGACCGGCGTGCGTTTGCCGTAGCCGCCCTCGGTGACGGTCAGAATGGCGGTCGTCGAGTCCGGCGTGATCGTTTCCATGCCGATCACTTCGTTGCCTTCCTCGAGCGTGATCCCGCGCACGCCATGGGCGGTGCGGCCCATCGCCCGGACATCCTCTTCCTTGAACCGGATCGTAATGCCCTGTTTCGTGCCCAGGAGAATCTCCCGCTGGCCGTCGGTCACGTGCACCGCGATAAGCTTGTCGCCCGGATCCAGCGAGAGCGCGATAATGCCGCCCTGGCGCGGATTGCCGTAGGCCGAGAGCTCCGTTTTCTTGATCACGCCCTGCTTCGTCGCCATGACGACGAACCGGTCGTCGCGATATTCCTTCACAGGCAGCGTCGCCGTGACCTTCTCGTCTTTCGAAAGCGCCAGCAGATTGACCAGCGCCTTCCCTTTGGCCGCCCGGCTCGCCTCAGGAATTTCATGCACCTTGAGCCAGTAGACTTTCCCCGCGTCGGTGAAGAAGAGCAGGCTGTCGTGGGTGGACGCAGTGAACAGCGTCTCGACGAAATCCTCGTCCTTGATCCCCATGCCGATTTTGCCCTTGCCGCCGCGGCGCTGGGCACGATAGAGCGACACGGCGTTCCGCTTGATGTATCCGGTGTGGGAAATCGTGACGACGACTTCTTCCTCCGCGATGAGATCCTCCAGGCTGATCTCCGCTTCTTCCTTCACGATCTGGGTCCGGCGCTCGTCTTTGTAGGCTTCGCGGATCTCCGTCAGCTCGTCCTTGATGATCTTCCGCACCAGCGCTTCGCTCGCGAGCACCGACTTCAGATATTCGATCTGCTTCAGGACTTCGCGGTATTCCTCGACCAGCTTCTCCCGTTCCAGTTGCGTGAGGCGCTGCAGCCGCATGTCGAGAATCGCGGACGCCTGGATTTCGCTCAGCCCGAATTGCCGCATGAGTCCGGCCCGCGCTTCGTCCGGCGATTGCGCGCGCCGGATAAGGGCGATCACCTCGTCCAGGTGATCGAGGGCGATCTTGAGGCCTTCGAGAATGTGGGCGCGTTCCTCGGCCTTGCGCAGTTCGTAGGCCGTCCGGCGGACGATGACTTCGCGCCGGTGCTCGAGAAAATGGTGCAGGATCTGCTTCAGGTTGAGCACCTCGGGCCGGTTGTTCACCAGCGCGAGCATGATCACACCGAAGGTCGTTTCCAGCTGCGTATGCTTGTAGAGATTGTTCAGGACGATGAGCGGGATCTCGCCGCGCTTCAGTTCGATGACGATGCGGACCCCTTCGCGATCCGACGATTCATCGCGCAAATCCGAAATGCCCTTGATCCGGTCGTCCTGGACCAACTCGGCGATTTTTTCGATGAGCTTGGCCTTGTTCACCTGATAGGGCACTTCGGTGACGATCAACCGCTCGCGGTCGGTCCGTTCGTCCGACTCGACGTTCACCTTCGCGCGGACTTTCAGCAACCCGCGGCCCGTCTCATAGGCATCTTTGATCCCGCTCATCCCGTAGATGAATCCCGCCGTCGGAAAATCGGGGCCGGGAATCTTCTTCATGAGCTGCGCGATCGTGACCTCGGGGTTCTCCAGCAACAGCAACAAACCGTCGATCACTTCGCCGATATTGTGCGTGGGAATATTGGTGGCGTAGCCGACCGCGATGCCGCCCGCGCCGTTGATCAGTAGATTGGGAATCCGAGTCGGCAAGACGAGCGGTTCCTGGCGGGATTCGTCATAGTTGGGCCCGAAGTCGACCGTTTCCTTGTCGATGTCTGCGAGCATTTCCTCGGCCAGCTTGGTCATGCGGGCTTCGGTGTACCGCATGGCGGCGGGTGAGTCGCCGTCCATCGATCCGTAATTGCCCTGGCCGTCGACCAGGGTGTAGCGCATGTTGAAGTCCTGGGCCATGCGCACGAGCGTGTCGTAGATCGCCGAGTCGCCATGGGGATGGTAGTTGCCCATGATCTCGCCGACGATCTTGGCGGACTTCCGGTAGGCCCGGTTGTGCACCAGGCCCATTTCGTTCATGCCGAAGAGAATGCGGCGGTGCACCGGCTTGAGGCCGTCGCGCACATCGGGCAGCGCCCGACCCACGATCACGCTCATGGCGTAATCGAGGTACGACGACTTCATCTCGTCTTCGATCGCGATGTACCCTAGACGCTCATCTGGCGGCATGCTGATTCCTTCTTGGCTGACAACGCTCTACTAGACGTCCAAATTGCGCACTTCGAGCGCGTGATCCTGGATGAAATTGCGGCGCGGCTCGACTTCGTCGCCCATCAGAATCGTGAAGATCTCGTCGACACCCGTCACGTCCTCCAATTGAACCTTGAGGAGCGTTCGGGACTCCGGATTCATCGTCGTTTCCCACAACTGGGCGGGATTCATTTCGCCCAATCCTTTATACCGCTGAATGCTCAAGCCCTGCTTTCCGACATCGATGATGGCCTTGACCAGTTCGGCCGTGCCCGCGAACTGCTGCTCCTGCCCCTTCGCCTTCAGCTTGTAGGGCGGGTGACTTAAGCCGATCGAGGAGGGCGCGAGTTTCTGCAATTCGCGGAAGTCCGCGGATCCGACCAGCTCGTGGGTCACCTCCATCGAGTGCACCATCCCGTTGCCGCCGATCCGGACCACCACCTTGTTGGTCTGATGTTCCTCGTCGTCGACGATCTCGAGCGACGCGGCGGCCTTAGGATACATCCCCTCCAGCGCGCGCTTGGCGCGGGCGACGGCCGGCTCGAGCGCGGCGCGCTGCTTGAGCAATTCCCGGTCGAATCCCGGCTGGTCCACGAACACGCGCAGCACCGCCGCTTCGAACGCTTTCTTGTTCAGACGCAGCAGGAACGTCTCGAACGAAATCAGCTTCTTCAGGACCGGCAGGAGCCGGCGGCCCGTGACGTATCCCTGGTTGCCCTCGACGTAGACCTCGACGTCTTCGACGGCCAGATCGGCCAGGTATTCGTTGAGCAGCCCTTCGTCCTTCAGATATTTCTCCGTCTTGCCCTTCTTCACTTTGAAGAGCGGCGGCTGCGCGATATAGATGTAGCCCCGCTCCAAGAGCTCCGGCATCTGGCGGAAAAAGAACGTGAGTAACAGCGTCCGAATATGGCTGCCGTCCACGTCGGCGTCGGTCATGAGAATGATCTTGTGATAGCGCGCCTTCGCGATGTCGAAGGCGTCTTTCTCGGCTTTGTCACCTTCTTCCCGCTTGCGGCCGATGCCGGTGCCGAGCGCCATGATGAGCGTGCGGATTTCGTCGCTCGTCAGCATCTTGTCGAACCGGGCTTTTTCCACGTTCAGGATCTTGCCCTTGAGCGGCAGAATGGCTTGATATTTCCGGTCGCGCCCCTGCTTGGCCGAGCCGCCGGCCGAATCGCCCTCGACGATGTAGAGTTCGCTCTGGGCCGGATCCTTCTCGGCGCAATCAGCCAGTTTGCCGGGCAGCGAGCCCCCGTCGAGCGCGCTCTTGCGGCGGATCAGTTCCTTCGCCTTGCGGGCCGCCTCGCGGGCGCGGGCGGCGTCGATGGCTTTGCCGATGATCTTGCGCGCGACGGTCGGATTCTCCTCGAAATAGGTCCCGAGTGCGTCGTTCACCGCCGCCTCGACGATGCCTTTGACCTCGCTGTTCCCGAGCTTGGCCTTGGTTTGCCCCTCGAACTGCGGGTTGCGGACCTTGACGCTGACGACCGCTGTCAATCCCTCGCGTACGTCGTCGCCGCTCAGCGACTCGGTCTCTTTTTTGAGCAGATCGTTCGCGTTTGCATAGCTGTTGATCGTGCGGGTCAGCGCCGCCTTGAACCCCACCAGGTGGGTGCCGCCTTCCTTCGTGTTGATGTTGTTCGCGAAGGAGAACAGGTTCTCCGCGTAGCTGTCGTTGTACTGCAACGCCAGCTCGAGGATCATGTCTGGCTTCTCGACGTGCACATAGATCGGCTTATGAATCGGCGTCTTGGCTTCATTGAGATGCTCGACGAACGAGACGATACCGCCCTTGTACTTGAAGACCTGCTCTTTCTCCTTGCGCTCGTCTTTCAGCGCGATCTCCAGCCCCTTGTTGAGGAAGGCCAGCTCGCGGAGGCGTTGCGCCAGCACGTCGAAGCTGAACTCGAGCGTCTCGAAGATCTGCCCGTCCGGCTTGAAGGTGACCTTCGTGCCGCGGCGCTTGGTCTTGCCGGTCACCTGGAGCGGCGCATCCGGTTTCCCCCGCTGATAGCGTTGTTCGAAGACCTGACCATCCTGCCAGATTTCGAGTTCGAGCCATTCGGAGAGCGCGTTCACGACCGAGATGCCGACGCCGTGCAGACCGCCCGAGACGGTGTACGCACCCTGCTCGAACTTGCCGCCGGCGTGCAGGACCGTCAGGGCGACTTCGGCCGCCGATTTCTTCTGCGTGGAATGCATGCCGGTCGGGATGCCTCGGCCGTTGTCGACGACGGTGACGCTGCCGTCGATGTGGATGGTGACCTCGATGGTCTCGCCGAAGCCGGCCATGTGTTCGTCGACGCTGTTGTCGACGACTTCGTACACGAGATGGTGCAGGCCGTCGACACCGGTGCTGCCGATGTACATCGCCGGCCGTTTGCGTACGGCGTCGAGTCCTTCGAGGACTTTGATTTGATCCGGATTGTAGCTGTCGGACTTCGGCTTGGTTGCGGTCTCGTCGGTGGCCATCCGTCTCCTAGATCTTGATCGGCATCACGACACACTTGAATCCGGGGCTTTCGGGCTCCTGGATCAAGCAGGGGCTCAAGGGGGTTTCCATTTGCAGCGAAATCGTCTCGCCGTCCATCACGCTGAACACATCCAACAGGTAGCGGGCGTTGAAGCCCGTGTTGAGTGCCTCGCCTTCGTACGTGGCCGACAACTCTTCCGTCGCCTCTCCGTAATCGGGATTGCTCGAGAAGAGGGTCAGTTTGCCGGAGGAAAACGACAACTTCACGGCATTGGCCTTGTCCTTCGACAGCACCGAAACGCGGCGCAGGGCGCTCTCCAGCTCGGGGCGATTGACACTGATCTTCTTGCCGCCGTCCTTCGGAATCACCTGTTGATAGTTGGGGTAGTTCCCTTCCATCAGGCGCGACGTCATCAGGAGGCCGCTCTTGCGGAAGATCATGAGGTTCTTGGTGAAACCGATCAACGGTTCGCCTTCGCCGCCTTCCTCCAGCAACCGCCGCATCTCCTGCGCCGCCTTCTTCGGGATGATGGCTTTGATTTCCTGCGGGCCGCCCTTGCCGGCCTTGCCGACCTCCTGCTCGGCGACCGCCAGCCGATGGCCGTCGGTGCCGACCAGCCGCAGCGAAGTCTTCTTGTCGGTCACGACGAGCGTCACGAGCAGGCCGTTCAGAATGTAGCGGGCGTCGTTGTCCCCCGCCGCGAACAGTGTTTTGCGGATCAATTCCAGCAGTCCGGAGCCGGACAGCGGGATCAATCCTTCGCGTTCGATCGCGGGGAGGGCGGGATACTCGGCGCTGGGGAGCCCGACGATTTTGAATTGGCTCTTGCCAGCCTGGATACTGGTCCAGTTGTTGTCGCCCGCCGTCAGCTCGATGTCGCCCGCCGGCAGTTCCTTGATGATTTCGTACAGCTTCCGGGCCGAGACGGTTACCCCGCCGGGCTTCAGGACAGTGGCCTTGTACAACCCGCGCATGCCGATTTCGAGGTCCGTCGCGACGATTTCCGCGCCGTCCTGTTTGGCTTCCAGCAGAATGTTGGACAGAATCGGCATGGTATTGCGCTTTTCCACCACGCCTTGCACCCGCTGCAGCCCCGTCAACAGTTCGTCGCGCCCGATGCGTACCTTCATAATGGCCTCTCCCTCGCGAGGGTTACCCGCGCAAGATCTGTTCTTTCAGCTTCTCCAGAGTGGCGTGCAGCGCGGGATCCGATTCCTTGCCTTTCGCCACCTGGCGGCAGGCGTGAATGATCGTGGTGTGGTCTTTCCCTCCGAAGTGGCGTCCGATCTCCGGGTAGGAGGCGTCGGTCAGCTCCCGGCAGAGATACATGGCGATCTGGCGGGGATGGACCAGCGTTTTGCTCCGGCGGCGCGACTTCAGTTCGGTCAGTTTCACGTGATACTGGGTGCAGACCGCCTCCTGGATGTCTTCCATCGAGACGACCTTCCGGGTGTCGCCTATCAAGTCCCGGAGCACGGTTTTCGCCATCTCGAGCGTGATCTTCTGCCCGGTCAGCGAGGCATAGGCACCCAGGCGGACCAGGCTGCCTTCCAATTCCCGGATGTTGCTCTTCATCGTCGTGGCGAGAAACTGGATCACGTCCTCGGGCAGGGTGACACCTTCGTCCTCCGACTTCTTGCGCAGGATGGCGATCCGGGTCTCTACATCGGGGGGCTGCAAATCGGCAATCAGGCCCCACTCGAACCGGGAACGAAGTCGCTCTTCGATGTCGGGCATATCCTTGGGAAACCGGTCGCTGGACAACACGATCTGCTTGTGCGCCTCGTAGAGCGCATTGAACGTGTGGAAAAACTCCTCCTGCGTCCGTTCTTTCCCGGCGAGGAATTGAATGTCGTCGATCATCAACATGTCGATGTGGCGGTACCGTTTGCGGAGGTCCGTCATCTTGTCGTACCGGATCGAGTTGATGACCTCGTTCGTGAACTGCTCGGTCGTCAGATAGGCGATCCGGAGGTCGGTTCGTTCCGCGACGTGGTTCCCGATGGCATTCAACAAGTGGGTTTTCCCCAGCCCCACTCCGCCGTAGATAAAGAGCGGGTTGTAGGCCTTGCCCGGCTGCTCCGCGACTGCCATGCAGGCCGCGTGGGCGAACTGATTGCCGGCGCCGACCACGAAGTTCTTGAAGGTGTATTTCGGATTGAGCTGGATCCCGCGCCGCGCTTTCGTTTGGGTCGCCGTCTTCACCGCCGCGAGTGCCGAAGCCGACTCGGCAGCCGGTTTTCCCGGCTTCTGGAACACCATAAAGGAGACAGCCATATCTCCACCGCCTCTGGCACTGGATACGGCTTCGGCCAAGAGGGGCCCATAGTGGGTTCCGAGCCAGTCTCCGAAGAACTTATTGGGGACCCCGATATGGGCGGTCGAGTCTTCTATCCGGTCCAGGTGAACCGGTGTGAACCAGGTTTCATAGACCTGCTTCGGTACCTTCCCCTGGATGTAATGCAGGGCTTCCTGCCAGACCGTGTCGATGCTCATAACCCCGGAAATTTCCTATACACAGGCTTATTCACACCTGTGGATAACACGCACTATTTCGCCTTGCCGTTCTAAAGAAATTCGTTCCAAGAGGAATCGCTGATTACCATGCCGTCCGGGATGTTGTCGAGTCGGAATTTCGTCGTCCCCGTCCGCCCCCACCATACCCAACGGCTCTTCCATCAGATATCCAGAATCAATTCACAAGGTCATCAGACGAGTTCGGAAAAAATTTTCTCTATTCTTCCAATCAGCTAGACATTGTTCCCACTATTCTCTTCCCTACGACTACTACTCCTACTACGACTAATTTTCTCTCTTGAGAAAGAACATTAAGAAGTCAGAGTATGATGACCTTCTGAGTATTGAGCAGCTGGACGAGCAACTCGTCGGCCGTCATGTTTCCCTCTGCCTCTCTGGCAAAGACCGATTCCCCTTCCGGAAGAGCCTGTTCGATCTCGACGATCGGACAAGCGACCGATCCAGACTCCACCAAACTGGCTTCAATCAGTCGGCGGGGAGTACGAATCAGATATACACAAGCATCCATGCAGTCCTCGAAAGCCTGTCAAAAGACCAAGGTACGGTCGACGGATCGTAAAAACTGTCGAATGACGTCGGAAGACTCGTATCGGACGTGAAATTGAGACTGAACGAGCGAGCGATCGGTCTGCTCTTGGACGACGAAAGGAATCTCCAAGTGCTCAATGGAAGGGAGATACTTTTCGAGAATTTCATAATCGACAAGATCATCCACGTCCTCGGACAGAAGGCGGACGGCGTCGTTCAAGAGGACGACGGTTGTCTCATGCGTTCCTGCGACCAATCCGAGCGCGATCCGGAGAGCTTCGACCGGTCGATGGGTCTTCCGCGGATCTTCTCTGATTACCACTGCGACTTTCTTGGCCATAGAAGCGATACCCACCGGTTATGTGAACGATAAAAACTGGTCGCAGGCATCGATGATTCCCGACAGCACGACCAGACCGCAGAGGGAGATCTTGGAGTGAATGCCTTCTGTGGATACCTTGTGTTGCTGGCATCCATAGGCACAGGCGAAGAGTTTCACGCCGGATCCGGCTAACTCTTCATACCGCCGGTCATGCAGACTCTTCACTCCTTCATCAATGAGGTAGAGATAGACCTCATGGCCTTGAGCGAGAGCGGCGCGTGACAAGCGATAGACCGTTTCGACACTGCGATGGGCGGGACCAACTGAAAGCAGCAGTCCTAACTTCTTTGGGCTCATTGAAAATCCACAGATTTTTATATTAAATAATCAATAACTTAGAATATTTATCGAGGGTAGGAGCGTACGAATTCCGCTGTGGAAAGTCAATCGCAAAAAACGGCTGGCTACAGACGTGAAAGGATGTGGATAATGCGTTCGGAGAGCGCAGCAAGCGGGATCTCTTCCTGCCCTTTTGTGACCATATCGCGAAAGATCGCGGATCCCTTGGCCAACTCATCTTCACCGAGGATGAGAGTGTAGCGACACCCATATCGGTCTGCCTGGCGAAGATGGGCTTTCAAGGTTCCTGATCGGAAATCGGTCACGGCTCGGATTTCGCGACGGCGCAGGTTGTGGAGAATCGTGAGGCCGGACTGCGCAGCCTGGTCCCCGAATGCGGCGATATATACCGTACGAGTCCCTGCTGATTCGGGATGGAGCGATTCGGGCAGCATCAGAGAGATGCGCTCGATCCCGACGGCAAATCCTACCGCAGGCGTTTTGGGACCGCCCAGCGTTTCGACCAACCCGTCATACCGGCCGCCGGCCCCTACCGCATTCTGGGCGCCGAGGGCAGTCGTCGTGACTTCAAAGGTCGTCAGACAGTAATAATCCAGACCTCTGACTAAACGGTGATTCAGGTGATAGGGGATTCCAAGGGCATCGAGGCCGCTCAGGACCTGGCTGAAATAGGTCGCTGCCGCTTCCGACATCGACTCGGCCAGTTTCGGAGCGGCTTCCGTGGCGGCCCGGCAGTCGGGCACTTTACAGTCGAGGACCCGGAGCGGGTTGGTCTCGATCCGGCGCTGACAATTCGCGCAGAGCTTCGCCAGTTGTTCTTGGAGATACGCGACGAGAACCGGCTTATATGCATCCCGGTCGCTGGTGTAGCCAAGGTTGTTCAGTTCGAGCGTCAAGGCCGGCAGTTGCAGGTCTGAGAGCAATTGCCAGAGGAGCGCAATTGTTTCCACATCGGCCCGCGGGTCCGCCATCCCGAACGACTCCACGCCGAACTGATGGAACTGGCGCAATCGGCCGGCTTGCGGCCGCTCGTGGCGGAACATCGGCCCGAGGTAACAGTATTTCTGCGGCAGGGGTTCCGCCGCGCGATTGTGCTCGATGAAAGCGCGAACCGTTCCGGCGGTCCCTTCGGGACGGAGCGTCAGCGAGGTGCCGTCCCGATCCGCAAACGTATACATTTCTTTTTCGACAATGTCGGTCGAGGCTCCGATGCTGCGGGCGAAAAGCATCGTAACTTCGAAAATGGGGATACGGATTTCCTGGAACCCATAGAGGGCCGCCCAATGGCGCGCCTTTTCCTCGATGAGCCGCCAGCGCGGGGTCTCTTCGGGAAGCAGATCTTTGACGCCCTTGATGCCCTTGATCGTCATAGCGGGTCCTGGTTCCGGGAAAGCGTCGGGACTATAACGGCGCCCTCCGCGGCAAGTCAACGCGCTTGCGCCTCGACCGACCGGGGGGTATAGTTCGGCCCTTGCGGAAATCGCCGCCACCCTGAGGCCTGCGTCCATGAGCCAGGATCAATCCAGCCGCCGCGTGATCGCCGTCGCGCCCATGCCGCCGGAGAAATCCGCCTACGCCCTCGCGCGCTACAGCCGCTCGCCGGATTCCATCGACGCCAGCATCCGTTGGGTCCACGGGCACTCGTCGGAAAAATTCTGGGAACAGTTCTACTTCGACTACGGCCATGGCTCGATTGCCGACCTCGGACACGTCATCATCTGCTTCGAGAACGTGTCGGAGCTGGCCGCGATCCGGTTGGAGGACGAACCGCTCTGGGACGGGCAGGCCAAATCCAGCCGCTATCAGAACTTTGCCTCGGCCAGCTGGTACATTCCGGACTCGCTCCGCGGGTCGGAGACCGAGGGCACCTATCAGGGCATTCTGCGCAGCCTGTCGGAGGTCTATCGCCTGCTCCATCAGCCCCTGACGGAATTCCTCATGCAGCGGGACCCGCGTCCCGAATCGATGAAACCCGCGGACTATCAGCGTACCATCGCCGCCCGAGCGTTCGACGTCACCCGCTACCTGTTGCCGCTGGCGGCGAAGACGAACGTGGGCCAGGTCGTCAGCATCCGAACATTGGAAAAGCAGATCACCCGGTTGCTGTCCTCGCAATTACCGGAGCTGCGCTTGATCGGAGACGATTTGAAAGACGCTTGTCAGCGGTCGCCGATGAACGTGTGGGGCGAATTGACCGGCCAGACCGCCGGCCTCAATGAACCGCTTGCGCCGACCCTCGCGCGGCACGCCAAGCCGAACGACTATCAGGCGACGGTGTACACGGAACTCGCCCGCTATGCGAAAGAGGCGTTGAAGGGGACTGGCCTGGATCAACCGGCGACTTGGGGCGAACCGGAACCGGTCGACCTCATCGAGGGCCACGATCCGATGGATGAGCTCGTCACCACGTTGCTCTACCGGGTCTCACAGGCGCCGTACCGGAAGATCCTCGCCGTCGTCAGAGACTGGCCCGAAAAAAAGAAGCAGGAAGCGATCGACGTGGCTCTCAGCAAACGCGGCCCTTACGACGAGCTCATCAAGGAATTCCGCAGCGGCTACGCCTTCACCTTCGACGTGCTGATGGACATCGGCGGCTGGCGCGACATGCACCGGCACCGCCGCTGCCAGCAGGTCCAGCAGAATTTCACGACCGTCCACGGCTACGACGTCCCGCCCCCGCTCGTACAAGCCGGGCTGGATCAGGAATATCGCCAGGCCATGGACGCCGTACGCGCCGACATCGAGCAATTGAAAAAGACCAACGCGGAAGGCGCGCTCTACGCGATTCCGTTCGGCTTCAAAGTCCGGTGCCTCTTCAAAATGGACTTCGCCGAAGCGGAATACATCGCCAAGCTGCGCTCCGGCGTAAAAGGCCATTGGTCCTACCGGACCATCGCTTGGCTCATGAAACAGAAACTGGCCGCGCGGTACCCCGCCTTGGGCGATCGCATGCAGGCCACCTCGCCCGACATCGAAGACACCTTGACGAGGTAAGCCCCCCCATGCCCGATTACCACGCCCAATGTGAAACCGCGATGCTCGACGGCCGCTGGGACGCCGTCGAACCGGAAGCCCGCGCCTGGGCCCGCAATCTGCCCGAAGGCGTCGAGAAAGATCCCCGGCCGCATTTCGCGCTCAACGTCGTCCACCTCATCCGCGGACAGTTCGCCGACGCCTGGCAGACGCACAAGCGCTGTCTGGAAGAAGCCGACGACATCGCCGTCGTCCGCCAATGGGTCGAAGGCATGCTGAGCCGCCATCAGGACAATGCCCAGGCCCATCTCGTCATGGGGCTCTTCCTGTCCCAGTCGGGCGAGTCAGAACAATCGATGAAGTCGTACAAGGACGCGGCCAAGCTCGCGCCGACCTCGGCCTATCCGCACTACTTCCTCGCGCAGATCCACGAGCGGGCCAACCATCTCGAAATGGCGATCAAGGAATACCGGGAAGCGGTCCGCCTCGCGCCCGACTATGCGCCCGCCCGCACCAATCTCGGCGTGGCCTACCAGGAACAGGGCCGGCTCGAAATGGCGATCCCGCAATACCGTGAAGTCATCAAACTCAACCCGAACGACCACATCGCGCACGCCAACCTCGCCTGCGCGCTGGCCGAGCAGGGAAAGATGGAGCCGGCCGTGCAGTCCTACAAGACGGCGCTCAAACTCAACCCGAACGACGCCGAAGTCCACTTCGCGCTGGGCGGGTTGTACGAAACGCGCGGGCGGCTGGATCTGGCGGAGAAAGCCTATCGCGACGCGCTGAACGCCAACGCCGACTTCGGCGCCGCCTATTCCGCGCTGGGCTGGCTCTCGCTCCGCAAGCAGCGCATGCAGGACGCGCAGGAACTCTTCAGCCGGGCCTTGAAGTGCAACGAAGAAGACCCCCGCGCCTATCACGGCATCGCCGAACTCTACGCCATTCGCGGCAAACGCCAGAGCGCGATGGAGAACTACTCAAAGGCGGTGAAGTACTACCGCGACCCCGAGATGCGCAACGCGCTCATGAATCAGCTGTTCCAGGAGGGACAGGTACCGGACTAGCAAACCCGTAAGAGCAACGGCTGCAGAGTACTACAGCTCCCGAATCGCCCCTTGCAAGACCGTGATCTGAGTCACGGGATCGCCGGAGGATTTCAGTTCCGTGCGGATCTGGTCCTTGAGGTAGGAGGAATAGCCGACGCGGTCGACCAGGAGATCGAGAAACCGTTCGGCGGGCAGCAGGCTCTGGCCCTTCAATTCTTCGACCGTGTCGTCGCTTACCGGAATGTACGTGCTGCCGATGTGGAAGACGACGTTGTAGTAACGTCCGCGGCCGATCCGTTCGAAGCGTAATCCTTTCACTGCGCGCCTCCGTTAAGAGGCGCCATTCTAGACAATCAGGGCCGTGAAAGACAAGGGTCGGTGGCGGTTGCGGCCCGGACCCTACTTCCCCGTCTTGCCGAAATATTCCTGGCGGCTGACGGATACGTCCGCGACGAACATGACGCCGGAATGCCGCTCGAAGAGGGGCCGGAGTCCGGCCAGAATCGGTTCCACCTTCTCCTCCGGTACCACGGTCATGATCATCTCCAGGCTTTCCTGCTCGCTGAACATGAAATGGGCCTCACGGACGCCGTGATGGCCTTTGCCGGACAGATTGCCGATGATGGTGTACCCGGTCGCATGCACGCGATCCAGCAATTCGGTGACGAACCCCCGGTGTTCTCCCGCCACGATCACACGGATTTCTTTCATCGGATGCAGGGTTAACGCGCCCACAGGTCAGCTCCTTTCGTCAGGCTGTTGACACACTCGGCCGGAGTGCCGCTCACGGCTCGATCGGGTTCCACTCACCCATCGGCTCATATCGGTAGAACCGGCCGTCTTCCGGTTCGAGCGCGACCAGGTGCACCCATTCGTTGTGGAAAAACTGCCGCAATACTTCATGGCGTTCGATGATCTTCACAATCCGCTCGCGCGGGGCCTCGATGACGGAGAGAAGCCGCATCGGCTCGTGGTACGGGACGTCGCCGTTCATCACGGTTTGGAGCGCGAGGCCGAGCCGGAGATCGCTCCAGGGCCCGGACATGATGCCGAAGCGCCCGACGACGTTATGGTAGATCTTGCTCCCGCTGCCGTACACCTCATTATCCACCGTCGAAAAATAATGTTCCATGTTGATCCACTGGGCCACGACCTGCGGCCCGGTCATCAACACTTCGAGCAGCCGGCTGGAGGGATCGTCCCGATAGTCGTACGACTGCAGAAAGACCCGCCCGCCGAGGTCGAGACCCTTCGTCAGATCCCGCCGGCCGAGCACGAAGGCGGTGTTGCTCGACAGGCCCCACTCCGGCCGCACCTGGCTCCAGTCCACGCTCCGGCGCCGGACCTGCGCAACCGAGTCGGCTGCGGGGAGCGGTTCGGTGAGGTCGGGGAAGCGGGCACAGCGCTCCAGACTCGTGAGCCGCGACGCTTCCTGCAGGTCTTCGACCAGCCGCGCCAGGTCGGCGCGATGGGTGGGCGGCACGTCTTCCAGGTCGAAGAGCTGCACCTCGTCGGTGGTCGTGTCGACCTGGCCGGCCAAGAAGTGCGTGTCGGACGGCACCACGAGCCCGTTCTTTGCCAGCCGCTCCCGCACTTTCGGATTGTTGGCCATCATGGCCAGCACGCGCGCGTTGGGCTTGCCTTCGTTGCCTCCGCAGGCGCCGCAATCCAGCGCGGACTCGAACGGATTGTTCTCGGACGTGCTGCCGTGGGCGCAGAACAGCACGAGCCGCGCGAAGTTCGTCGTGAACCCCATCATGCGAAGGGCCGTGTCTACGGTCAGCACCTGCTCGTCGATCGTGAAGCCGGTGCGCGTAATCCGCTCCTTCTGGCGGGACGCCGACCGCTGGTTGATCTCGTAGCGCTGGCGCAACGTGACGACGAAGGCCTCGAGCGCCTCGGGCGAGAGACCGGCCTTGGTCGCGGCGTCGACGAGGACGTCGGCCGGCTCTCCGTCTCCGTTCAAGGCGCGTTGCCGCAATAATTCGACGAACGCGGGCGTGATCTGCGAGCTGCGCAGCCCGGTGCGTTCCTTCAAAGCCTGCCGGATCGCGGCTTGTTGTTCGGTCGCCAGCATGTCGGCCGTTTCGGCCGGGGCCAGTTTGTCCACCGTAAGCGTCGTGGCGATCGACGGCACGAGTCGGCGGCGCACCCAGGCGGTCCAGCGCCGGTAGAGGGCGGGCACCAGCGTTTTCCCGACGATCGGCAGGCCGTAAAACCAGCCCAGCGATTCCACCATCACGTACGGCGTGACGACGTTCTCCTTCAAATCGTGCAGGAGGGTGTGGCCGGCGTGCACCATCCTGGTCCGGGCCTCGTGCTTGGAGACCACATGGTCCAGGTAGCTGCGGGGAATTTCGCGCACTTCGTTCTTCGCGCGCATGATGACGGGGAACTGTTCCGTGTCGTGTTCGCGGCCCCAGGCGCGGTACCGGATGAAGGCGGCGAAGAAGCCGGCGAATCCGTACGTTTCGTTGGCGCCGCTGGCTTCGAGATGGCGTCGGAACGGTTCGGAGCGGACGTCGATGCAGAAGACCGATTGCGAGTGCGGCCGCTCGGGCACCGGCTCCTCCATCGCGCGGGTGGCCCGCGATCGGGCGAGGGATCCGAGCAGCCGTTCCCGATACCCCGCCTCGAAGGCCTTGAGCCACACCGGACCGTGGTCCGATTCGGGGAACTCCTTCATCCAGTCGACCAATCGGCGGAGTTCATCCGGCTCAGTGGCCAGCAGCGTCGCCGGATCCAGTTGCAACGCCAGCGCGAGGGAGCGCAGCTGCTTGGCGGCCCCGTGGCGGGCGACCCGGGCCCGGCGCGGCATCACGTCCGACCGATAGCGTGCGAACAGAGTGTCCCAGCCGTCTTTCTTGCGGTGGCGCAGCCGGTCGACTTCCTCCGCGTAGATCGCCGGCAGCCGGCCGGCGACCCGTTCACGCCGCAAGAAATATTCGCGGGACCGATGTTGCAGAAACTCCGTGACGGCGCGATACGTCCCGTCGATGCCGAGTTCATCCCGGCAGGCCTTCTGGACCAGTTCACGCACGTACCACAGGCGGATGGCCAGGTATTTGACCAATCCGGCCGGGTAGGCGCGCTGCCAGTCGTAGTCGCGCTCCTCGCCGCGCCACTTGATGAACCCAGCCCAGCCCGGCAGGGCCGTGAGTTGCAGCGAGAGATAATCCTGCCGCAGCGGCTCCGGAATGCCGAGCGCGTCGAGGCTGTCCAATAGCGCGTCTTCGGGATAGTCCGGGAGGGCCGCGATCTTTTTCCGGCTGTCGGAAATGCCGCAGGTCGACCACTCGCGGGATGCCAGCGCCCTCCAGGCGAGGTAGAGGCCGTCCTCCCGCCCCGGCATCGGCCAGGTCGCGTGACCTTCGTCCAGGAAAGCTTCGCACCACTTGATCAGTTCGCGATTGATCTGGTCGACGAGCTGCGTGCCCAGCGTCCGGTCGCACCAGTGCGAGAGCGTCAGCCAGCGGCCGAGGGCGGCCTGATCGCCCTCCGCTACGGTACGCACTTGCTGGTCCGCGTCCGGCGTTGCCAGCACCGTCTCGAGCCGCTCCGCGATCGAGCAGTCGAGCGGATAATAGGGGTCGTGTTCCCAACGCGCATCGAGCGGTTCCTCAAGCGGCGTGCACAAGCCCTCCGCGAGACAGGCCCGCAGGACTTCGGCGTGCGACACGCGCTGTAGACCGATCGTGACGGATTCCGGCCTCGTCCGCGGCGCGACGGCGTCGTCAAGGTGACGGAGCTGAATGCGGCCGGTCCGCAGATAGTGGCGGTAGAGGTCGCTCGGGAGATACCCCTGGCCTCCCAGGAACTGTTTCCCGCGTTTGACGGTTTCTTCGAAGGGAAGGTATTCGAGGCTGTGCAGCGGATTGTGATGCACGAAGGTCCGCATCGGCCAGTATTGGGCGATGAGCTCGCCCGCGAGACGGACGACGGCCCGGAGTTCCATATGCCGGGCTTCGACGTTGACGGACGGGTCTAGCGATGCCATGACGACGACTCCACCGCTGCGCCGACGCGGGTCGGCGACGCGGCGCCTTCGAACAGCGTGGTCGGCGCGAGGCCCAGCGCGACCATGATCACGACGACGATCAGCAGCGACGCGAATTCGGACCGCCGCAGGTCTTCGTAGCGGAGGTCGGGCCGTTTGCGGCCGAACAGCAGCCGCTGCACCAGATCGAGGATGTACCAGGAGGCCGCGAGCCACGTGATCGCGATGACGAGCGGCGCGATCGAGAGCGATAGCGGCGACGTGAGCAGAAGTCCCATGAATCCGGCGAAGACGCCGAACGGCGGCAGCCCCATCGAGGCCAGCGCCAACAGCGAGATCAAGACCGCAAACTGCGGCATCCGCGCGGCCAATCCGCTGATGGCATGCGGGTCCACATCGTCTCCGTACCGCGTGCGGATCACCTGCCACGCCAGGAGCAGCCCGCCGGTCACGAGCGCGACGCTGCCCAGAAACACCGCGGCCTGGGGTCTGACCGCATGTCCGGCCGCGGCAAACCACCAGATCAGGGAACAAAACGAGAGGCTCCCGTAGGCGAGCAATAACCGCACGCGGGACTGCGCCAGCGCCTTGACGGCGCCGTACAGCGCTCCCGCCAGCGCCAGCGCGGTGACGGCGGTCCCCGTGGACTCGGAGAGTCCCGGCATGAGCGCCGCGAGCCGGTGGAGTCCGACGGCGGGGAGCAGCAGCACGGTAAAGGCAGGCAAGCTGCCGGGCAGCCGCGTCAGCGTCGCCACGTAGCCGTGATGCAGCGGGACCAGCGGCAGCAGGATCGCGCAGGTCAGGATTGCCGCGAGGGCCGAGTCCGTCGCCGCCGCGAGTCCCGCGCCGAGCGTCCCGAGCGCGCAGGTCCCGACGCCGAGCCACGACGCGCCCCAGAAGGGATCGCGGTGCCAGTAGAGCAGGAACGTCACGAGACCGAGCAGCAACGGCAACGCCGTCCGGCCGACAGTCGCGGGAAGTGTGACGATGCCCAAGCCGATGCCCAGACACACCAGTGTCATGATCCAGGCCAAACGATGATCCCGGTGGACCGGCTGGCCGAGCAGCGAGACGCAGGCCGCCAACGGGAACAGGACGACAAAAAGCAGGCCCTCGGTCGAGGCGGTGAGCCTGAAGAAGGTGCCGAGCACGACGAGCAGACTGAGCAACGTCATGGCAACCGACCAGGCTTTCAGCTTGTCCGGCCGGGACCATACCGCGAGACCGGTCAACGCGCCGATCAGCGGGACCGCCGTGACGAGCCACGGGGCAAGGGACGCGGAGATCATTCCGACCACCTCGCGTCCCGTTTGTCGATACGATGCGCGACGCGCATCACCGCACGTCCCAGCGCCTGATAGAGCTCGTCCAGATAGAGGCGGTTCAAGAACAGGACGTACAGCCGCAGCCGGAGTCCGGTCATCCACCTGGGCAGCCACATCGTCTGACCACGAGCCCGCATATAGAGGTAGCACCAACTGAGCACCGTCATGATCGTGGCGGCCACCACGAGGCCTTCGAAGAGCCAGCGGGGCAGATGCGCGGCCTGGAAGTAAGCCGCTACCTCATCGGGATTCGGATACAGGAAGGCGGTGAACGATTCGGCCGCGAACAGATAGACGAAGACGACGAAGAGCAACGTCACGAGCATCGCCGCAGAAATCTTCCACGACGCGATGGCGCGCAGCCGGGTGAGCGTCAGGATTGCCTGTGACGACGTGATCCAGATGAAGAAGAGGAAGATCACCGTCCCCTGCGATTCCAAGAGGGGGATTCGGAGCACCCCGTGCGTCACCAACAAAATGAGGAGCGGAGTCAGCAGGGTGGTCACGAATCCGGTCGACCAGGTGAGCGGGGAAAATTCCTTTTCCTGCTCGTGGGGGTCCGCGTGGGGCGACGCCGGCTCCAGACGGGCCTTGTGGATGACATTGCCGCAGTTCAAGAAGACCGTGGCTTTGAAAAGGCCGTGCGCAATCAGGTGAAACACCGCGAGCGAAAACGCGCCCAGGCCGCACTCCATGATCATGTAACCCATCTGGCCGATCGTGGAAAAGCCCAGTGTTTTCTTGATGTCGTTCTGCGCCAACATCATGGTCGCGCCGAGTACCGCCGTCAGCGTACCCACCGCAAAGGCGACGTGCAGCGTCGTCGAACTCAAGCCGAACAAGGGCGCCAGCCGGTTGATGAGGAAGCCGCCCGCATTGATGATGCCGGCGTGCAAGAGAGCGTGGACCGGTGTCGGAGCATAGAGCGACCGGGGTAACCAGATGTGCAGGGGAAATTGAGCCGACTTGCTCATGCCGCCGATGAAAAGCAGCAGCGTCACGGCCGTCGGTCCGCTGATCTCCAAGCCCGGCCAGGGTGCCAGCATCACCGGCGTCTCGGCGGCCCTGGCGAAGAGCGCCTGGAATTCGAGCGTGCCATAGAGCTGATAGGCGAGTACGGTGCCCGAGAGAAACGCCATGTCGCCGACCCGCAAGAGCGTGAACGTGCGAAACGCGCCTTCGAGCGTGGCCGCGTGGGCGTGATTGTGCGCCAGGAGATACAGCAGATAGCTCAGGATCTGCCAGAACAGGAACAACATCATGAGGTTCGCGCTGGATACCATGCACAGCAACACTCCGGTCGCGATGCCGATCAGGGCAAGGTACCGGCGGTCGTGCGGATCCTGGAACATGTAGCTAATCGAATAGTGATAGATGATCGTGCCGACGCCCGAGATGAGGACCATCATGACGGCGCTGAGTCGGTCGATGTAAAACCCGATGGGAACCGCGAGCGCGGCCGGAGACGCGGGGTCGTAGAATCGGACGGTGATCGGCCCCTGTGTGGCGACCCACCAGAGTGTCGCGAGAGCCCCGAGAAACGCGCCGCCGAACGGATAGGCCGCCAGTTTGGCCCGTTCGTGGCGCGAGGCCTCGTCGCCCGCTAGGACGATGAGCGCCGCCAACAGCGGCAGCAGCGGTACGAGCGTGACGATCACCACCGGGATCTTCTCCAAAATAAAAAAGCCAACCGGCTGCCTGGATCCATGTCCATCGGCACCTGGTTGGCTTGCACTGTGTGCGGTCCCGGCCGAAACCGCGCACCCTACCGCCGTCTTCGTCTATAGAACTCGACGGGTCTGCCTGGTTGTCACACGCGTGCCTCGGCACGCGGTTGTGGACCAGGGAGCCCCGTCGAACGAATGCGCGACTCCCTTATCAAGGATCTGCCTCGCAGGAGTCAAGACGACGGGCACATTGCCCACGCGAGGCTGGGCCTTCGGGACCCGCCGTGGTCCCTTTCGACTCAGTCGGCCATGACTTTCACCTTGTGGGGCTTTGAGGCCCGCACCTATAATGGGTTCCCAACATGTGGCGAGAGCGGATGAGACGATGAACAGCGGACGGACCAAAGGCGAAATCGAATCCGCCATTCGGACGGCGATCATCAAGTTCGAACAGGAATTCATGGGCCGCGGGCCGGACGACGTGAAGGCGTTCATCGTGCGTGACCAGGTCCTAATCCGTCTGAAAGGCGTGCTGACGCCGGCCGAACGGCAACTCGCGAAAACGGCGGACGGGGTCGACATGGTCAAGCGGCTGCGGCAGAATCTGATCGCGCAAGGCCGCGACAAACTCTGCGAACAGATCACCGAGATCACCAGCCTCAAAACAACGGCGCTGTTTACCGACATCGACGCGCATATCGGGGAGCGAGTCATCGTAATCGGGCTTGAAAAAGATCTGGAAGGGAACCTGAGGGACCGGCCATGAAAAAACTCGTCGAGGGCCTCAAGAAATTCCAGCGCGACGTGTTCAAGACGAAGCGCGACCTGTTCACCCATCTCGCGCGAGGTCAGCAGCCGCGGGCGCTGTTCATCACCTGTTCGGACTCCCGCATCGATCCCTGTCTTGTCACCCAGACGGAACCGGGCGAGTTGTTCATTCTGCGGAACGCAGGGAACTTGGTCCCTTCCTACGGGACGACTATCGGCAGCACGATTGCCACGATCGAGTATGCCGTGGGTGTCCTGGGCGTGAAAAACATCATCGTCTGCGGCCACACCGACTGCGGCGTCGTGAAAGCGATTCTGGAGCCAGAACAGGTCGGGGACCTGCCCGCGGTGAAGTCTTGGCTGTTGCAGGCGGAAGCGACCCGCCGTGTCGTGCGGGAAAACTACAGCCATCTTACGGGGGATGCGCTGTATGTGGCCACAACTCAGGAAAACGTCCGCATTCAGCTGGAACATCTCCAGACCCATCCCGTGGTAGCGGCCAAGCTTCGGAGCAAGACGCTGGAATTGCATGGCTGGGTCTACTCCATCGAAACCGGCGACGTCTGGTCCTACGATTTTCAGCGGGACACGTTCCAATCGCTGGTGCCGCCCAAAGGACGCCGCAAACGAGCCTGACGCCGCGCGGCTGGACGATGCGCACCCTCGAACAACTGGTTTTCGACAACACCTACGCCCGGTTGCCCGAGTCGTTCCACACCAAGCTTCAGCCGACGCCCTTTTCCGTGCCTCCCTCTCTCATCAGCTTCAACCCCTCGGCGGCTGCGCTGATCGACCTCGATCCGGCGGAAGCGGCCAGGCCGGAGTTCGCCGGCGTGTTCGGCGGTAGCCTGCTTGTGCCCGGCATGGAGCCGCTCGCGGCGCTCTACGCGGGGCATCAGTTCGGCGTTTACGTGCCGCAGCTCGGCGACGGGCGGGCGATTCTCCTGGGGGAAGTCCGGAACGAGCGCGGAGACAAATGGGACTTGCAGCTCAAGGGCGCCGGCCTGACGCCGTTTTCCCGGGACGGGGACGGGCGGGCGGTACTGCGGTCATCGATCCGTGAGTATCTCTGCAGCGAAGCCATGCACGGCCTCGGGACTCCGACCACCCGCGCACTCTGCCTCGTGGGGAGCGATCACCAGGTCTATCGCGAGCAGATCGAAACGGGCGCGATCGTGGTCCGTATGGCGCCTTCGCACGTCCGGTTCGGTTCGTTCGAAGTGTTCTACTACCGGAAGCAACATGAGCAGCTGAAAATCCTGGCCGACTACGTGATCGCCCAGTTCTTTCCCCATCTGGCCGATGTGCCGGACCGGTACGCCCGGTTCTTTGCCGAGGTGGTCGAGCGTACCGCGCGATTGATCGCCCAGTGGCAAGCCGTCGGCTGGGCGCACGGGGTGATGAACACCGACAACATGTCGATCCTCGGCCTCACGCTCGATTACGGGCCGTTCGGCTTCATCGACGACTACGATCCCGGCTTCATCTGCAACCACTCCGATTACAACGGCCGGTACGCCTTCAATCAGCAGCCCTACATCGGTCTGTGGAATCTGAGTTGTCTCGCGCAGGCGCTCCTGCCGTTGGCCGAGAAGGACGCACTGAAAGCGGCGCTCGACCGGTACACGCCGGCGTGTGAGGGCCGCTATCTCGAATTGATGCGGGCCAAGCTCGGGCTGGCGGAGGAGCGGGACGACGACGGCGGGTTGATTCAGGACCTGCTCACGCTTATGGCGCAGTACCGCGTCGACTATACGATCTTCTTCCGGACCCTGAGCGGCTTTCGTTCGGCGTCCGGCGAATCGAACGACCGCGTCCGCGACTTCTTTCTCGACCGGGAAGCCTTCGACGCTTGGGCTGGGCATTATGCCGATCGGTTGCGGGCTGAGCGGAGCGTAGACTCGGCGCGCGCGGAGCGGATGAACCGGGTGAATCCCAAATACGTGCTGCGCAATTATCTCGCCCAGCAGGCCATCGAAAAGGCGCAGCAGAAGGACTATGGGGAAGTCGACCGCCTGTTGTCCCTCTTGCAAGATCCCTTCAGCGACCGCCCCGACATGGAGTCGTATGCCGCCCCGCCGCCCAACTGGGGCAAACACCTCGCGGTTAGTTGTTCATCATAAGGGGATCGGCTCCCCTGCGGCTTGCGCCTCCCTCCACACTCTGGTGTAGAGTGGGTTTCCTCTCCCGTCTAGACTCGAATAGGTACGCGACATGGCGAAGAAAAAAGGTGACTCCAAAGTAGCGGTGGTCGGGACGATCACGCTGGGTCTGGCGATTGCCGGAGTGTTGTGGGTGCAGGAGCCGTTGAAGAGCGTGCGCCCGGCGTTTACGGGAACCGAAAAGCCGCCGATCGTCGAAGGTCTGGCCCCCGCGCGCTTGTGGGAAGACCCGCTCGAAGCGGTCCGGCGCGTCGCCAAGTCCGACGGTGAAATGACCCGTGGTCTGGGCGATGCTCGGGACGACGTCGATCGCGTGCGCGCCGTGCGCCGGGACATTCAGGAGAAAATCGCCGAGGCTTCCGACCGGCCGGTGACGGTGTTGCTCGTACTGACGGAAGGCGGGACGAATGGGGAAAGCCGCGAGACCCGCATCCGCGACCGGTATGCCATCGGCTCCGCGCTGGGCGTATCCTGCTATGTGCCCTCGAAGGACGACCAGCTGTCCTATCTCGAATGGCGCGATGCGGCTGGCACGACGCGGGTCCTGCCGTATGAATGGTATGTGGAGGGGCCCCGGAAGTGCGCGGTTGAGAAGTCCTGGGCGTCATCCGTGCTCCTCATGTGGATCAGCAGCGAGGTCGTCGGCGATCACACGATCGGCACGTTGCAGAAACTGACTCAGGCGATTCTCTGCGAAGAGAGCGCCATCGGTCGCCATGCCTGCCAGTCCGCGCCGGACGGCACCGTGCTCCTCATGCCGAAGATGGAGCAGCATGTGCGTTTCAAGATCCTCGGACCCCGCAGTTCGTCGGCCTTCCGTTCCTTGCTGGAAGAAGCGACGCGGGCGCTGCAGGGCCGGGAGGATCATCTCCTCTGGGCCAACGCCGGCGGGCGTGTCGAACTCTATTCTCCGTGGGCGACGGCCATCCCCAGGCTGCTGACCCAGGATTTGGCGATCAGCCCCAAACCGGCGGGGTCGACCGAATGTCAGGCGGCCGATCCAAACGCGGAGCGGCTCTGCTGGGTCCTGCTGCGGGCCGGCATCGAAATCAAGCATCGGATCGGCTCCGACGATGAACTGTTCCGCGCATTGACCGATGAGCTCGAACGGCGGCGCGTCGTGTTCGAAAAAAAGGCGGTCGTGCTCATCGCCGAATGGGACTCGTTCTACGGCCGGGTACTCCCCGTGGAGTTCACCGCAGCCGTGTGCCACCGCATCGCGCACCGGTCGGCCGAGGACAATCGCACTATTGATGCCGAACGGCTCGCGCGGATCCAATCCTCCTGCGGCACCTACGACGACGCTGTCGATCTTCAGGTCAAAAGTCCGATCGGGACCCGAGGGCTCGGTCTCAATGTGTGGCGATACAGTTACCTTCGCGGTCTCGACGGCAACGCCCAGGGCGAAGAGAAGGCCGACGCGGGCAAGGGAAGCCCGGCCAAGGCGGGGAAGAATCTCCTCCTCGATACGCGGCAACTGGAACGGCCGGTCGGCACGAGCCAGTTCGATTACACGCAGCGGCTGGCCGACCGCATCGAGCGGGACATGCAGGAGATCGCGAACGCCGCCTCGGACAATCCCGACGACCAGAAGAATCCGGTCGCCGCGATCGGCATCCTGGGTAGCGACGCGTACGACGCCTTGCTCATCATGCAGGCGCTGCGCGACCGGTTCCCCAGCGCCGTGTTCTTCACCACCGATCTCGATACCCGACTCATCTATGCCGAGGAATATCACTGGACGCGCAATCTCGTGATCGCCTCACACTATGGATTGGAACTGTTCCGCATGTTGCAGCGGGACGTGCCGCCGTTCCGGAGCAGCTATCAGACCTCCGTCTATTTGGCGACGCTCCGCGCCGTCGGACAGGTCCAAGCCCTGTCCACGTGCCCGCCCGAAGACCGGATCGGCCCCGGCGACTTTCATGCCACTATCCTCTCGCCGTGCGGGTATCAGGCCAATCTCACCGGCGATCACGTGTGGTTCAGCGCGACGGAAGCCCCGCGGTTGTACGAAGTGGGTCGCCGCGGTGCGGTGGATCTCACCGTCGGCGCCAGCGACCAGGGGTACACACTGCACCCGGCCCGCATGGATCTGTCGGATGACGATCCGCAGACCAACGGCCGCCGCCCGCCCTCCGGGGCGATCTATGGCGGCCTGGGATTAACCTATCTGATCTGTGTCGTGCTCCTCTGGACCAAACCGAAGTCGAACGTCTGGATGACGGCCCATCGTGGTCTGCTCCTCGCGGGGCTCGGCGCGACGGTCGCGACTGCGTTCGTCGTCGACCGGTATGTTCTCGACGTCGTGCTGCAGCAGCACGACCGGGGCGAGCCCTTCTACTGGTTCGAAGGCGTCAGCGTCTGGCCGACCGAACTCCTCCGCACCGTCGGCGTGCTGCTGGCGGCCGTGTTCTTCTTCAAGGCGCTGCGCGATTTGCGCGCGAACTTCAACACGATTACCGAACGCTATGGGTTTGCGGCGACGACCGAACCGCTCGACCCCGAGGCGGGCTGGCGGCGCTATCTCGCCACCGTTCAGTGGGTCATGGCCCCCAGCGGGGGCCGTAGCGAATCGCATATCGGCACGTTGTGGGACCGGTATCGGGAAGCCGGCTCGGGCTGGCACCGGCTGCCGCGGATTTTGCTCCTCAGCGGTCTGTATGCCGCGGCCTTCGTGCTGTTATGGAAAGTGCTCGGGGCCGAAGACTTCTCCGGGCCCTGTCGGGGCACATTGAGTTGTCAGGTGGACGGGATCTTAATGCTGATCAGTTATCTCGCCGCCGCCGTGTTGAACCTGTTCGTCTTCGACGCCGTCCTGCTCTGCCGGCGGTGGATCGGCAATGTGGCGAAGGCGACCGAGGGCTGGCCGCGCTCCGTGGCGGTGCATTTGTCGTTGCAAGCGGAGAGCAGCGTGGCGAAGGCTCAGGAATTGATGAAGATCGAATTGATCGCGAATCGAACCGAGGTGGTGAATCGCCTGGTGCGGTATCCCTTCATCGTACTGCTCATCATGATGGTGGCGCGGAATCAGTACTTCGACAACTGGCATTTCCCGCTGACGATGGTGGTTGGCTGGACGGTCAATGTCGCGCTGGCGCTCGCCGCCGCGCTGCTGCTCTACCGCGCGGCCGAGCAGGCGCGGACTGCCGGCGTGAACCGATTGAACCGGCTCGTGCTGCAGGGGCTCGACAAAGGCGCCGCCGGCGAACACGAAGTCCGGCTGACGCGGCAGGTCATCGAGGACATCGAATCGGTGTCGCAAGGGGCCTTCGTACCGCTGTGGCAGCAGCCGGTCATCGAGTCCTCGTTCTACGGCGGGCTGGCGCTGATCCAATATCTCTATCTGAGCTGAACCTCGGGGACGACACGCCATGCGAATGATGCGAGTGGGCGGCCTCGATGTGCGTGTGACCGGGGGTACCGACGGACAGGGCGGCGGGACCGGACCGGCCGTTATCTTGTTGCATGGATTCGGGGCGCCGGGCGACGATCTGGTGCCGCTCGCCGACGTCCTCCCGGTGCCGAAGGGTACCCGCTGGCTGTTTCCCCAAGGCCCGCTCTCGCTCAGCTTCGGGTACGGCGACGCCCGGGCCTGGTGGCTCATCGACATGGCGCGCATTGAAGCGGATCGCGCGGCTGGCCGGATCCGCGACTTGTCGAACGAGGTCCCGCGCGGGCTGCCGGCGGCGCGCCAGGCCATCGAGACGTGTTTCCAGCAACTGCCTCAAGCGCTTGCCGTCGATTTCACCAAGACCGTCATCGGCGGCTTCTCGCAAGGTGCGATGCTCACCTGCGACACCGTCATGCGTACGGCGATGCCGGTGGCCGGGCTCATACAATTGTCCGGCACGCTGCTGGCGCATCAAGATTGGCGTCCGACGGTCGGCAAGCGGACCGGTCTGCCGGTGTTCCAAAGCCACGGGATGCAGGATGCCGTGCTGCCCTTCGTGATGGCCGAACGGCTGCGCGACGAACTCGGCAAGGCGGGCCTCTCCGTCGAATGGCACAGTTTCCGCGGTGGGCACGAAATTCCGGAGGTGGTGCTGCACTCGCTGAGTACATTCCTCGCCAAGCGCCTAACGCAATCATGACGCTCACCCCATTTGAACTCATCGGCGCGGACGGAATTCGCTTGAAAGGCGACCGGCTACTAACCGTGATGCCTGGCTTTCCTGTTACTCTCGAGCACACTCCCGGTGGCCATTGCTCGGGAGGTCCCGAACAAATTGAGCGGCTTGGACAACTCGTGTGGGGGGGGCCGAAAGGACACGATGCTGACCTTGATCCATAAAGAATGCGGCGGCCCCGCGCTCGAAGAGTCGCCCGTCGGGGAAGTCTGCGCAATCCCGGTCGACCGGTTCCCTTTTCCCTGCTTCACATGTCTGGAAGAAATCGTCGACGAATCGGAGGTGCGGGTGTCGGAGGAATTGGGAATCTAGGCCTCGCCTTGTTGTGGAAGCCCGTCGCCTTTTGTTATCGTGAGCCTTCCGAGAAGTCGAATCACCTTATTAGAAAAGGACTCCATGGCGACGACGAACGATAAGCAAGTCATTTTCTCCCTCGTGAATGTCGGCAAGGTGTATCCGCCGAAGCGGCAGGTGCTGCGGGAGATCTATCTCGGTTTTTACTACGGCGCGAAAATCGGCGTACTGGGCTTGAATGGGTCGGGCAAGAGCTCGTTGCTCAAGATCATCGCGGGCGTCGATCCCAACTATACCGGCGAAATCACGCGCTCGAAGGGCTATTCCGTCGGCCTTCTCGAACAGGAACCGCAACTCGATCCCAACAAAACGGTCAAGGAAGTCGTCGAAGAGGGTAAGAAGGAACTGGTCGCGCTGCTCAAGGAATATGAAGACGTGAGTAACCAGATCGGGTCGGCCGATCCCGACACGATGGAAAAGCTGATCGACAAACAGGCGCAGATCCAGGAAAAGATCGAAGCGGCCAACGGCTGGGAATTGGAAAACGAGCTGGAGATCGCTATGGACGCGCTCCGCTGTCCGCCGGCGGATGCCAAGATCAGCGTGCTGTCCGGCGGTGAAAAGCGCCGCGTGGCGCTCTGCCGGCTGATGATTCAAGAGCCGGACATTCTCCTCCTCGACGAGCCGACGAACCATCTGGACGCCGAGTCCGTGCAGTGGCTGGAGCAGCATCTCCAGCAATATAAAGGCACGGTCATTGCCGTGACGCACGATCGCTACTTCCTCGACAACGTCGCCGGCTGGATTCTGGAACTTGACCGCGGTCACGGCATTCCGTTCCAGGGCAACTATACGTCCTGGTTGGAACAGAAGAAGGATCGGCTGGAGAAAGAAGAGAAGGCCGAATCGAAGCGCCAGAAGACCCTCGAGCACGAATTGGAATGGATCCGGATGTCGCCCAAGGCCCGCCAGTCCAAGGGGAAGGCGCGCCTGAACCGGTATGAAGAGCTGGTCAATCAAAAGCAGGAGCAGGTGGCGGAAGATCTGGAAATCTACATTCCGCCGGGACCGCGCCTGGGCGACGTGGTCGTCGAGGCCAAAGGCATCAGCAAAGGATTCGGCGATCGGCTGTTGTACGAGAACGTCAGCTTCAATTTGCCGAAAGGCGGCATCGTCGGCGTGATCGGCCCGAACGGCGCCGGCAAGACGACCATGTTCAAGATGATCATCGGCAAAGAGAAGCCGGATGCCGGAACCATCAAGATCGGTGAGACAGTGAAGCTTGGCTATGTCGACCAAGACCGGAGCCTCGATCCGAACAAGACGGTTTACGACGTCATCTCCGACGGGCAGGACACCATCAAGCTCGGCAAGACGGAAGTGAACGCGCGCGGGTACTGCGCCCGGTTCAATTTCGCCGGCACCGATCAGCAGAAGAAGGTGAAGGATCTGTCCGGCGGTGAGCGGAACCGCGTGCACCTTGCCCGCATGTTGAAAGAGGGCGCAAACCTCATCATCCTCGACGAACCGACGAACGACCTCGACGTCAACACGTTGCGGGCGCTCGAAGAAGGATTGGAAAGCTTCGCCGGCTGCGCCGTCATCAGCAGTCACGACCGCTGGTTTCTGGATCGCATCGCGACCCATATTCTGGCCTTCGAGGGCGACAGCAAAGTCGTCTGGTTCGAAGGCAACTACAGCGAATACGAAGCGGACCGCAAGAAGCGGCTCGGCAAGGAAGCCGACCAGCCGCACCGGATTCGGTATCGCAAGCTGACCCGATAACCCTCGAGGGTCCATCCGAACAGCGCGGGGCTTCGTAGAGCTGAGGGATGGCTGGGGGAGGCGACAACGGCGAGATCGATCGGGCACGAGTCATGACTGCTCGTCGCATCGTCGTGATCGGCAGCACCGGTTATCTGGGGTTCCATCTCATTGGACGATTGTTCGCCCGCGGTTCGTGCGTAGTGGCGATCGTGCGGACCGGTTCGGCCAAGCGACTGCCGGAGGGCTGCGAGATCGTCGAGGCCAATCCGCTGGACCGAAACGGACTCCGCCCGCACCTGCAGGCCGGTGATACGGTCGTGCAACTGGTCGGCACACCGAAGCCGGCTCCGTGGAAAGGCGCGCAGTTTCAAGCGGTGGATCTCACGGCCGGGCTGGCCTCGATCGAGGCCGCGCGCGAGGCCCGCGTCGGGCATTTCGTCTATGTCAGCGTGGCCCATCCGGCGCCGATCATGAAATCTTACATCGCCGTCCGACGCGAGTGCGAAGCCCGCCTCTCCGCCAGCGGCCTCCGGGTGACCATCCTCCGGCCCTGGTATATCCTGGGGCCCGGCCATTGGTGGCCCCTGGGACTTCAACCGGTCTATCGACTCATGGAACGGATTCCGTCGACACGGGAGGCGGCATTGCGGCTGGGTCTCGTGACCCTTCGGCAGATGCTGTCGGCGCTGATTTGGGTGGTTGAGCATCCGCCTGAGACGAGGCGCACGATCGAGGTGCCGGAAATCCGCCGACTGGGGAGCGCGACATGAAGCCGGTGGCCTGGATCACCGGCGCCGCCGGCTTGGTCGGGAGCTATCTGGTCCGCACGGCTCCGCGCTGGGCTCCGCAGTGGCAAGTGCGCGGGCTCACGCGCGCGGAACTGGATTTGACCGATCATGCCGCGGTGGCCTCGCGCTTCACCGAAGAGAGACCGGCCCTTGTCCTGCATTGCGCCGCGATCAGTAAAACGAACGAGTGCGATGCGAACCCGGCCCTCGCGAATCGCGTGAACGTCGACGCCACGGCACAGCTGGCCGAGTTGGCGGGGGCGATCCCCTTCCTCTTCCTGTCCAGCGATCAGGTCTTCGACGGCCGCCAAGGCTGGTATGTGGAAACGGATCGGACCAATCCGATCAATCGATATGGGGAAACGAAGGCCGACGCGGAACGGCTGGTGCTCCAGAATCCTCGGCATACCGTAGTGCGGCTGGGGCTGACGGCCGGCACCTCGCCGACGGGCGACCGCAGCTTTGCGGAAGATATGCGGCGTAGCGTGTCTCGCGGGCAACGACTCACGTTGTTCACCGACGAATTCCGTACTCCCATTCCGGCGGGCATCGTCGCGCGGACGGTCTGGGCACTGCTCAACCGGTCGCATGTCGGTCTCTATCATCTTGGTGGCATCGACCGGCTGTCCCGCATGGAGATCGGTGTGGAACTCGGCCGCTGGTATCCCGACCTGGCCGCGTCCATCCAGCCCGGTTCGGTGACGGGGTACCGGGGCGCACCGAGACCGCCCGATCTCTCGATGCGTTGCGACAAGCTCCAACGGCTTCTCCCCTTTCCCCTTTCGGGTCTGCGCGACTGGATGGCTGTCCGCCATGCGGCCGAGCCGGACCCCTGGGACTATCCACCGGATTCGACGACATGAACGCCCGCGATCCACTGACGCTGACGATATGGGCCTGGGTTGCGATGGCGGGGTGGATGAGTGTCCTGTGGGTGATCGAACGGCGGATCAAGAACGCCTCGCTCGCGGACGTCGGGTGGTGCATCGGCCTCGTCGGGGTCGTGAACGGGTACGCCTGGACGGCGACGGGCGAGGTTGAACGGAAAGTCATGCTGGCCTTCATGGTATCGGTCTACGGACTGCGGCTAGGCGGCTACCTCCTCATGCACCGGGTTCTCGGCCAGCGCGAGGACGCGCGCTATCAGCGGCTCCGGGACGAATGGGGATTGGCGCGGCCCCTTCGGATGTTCGGGTACTTCCAAGGCCAGGCTATCGCCGTGGTGCTGTTCTCGCTGCCTTTTCTCGCCGTCATGCAGAATCCGCGGCCGCCGTTCGGGCTGTGGGAATTAGCCGGTGTGCTGCTCTGGGTCGTCGGCATCGCCGGGGAAACGATCGCGGATCGGCAGTTGGCCGCCTTTCGAGCCAAATCCTGGAATCACGATCGTGTGTGCCGGGAAGGCCTGTGGTCTGTGTCGCGCCACCCCAACTACTTCTTCGAATGGCTGCATTGGTGGGCTTATGTGGTGATGGCGATCGGCAGTCCAGGGTGGCTCGTGACATGGATCGGCCCGATCGTCATGGGCGTGGCGCTGCGCTACGTTACCGGGGTCCCGTGGGCGGAGGCGCAGGCGTTGCGGACGCGCGGCGAGGACTATCGGCGATACCAGGAGACGACGAGTCCGTTCCTCCCCCGGTGGCCGCGACCGTCGATCGGTACCAACAAGAGATGAACGCTTACGCTTCTTCAAACCCGGAGAGAAACCGCTCCAGCCGGTCTTTAGCCGTCGGTTCGATGTTCGATACTTTCCATCCCGCCGTGCCGCCATCCGACCAACAGACCGTCGCACGATCGACGATCATGTATTTGTAAACCTCGCCGTCCGGGATTGCGAGATAGGCTGTGGTTTCCGCCCCCGGGGTAATGGGGTGTTTCAAGCTGGCCCGCCACCCCGTCTCCGACACGTCCCACACCTTGCCCTGTTCGAGCGAGCCGTTCCAGAAATACAGGAACGTGCATTGGGTGGGAATGCGGCTCGCGTTGCGCATCGTGTAGGTCTTGCTCATGAACGCCTCCTCGCCTGGGTGATGGCTGCTCGTCAACGTGACCAGAGTCTACCCGGCGGCCACGGTCGCGTCATGCCCCGAAGGAGGGGGAGGCGCGGCCACGGAAGGGGGGAGGGGAACAAGAACGGACAGGATCGATCTACTGGCCGACGTTCAATTGCGCCAATCTGGCGCGGGCGGTCTCGGCTTGGGCGCTCGACGGATAGAGGCGGATCACGTCGTCATAGAGCTGCCGGGCGTGGGGCAGGTTGTGCTGCTGCTCTTCCAACTGCGCGGTGTCGAGCAGTTCCTGCGCCTGGTTGCCGGAGCAAGCCCATAGCGCGATGCAATAGATTGCACAGAGAAGGAAGAGGGGCCGTTTCATTCGAGATCCCTTTCGTTGTCCGGCTGGTTGCGGGATTCCGCGACCTCGATGCCGTAACGGGGTGGGGCGACGCCTTCGCTTTTGCACTGCGGGCACCGGCTGGGGCGTGTGAGCTTCCGGCGGTCGCGGAAGACGAACCCGCATTCCTGGCAGCGGGCCGGCTCCAGGATGAAGCGGCGGGTTCGATCGCGGCTCACGGATTTCACGACATGCTCCAAATGTTCTTCGACCTGCCGTTCGGGAATGCCCACCAGTTGCGCCAGTTGGTGGGTCGCCAGTCGCGTTCCTGTGAGGACTTCGATGAGGCGTTGTCGGGGGGTGCGATCGGCGGAGACCATCCGCGCATCCTAGTCGCTTCGTCCGGGAAAGCCAAGCAGGAGGGCCGGGAGCCCGCCTTGCACCGCGGTCGAGACTTTGACAGGATGAAGCCATGCCAACACCCAGCTGGCAGGATTATGCCGATCTCGCCTTGAAGCGGCTGGCCTCCTCCGGCGCCGAGTACGGCGATATCCGGATCGTCCACAGCATGAGCCAGACGATCCGGGGGGAAGATCGCCGGATCGCCTCGGTGCGCGAGGCGGAGGACACCGGATTCGGGGTGCGCGTCCTCTATCACGGAGCCTGGGGTTTTGCCGCCAGTTCCATCCTCTCGCTCGAAGAAGTGCCCCGGGTGACGGACCTCGCCGTGGAGATCGCCAAAGGCTCCGCGTCCATCGCCGTCGACAAAGTTGTCCTCGCCCGGGAGCCGGTCCATCGCGACCGCATCGTCACGCCGGTCCGTGTCGATCCCTTCACGGTGCCGCTTCAACAGAAAACAGACTTGCTGCTGGCGACGATGGAGCGATTGCAGCAGCAGGCGGGCGTCGTCCGCAGCAGCGCCGGAATTTGGGCGCGGCGCGACCGCAAGCTCTTCGCATCGACTGAAGGGACGAGGCTCGACTTCGATCTGTTGGCGTCCAGCGGGGACTGTACGGCGACCGCTTTGTACGACGGTCGGTTCGCCAGCCGCTCGTTCAATACGCCGCAACTCCGGCGGGGTTATGAATTGATCGAAGACGCGGAGTTACTCACGCGGGCCTCGAGGCTCGCGCGGGAAGCGGTCGAGAAAGTGCGGGCGCCCGCCGTCGACGCGGGGCGTTACGACCTGGTGCTTGATCCGGAACACCTGTCGCTCACGATGCACGAGTCCTGCGGCCATCCGAGCGAGTTGGATCGAGCGCTGGGGTACGAAGCCAACTATGCCGGCACGAGTTTTCTGACCACCGACAAACGCGGCCCGTTCCGCTACGGCTCGCCGCACGTGAATCTCGTGGCCGACAACACGGAGTCCGAAACCCTCGCGGCGACCGGCTACGACGACGACGGCGTGGCGTGCCAGAAATGGGACATCGTGCGCGACGGTCTCTTCGTCGGCTACTGCACGAACCGGGAGGTGGCGCCCAAGATTGGCGAGTCGCGCTCGCGCGGTTCGAATCGAGCCGACAGTTGGGGGAGCGTGCCGATCGTCCGCATCGCGAACATCGGACTGGAGCCCGGGACGACCACGCTCGACCAGCTGCTCGCCGACGTGAAGCGGGGCATTTACATCGAAGGGCACGGGTCGTACAGCATCGACCAGCGGCGCTACAATTTTCAGTTCGGCGGGGATGCATTCTGGCTGATCGAGAACGGCCGGCGGACGTACATGTTGCGGGATGTGATCTACCACGGGATCACTCCGGAATTCTGGAACAGTTGCGACGGTGTGGCCGATCGGTCGCACCGGCAACGGTACGGGTTCATTACCTGCGGCAAGGGCCAGCCCGGACAATCCGGCTGGATGACGCATCCGGCTTCGCACGCCCGGTTCCGGCAGGTCCAGGTGATTCGCGGCGAGGGACGATCATGACGGCGGGCAAGCCCTGGCCCAAGATGACGAGCCGGGAGGAATTTGAGTTCATCGCCGATCTGGTGCTGCGCTGCTCGACGGCCGACCAGACGCTGGTCGCGCTGCACGACCAGGACGGCGGCACGACCCGCTTCGCCAACAATCAGGTCGTCCAAAACGTCCATACGCGGCGGGGCGGTGTGAGCGTGAGCGTGGTGTTCGGCCGTCGTCAGGGTACGGCCACCACGACCGACTTCACCGCCGGCGCTTTGCGCGACACCGTCAAGCGGGCCGAGGCCATGGCGCGGGTCTCGCCGGAGGATCCGGAATATCTTCCGCCGGTGGGACCTCAGACCTATACAGAGTATCCGGTGTCCCGCAGCGAAACCGCCAAAGCCGGACCGGCCATCCGACTGGAGTATGCGAACGAAGCCATCGGCCAGTGCCGGATGGAAAATCTGTCGGCGGCCGGCATCGTCTCCTCGTCGCGCGCTTCGGTCGGCGTGGCGGCGAACACCGGGCTGCGCGCGTTCGAAGAGCGGACCGACGCGCGGTTCAGCGTCACCGTGCAGGCGGGCGACGCCACCGGCTGGGCGGCATCGGCCCATCGGTCGATTGATCGTCTCAGGGTGCAGGAGCGGACGCTATCCGCGATTCAGAAAGCCGTGCGGGGAACGGACCCGCGGGAATTGCCGCCCGGCCGGTATCGCGTGATTCTGGAGCCGGCGGCCGTCGCGGGGCTCTGGTCCTGGATCATCTGGATGATGGATGCCAAGTCCTATCTCAAGGACACGAGTCCGTTCGCCGGGAAGCTGAACCGGCGAATCCTGGATCCCCGCCTATCGCTCGACAACCTTCCGGGACACGCGGATCTGCTCGGAATTGGGTTTACTCCGGAGGGATTGCCCTCGACTGCGTCGCGCTGGATCGAGCAGGGCGTGTTGCGACAATTGGCCTACGACCGGTTCACAGCGGAAGTACAGGGGGTGTCGGCCATTCCAACCATTGACGCGCCCTGCCTGTCCGTGGACGGCACACCCACCGGGTCTCTCGCGCAGTTGATCAAATCGACGGACCGCGCGCTGCTCGTGACGAATTTCTGGTATCTCCGCGTCGTGAATCCGACCGATCTTACGCTGACCGGCATGACCCGGGACGGGACGTTTCTCGTCGAAAAGGGCGAGATCGTGTCGGCGGTCAAGAATTTCCGGTTCCACGAGAGTCCTTTGCGGGCCTTTCAGCGCATCGACGCCTGGACCGCGCCGATGGAAGCGGTCACGTCCGAAACCGGCAAACTCCTGGTGCCCGCTGTGGTGCTGCCCGAATTTCAGTTTTCCAGTGTGACGCGATTCTGACGTCCCGCCGCCTGTCGTTGCGCTCCGGGCGGCCCTCAATTGGAAAAAGGATTGACTCATTCAAGCGGTCGGAGTAGAGAAATGCGTGTGGATGGGCCGGTTTCTCGCTTTCAGGCCTATCCAAAGAATCATTCGAATCCCCCCGTCAGACCGTCGTACCCAGCTCCACGGTTTTCCGGCGCTCTGGATGGATCGTTGCGTTCCGCCCGAAGGAGGTCCCCATGTCCCGCCGGTACAGCGATGCTCCCATCAATCTGATCGCACGCATTCCCACGCCTGAACAGATCTCTGCCGCGCGGCCGAAGAAGCGATCGTTGGGTCAGGCCGTCATGGAATCCGGCGCAGCCTGTGTACGCGGCCTGGCCGACCTGGGCGCACATCTATACCGCCTCCTGCAAGCCGGTTCATCCCGTTCCGCACTCTCATCAGTTCCGGACGGCGAGGCGTGCCGAATCGAAGGATCGATTGCCGATTTTGAAACGCCGGTCGCTCGTCTCCAGCCTCCATCGGAAGAGCCGCGTATCCGACCGGCCGCCACGGTACCCGCGTCGACGGCGCAGCAAGAAGTCGCCATGCTTCGGGCGGAGCTTGCCGCACAACAGGCCGAGATCGACCGCTTGTCGGCTCACGTACAGGAATTGAAATCGATGGTCGGTTCGCAGCAACAAGTGTTGGTGCATCTCGGCAGAGAATTGGAATTACATCAGGCCCCGGTCGTGGCTGCCGCAATGGCGCAGCACCCCGCCCAAAAGGCGCAAATCGTCAAAGCGAAATCCTCATCCAAGAGTCGATCGGCCCCCCGGAAAACGGCTGTGACGCCGGCGCTCAATCTGTAACGATTCAGGATGGAGCTTGTGAGCGAACGTCTGTTCGATTCAGATGCGCGCGCGGTGTGACATGAAGAATTCTCGGAAGAGGCGGGGCCGGGCGGTGGTTGCCGCGGCGCTGGCGTTGGTCTGCTCAGGCATCGGCCTGAGTGAAGCCGCCGTGGACGTCCCGCTCTTTTCGAACCTCGGGACGTTCCATCATGCCATCACGACGACCTCCGAGCGGGCGCAACAGTATTTCGATCAAGGGCTCCGGTTTCTCTATGCATTCAATCACGAGGAGGCGGTCCGCTCGTTCGAAGAAGCGGCCAGGCAGGACCCGACTGCCGCGATGGCTTACTGGGGGATCGCCCTCGCGCTCGGGCCGAACATCAATGCACCCATGGCCAAGGCCGACGAGCGGCGTGCGTGGGACGCGATGCAGAAGGCGCGGGCGAATGCCTCGCATGCGAGTCCGGCCGAGCAACGGTATATCGAAGCGTTGAGCAAACGGTACAGCGCGAAGAGTGGCCCACGAGCGGCTCTCGATAAGGCTTATGCCGCGGCGATGCGGACGGTGTGGCAGCAGGCATCCGAGGATCCGGATGCCGGGACGCTCTTTGCCGAGGCCCTCATGGATCTTCGGCCCTGGGATCTGTGGGCGCCGGACGGGCGGCCGTATCCGGGCACTGAAGAACTCGTCTCGACGTTGGAGGCGGTGCTGGCGCGGGTTCCCGACCATCCCGGCGCCTGCCACTATTACATTCATGCCGTTGAGGCTTCGCCCAAGCCGGAGCGGGCGCTCGACTGTGCCGAACGCCTGCCGGCTTTGATGCCGGGGGCGGGCCATCTGGTGCACATGCCGGCGCACATCTATATCCGGGTCGGTAAGTATCACGAGTCGGCCGAGCGCAACGCGCACGCCGCCCATGTGGACCAGGAGTATCTGACCGGCCGCGTGCTCAACGGCGATTATGCCGACGGCTATTACGCGCACAACCTGCATTTCCTCTGGGCGTCGCTGGCGATGGAGGGACGCCACGCCGAGGCGTTGAAGGTAGCGCGGGAGTTGACCGGGACGATTACGGAAGCGGAAGCGAAGAAGGATAAATGGAAGGAGTGGTTCTTGCCGACTCCGCTGTTTTCCTTGATCCGGTTCGGCCAGTGGGACGACGTGCTGCGCGAACCGGTGCCGCCGAAAGGGCTGCGGTTCCAGGAGGGGATGTGGCGTCTGGGGCGGGGCCTCGCGTTGGCTGCCACGGGACGGATTCCCGGCGCGGAGGGCGAGTTGTTCGTCCTGGCCGGCTTGGCCAAACAATTCCGGCGGGACCGCAGTCAGGAAGACAAGACCGAGCGGACCATGCTGAAAATAGCGGAGCGCCTTTTGGCCGGCGAGATTGCAGTGCGGCGGCACAAGTCCGAGGACGCGATGAAGATCTTCCGTGAAGGGATCAAGTTAGAAGAAAGCCTGCCGTATGCGGAACCACCCTTGTGGCCGATTCCCCTCCGGCATTATCTGGGGGCCGCGCTGTTGTTGGCGGGGCAGCCGGGCGAAGCGGAACAGGTCTATCGGGCCGACTTGTCCCGTCATCCCGCGAACGGATGGAGTCTCTTCGGATTGACCCAGAGCCTGCGTGCGCAGCAGAAGGGGAGCGAAGCAGACACGGTGGAGGAGCAGTTCAAGTCCGCCTGGAGCTACGCCGATGTCATCTTGACGGCGTCCCGATATTGATCGAGCAGAAGAGGAGCGAAGCAGCGATGCGATTTGTTGTCGGTGTCATGGGGCCGGCCAAGGCCAAGAAAAAAGACCTGGACAATGCGCGCGTACTGGGCGAATTCATCGCCCGACGCGGTTGGGTGGTCCTGACGGGCGGCCGAGACGTCGGCGTGATGGATGCCGCCTGCGCCGGCGCCAAGCAAGTGGGCGGGAGTCTGACGATCGGCGTGTTGCCGTCGACGCGCGACAAGGTGTCGCGCTATGTGGACGTTCCCATCATCACGGAAATGGGCAGCGGCCGAAACAACATCAACGTGCTCACCAGCCATGTCGTCGTAGCCTGTGGGTTAAGCGGATCCGGAACGGTCTCGGAAGTGGCTCTTGCCGTCAAAGCCGGCCGTCCCGTCATTCTGGTCGAAGCCAGTCCGGCCGAGGTCGCGTTCTTCAGAAAACTCGGGGGCCGGCTCGTGTCCGCGGCGGCATCGCCGGAAGAAGCGATCGATCTCATCATGCGGCAGATGGAACGCCGGACCAAACGAACCAAGACCCACTCGGAGGGCGAGTACGACGAGCTCGCGCTCTAACCGAAATTCCCTCCCCACCGCCATCCACCCGGCGGCCGTGGTCGTAGTAGGATGTAAGGACCCGGCGGGTCGCTCGACTCACCCTCAAGAGAGGTCCTGACCATGACACACGATCGACGGAGCCTATTCAGAATCAGTCTGCTCGTCTTGCTTATATCGGGCTTGGTTGCATCTCCTCTGGACGCCGCATCGACACCGGCCAAAGCCTATTTCGCCGGCGGGTGCTTCTGGTGCATGGAGGAAGCGTTTGAAAAGGTGAACGGGGTGATCGCCGCCGTCTCCGGGTATATGGGAGGGACAGTTCCCAGCCCGACCTACGAGCAAGTGTCGGCCGGGAAGACGGGCCATGCCGAATCGGTCGAAGTCACCTACGATCCTTCCAAGGTGAGTTATCCGCAACTGCTGGACGCGTTCTGGCGGAATGTGGATCCGGTCACGGCCAATGCGCAATTTTGCGATCACGGCACCCAATATCGGGCCGCCATTTTTCCGTCTACTCCCGAGGAGCAGCGGTTAGCCGAGGAATCCAGAAAAGCCCTCCAAGATGCCAAGCGGTTCCCGCTTCCGATCGTGACGCAGATCGCGCCGGCTTCTACCTTCTATCCCGCCGAGGAGTACCATCAGGATTTCTATAAGAAGAATCCGGTGCGCTACAAGTTCTATAAATTCAATTGCGGCCGTGCCCAGCGGTTGGAGGAGTTGTGGGGAAAGCCCTAGTAGGCTGACAAAAAAGGGCAGGAGCGTCCGTTCTGCGCGCTGCCGACGACGGTCTCCCTTGGGAAATCCATCGCGTCGTCAGCGAGTTGCGAAACGTCCTGCCGGGCACGACTCTTGAGGAATCAAAGGCTGACCTGGGTCCACCCGACGTAATCGGGTCGATCAGGTCACCGCGTGAACGAATTATCCCCGATAGGGCGATTCGGACAGTCCTCCCTCCTGCTGCGAAGCATCGTCGTCGCGATGCTGGCGGTGGCGATGGTCGGGGCAATTCCTGTTCCCACCAAATCGGATTTCGAAGGCCGGGCACGTTACAGTCGGCAGGAGATCCGTCGAGCGATCGACTTTTATGCCACGCGATATCGGCTGGATCCGGCGCTGTTGCGCGCGGTGATCAAAGCGGAGTCGGACTTCCGCCCTGACGTAGTATCGCGCAAGGGAGCCGTGGGGCTGATGCAGCTCACGCCGGATACGGCTGCGACGTTGCGCGTCGGCGACCCGTACGACCCCATTCAAAATATTCGCGGCGGGGCAAAGCAGCTCCGCCACCTGCTGAATCTCTACGAGGGTGATCTTCCCTTGACGCTGGCCGCGTATAACGCGGGGGTGCATCGCGTGAAAGGCGGGCGGATCCCGCGGATTCGCGAAACCCGCCGCTATGTGCGAAAAGTGCTGCGTTACTACGAAGCCTACCGGATTGCCAAAACGAAGGCGCCCGCTGTGAAATCGCCGCCGATCCCCGGTCGCGCTAAGGGTGCCGAGCCTCCGTCAGCGTGAACCATTTCCATCCCAGATAGGCCGAATCGGTACGGATGTCGGCGCAACCGGAACGAAATCGCCGCCGAGACCGGCTAGCGGCTCTTGAAAACCAGTGCGCGAAGCCGCTCGCGCTGAGCCATGGTGAGATTGACGAATTCGAGTCCAAACTGGTCCTGATCGATCCAGCGCACGATTGCCTCGTTGATTCTCAGCGGCCATTGATGGTCGAGCAGAAACAAGGACAAACGGAGTGACATCCCGACGGTGAGAGGAATACTCGAAGCCGATCGGCAGCCGCTGGCGGACAGATCCAACAGTTTGGCCTCTCCCTCGAAATCGTCCTCGCCGAAAAAAAACATTCGGCACGTTAAAGTAATTCGTCTCCCGCGGCGGTCTTTATGGACGTCTTCCGTCGGGTAGACGTGGGGGGAAGATTCTGGAGTGGCATCCATAGACACGATTCCTTTCAGCATCCTGATCTAGTGAAAGCCTACCACCAGACTCTCTTGTTTGCCTTCCCCGGACGGTGTAGCTCGGACGAGGGGGAAACGTCGGCGGCGTGGAGTCTCGGGGCATTTCTAAGATGGCGATATCCCCAGGTCTGGCACTCGGATTGGGAAGATCCGCTGAAGGGTTGACCTTCCGCCATGGGTCTGAGAGAACATACCTGCAGCAGCGAAGGGGGGACCAGCCATGAAACGGACGGGAAATCGGCGGCTTGCTCAGCTCGCCCCATCGGAAATTCGTGCCATGACGCAAGCCTGCGCAAAGGCCAAAGGGCTCAATCTGGCGCAAGGGGTGTGCGACACGCCGGTGCCACAGCCCGTGATGGCCGGCGCCAAACGGGCGATGGATAAGGGCTACAACATCTATACAAGATTCGACGGATTGCCTGAGTTACGCGAAGCCTTGGCAAAGAAATTGGCCGCCTACAACGGGATCCATGCCAATCCGGACACCGATATCACCGTCAGCGCCGGTGCGACCGGGGCCTTTCATTGCGCCTGTGCGGGGCTTTTGAATCCGGGCGATGAAGTCATTCTGTTCGAACCCTACTATCAGTATCACCTGACCGCCTTGCAGTCGGTGGAAGCGGTACCGGTGGTGATACGCATGCGCGCGCCCGAGTGGACGTTCCCGCTGGCCGAGTTGGAACGGGCCATCACGGACCGGACGAGGGCGATCGTGGTGAACAGCCCGGGCAATCCATCCGGGAAGGTCTTTTCACGGGCCGAGCTGGACGCCATCGCGGCCCTGGCCATTCGTCACGACCTCTTCGTCTTCACCGATGAAATCTACGAGTACTTCTTGTACGACGGGCGTCCGCACATCAGCATCGCGACCCTTTCGGATATGGCCGAACGCACGATCACCATCGGCGGCTACTCGAAAACCTTCAGCATCACCGGGTGGCGGATCGGGTACAGTGTGGCGGCGGAACGTTGGGCGCACTTGATCGGCGTCATGAACGATCTGCTCTATGTGTGCGCGCCGGCGCCGTTACAGATGGGTGTCGCGGCCGGCATCGCCGAGCTGCCGGAGTCCTTCTACCGCGACATGGCCAAGGAGTTTCAGCAGAAGCGGGATCAGTTCTGCGCGGCACTCACGCGCGCCGGCCTTACCCCGTCGATTCCGCAGGGGGCCTATTACGTGCTCGCCGACGCGACCCGCTTGCCCGGGAAGACGGGTAAAGAGCGAGCCATGGCGCTGCTCCAAACCATTGGCCTTGCCGGAGTGCCCGGGGAAGCGTTCTTCTCGGATCAGGAAGGCGCGCGGTTTCTTCGCTTCAGTTATGCCAAGACTCAACCGGATCTCGATGAGGCCTGTCGCAGGCTAGCGAAACTCTAATTTAATTCAAGGGCCGCATGTCCCGCACGAAGCGAAGCGGCTGATCGGCTTGTCCACTATGTCTCCGCGTGGTTAGGAGAACGACATCGGATGACGCGACAGAAACTGGCCAGACGTCGATGGATGCCATTCCTGGCTGCGGCGAGCCTGTTCTTCACGGCTGGTTGTGGCGGACCCACCACATCTACCCTCATGACGACGGTTCAACTGACTGGCTCCGCTCCCAACGATTCCGGCGACCGCCGCATGCTGGCCGGAGAATGGGACTACGAGGAAATGGCGGTCGTTCGCCTGGTGCTCGATGAAGAGGGAAACGGCACCTATGACTGGAAGAAAGGCCACTTTCAAACCAGCGCATTCGACGGCCGACATTGGGAAGGCCTCTGGCTGCAGGAAGAGAACGATCGAGAGGGAGGGTATGTCGTGGAGTTCTCCCCGGACCTTTCGGAAGGGGAAGGGCGTTGGTGGTACACCAGAATCGGAGATGACCACGCGCCTGCGACTAAGGGGGGAACGTTCCGCTTAAGCCGACGAACTTCGTCATTCGCCGCCAGCGAAACTCCGCCCGCTCCGTAGCGGCTCGGCGTTCACGTCTTGGGATCGATCGCTTCAATCAACGCCGAATAATCGCCGTCTCGGTACCCATGGTTGATCGCCGATTCCAGTATCCCCCGCAAGCCGTCCACGGTTGATGTCGTCAAGCCGCACCGGCGCGCTTCCTCCGCAAACAGCGTCACGTCCTTGAGCAAATGACCGACGGGAAAATTGGGCTGGTCGTATTGCCTCGCAAGCAGGCGCGGGAGCTTCTTCTCGAACGTCGGGGCGAAGAGCGCGCTCGATTTGAGGATTGCCATGAATTGATCCAGTGCGATGTCGGATCGCCGGATCAACCCCAGACTCACCCCGAACGCAGTGAGTTCCGCCGCGATCAAATGGTTCAACGCCAGCTTTAGTGTCGCGGCCTTCCCGACCGGCCCGATCAGGTGTGGCGCGGTCGTCAGTGACGAAAAGAGCGGACTCCATTGCCGTATTTGCTCGGCGGTGCCTCCGACCATCACGATGAGCGTGCCCGCTTTTGCCTCCGCGAGACTGCCCAATACCGGCGCTTCGAAGTATTCCCCGCCTGCTTTGAAGACGGTCTGCTCGAAAGCCCGGCTTTCTTCCGGGCTGATCGTCCCCATCTGAATCAATGTCCGATTGCGGAGTGAAACGGGAGCGGCAGGTGAGAAACAGACCGCGCGAATCGCGTCGGCATCCGTCAGAAACAGCAAGGCACAATCGGTCGTGGCGACGGCATCCTCGACGGAATCGGCGATTGAGACGCCTTGTGTCCGTAAGTGATCCGTCTTGTGTGTGGTCCGATTGTAGACGGTGACCGCGTGGCCGGCACGGTGCAGTCGCTCCGCGACGGCTCCTCCGAGTAACCCTGTTCCGATAACGGCGACACGCATGCAGAATCCTGGACGACGGCTCAATGGACTGATCGCGGGAGACGAAGGATATGGGTGCGCAGCTGTTCCGGGAACACCTTCGCGGTTGCGACGAATCCTTCGAAACGGGGGTGAGGCCGGTTATAACGCAACGCGTGACCAGTTCCGTCGTGTGCCATACCGCCGGCTTCTTCCAGTAGCAATACGCCTGCCGCCACGTCCCATTCGTTTTCCGGTTCGAACGTCATGACGCCGTGAATCTCGCCCTTGGCCGCCAGCGCCAGAGCCCAGGCGATGGACCGCATCGGCCGTCCGGCGAGATACGCTTCCACCGACTTGAAGCGGCCGATGTGGAGCTCCCATGGACTGAGCGCGACCGTCAGCGGGTGAGGCGCATCGCAACTGTCCTGCGCGACCGGCTGATCGTTGAGACGAAGCCCGGACCCTCGGACGGCGCTATAGAGCTCGTCGGTCGAGGGGTTGTAGATCGCGGCGACGATCGGATTCCCGTGTTCGACCAGCGCCACCGATACGCAATATTCGGGCTCTCGCCGGATAAAAGCCTTCGTGCCGTCAATCGGATCGATCACCCATACCCGCGTCTTCTCCAGACGGGCCGCCGTGTCGGGCGTTTCCTCAGACAGCCAGCCGTCGTCCGGAAAGGCGTTCAACAAACGGTTGTGCAGGATCTCGTTGACGGCGTGGTCCGCCGAGGTTACCGGCGAATCGTCGGGTTTGGTGTAGGTCTGAAACCCGTCCGTCGCCAACCGGGCGGCTTCGGCGCCCGCCTCCCGGATGGCCTGCGTGAGGACATGGTATTCCCGTTCCCAATTCATGTCCGCAGCCTACCAAGGTCTCGGGGAGATTAAAAGCGCCCGCTGCCGCGGCTTGACCTCTTGGGGGAATCTGCGTACAAGCAAGTCTCGATGAAGCTCGTACAGAAACGGTCCAAGAAAACCGGCTTGCCGCCCGGCACGCTAGTGCACATCGGCGAGAAGAAGGCCGATACCGTCGCCATGACGGTCTTCGACTACGCTGGACCCCGCTGCGACGAACGGACTGCGACCAAGGCTGACGATCTCCAGCCGCCCGCCGACGAATCGGTCACCTGGGTCGACATCGGCGGCGTCCACAAGCTTGAGTTGCTCGAGGCATTCGGGAAACAGTTCTCGCTGCATCCGTTGCTGTTGGAAGATATTGCCAACACCGACCAGCGCCCCAAGCTCGACGATTACGAGTCGCATTTCTTCCTGGTGATGAAAGTGCTGTCTCTTACCGAGCGGCAGGATCTGCTTGTCGAGCAGGTCAGTTTCGTGCTCGGACGGAATTTTGTCCTGTCGTTCCAGGAAAACGGGACGGATGTGTTCAAGCCGGTCCGGGAACGGCTCCGCGGCGGCAAGGGACGGCTGCGGCAAAACGGCGCCGACTATTTGCTCTATACCCTGGTCGATGCCATCGTCGATCAGTATTTTCTGGTGTTGGAGTCCCTCGGCGAAAAGATCGAGTCGCTGCAAGAGAAAGTCGTTGCCGATCCGAAGCCGGACACGTTGCGGGAGATTCACGCGCTCAAGCGGCAGCTGTTGTTCCTCCGTCGGGCGGTGTGGCCGCTCCGCGAAGCCACCAACAACCTCTCCCGCGCCGACTGTCCGTTTCTCCACGAACCGACCAAAGTGTTCTTCCGCGATGTCTACGATCACGTCGTGCAGATCGTGGATACGATCGAGACGCTGCGTGAGATGGTGTCGGCGAGTCTGGATATCTATCTGTCGAGCGTGAGCTATCGCTTGAATACGGTCATGCGCGTGCTGACCGTCATTACTACGATCTTCATGCCGCTGAGTTTTATCGCGAGTATCTACGGGATGAATTTCGAGCACATGCCGGAGTTGAAATCCGAATGGGGGTACCCGGCGGTATTAAGCGCGATGGGCGTGATCGCAGGCGGGATGCTGATCGCGTTTCGCCAGCGCCGCTGGCTCTAGCCGGCGGCGTCAAATCCAGACCGGCCTCGGCTCATTTCTCGTCCTGGACTTCCACCCGATCCACGAAATAATCGGTTTCTCCGAAGCAGGTCGTGGGCAGATACCGATATTCTTTGTAGTGCAGGATGACGCGCTTGCCGAGGACCTTGGAGAGTTCATCCGCCACCTTTTCGTCCCACACACTGAACCCCCAGAGCACCGGCGCCACGCCCGGCACGGTGGTCATGGCCAGCTCGCCTTCATAGGTCTTGCAGATCCACCCCTTCTTGGAAAACTTCTGAATGTACCCGGCGCGGTTGCCGTCCGAGTAGCTCCAGTTGAAGGCGACGAGCAGGTACGCGGCGAAGGTGAACAGTGCGACGGTCAGGAGCACGCGAGGTTTCACGATCCACCACATAGGACTTAGGCTCCGGTTCGGAGCCGCTCTCCTTCCGTTCAGGAGGGAAGATCGGCGAACAGCCAGGGCGCTTCGGCTTTCCGCCGTTGCTCATACGAGGCGATGGCCCCGTCATGCTGCAGGGTCAATCCGATGGAGTCGAGCCCGCGGTACAGACAATCTTTGCGGAACGGATCGATCTCGAAGCGGAAGAGCTTCCCGTCCGGGGTGGCGACCGTCTGCTTGGCCAGATCGACCGTAAGCTGATAGCCGGGCGTGGCAAGAACGTCTTGCATCAACGTCTGCACCTCGTCCGTCTTCAGGACCACGGGCAGAATTCCGTTCTGAAAACAATTGTTGAAGAAGATGTCGGCGAAGCTCGGCGCGATCACGCATCGAAAGCCCTGATCGAGGAGCGCCCAGGGCGCATGCTCGCGCGAGGAGCCGCAGCCGAAGTTGTCGCGGGTCAACAGGATCGTCGCGCCTTGATACCGGGGTTGGTTCAAGAAAAAGTCCGGATCCGGCGAGCCGTCTTTCCGCCGACGCCAGTCGAAGAACAAGCCTTCGCGCAAGCCGGTCCGCTTGATCGTCTTCAAGAATTGCTTCGGAATGATCTGGTCGGTGTCGACGTTGACGCGATCCAGCGCGGCCACCAGACCCGTGAGTGTCGTAAATGCCTGCATAGCGACCTCTAACTCCAGTGACGGATATCGATGAAGTGGCCTTCCACGGCGGCCGCAACAGCCATGGCCGGTGAAACCAGGTGCGTGCGCCCGCCGGCGCCCTGGCGGCCTTCGAAGTTCCGATTGCTCGTGGACGCGCACCGTTCCCCCGGTTGCAGGACGTCGGCGTTCATCGCCAGGCACATACTGCAGCCGGCCTCCCGCCATTCGAATCCCGCATCGCGGAAGATCCGGTCGAGCCCTTCCTGTTCGGCCTGTTGTTTGACGAGGCCGGAGCCCGGCACCACCATGGCGTGCACGCCTTTCGCAACCTGCTTACCTTTGGCCAGCGAAGCGGCCAGCCGGAGATCTTCGATGCGCGAGTTCGTGCACGAGCCGATGAAGACTTTGTCGATGCGGATGTCCGTAATCGGCATATTCGGCGTGAGGCCCATGTACTCCAACGCCCGTTCCGTGGCCTTGCGGGTCTTCTCGTCCGCGATGGCCTTCGGATCGGGCACGCGCTGATCGACGCCGAGTACCATGCCAGGACTGGTGCCCCAACTGACCTGGGGCGCGATGTCCTCCGCCCGCATGACCAGCGTTGCGTCGTACCGCGCGTCGGAGTCGGTCTTCAAGGTCTCCCAGGCCCGCACGGCCCGATCGAACAAGTCGCCTTTCGGAGCCAGTGGACGCCCTTTGATGTAGGCGACCGTCTTGTCGTCTGGGGCAACCATGCCCGCACGGGCTCCGCCCTCGATCGACATGTTGCAGAGGGTCATGCGACCTTCCATGCTCAACGCCCGGATCGCCGACCCCGTGTATTCGATTACGTAGCCCGTTCCGCCGGCCGTGCCGATCTTGCCGATAATCGCCAGAATGATGTCCTTTGCCGAGCACTTGTCGGAGAGCACGCCGTCGATCCGGATCTCCATCGTCTTGGGCCGCTTCTGGACGAGGCACTGCGTCGCCAAGACATGCTCGACCTCGCTCGTGCCGATCCCGAAGGCCAACGCGCCGAAGGCTCCGTGGGTGGAGGTATGGGAGTCGCCGCACACGATCGTGGTGCCCGGAAGGGTAAAGCCCTGTTCCGGACCGATCACGTGGACGACGCCCTGTCGGATATCGTTCATTCCGTAGAGTGTGATACCGAAATCCCGGCAGTTCTCCTCCAGCGTTTGAATCTGTTTGGCGCTGATCGGGTCGGCGATGCCGAGCCGGCGATCCGTCGTTGGGACGTTATGATCGGGAACCGCCAGGGTCGCCGCCGGCCTGCGTGGACGACGGCCGGCCAGTTTCAGCCCTTCGAAGGCCTGGGGCGACGTCACTTCGTGCACCAACTGGCGATCGATATAGAGCAGCGTCGTCCCGTCCGGTTCCTCGCGGACGACATGTGAATCCCAGATCTTGTCGAACAGAGTCTTGCCCGCCATGACACACTCCTCACGAACCGCGATCAGTGGATGAGAAAGGAGCGCCATTATACAGAAGGGGCCCTCGCCCTTGCCAGGGTCGCGGAAAATGTCTGTGCCGCCCCTTCAGATTTGCGGCGGCGTTGCCGATAGGGAACATGATGAGTGACTCGACGATCAATCCCGACAACATTGCCATTCCGCGGTGGACGATCGCGCGGGACACCCGCTCGCTCGGCTGCGTGTTCTGTCACTCCATCATCGTGCGGGTCACGACCGAGACGCGGCAGGTCGCCTTCTGCAGCTGCCGTCTGGTCGAGTACCGGTTGCTGCCCAGACCCAACGTCCGCAAAGTGAAATCCGGCCAACCCTGACCCTTGCCTTGCCGTTTCCGACGTGATAGCAGCGTCATATGCCGACGGCTGTCTGGACCAATCCATCGGTCATCGCCTGGTCGACCCTCCTGCTCGACAGCTTTTGCCGCTGGACCGGACGGGAATTGATTGAACGCGCTGGCTCGCCGGAGGCGGACGCCGCAACGCTGTTTGCCGCTCCCATCGTCGTCGTTTCCCACGGGACCGAACCCGATCCTATCTTGAACTACGGGAATCGGCCGGCGCTTGAGCTCTGGGAACTGTCATGGGCGCAACTGACCCAAACCCCGTCGCGTCTGACGGCGGAGCCCATGAATCGCGACGAGCGGGCCCGCATGCTTGCGTTGGCGGAAGTACAAGGCTACTGGTCCGGCTATCGAGGCGTCAGGATTTCGTCGACGGGCCGGCGGTTTGTGATCGAAGACGCGACGGTGTGGAATGTGGTCAACCAGGCCGGCATGCGCGTCGGGCAGGCCGCCACCTTCGCGCGATGGAGCCCGCTCGCGCCCGAGGGTCAGAAACCGAAATAGATCTCGATTCCGCCGTACCCGCCGCTGTGGAAGGAACTGCTGTTTTGATAGCCGCCCTTGGCTAGCAGGAACACCTTCCCGACCGGCACCTCGACGAGCGGGCCGGTCTGGACGGCTTTGAAATCTGCATTGCCCATCGCGGCGGCATCCCACCCCAGATACACCCTGCAACAGGACTGCTCAGGTGAGTAGGTGAGCAGTTTTCCTCTCACGCGGCTCCAGAAGAAATTGTCCAGGTCCGCATAGGAGACGATGGCGTGGAGGCTGCCCTGCTCATGCCAATACAGTGCTTCTACTTGACCGTAGGCGCCGATCTGGTGATCGATGGAGGCCCCGGCGTTCACGCGCTGTTCTTCGATGCGTCGGAGTTGCGGTCCGGCGAGCGCTGAGAGAGTCCAGCTTCCCACTGTCTGGCTGATGCCCACAGAGGGTACCAGAAACTGAACGTTGGCGTTCAGAATCTGGTTCCCGCTCTTGTTGTTGTACCCGAGCGCAGCGGTGGTCAGTTGGCTGAACAGGGTCGTATTTCCTGACAACATGAATAGTGGAGCCCGGACTCCCAGATAGCTGAAATATTCTCCCTTGTTGTCGATTTGATACCCGGTAAACACGTCGCCCGCCTGGCTGCCGGAGGGCCAGGCGAGCAGGACGAGTGTTGCCAACACGGCCCAGAGTCGACGGACCATCGACGCTCTCCCTTCGGAGCGGAGTCCGCACGAAGAGGTTAGGACGTCTGCCAATGAGCCGCGAGAAATTCGCGCCATTGCTGCTCTCCCTGTTCGACTTGATCAATTCGGAAGCGAACGAATGTGTGATCAGAGTGTGTGGCCACCTGGACCGGCACGACCTTGAGTTTCATGCCCTGGACGTCGAGGATGGCCCCGGTGAGCGATCCTTCCGGCGGGGAAGGAAAGGCAGCGGCCAGCCCCGTGAAGGAGATATTCCGCGTCGTTCCCTGCACCGAATGAATCGGGGATTCCACCATACAGGGCACTTGAATCGGGAGCCGCAACGTCTGGCGGCGTTTGGCCAGCAAGGGGGTCCAAGGTCTGGTGATGCCCTCGATCAGGGCGCGGAAGCTTCGGGTGGTCGTGGGAACCCGGCTGGTCGGGGCGCTGTTCCACAAGGCCGCTTCTCCGAATATCGTGACCAGCAACGCGTGCAGTGTGTCGTCGGACAACTCGGAAAATTGAACGGCGACCACCACCGCTCCGTCGGGGATCGGCTCCTGGCGGACGATGCGACCGGCCAACTCAAGCGAGCGGCCGGCGAAGTCGGTGAGGTGGACGGTGATGGAATCCGGTTCGCTGAACAACGGGTGCCGAAGTTTCACAGCCATACCGTGCTCGCTCATGTCGAGCGTGGTGGCGGCGTAGGACTGATTTCCCGCGCGAAGTGTCACGGTGACGGCATGCGGCAGCCGGAACGCGCGCCGAACCTGCAGCTGTTCATTGGCAACCAGCATGGCGACGGACAGGAGGAACAGGTTGGCGCAGGCCCAGAAAAGACTTACGCCGAATCCGGGAATCGTGCGTCCCTGGGACCACTGCCAGAACCCAATCACGGCACCGGCCGCCAACAGAACGAACACGATGGCATGCGGCCAAACCCGGGCGAGGGCGCGGCGGGGCCCCTGCGCGATCAATTGTCCTTTCGGCGTCACTTCGAAGGGCCGCTCTTTCCGTGGGCGGAGTAGGGTGGTGAGCACCGCGCGGCTCACGGCGAAACACATCGCGATCTCGTAGACGTCGGACCAGAACGCATTCCTCGTCCCGCGGCTGATCGGGCGCATGGCGATGGCTGAGCCGAGGTAAAACGAAAAGAAGTTGAGACAGAGCTCCCAGACATTGGCATGAAGGATGGAGAGGCCGAAGAACAGCGTCGCCAAGGGGGCGACCAAACAGATGACGCGCGGAAGCCCGAAGAAAAAATAGAAAATGGAGCCGACATAATCTATACGCTGTGACAGCGAGAGCCCCCGGGTCGTGAACGGATTGTCCTGCAGCAACGTCTGGATGGATCCGATCGCCCAGCGAGTCCGTTGCTTGAGGTAGCCGTCAAAAGAGTCCGGCATGAGTCCGACGGACAGCACCTTATTGAGATAGCGCGACTCATATCCATGAGCGTGCAGGACCAGGCTGGTGTGCAGATCCTCGGACACGGTCTGAGTCTGAAACCCTCCGATCGCCTCGAGTGCGCGGCGGCGGAAAATCGCTCCGCTTCCCGCGAAAAAGGCGCTGCCATGTGTGTCTCGTCCGGCCTGGAGCACACGGAAAAATAGCGCCTGTTCGTTTTGGAGTTCCTGCTCCAACCGGAGGTTTCGCTGAAAAATATCGGGGTTGTAGAAATGATGGGCGGTTTGGACGAATGCCACCTTCGGCTCCGCGAAGAAGCCGATCGTCGCTTTCAAGAAGCTCCGCACGGGTACATGGTCGACATCGAAGACGGCCACGTACTCATGGTCGGTCTGTCGAAAGGCGTAGTTGAGGTTCCCGGCTTTGGCATGCTTAGGGCGGTCGGGCCGGCACAAGTAGCGGCAGCCCAACGAGTCGGCGAGAACCCGTACCTCTTCGCGCCCGCCGTCGTCCAAGACGCATACCGTGAAGCGGTCTTCGGGGTAATCCTGGTGACGGCTCGCGACAAGCGTGCGTTTCAAAATATCGAGGGGTTCATCGAAGACGGTGACAAAGATCGCGACGGTGGGGAAGGCGGTCACCGGCGGCGAGGTACGCTCCGTCGGGGACCAGGCTTGAAAGGTGAAAAATCCATATTGCAGCAGGCCGTAGATCTCCGCCGCGTAGATCGTTCCTCCAACGAGAATCGAGGCCAATGTGTCGGTCGGGAGAGTGTAAGCCCCACGCCACACCATGTAGCGGAAATACAGAATCATCGAGATGCCTAGAACGAGGCGACGGGATTCCAGACGTCCGGAGAGGACGGCCATCGTCAGCAGAGCACCGCCGCAAATCGCCACGGTGGCTGGGAAACTGTAGAAGTGGTCCACCCATGCCATCACCCGTATCGTCTAACATTCGGCATGTCGCTGCCGCAACTCCTGCGCGCAGGATCATTCAAGGGGCTTCACGTAGGACAATGTGCGGTGATGAGGGGCCTGATGAGTCGAAAGGAAAGACGCTACGTCCAGAGTTCGACGGGGCCGTGATTGGCGATGGCACGGAGGAGGTCCCGGGTCGAGATGATGCCGACGGGATGTCGATCGGGGTCGAGCACCGGGAGTGCCCCGACGCGTTCATCCATCATGACGCGGGCGATTTCCCGGATGTCGGTGGTAGGCGTCGCCGAGAGGACACGCGTGCTCATGATCTCTGCGAGCCGTCGGCGCGCGCCCGCGCTCTGAATGCCGGCAATGACAAGGTCAGGCGCATGGCGGATCAGGTCTCGATCCGAGACCATGCCGACCAACGAGCCGTGCATGGCGGTAATCGGAATGTGCCGGAACGTGCGGCGCGTCATCAACGCCCAAGCCTCGGCGACGGTCGCGTCGGACGGTAGTGTGACGACCGGAGCGGTCATCAGGTCTTTCGCCTGCAGCGCGGGCTTCGGAAGGCGCGCATGCCGGGTTTGTTCCTCGTACGCCTGTTGTGCGGCCAGGAGCGCCCGGTCCCCTTTCGGGGGTCGCTGGTCCTTGCCGCCCTGTGTTTCAACGGCGTCGACCAGCGGGCTTCGGGGCGTCACCGGTTTAACCGGGTACGATTCCACAATCCCATTGACGGCAACGACGACGGCCATGGAGACCTTCTCCTCCTCCGTCTTATCGGACGACCAGAGGAAGAACTTAAGCAGAGGGGCGTCGGCGGGAGTAGTTCTGGACGGCTCGGTCGACCAAGGGGCGTCACCGGGCAGGGGCTTCAGGGGAGGCCACCACGAATTGAAAGCGCGGCCGAGGGTGTCCGTCGACCAGGACGGTCTCTATGAACATGGCGAGCGGCCGGACCCAGAGGCCTCGCTCCCCGTAGCAGGCGCGGTATACGACGAGGGGCTCCTCCGTCTCCGAATGGCGTGCGACGCCGAGCACGTCGTAGTCGTTTCCCTTGTAGTGTCGATAGCGACCCGGTTGGATCATGGTGTATCCTCTCGCATCGGACTATACGGGGAATTCTGGTGGCAACTCAACGGGCGCACGACATCGTCGTCATCGGCGGGGGCTCGGCAGGTTACGCAGCCGCGCGGACCGCGCGGGCGTGCGGGGCTGATGTCGCCATCGTCGATCCCGGTCCGTTGGGCGGCCTCTGTATCCTGCGGGGCTGCATGCCGACCAAAACCATCTTGCGTTCGGCGGAGATCGCGGCACTCATGCGCCGGGCGGGTGAATTCGGCTTGTCCTCCTCGGAGGTGCGTGCCGATCTCTCGGCTATCGTGGACCGCAAGCAGCGACTCGTCCGGGAATTCGCGGACTATCGGATCGAGCAATTGCGCGATCCGGCCTATACCCTGTACGAAGCGCCGGCGTCGTTTCTCTCTCCGCATCTGATTCAGGTGGGGGGCACGCAGGTCAGAGCCCAGGCGTTCATAGTCGCGACAGGATCGACGCCGCGGACCGACGTGATTCCCGGCCTCGACCATCCTTCCTGTCTGACCAGCGACGTGCTTCTCGACCTACGGTCGCAGCCTGGGTCGCTGATCGTGCTCGGCGCCGGACCGGTGGGTCTCGAACTCGGCCAGTTTTTTTCCCGCATCGGAACCAAGGTGACGATCCTGCAGCGAAGCGCGTCGATCCTGTCGCATCTGGACCATGATGTCGGTATCGCGCTCGGAGAGGCGTTGGAGCAGGACGGTGTGTCGATTCAGACCGAAGCGACACTCCACCAGATCGGCGGCGACGCGCGGCATCCGGTCGTGCAGTATTCCCGAACGGGAGTTGCGCAGACGCTCACCGGCGATCTGGTCCTCAATGCCCTCGGACGAGTTCCCAACATTGCCGGGCTGAATCTGCCGGCCGCCGGGGTGAAGATGGAAGACGGGCGCGTCGTGGTAGACCGCACGATGCGGACCTCGCAGCCGCATATTTACGCGGCCGGCGATGTCACGAACCTCTACGACATCGTGCACATTGCCATTCAACAAGGCGAGCTGGCCGGGTGGAATGCCTGTCATCCCGAGGCGGCGCCCAAGGAATTCGACGACCGGTTGGTGGCCGAGGTGGTGTTCACCGATCCGCAAGTCGCCGTCGTAGGTTTGAGCGAAACAATCTGTCGCGCGCGAGGCATACCCTATCTGGTAGCCTCCTATCCTTTTGCCGACCATGGAAAGGCGATGTGCTTGGGCGCCCCGCACGGATTCGTCAAGCTGTTGGCGGATCCGGTTTCCGGAATGCTCCTGGGGGCGCATATTGTTGGGCCGGAGGCAGGAGAGCTGATCCACGAGCTGATCGCGGTGCTGTACTACCGTGGAACGGTGCGGGACATCCTCGCGATCCCGCACTATCATCCGACGCTAGCGGAGATTGTCACGTACCCGGCGGAAACCATTCTCGAACGGATGGCGACGTGATGCGCCGACATTGGCGGGCCGGAGTGCTGCTGTGCGGGCTGTTGCTGGGAGCGTGTCAGCAACAAACCTGGGAGTCGGCCATGGCGGCGGGACAACAGGCAATGCAGCGGGGAAACTTCGCTGAGGCGGCTCGGATTTTCGCGGCCGCGGCGAAGAAGGCCGAGGATCGGGACGGGTTGCGCCACCGCCATGTCGGTGTGGCGCTGTCCAGTGAAGCCCAGGCCTTGGCCGCGCAGGGCAGCCATGTGGATGCGGAACCGCTCTATCTTCAGGCGTTGAAAATCTATCAAGACGCCCATGGGGAAATCATCCCGACGTGGCTGCGACCTTGAACAATCTGGGCGTCCTTCATCGCATGCACGGGCGGTATTCACGGGCGGAACCGTTGCTCCTGAGGGCGCTGGCGATCAAGGAACGGTTCCATGGTCAAGACCATCCCGACGTGGCGCTCACCGCCCACAATCTGGGATTGCTGTATGCCGCACAGGGACGATGCGAGAAGGCGGAGCCGCTGTACAGGCGGGCGCTGACCATCAGAGAACGTGCGTTGGGTGAGACGCATCGCGACGTGGAGAAGAGTCTGGACGAGTTGGCGGGACTCCTCCATAAGATGCAGCGGGAAGATGAAGCCCGTTCGATCGACACCCGCCTGGCGACGCTCAAGGCCGCCGCAGTTGAAGTCCGGTTCGTCTCAGTGTAGCGTACCCCATCATGTGCCGAACCGCTCGATCCGCAACAGCCCAATTGGCGTGCGCAGGCGATGGTGGCGCGGTCCGTCGGTATCGTGGCGATTGCGCTGGGTTTCGTGTGCGGGATGTACGGCCTCGATCGGCCCGACACGCACTGGCTGCCTACCGCGCTCGGGTTGTTGGTCACCGGGATGTTGGCGCAGGGTTATGCACTGTATTGTTCGATCAAGCGCATGCAACAATTAAATTCCCAGTCATGATATCGGGTCTGTCACGGCGTCGACTTGCCTGTTTGGGAGCGATCCTGGCGCTGGTCGTGTTCTCGGCTGCGTGCAGCGCCTCGTGGCGCGATCAGTATTTCAAGGACGGCGTCGATCGGCTGACACAAGACGACATTCGCGAGAAGTTCGGCTCGCCCCACACGACCAAAACGCCCGCTCTGGGCGGCGACAGTGTATGGACCTATCGGGTGCCGATGAGTGACCGGGAGCTGGACAGCTGGTCGACGCCCGGGTTGAGCGGCGCCGGCGACTCCGTCGGGGCGTTGATGAGCAAGCCCGGCGAAGGTCCGAAGCCGACCCTCTATTGCTATCGGTACACGCTCACCTTCAACGAGCAGAAAGTCTTGAGATCGTGGAAGCGTGATGAATGCGTGCCTGGCACGCGCGACACGTTGACCACGAAGTAGATCCCCGGCCCACCTCCCGATCCTGAAGCGGGTAGATCGTCACCGTCTGGACAAGGCTGTTGCCGAGTCCATGCCGGATCGTGAATTCGGAAGCACGAACTGCGTGCTGGTCCGCAGCAAGCTTACAGCACCCCTGCGAGCCGGTTCATACTCAACGTGGTCTGACTGAAGAACAGTTGGAAGGCTTGATAGTCTTTAGCCTGAACCTGCGCGGGGATGGGTCCCCGATCGCAGTAGATCAGCCCAATCGGTCGCGTGCCGACTCGGAGGGGAGCCAGAATGGCCGAACCAGGGTTCCAGACGCGCAGGAACGCCGGACTGACGGGCTCGGCGACGGGAATCGTGAAATCCTCGATCAACGTCGGTTCCGACCGCTTCATCAGACTCAGGAAATACGGATGATCCTTGGTCAGCGATCCCGAGAGGCTGGCGAGGAACGGCGCCGTTTCGCTCACGCCAAGCAACAGACGCCCGGCCAGCTGATCACTGTCGTTGGGACTGAGCAATGCCAAAGCGACTCGTGCGAATCCGCCATCGCGATGGAGAGCGCGTACGAGGGTATTCAAGAGCGTGTTAAGGTCCTTGGCCTCCCGCAGCGACGCCTGTAAGGCCTGCAGGGTTTCGAGCGGATTGGTCTCGATCGCAGCGGGTCCTCGCCTCTGTTGCGCAGCGGGAGCGGCTGGCGTGTTGCCGGTCGCCGGAGTCGGAAGCGTGCTGTCTGTTTGCGATTCGACGGGGGTTTCCCAGAGGTCGAACGACAGGCCGGCTGCCCGGACCAACTGCTTACCGCGGTCGAGGGCTCGGACCAGGATATCGCCGAACAAATGGGACGGCAGTCCGGTTCCGGTGAGCAGAGCACGTTTGGCGGTCTCCATCGTCGTCGGGGAAGGAGGTCCGGTCATCGCTTCGATATAGGCCGTTGACTCGGTCACCAGGCCTCTGAAGACATCGCGTGTGGTGCCCCACCGGCTTTCGTGCCGGTCGGGGTTGGTGGAAAGCAGTTCGATGAGAAATGGCGGCAGCGCCCACATCTGGGCCAGACCCTGGGCGAGCCGAAGCCGAGGGACGCCGAAAAGCTTCGTCTCCTCGGCGATACGAGCGGCCGGCGTGCGGGCGGTCAGGGGCAAGCCGCGGAAGGCTTGATACAGGTCTGGGGCCTGATTGGCGATGGCGAGGTCGCCGATCGAATAGAGCAACGTCGAGCTGAATAGTTGACTCAACGACGGATATTCGAGCGCCATCCCCAATTCATTGGCATGGACTGCTGCGACAAGCGAGCGGGCAATGACGCCGCTGACGACCTGTTGACGGTTCGGCCAGGAGTTCAGCTGTTCGACAAGCTGGGATGCGGTCACGATTGATCGCACCGTATCCAACCCGAGCCAGCTGACGGCATGGGGGACCGAGGTGATGACTTGTTGCGGGCTGTAGGCGATACTGTTGGCGATCTGCAGCACCCGGCAAGTCAGTGCGGGGTCGCGGCTGATGACCTGGGCGAGTCGGTCGGCTCCGGTAAGCCCCCCTGTCAGACTGAGAATTTTCTGGCAGGTTTTTTCCAGGGCTGGTAAGCAAGGACTGGATTCGTTGAACAGCGGTTGTAAGGCGCTGTGCAGACGGGGACGGATGGAGTCGGCCAGCGCCGATTCCGACGGGATCGGTTGCAACGACATCGGGCTCCTTATGAACAAAGAGATATACCGCTTTATCGGAGGAATGGAGACGAAGCTTAACCGCTACGAACAGGAAGGCATCGTGTGAACGGGATACAGGTCGGATGGATGCAGGTCGATAGCTCGGTATTCATCGATGGACTCAAGTCATTGATTCTGCTGGTGTCCATTGTGATTGTGCGCACACTGGTCGTCCGGTGGATTTCACGGAACGCCAGTTTGAGCATGGAAGCCAAGCGCCGGTGGGTAGTGTCGACCCGCAATTCGATGGTATTCGTGTTCATCATCGGATTGGTAGTGATCTGGGCGCATGAACTGCAAGCCTTCGCGGTGTCGTTAGTTGCCTTGGCGGCGGCGCTGGTCTTAGCCATCAAGGAACTGATTCTCTGTTGGAGCGGGGCGGCCCTGCGGGTCGGCGGCAAGGTCTATTCGGTCGGAGACCGGATTCAGATTGCCGGTCACCGAGGGGTGGTGCTGGACCACGACATCTTCGCCACGAAGCTCTTGGAGATCGGGCCGGGTCAGGCCTCACATCTGTATACCGGCCGCGTGACCGTGTTTCCCAATAGTCTGCTCTTCACGAACGCGTTGGTAAAAGAGAATCCCGGACAGGACTACGGGCTCTACACGCTGACCGTCCCGTTGCGGTCCGAGGATGATTGGCAGGAGGCGGAACACCGGCTCTTGGCTGCCGCTAAGGCCGAATGTGGACCGTTCATGGAAGAAGCGGCGCGGCAGATGAAGTTGCTCGAACAGACGAATCTGCTCGAGGCCCCGTCACCGGAGCCACGCATCACTCTCCAATTGCCGGAGCCGGGCAAGGTCCAACTCGTCCTACGGTTTCCCGCGCCTGACCGGGGGCGCTCCCGCGTCGAGCAAGGTATTCTCCGCCGGTATCTGTCGGAACGGCCCCGCAGCTGATCCCGGAATACCCCACGTGATCTGCTGGAAATGCGAACGGGGCGTGCCACAGATTTGCGGCGCGCCCCGTTGAGGAATCCCTCCGAAACCGTTACTTCGGGAATGACTTCGGTGCCGTCACCCATTGCCACCCTTCGCCGCTCAAGGAGCGGAGGAAGGCCACCACATCCTTCTTTTCCTGGTCCGTCAACTCAAGCGGAATGATCGTATTGTCCAGATGGGGATTCTTGATACCGCCGTTGTTGTAGAAGTTGACGACCTCTTCCAGCGTTTTGAATCGCCCGTCGTGCATATAAGGCGCGGTATGGGCGATCTCCCGCAAGGTGGGCGTTTTGAACGCCCCGATGTCTTCAGGGTTCTTTGTCACCATGTAGCGTCCGAGGTCTACCGTGTTCGTATCCCAGCCGATTCCGAGATTGTGGAATTTCTCATCGGTAAAGTTGAAATTCGAGTGGCAGCGGGTGCAGCGGGCCTTTCCGCGAAACAACTCAAGCCCCCGCTTCGCCTCCTCAGAAAGCGCCGATTGATCTCCGCCGACATCGAAACGGTCCGCGGGGCTGTTGCCCGACACCAGTGTCCGTTGGAAGCTTGCGATGGCTCTCCCGACGTCCTCGATGACGATCTCGCGGCCGAAAACCTCTTGGAACAGTTTGCGGTAGCCTGGGATCTTCCTCATCTTGGCCACCATTTCATCATGATTGATGAAGCCGTGCTCGACCGGGCTGACGAACGGTCCGATCGATTGTTCCTCCAGCGTTGCGGCCCGGCCGTCCCAAAATTGGGCGGATGCAAACACGCGATTAATCGCGGTAGGGGCGCTCCGGCCGCCTTTCAGCCCTTTGATGCCGGTCGAGACCGGCTGGCCGTCGGTGTAGGCCTTGGCCGGAAGATGGCAACTGGCGCATGCGATAGTGCCGTCGCGCGAGAGCCGCTTGTCGAAGAACAGGGTCCGGCCCAATTCGATCTTTTCCTTGGTGAGCGGATTGCCCGGCGTGATGACGATCGCGTCTTTATCCAACCCGAGCGGCAGGCTCAACGTGTACTCTCCGCTCGCCTGGCCGGTGGATTTCGGCGATTCCGCTAAGCCAATGCTGTGGAACGCGGCGACCGTGACGACGACGGCCACCGTAAGACCGGCCGTCCGGGCGAGAGAGAATCCTGGGAATGGGGTGCTCGTTCTCGGTGTGTGCATAACGTCCTCCTTTCAAAGAGCCGATGAACGGAATCGCAGGGATCTGCGAAGTCAGCGCAATCGTTGTATGGACAGGATACGCAATCATTGACAATCAGTCCAATTGATAATATATGCCATATCGATAAAAAATTTTAATGGATTGGAGTTCGAGGGAGTCATGACGCTGACGGAACTTCGTTATCTCGTGATCGCGGCACAGGAGCGTCACTTCGGCCGGGCTGCGGAACGTTGTTTCGTTACCCAACCGGCACTTAGTCTGGCCATCCAAAAGCTGGAAGCCCATCTGGGTATGCCGATTTTCGAGCGGCAGAAGAACCGGATTGCCCTGACTCCGATCGGCGAGAAGATCGTGCAGCAGGCGCAGCGGGTCTTGGAAGAAGTCGAGCAGATCAACCTTATTGTGGCGCAGGGGAAGGATCAGCTGACCGGACCGTTGAAGCTGGGAATCATCGCCACGGTCGGTCCGTATGTCCTGCCCGAGCTGATCCCGCTGCTGCACAAGCGCGCGCCGGGAATGCCCTTGGAAATCGAAGAAAACCTGACGGCGAATCTGAATCGGATGCTGCTTCACGGCAAACTGGATGCGGTGATGTTGGCGTTGCCGCATGCCGAATCCGGCGTTGTGACGAAACCGCTCTATGAAGAGCCGTTTAAAGTTGTGGTGCCGGTGACACATCCCTGGGCGAAAAAGAAGCGGCTGGACGTCGAGGCCCTGGCGGAGCAAAAGGTGATTTTGCCGCATGCCGGCCACTGCTTCCGTCGGCAGATTCTGGAACAGTGCCCTAACATCAGCCAGTCGGACCGCGAGGGGGTTCAGGGGAATTCGCTTGAAACGATCCGGCAGATGGTCGCCTCCGGTTTGGGAATCACGGTATTACCCTGCAGCGCGCTTTCACCGAAACATCACCATAAACGGCTAGCGACCATTCCGTTTGCCGATCCGGTGCCCGAGCGGCAGATCGGCCTGGCCTGGCGGCGCGGGTTCACTAGACCGCGGGTCATCGACGTGATCTGCGACGCGGTGCAATCGCTGAAGATCCCCGGCTTGAAGCGTGTGGCCGATACCCGGCCTGAACCCCTTTGACAGGACCTGAATTCCAGGGCAGGATACATGCAGCCTCGCCCGTGTTTTTGTGACCAATCACATTCATTCCGCAACCTGAGGAGGGACATCATGAAAAACGTAATTCTGGCGACTGCGACGACATTCTGTTTGCTTGGCGCGGCCTCGTTGGCTGCCGCCGATGAGACGGTGAAGAGCGAGTTGGGGGCGATGAAAGATCAGATGAAGGCCGATGTCCAAGGCGAGAAGAATAAATTGAAGGCCGAGAAGGAACAGATGAAGGCCGATATCAAGGCGAAGCGAGACGAAATGAAAGGGAAGATGAAGGCGCACCGCGAGGAAGCGAAAGCCAAGCGGGATGCGATGAAGGATCAAGCCAAAGCGAAACAAGAGGAAGTCAAGGCGCAGGGGCAGGAGCTGAAGGCGACGGGTCAGCAGATGGGCTCCGATGCAAAGGCCGCGGGGCAGGAAATGAAAGCCGCCGGTCAGGAGATGAAAGACACTCTTGGCGCCTTGGGCAAGTAACAACAGTTCGTGTGCGTGACATGGCCTCCGGCATCGTTGCCGGGGGCCATCAGGCCCTGCGCTTGTTCTCCCTCTGCCCATCTGATAGCATCCCGCCGCTCGAGATGGGACACGTCATGAAAATCGCCACCTTCAACGTCAACTCGCTCCGCAAACGTGTGGGCATCGTGCTGGACTGGCTCGATAAGCACAAGCCGGACGTGCTCTGTCTGCAAGAAACCAAAGTGCAGGACAGCGAGTTTCCACTACTGGCGCTGGCACCCTCGGGCTATGAAGTCACGTTCCGCGGGATGAAGTCCTACAACGGAGTCGCCATCCTGAGCCGGAAAAAGCCGGATGGCGTGTACTATGGGTTCGATGACGGCGGAGATTCCGAAGACGCCCGCCTGCTTCGCGTGGTGATCGATGGCATTCCGATCGTGAACACCTACGTGCCGCAGGGCTACGAAATCGATTCCCCAAAGTATCAGTACAAGCTGGGGTGGTACGATCGGCTACGGGCTTACTTCGAGATGCACTTGTCGCCGACGAAGCCGGCCGTGTGGTGTGGAGATATGAACGTGGCGCCGAGGCCGATGGACGTCCATAGTCCGGAGAAGCATCTCAAGCATGTCTGCTACCACGAAGCTGCGAGAAAAGCCTACGAGAAGACGCTGGCGTGGGGCTTCGAAGATGTGTTCGTGAAGCTGTATCCGGACCGGCAGCAATACACGTTTTGGGATTATCGCGCGCCCAGCTCGTTAGAGGCGAACAAAGGCTGGCGCATCGACCATATTCTGGCCACCGCGCCGTTGGCGAAGAAGTGTCTGAGGGTTGACGTGGACGTCGAGCCGCGGCGAGCGAAAGACCCTTCTGATCATACGTTTCTCTGGGCTGAGTTCTCGGTCTAACCGCACGCGCGACGTCCACACCCGCCCGATCCGGCGCACAAGCAAGTCCTCTCGTCCGCCGGATGGGACCAGTTCCATCACTACGATTAGGCAGCGTGGAGAAGCGGGGCTTTTCCACGTCGACCGCTCAGGCGATTCTGACGAATCAACGAGTCCAGAAGCAGCCCGCAATTGATACAGCGATGGACGACCGCTTCCGGAGACAGCTCCGGCCGTTGTTCTTCGATCATCAGACCTTTGCATTTCTGGCAGGTCATGGATCCGTCCTCCTTGTCATGTGCCGTACGGCACGATGTCTCCGCTTCGGGCGAGAAATTAACACCGGCAGATTAATCCCGTGTTAACCGGTAGTTAAAAGTGTCTAATCTTGGCGCAGGCTAGGCGGAGGGTTAGAACTCGTCGATCGCCACTGGCTGGAGAAAATCGCGCACGGACACGACGCCGACCAGAGCGCCTTCCTTGGTCACGCCCAGATGGCGCGTGCGGTGTCTGTTCATGAGATCGGCGGCCTCCGTGATTGGACGCTGCTCCTCGATCCCGAGGACCGGACTGCTCATGATCTCTTTGACGGGAATGAAGTAGGGGACTCGGTCCGCTCCTACGAATTTTCTGACGATGTCCGATTCGGTGACGATACCGACCACCTTCCTATCCTGGGAAACCAGGACACTGCCGACGTGACAGGCTTTCATCAATTTCGCCGCCTCGACAACCGAGGTGCCCGCGTCGACGGTGACGAGTTCCTTCTTCATCAACGTACCAACTGTGACCATCTGCTCCTCCTTCAATCGTGTGTGTATTGATACGACAATAGCGGCAAGCCGTTGCGCGTGCGTTAGCGGGGGATTACGGATGCGTAACATTTCTCTAGGGCAATGGTGACAGATGGCGAGGCGTCCGCGTCGTCAAGCTGCCCGGGCAGGTTCCAGGGCGCACCCGCGCAGGCGCATTACTCTGTAACATGTGTGTGCCATACTGTCGGTGACACAGGACAAGGCTTCCCCAAAGGAGACACGTATGGATGCGACCACGAGGACTATGGGAGAGCGGAAAACCGTTGCTATTGTCGCTCACGACAACAAGAAACAAGATCTCTTGGCGTGGGCCAAGTTCAATCGCGAGGCGCTGGCCGGCCATCACCTCATCGCGACGGGCACGACAGGCAAACTGTTGAACGCCGAATTGGGTCTGCCGGTGACGAGGCTGCAGAGCGGCCCGCTCGGCGGCGACCAGCAGATCGGCGCCAAGATCAGCGAAGGCGAGATCGACGTGCTGATTTTTTTCTGGGACCCGCTGGAGCCGCATCCGCACGATCCAGACGTGAAAGCGTTGCTGCGCATCGCCGTGGTGTGGAACATTCCCATCGCCTGCAACCGGTCTTCGGCGGATTTCCTGATCTCCTCTTCGTTGATGCCGACCGAATATCGGCGGCTGGTACCGGACTACGAAGGCTACCGCAACCGGCAGATCCAGGCGGGGGGAGGCTAAGGGAATGCCGCTGTGCAAGTCCGTGCGAGGGGTTGGGACTATTTGACTCATCAAGATACGTTGATGTATTGTCCGGACATGCAACCGAGAGTGCGCACGAAAGCGGCGGTCCTTTTTCATGCCTTGTCCGATCCGACCAGGCTCGGGTTGATCGAACAATTGAAGGATGGGGAGCACTGTGTCTGTGAGTTGACCGATGCACTGCAGGCGGGGCAGTCGCGCCTCTCGTTCCATCTCAAAGTACTGAAGGACGCAGGGTTGATCCAAGATCGGCCCGAAGGCCGCTGGATGTATTACTCGCTCGATCCGGAAGGGTGGGAGGACCTTGAGACTGTTGTGAAGGAGCTCAAGGGAGCGGCGGCACGGCTACGTGCTTCAAAAAGATGTGAGTGATTTTTTTAGCTCAAACATATCAAATCCTGTTGATGCATTGACAAGGTGAACGGATGGATGCGCAACCGCACGGCAATCCTCACGAGGGAATCTCTCGTCCGCCCGTCAAACGGCTCAATCCGTTCGAACGATATCTCAGTGTCTGGGTCTTCCTGTGTATCGTCATCGGCGTGCTGGTGGGGCGCGCCTTCCCGTTCGTGGTCGGCAGCCTCAGAGCCACGGAGTTCGGCGAGGGAAGCCACATCAATGTGCCCATCGCCGTCCTGATCTGGCTGATGATCATCCCCATGATGATGAAGGTCGATCTGACCGCCTTGCGGAATGTCGGCCGACGCCCTGCCGGATTGGCAATCACACTCTTCGTCAATTGGGTGGTCAAACCTTTCTCAATGGCCTTCTTCGCCTGGCTGTTCTTTCGGGTTGTCTTCGCCGCCTGGCTCTCTCCCTCGGATGCGGAGCAGTACATCGCCGGGTGCATCATTCTGGCCGCCGCGCCCTGCACGGCGATGGTGTTCGTCTGGAGCTACCTCACAGATGGCGATCCGGTCTACACCCTGGTACAGGTCACGGTGAACGATCTGCTGATGTTGGGGCTCTTTGCCCCGATCATCGGATTGTTGGTGAGCGGGACTTCGTCCCTGACGGTCCCCTACTCGGTGCTGTGGTATTCCGTGCTGGTCTTTATCGTGATCCCGCTCACCGCCGGCACGCTGCTTCGGTCGTGGCTGATCCGTCGGCATGGACAGCACTGGTTCGAACAGTCGTTTCTCCCGCGATTCGCTCCGGTGACGATCACGGCGCTGCTGGGGACGCTCATCCTCATTTTTGCTTTTCAGGCGGACAACATTCTGGGCAAACCTTGGCACGTGGCCCTAATCGCTATCCCGATCTTCCTGCAAGTGTATATGAATGCTTCGTTGGCCTACGGTCTCATGCACCGGTTCAAAGTGCCGTACGCCGTGGCGGCGCCGGGAGCGCTCATCGGGGCGAGTAATTTCTTCGAACTGGCCGTGGCGACCGCGATTGCGCTATTCGGACCTGAGTCGGGAGCAGCGCTGGCGACTGTTGTGGGGGTGCTGGTCGAAGTGCCGGTGATGCTGTCCGTCTGCCATGTGTGTACGCGCACACGAGGGTGGTTTCCGGCGGAGGAAGCCCGATGAACGGTCGGCATTGCGGGAGGTCGACAGATCGGAACACAAGGGAGGAACCATGAAACGTTTTCATATCCACATCGGCGTTGAGAAGCTGGAGGAGTCGATCCGCTTTTACAGCGCCCTGTTCGGGACGGAACCGGTCAAGGTCAAGCCGGACTACGCGAAGTGGATGCTCGAGGACCCGCGCGTCAATTTCGCGATTTCAACCCGGGCGAAGCGGACGGGAGTGGATCACCTCGGGATCCAGGTCGAGGAAGAGCGTGAGTTGCACGAACTGCGCAGCCGATTCGAGGCCGCGGACATGAAGGTGCTGGAGCAAGGGGCCACGACCTGTTGCTATGCGAAATCGGACAAGTCCTGGGTGCAAGACCCGGTGGGCATTCCGTGGGAGGCCTATCGCACGATGGAGGACGCCCAGTTCTTTTCCGACCGGCAGGAGGACAGCGAGGGCGCCTGTTGTGCGCCGGAGCCCTCGGTGCCGTTGATTAGTCTGAAATCATCCGCAACCAAAGGCAGGGGGTGAGCACGATGGCGGGGGGGCTAAAGAACGTGTTGGTGCTCTGTACTGGCAATTCCTGTCGGTCGATCATGGCCGAAGCCTTGTTGAATCAGCTGGGGAACGGGCGGTTTCAAGCCTGGAGCGCGGGAAGTGCGCCGGCCGGATACGTGCACCCCGGTTCGCTTGCGACGCTGACCCGGCATGGGATCGATCCGGGCCGACCGCGCAGTAAATCCTGGAACGAGTTTGCGCAGCAACCGTTCGATCTGGTCATTACCGTCTGCGACCAGGCCGCGGGCGAGAGTTGTCCCCGATTCCCGGGCCGGCCCGTCAAGCTCCATTGGAGCACGCCGGATCCCGCGAAGGCGCAGGGCACCGAGGCTGACATTAAAGCGGCTTTTGATCGGGCGTTCCTCCTGCTGAAAGCGCGTATCGAGGAGTTGATCGAAACCGGTCCACCGGCCTGAGCGGTCAGGCCCCCACCCCGTTAGGCCGCTTCCACCGGGTGTCACCGAAGACGGGCGTCCGCGCGACGTAACACCATCTTAATGATCCCAACCTTGACTCCGTAGTCCCCCTTCTCTATCGTCCGTTGGCAGAACGGTGTATCGGTCGTACGGTTCTGGCCGAGAGCGGAGAGGAGTCCCGTGTCCAAACTGGCCGTCATCGACATCGGCACGAATTCCATCCACATGGTGTTGGCGGAACTCCGCGCGGACGGCGGATACACGATCGTCGATCGTTACAAGGATATGGCACGGCTCGGGAACGGGGCCTTCGCCCATCGCTGTCTCACCGATGACGCGATGGGACGCGGCCTCGAAGTCCTGCGGACGCTCGTGACGCTGGCCCGGAACAAAGGGTTCGACCGGATTCAGGCCGTGGCGACCAGCGCGGTCCGTGAAGCCCGCAACGGCGGCGAATTCGTCAACATGGTTGCGGAGCAGACGGGGATTACGGTTCGGGTCATCAGCGGGAAAGAAGAAGCGCGGCTCATTTTCCTCGGCGTCCAACACGGGATCGCGTTATCGGAAGAGCCGGTGCTGGTCGTGGACGTGGGAGGCGGATCGGTCGAGTTAATCGTTGGCACGCGGGACGCCCTGTTGCACGCCACCAGTTTGAAACTCGGGGCGATTCGACTTGTGGAGCACTACCTCACACGGACTCCGCCCACGCCAGCCATGCTCGAGGCACTCGACAAGGCCGTGCGCGAGCAGCTCCAAGCCGTCCTGAAGACATGGAAGCTCAAGTCCTTCGCCGCCGTGATCGCGACATCCGGGATGGCCGCGAACATTGCTGAAGTGATCCATTTGAGCAAGACAGGCCGAGCCCTCACACAAGTGAATCTGGCAACGGTGAAGCGGAAGGATCTGGCGGAGCTCGAGTCCCTGCTGGCGCGATCCGGCACGCGGGCCCGACTCGGCATCCCGGGATTGGATCCCAAACGCGTCGATACGTTGTTGCCGGCGTCGATCGTCCTCCATCGCGTATTGGAATTGGCGCACGCGGATGAGCTGACGGTCTGCGATCGGGCCATCCGCGAAGGTGTGATCTTCGAGTTCATTCGGCGGCATCGGGATAAGCTCCAGGCCGAGGCCGATATTCCGGACGTGCGCCGTCGGGAAGTGAGATTGCTGGCCAGCCGGTGTCAGGCGCCTGAGGTTCATTCACTGCATGTCGCGAGTCTGGCACTCCGGTTGTTCGATCGGACCAGAGCGTTGCACGGGTTGGGAGAGGCCGAACGGGCCTGGCTGGAGTTCGCCGCGATCCTGCACGACATCGGGTATCTCATCCATCCTCGCCAGCACCACAAACACGCCTACTATTTGATCAAGCACAGTCACCTGGCCGGATTTGCCGTGGACGAGATCGACGTCATCGCGAATGTCGCCCGCTATCACCGGCGTGCGCTGCCCACCCTCAAGCACGAACCATTCGAAGAGTTGCCGCCGAAGCGGAAGCGGATCGTCCGGGTCCTGGCAGCGCTCCTGCGGGTGGCCGACGGGTTGGACCGGACGCATTTTTCCGTCGTGCGGACGGTGGATGTGAAGATCGGCCGGACGTTGACGATCGTCGTGCATACGGCCGGCGACGCCGAGTTCGAGATCTGGGCGGCGCAGGGCCGTGCAGATCTCCTCAGTCAGGTCTTTCGCCGGCCGGTGACATTCAAAACGATCGCGGAAGAGGAAGGTCGGACATGAGCAAGGCTGCGCGAAGAGACACAACCCCCATGACGACAGCCTTACTCCTTCGTTCCTAGCCATTCAGCTCCGGTCTCGACTGGATCATGTCCGATCTCAACTCCACCGAGCAGACTGTTGCCGATCTGACCATCATCGGTGCGGGGGCTGCCGGCCTGGCAGCGGCGATTTTTGCCGGAGAAACCGCCACCGGCGCCCGGAGCATCGTCGTCTTGGATGGAGCGCGATCCATCGGCGCAAAGATCCTCGTGTCCGGGGGGGGGCGCTGCAATGTCACACACGACGTCGTGACCCCGACCGATTACTTCGGCAATCGCCGCATCATCAAGAATGTCCTTGCCTCGTTTCCTGTCGAACAGACGATCGGCTGGTTTGCCTCGATGGGGGTCGAACTCAAACGCGAAGAAACCGGGAAACTGTTTCCGGTCAGCGACAATGCCAGAACCGTCCTGCGCGCGTTGATCGAGCGGTGCCGGACGCTCGGTGTCAGCATTCGCGCGTATCACCGGGTCACCGGGATCGACCGGTCCGGTGCCGAGGGATTCGTTATCCGGCACACGCGGGGGAGTCTCCAAACTCCGATGGTCGTGCTCGCGACCGGCGGCCGATCGATCCCGAAATCCGGCAGCGACGGATTCGGATACGAATTAGTCCGGCGGTTGGGCCACCACGTGACGCCGCCCGCGCCCGCACTGGTGCCGCTCGTCCTCGACGACCGACTGTTCCATAAGTCTCTCTCGGGGTTGTCGCAGACAGTCGAACTGGCGACGACAGTGGCGGGAAAAGAAGTGGACGTGCGGACCGGGAATTTGCTGTGGACTCATTTTGGAATCAGCGGTCCGGTCGTGATGGATGCCAGTCGGTTCTGGACACAAGCCACACAGCGCGGCGAGTCCGTTCGTGTTCACGGCAACTTTCTTCCGGATCTCAATCCGGAGCAAGCGCGAGCCTGGTTGCTGGAGCAGACAAGAGATCATCCTCGGCGGACGCTGGTCAAGACGCTCGCACAGCGGTTGCCTCAGCGGTTTGCAGAAGCCCTCTTGCAGCATATCGACTGTGATTCGCAGACGAGCATGGGGCAACTATCGCGGAACACCCGCGATGCGGTGGCGGCGTCGCTCACGAAGTTCGATTTTCCGATCGTCCGGGATCGCGGATGGAACTATGCGGAGGTGACGGCGGGCGGTATCCCGCTGGAGGAGATCGACTATCGCACGATGGAGTCGAAGCGGGTGCCTGGATTGTATCTGATCGGCGAGGTGTTGGATTGCGACGGTCGCATCGGCGGTTTCAACTTTCAGTGGGCCTGGACGACGGGGCGATTGGCTGGGCAGGCGAGCGGGAGTGTCCTTGCGCGCCGGGCCCCGTTCGGGAGCCCTCAGGGTTGCGGCGAAGGTTGAGAGGCCGGCTGGGACTCGTGGCCAACTCCGCTCGCTGACGGCTCCTGAGCCTTCGGCTCGCTTGAGGGCGATGGGGCCGGTTGGGATGGAGCCGGCTCAGTCATCGCCGGAGCGCTCGTTCCCGCTTCGGACGGCGTCGCAGGTCGCGGAACGGTTTTCTTATTCACCACTACGGCTTTGGCGCGCTGAGCGGCCGCCGCTGCCGTGTGCACACTTCTCGATTCCAATTTGTCCAGCAGCGCGGCGAGGGTCGGATCCTTCGCGATTCGGCGCTTTGCCTTGACCAGATGGGGACGGGCCTCGGATGGATGCCCCTTGTCGATGAGCAATTCCGCCAAGGCAAGGTGAGGGAAGGGATCTTCCGGAGCGACCTGAATGACTGTTTCAAGAAATGATGCCGTCAACGCGGGGCTTCGCAAGCCCCAGTACGCCTGGGTCAAGTTGAGCAGCGCCGTCGGATTGCGCGGAGCCAACGTTGCCGCCTCTTTGAACGCCTTCACGGACGACTGAATTCCTCCGGACTGTTCCTGCTGCACGCCGAGATTATTCCACAGTGCGGCGACGTACGCCTTCTGGCGTGGGGTCACGAGATGTGTACGGTCGAGCTCGCGGAGCGCCGCTTCGGTCTGGCGGTATTCCCCTCGATCGAAATGGTCCCTCAACGCTTGATGGACTGCGCTGGGAGCTTCGCCCGGATCGATGAGTCTGGTTCGAGGCAATTCGAACGACGGGGTCGGTTCGACGAGTGCCGGCGGGAAGCTGGGTGTCGTCGTGCTGTCTTCCTGAGGCATCGACGTGGAGACCACCGACGGCGGTTGGCTGGGTTGGGGCCAGATGTGATACAGCACAAACAGCCCCAGCAGCACGGCCATGATTCGCAAGATGGAGGAAATGTCTCGGCGATACACGGGTTACCTCTCTCAGTGTGAGATGGTGGCACGACTCGGGCTTTCGTCCAAGGGTTTTTACGATAGTTGTGGACCGGATCCCGCATCCTGTTCCGATTGAATCCTCCGCGTCGGCGAACCGTACGGTTTGCCTCGTCGCCAGCGCTGCGGGAGTTACCAATCAGCTTGACTGACCGCAAAACCCATTTATAGTGACCTGCAAGCATCCAGCGTGGAGCGATCGCGAACGATGGCGCGCCAACTCACCTGCCCTCAATGTCAGAAAGACACAGTGTTGCGGTCGCACCCGCAATCGCCGCGAGAACACGTTGCGTCGTGGATCTGGATTTCACCCTTCCACTGTCAGGATTGCAGCTATCGGTTCCTAGCCTGCCGGATCGGGCTGGACGTGCCCCACTACCAAATTGATCGACGGGAACATCTCCGCATTCCGGTGCGGTTGTTCTTGTCCTTTTCAGGCGGGAAGGTGCGAGGTGAAGGGATGGTGATGGACCTGTCCATGGGCGGGTGCATCATCAAGAGCGATACCCAAGTCCACGTGGACGATATCTTCTATCTCGAGATCGCCATTTCGAATCATGACGCTCCCATCGAAGTGGCGGCGATGGTGCGGTCGATCAGCTCGCGCGGCGTCGCGTTCAAGTTTTTGCGGAAAGCGCAAGACAACAAACGGCTGCTGGCCTTCATTCAATCCAACGCCGGCGCTACCTCCAGCGTCCTCTCCAAGTCGGTCGAGTCCCCCGTCGCCCACTGAGCGCGTTTCTCTGCGTGCGAAATCGGTGAGTTGTGCTTAGATCGGTGTTTCCCAGGCGGAGGGAAGCGGGTACTCTGCAATCAAACGATCGTGCTCGTCATGGTCATAGGGTTCGATCGTCAAATCAGCGCGCTCCATCGGTTCCCCACACAGTGGTGAGCAGAGAAAGTCGATCAGAGCTTGCGCTTTGAGTTCGGTGGCGAATCGGCACAAGCCATGTTCCGGCATGCCAGACGACGGATGCCAGAACGCCAGTTCGATGGCGGTGCCCTGGTAGATTCCCAACGTGCGATGCCGGACTTGGAATCCGCCTGGTTGCTGGACCGTCAGTTCCCGTGCCACAAAGTCCTCTTGACCGCATTATCTTAATGACTATCGACATGGTAGCATGACGTCCTGGGCCGGCGACAGAGACGCCCGCGTCGGCGAAGGAGGGACACATGAGACGTGCATCGTGGACACATTTCACTCTGGTTGTGATGGCGATCTGTGCCACCGCGTTGGCCGGTTGCGGATACAACGACCTTCAAGGGTTGGATGAAGACACCAAGGCGGCGTGGAGCGAGGTCGTCAACCAGTATCAACGGCGGGCCGATCTGATTCCCAATCTCGTGGCGACCGTGAAGGGCTATGCCGAACATGAGAAAGACACGCTTGAAGGCGTAGTACAGGCTCGTGCTCAGGCCACAGGTGTTCAGGTGACGCCCGAGGTGTTGAAAGACCCGGCGGCTTTCGAAAAGTTCCAGCAGGCCCAAGCCGGGTTGACGTCGGCGCTGGGCCGGCTCATCGCGATATCCGAGAACTATCCTAACCTAAAAGCGGACCAAAACTTCCGTGATCTCCAAAGCCAGTTGGAAGGCACCGAGAACCGCATCGCCGTCGCCCGCAAGCGCTACATCGATCGCGTCGCGGAATACAACAAGATGGTTCGCTACTTCCCGACGAACCTGACGGCGAAGTTTCTGCTCCACCTGGAAGAGAAGCCGAATTTCACCGTGGCGGATGAGAAGGCTGTCGCCAAGCCGCCGGAAGTGAAATTCAACTGACGTCGAGTACGCCATGAATTGTATCAATATGAGCCGCGTCCGGCGAAGGCCGGCGCGGCTCGTCGTTTTTTTGGCGACGTTGTTCATGGCGTTGCCGGGCTTGGCCGTGGACGTGCCGCCTCTTACCGCCCGCGTCGTCGATCCATCTCATGTCTTGCCGGCTGCCACGGCTGAATCGCTCACCGCCGACCTCGCGGCGCACGAAACGAAGACCGGCAACCAAGTCGCCGTTCTCATCCTGCCGTCTCTCGGCGGCGAGCCACTGGAACCCTTCTCCCACCGGGTCGCCACGACGTGGAAGTTGGGTCACAAGGGTACGGACAACGGTGTCCTCCTCCTGGTGGTGCTGAAGGAACGAAAGGTCCGTATCGAGGTGGGCTATGGTCTGGAAGGGAGCTTGACCGATGCGAGATCAGCACAGATCATTCGCAACGAGATCGTGCCGCGTTTTCGCGCTGGGGATCTGCCGGCAGGAGTCGTTGCCGGCGCAGACGCCATCCTCAAGACGATTGAAGGCACCTATCAGGCGCCCGAGCGGCCGGCGGCACCCGTGATAGGCGACGACGGCACGGGTCAGATTCTGGCGGCCCTCGTCATCGGTGTGCTCTTCGGCCTAGTCTTGTCGAACGTGAACCGGCTGGTCGGCGCGCTGGCGGGAGCCGGCCTTTCCCTCTGGTTGGCTCCCTGGCTGGTTCCGGCAGTCATCACTGCGGTGGCCACCCTGCTGCTCTTACTGTTGGTCGGATCGGCGAGAGCAGGCCGCCAAGGCCGGATGAGTCGCGGGTTCGAGGATGGGACGTGGTACAGCAGTCGGGACGGTGGATGGGGTGGTGGGTTCGATGGCGGGGGATTCAGCGGAGGGGGCGGCGATTTCGGAGGAGGAGGCGCGAGTGGCGACTGGTAACGAGCAGATCTTGTCGGCGGCGGATCGCGACCGCATCAAGCAAGCCGTGCAGGAGGCTGAGCGGCATACCAGCGCCGAGATCGTGCCGATGATCGTCGCGCGCTCCGGCCTCTACCGTGACGCGCAACACGTGGCGGGCTTGATCGCGGCCCTCGCCACCTTATCGGCGATGCTGACCTTCGAATCCGTCTGGCTCCCCTGGGGATGGCATGCGGCGAACGCGACATGGCTCGTTCTTGGGATTGTCCTCGCATACGGAGCCGGGACCTGGGTCGGAAGAATGGCATCCGTCATCCGACTGCTCACGTCGCACGAGCGCATGTATGAAAAGGTGAGGTCCAGAGCCAACCGGGCCTTTGCGCACCATGCGATCACACAGACACGCGAACGTACGGGCGTCCTCATCATGCTGTCGATTTTAGAACGGCAGATCTATGTCTTGCCGGATCGGTCGTTAGTCGGGCGCATCTCCGCCGAACGATGGCAGCAGGTCGTGCAAGCGGCGGTCGAACAGCTGCACAGGGGAAACATTGCCGAAGGAGTGATCCAAGCCGTCGCCGCTTGTGGTCCGGTGTTGGCCGAAGCCTGCCCGGGTCGCCCCGGCGACAATCCGAACGAACTGCCGGACGAACCGATTCAGGAAAGATAACAACTCCGGTAGCATGGCTCGAAGCCGCGCATGTGCGAGTCACCGCTAAGAAAATCCTCGACGCTCCGTTTAGGTAGTCGATACAGTCTGGGCATGCCGTGGCTCAAGTACCATGCGGATGCCGCCTTTCGGTCGCAAGGTCACCATGAGTTCAGGCTCGACGCGCTCCTGGGCCAGATGCGGGTCATAACGGCGGCCGATCAATGCCAGGAGCAGCGGCCCTTCCACCGTCGCGAAGTGCGTCCCCACGCAGGCCCGCGGGCCCGCGCCGAAGGGAAGATAGGCGCATCGGGCCGCCGGCCGCTCGCTCTCCAGCCATCGCTCAGGCAGGAATAGGTCGGGGTTCGGCCAGAAGCCCGGGTGCCGGTGGAGGTTATGCGTGCCGATCAAGACGATGGCACCGGCCGGTAGAGCCATTCCGCCGACTGTGGTGGCAGTCGTCGTCTTCCGCTGGATAGCCGGGGCCGGCGGATACAGACGGAGCGACTCATCGAATACCGCGCGTGTGTAGGGGAGCTGGTGCAGATCGTCGGCGGTCGGCGTCCGTCCCTGAAGGACTCGGTCTACTTCCTCGTGAAAGCGGGCTCGCGCTTTCGGGTGAGTGGCGAGCAAGTACCAGGTCCACGCGAGCGCGTTCGCGGTGGTCTCGTGACCCGCCGCGAAGATTGTGAGCGCCTCATCGCGCAGCTCCTGGTCGCTCAGCCCGGCGCCCGTCTCTTCATCGCGCCCCTGAAGAAGCAGATCGAGCAGATCGCCGTGCTGCACCCCGCTTCGGCGTCGCTCGGCGAGCAGGCCATAGATCAGCCCGTCCATGAACCGGATCACGGCGCGAAATTCACGGTTGCGGGCGGTCGGCACCCACCGGGGAAGCCGCAGCGGATTGTGAAACGAATCGAAGGCGTACTTCAGGCTCACGCGTAGGGCATGATCGATGGCCTCGATATGGGGCGCGACGCTGGTGGTGAACATCGTTTGCGAGATCACCTCCAGGGCTAACTGCATCATGTCGGCGGCGATATCGACCGGCTGGCCCGCGCGGTTCGCCCAGCCGGCAAGTCGCTGCTCGCCCACTTGCACCATCCGATCGGCCATTGCCGCCATTCGGGAACGGTGAAAGACCGGCTGGATGATGCGCCGATGCCGTTTCCAGACCTCGCCCGAACTGGTCACCAATCCGTTACCCAGCACGAGCGCGAGGCCGGACGGCCGCTGCGGGTCGTACACTTTCACGAAATGGTCGGCTTGCTGGACCAAAACCTCTTCGGCCAAGGACGGATGACTGAGAAGATGGATGGTTTTGGGACCGAGGCGGAAGCGCAGGGCATCGCCATGCCGGCGCCACCAGGCCGACATCGTTTCCAAGGGATTCGTTCTGAAGGCGCGCAGGTGGCCGAGCAGGAGTGCGCGGTCGGGAACGTCGACGAGCGTGAAAGACTGAATCGGGGTCGACATGATCCAGCGGAACGTATCACAGCGAGCGAGCGGCATTAAAGTCGTGCGGGCGGGCCTCGCCGTTGAAGCAGCCGGAGCAGACGCGTAGAGTACGGCCGCATCGTCGATGCACACGCAGGGTGTGTGTTATGGTCACCTCACGCGAGGAGTGTGCAATGGATCACGGCTCCGTCTGGTTGTTCGCTGCGATCGGCCTCACGGCGGGTGTGGCGTCCGGGTTGTTTGGGATCGGCGGGGGACTGTTGATCATTCCCGCCTTGATCTATCTGGCCGGGTATACCCAGCATGAAGCGACGGGGATCAGTCTGGCCGTGCTCCTTCCGCCGGTGGGGCTTGGTGCGGCAGTGGAGTACTATCGACACGGTCTTGTCGATCTCAAGGTCGCCGCCATCCTGGCGGTGGCCGTCTTCCTCGGGGGCTGGGGCGGGGCCGTGCTCGCGAATCAGGTTTCCGGGCCTTACCTGCGGCTCGCCTTCGCGCTCTTCGTCGTGTGTTTGGGGATGTATCTGCTTTACGGCGCGCTGCGACGTTTGTCGTGGATATGAGAATGATGCGAAACGGGTCCGTGATAGACGCCCTGCCGTCGTTCCGCTAGAATCCGAATCCATGTCCGTCCCCAGCGTCTCTGCTGCTCCAACCCAGCCGTCCGGCAGCGAACAACACTCGGTGGTGAAGGCCGCCGGCGTGATCGGGATCGGCACCTTCGCCAGCCGGATCCTCGGGTTCGTTCGCGATATGGTGCTAGCGCGTCTCTTCGGGGCGACGGCGGCGGCCGATGCGTTTTATGTCGCCTTTCGCATCCCCAGTTTGTTGCGGGAACTCTTCGCCGAAGGGTCCATGTCGTCGGCTTTCATTCCGGTGTTTACCGAATACCATACCCTCCGCAGCAAGGGAGAAGCTTGGGAGCTGGCCAGCGCGGTCTTCACGACCCTGCTGACGATCGTCACCGGCGTCACGATCCTGGGCATCCTCGCGGCGCCATGGCTGGTGTGGGCGCTGGCGCCGGGTTTTCACGACGACGCGCCTCGGTTGGCGCTGGCCACCCAGCTCACCCGCATCATGTTCCCGTATCTCTTGTTCATCAGTCTGGCCGCGCTGGCCATGGGCATTCTGAATTCCGTGCGCGCGTTCGCGGCGCCCGCATTTTCCCCCTTGTTCCTGAACGTGTTCATGATCGGCTGCGCGCTGTGGCTGTCCCCGCAGTTACCCGAGCCGATTCTGGGCGTTGCGGTCGGGGTGGTGGCCGGCGGCGCGGCGCAATTCGCGATGCAACTCCCGAGTCTCAAGCTGCGGGGTTTGCTCTTCGGGTTGCGGTTCGAGCCCGGTCATCCGGGCGTGCGACGCATCGGCCAGTTGATGGTGCCATCTCTGCTGGGGTTGTCGGTCACGCAGGTCAATCTGACCGTGAGCACGATCCTGGCGTCGTTTTTCGCCGGCGGTCCCACCTATCTGTTCTACGGCATGCGGCTCATCCAGTTTCCCCTGGGCATCTTCGGAGTGGCGCTGGCCACTGCCATTCTGCCAACGCTGTCCGCCCAGGCCGCCCGAGGCGCGCTGGAGGACTTGCGCGCCACGCTCGGCTTCGGGCTACGGATGATTCTCTTCATCATCGTGCCGGCGATGGCAGGTCTGATCCTCTTGCGGACGCCGATCGTGCACCTCTTCTTCGAGCACGGCAACTTTACGGCGCAGGACACGGCGGAGACCGCGCTGGCGGTGCTGTGCTATGCCGTCGGGCTGTGGGCGTTCGGGGGCGTGCGCATCATCGTCGCGGCCTTTTACTCCATGCAGGACACGAAACTCCCTGCGATTTCCGCAGCCGTGGCGGTCGTCGCAAACATCATCTTTTCCGTCTCGTTCATGCCAATCCTCGGGGCGGCCGGTTTGGCGCTGGCTACCGCACTGGCCGCGATGGTCAACGGCAGTATTCTGGTCGCCGTCTTGAATCGTCGGATCGGCGGTGTCGACTGGAGGTCGGTGGGGCGCTCGTGTTTCCGCGTCGTGATGGCGTGTCTCCCGCTCACGGGGGCGTGCCTCTGGGTCGCCGGGGCGGAGGTCTGGTCGCGGCCCGACGAGTGGGTGGCGAAGACAGTGATGTTGATCGTGGGCATCGGATTGAGCGTGAGCAGCTATCTCGGCGTCCATGCCCTTTTGCGATCCGAAGAACTGGATGTACTCTGGGGTATGGTGAAAAAGAAACTGGGGCGCTTCGCGGGACAGAGGTGACATATGGGGCGGCAAGCGAGTCTTTTCAAAACGCCGTGGGGCTGGATGGGGGTGTCGGAAACCGACAAAGGACTCGATGCGGTTGCGTTGCCGCAGGCGTCCAAACGGCGTGCGGCGGAGACGTTGCGTTCGGGGGGAAAGTCTCCGTATCTGCTGAACGAGTCGACGCGACTCGCCGCCGCCAGACGTCAGCTCGTGGAATACTTGTCCGGCACGCGCCGGACATTCGATTTGCCGGTCGATCTCGGAGGGGGCACCGCGTTTCAGCGGCGGGTGTGGCGGGCATTGCTCCGTGTCCCGTATGGCAAGGTGCGGTCCTATCAATGGCTCGCCCTGCGTGTGGGGGGCCCTCAGTACGCGCGGGCGGTCGGCGGGGCAGTGGGAGCCAATCCACTGCCGATCGTGATTCCCTGCCACCGGATCGTCGCCCAGGATGCGACGCTCGGCGGATTCTCCGGCGGATTGCCGACGAAGCGCAAGCTGCTCGATCTTGAAGGATCGTACGCGCAATTGCGGCGCGGCCGGGCCTGAGTCATGAAAGCGATTGTACAACGGGTATCTCAGGCATCGGTGGAAGTCGATGGCCGTGTCGTCGGACAGATCGGATCCGGCCTGCTGGTATTGCTGGGAGTGGCCAGGGGAGACGACGAGGCGGACGGCCGCTACCTCGTCGAGAAGATCCGGACGTTTCGCATCTTCTCGGATGAGCAGGGCAAGATGAATCGATCACTCGCCGACGTGAATGGTGCGGTGCTGCTGGTGTCCCAGTTCACCCTGCTCGGGAGCACGGCGACCGGCCGGCGGCCCAGTTTCGATGCCGCGGCACCCCCGGACGATGCGAAGCGGCTCTACGAGCAGGTCGCCGCCGACTTGCGCGCGGCGGGTACGCCGGTGGAAACCGGCGTCTTTGCGGCCCATATGCGGGTGTCATTGCTCAATGACGGGCCGGTGACCTTCGTGCTCGACAGCCGCGAGAAACTCGTGCGGTGACGCCGCTCAAGTCCCGACCGGCGACGCCGATAGGGAACGTGGAGCCGGGACGACTCTGCTATACTGGAAGCAGGTTGCCCGGTTCGCTCGATCGATGAGGTGGCGATGGGAACACAGGTTCCTCCCCAACATCCCCTTCGTCAGTTGTTCGGGGCTCTGACCGAACGGAGCTTCACCGAACATCTCGGCTGGCCCGACCAGAACGTCGCCGGCTACGTGTCGAATCTGCTCGTCGACTTTACCCACACCGATCAGTTGTATAAGATCCGCACCCGACAGAATCGGCCGGTGAACACCGTCGTCGAGTTGCTCTTCGAATCCGAGGTGCTGCTCGACGCCCAGTCCTTCGAGCGGGAGCGCGAGGTTCATCGGCACATCGGTGACTTCACGCTCTTTATGGCCGGGCTCTTCCCGGAATATCTCCGTCGCCTGAAAGCCGCGGGGCCAATCTATCACAAGGATTTTCTGGTGGATTACGTCAAGACCGGTAAACGATCCTACGGTATCGTGGCACAGATCGGCGATCACGGGGCCGAGATCGATCCGCCGCTGTTCCGGAAACTCTCCGACAATTTCGAGCTCTGCGTGACGGGACTGGGCTTTGTCCGATCCACTCTCGACCGGATGCAGGATCCAACCTATCGCCGTGCGAAGGATCTGCTGCTGAATTGAGGCTCCCCCGACCCGTGCTTCTCATTCATGGCGGTGCCGGTCTTCGTCGCATGACGGTGACGCAGGCGGCCTGTCTTACCGCGACGCTGGAAATCGGTCATCAGTTGCTCATGCGCGGCGCACCCGCCCTGACGGCGGTGGAGCAGGCGATTCGAATGCTCGAGGCCAGCGGGTTGTTCAACGCGGGCCGCGGTGCGCATGTGCAGCTCGATGGTGTGCGACGGATGGATGCGTCGTTGATGGAAGGCCGCGAGTTGCTGGCGGGCGCCGTGGCGTCGATCGAGGGGATCGCCCATCCGATTTCCGCCGCGCGGTTGGTGATGGAGCAGACGCCGCATGTGTTGCTTGTCGGACCCTCCGCGTCGAAGTTCGCCCGGCTGTTCAAGCTTGAACGTCAGCCAAGCCGCCCCCCAGGCCAATCCATCAGGAAAACGACGATGACGCGGCGCATCACGCCGGAAACCGTGCAGCTCTATCGCGCGATGGTGTCGGGCGGGCTGGCGTTGCGAGAGCGGGCCGGCAAGGAAACGGTCGGCGCGGTGGCGCTCGATCGGGACGGGCATGTCGCCGCCGGCGCCTCCACGGGCGGCATCGATCTCATGTTGCCGGGCCGCGTCGGGGATACGCCCCTCATCGGCTGCGGTGTCTACGCCGACGATCGATGCGGCGCCGTCTCGATGACCGGATTGGGAGAAGGCATTATCCGGATCGGGGTGGCGAAAGAGATTTGTGACCGGCTCGCCGCCGGCTCCCGCCCGGCGGCGACGGCGCGAGCGGTGTTACGCAAGCTCGTGACCAGGATCAACGGGGCCGCCGGTGCCCTCGTCTTGTCGCCCGACGGGCGATTCGCCATTAGCCACGTCACGCCCTGCATGGCCGCCGGCTGGTGGGACGGGCGTCATCGCCCGACGGTGAAAGACCGGTTTCGCTGACGCGATGCGGGTCTCCGTGTGCCGATTAATGGGCGGCGGCGGCGGTCGGAATCTTGTTCATGCTTTTCAGAATCCGCTGGTGCCGCCGGCTGAGGAACGTTGTCTTGCGGAGCGGATCGTACCGCCGTGGAGACGGGAGAATGGCCGCGAGCCAGGCGGCTTCGTCAGCCGTCAGGTCGTACGCGGCTTTGCCGAAATGGTGGCGTGCGGCCGCTTCGGCTCCGTAGACGCCGTTGCCCCACTCAGCGACGTTCAAATACAGCTCCAGGATGCGCTCTTTGCTCAGATGCTGTTCCAGCGATCGCGTGATCAGCGCCTCGCGGGCTTTCCGAAAGAGCGAGCGCTCGGTCGACAGGTAGAGGTTTTTCGCCAACTGTTGGGTGATCGTGCTGCCGCCCCGCTTCATTTCGCCGGCTTCCAGATTATGAAGCGCCGCATCTTTGATTCCCTCCCAATCGAACCCCTCGTGAATGAAGAACGACGCGTCTTCCGCGGCGACCACGGCATGCTGCAGATGCGGCGAAATGCGGGCGAGCGGTATCCAGATCCACTGTCTGGGTACGTCGCGCCGGGCCGTCTGACCCTGTGTCTCGCGGTGTTCCATGAGCGCGGTCGGGCCGGGATTGATCCTGGCGAGGATCGAAACGTCCGGCAGGGTCCAGAGCCACACGAACGCCAGCAATCCGACGGGGATGCCCAGGAGGACGATGCCCCACAAGATCGCACGGGGGAAGGTGCGCCGTCTGGTTGACTTGGACATAGGGGGGTGTTACTCGATCGCCATTCTGCTACTGTGTGGCCCAAGCCCGTAGGGAGTCACGATGGCCGGGACCAATATGAAAATTCTTTCGGCTGAGTTTATCAAAAGTTGCGCGACGCCAGAACAGTTTCCTCAGGGCGACCTTCCGGAGGTGGCCGTGGTGGGACGGTCGAACGTCGGGAAATCCTCGCTGATCAATTCACTGCTCCATCGCAAAGCGTTGGCGAAAGTCAGCCGGACGCCGGGGAAGACGCGGGCGGTGAATCTGTTCCTGATTACGACCTCGGATCCGGGATTGGATCGCTTTTACTTGGTGGATTTGCCGGGGTACGGTTTCGCCAAAGTCTCCAAGTCCGTCCGGGCCGAATGGGGGCCGCTGCTCGAGTCGTATCTGACGGAGCAGCCGTCGCTGCTCGCGGTGGTGCTCCTGGTCGAATGTCGAGTCGTGACGGAGCAGGATCGGCAGACCGTGGATTGGCTGCGGTCGATCGGTCGCGAGCCGTTGGTCGTGGCGACGAAAGTCGACAAACTCAAACCCAGCGAACGGGTGCGGACGCTCCGCCAAACCCACCGGGACCTCGGCTTGGCGGACGGGCAGCCGCTCATTCCCTATTCGGCGGTGACGGGAGAAGGCCGGGATCAGCTCTGGGGCGTCCTGCGGGACTTGGCTAAAACTTGATCTCGATGTAGGCCTTGTTTTTGAGCTCCACCAGCCAGGACTGGAAGACGTCCTCGCTCTTCTGCTGAAACACCAGCGACTGGATCTCGAACTTCACTTCTTCGAACGGCCGAAACTGCTTCGGCGTTTTTTCATCCACCCGCACGATATGGTACCCCTCCGGTGTTTCGACCACGTCGGAGATGCCGCCGGGCGGAAGAGAGGCGATCGCCCGCTCGATCGCGGGCAGCAATTCTCCCTGTCGGACCAGGCCGATACGGCCGCCACGTGAGGCGTTCGGGCCGTCTGAATACCGCAAGGCCGCGTCTTCGAACTTTTCCCCACGCCTGAGTTCCACCGCGACGAGGCGGGCTTTCTCCAAGGTTTCGGCGGCGGTGTCCGCTGAGCGGGGCTGGATGAGAATCTGGCTCAGGGTGTATTCCTCGGGCAGCGCGAAGCGGTCTTGGTGTTCCTTGTAATACCGTTTCATTTCCGCTTCGCCGACCATCACGCCGTTGCGCACTTCCCGTTCGACGACTTTGAGCAGCGTCAACTGATCGCGCACCGTGCTGATGCTGAAGGGATCTTTTTCATCCACGGTCTCGCCCTGTTGTTTCATCTGCTGGATCGCCTGCTTCACCTCCTGATCCGGGACGTCCACGTTCTTCGCTTTGGCTTCCTGCAGCTGCAGCCGCCGTTCGATCATTTTGGTCAATGCCATGTACTCCGCCATCTTGAGCCGCTGGGCCAGCTCATCGCCGCGGTACTGCCGGCGAATACGTTCTTGCTCGGGGGCCAATTCGCGCTTCACGTCGGAGAGCATGATGAGGTCGGCATTCACGACGGCGACGATACGATCCTCCAACTGCGTCGCGCCGAACGCCGGCCAGAGTGGTCCGATCCCGATCAGGCCGATCAAGAGGCCGAGCAGGGGGCGGAGGACACGCCATGTAGGGACCTGTGCAGACACCGGGATGCCACTCCTGAGGTGGTAGATGAACGGACGAGGGAATTGTACACGAAACGATCGGGTATTGAGGAGGAAAGAACGGACGAGACTACGGTTTGCCGATGTCTTCGGTGATGTAGCGAGAGGCGTCGGCTAGGCGGACGCTGCCTTTGGAGCGGATGTCGGAAATGACTTCCTCAAACCGCTTCCGGCGCTTGTCGGCCAGCAATTCCTGGCGGAGCCGCTCGCGTGTCGCGAGATCGGCCTGAATGGTTTCCTTTTCAAGGGGACTGACCTTCACCAGATAATAGCCGGCGTCGGTCTTGATCGGTTCGCTGATGATGCCCGGTTTCAGAGTCTGCACGACGGTATCGACTTCGGGATTGAGGAGGCTCTTGCGGTACGGGCCGAGATCCCCGCCTTTTCCCTTCGTCTTCTCGTCGATCGAATAACGCTGGGCGAATTTTGCGAAGTCGCTGCCGCCCTCAATCTGCTTCTTCAAGTCTTTGGCGGCCGGCAGGTTGTTCAGCAGCATCAGCGATACCTGCACCTTCAACGGAGCGAGCAGTTCGTTGGCGTGCTTTTCATAGTAGGCGTCCAATTCGGTCTGCGACAGTTCGACCTTCTCGCGCAGCTTATCCTTCAGTAGCTCGTCGAGCACCAATTGCTCTTTGTAGCGTTGCGCTCGATCGCGGATCGCGTCGCTCTGATCGAGTCCGCGTCGCTTGGCTTCCTGCATGAGGAGTTCGCGGGTGATCAGCTCGTCCAGAAACCGCCGCTTCCCGCCTTCCTTGTCGTAGCGCGCCCGGGTGGCTTCAGACAGTTCGTTCCAGCGCACGTCGAATTCGTACTGCGTGATCGCACGGCCGTTCACGAGCGCCAGCACGGGTTCCTCCGGCGGCGGGGTGCAGCCGGCCGAGAGCCAAAGTATGCAGCCCATCAAGGATCCCAGAATCAGGGAGAGGCGTCGTGCGGACAAGTGTGCGTCGTGTGATGTCATCATGATCGTCGCGCGTCGATTCGTGTTTATACGTGTTTTACTGTTGTGTTGGTATCACAGTGTCCGAGGCTTTGCAAGGTTGTGTTGAGTTCTGAAAAGATCGATCCCCAGTCTTCATGCGGCATTTTCATTTCGAAAGACAACGGCGAGAGAAACCGCAGTCGTTTCTTCAGTCGGTCCATCATGCGGTGGACGGCCGCTTCAGGAATCGAAGCCTTAGGGCCCAGCGTGACGACGGCCGAGTCGTGGCTGACCTCGATGGAGGCGAGCCGGAGCAGCTTCGCGTGCACGCGAAGCTGCATGACCTCAAGCAACCGTTCCACAGGATCCGGCGGCGGTCCGTACCGATCCTGAATTTCTCCGTGCAGCAGCGCGAGCTCGCCGATCTGGTTGCACGCGGTCAGTCGTTTGTAGAGCGACAGCCGGTGGTGCGGGTCGTCCACGTATGTCTCGGGGATATAAGCCGACACCGGCACGCGGAGCGTGGGATCGGGTTCTTCTTCTACCACGTGTCCTTTCAACCGTTGTACCGCTTCTTCCACCATGCGCAGGTAGAGATCGAGCCCGATGGCCGCGATATGCCCCGACTGGGCTTTCCCCAGCAGGTTGCCTGCGCCGCGGATTTCCAGATCGGCGGCCGCGATGCGGAACCCGGAGCCCAATTCCGTGAACTGCTGGATCGCCTGCAATCGTTTCTGCGCGTCTTCCGAGAGCGAGCCCTCGTCTGGAATGAGCAGATAGGCGTACGCCTGTTCGCCGCTCCGGCCGACGCGGCCGCGCAACTGATAGAGCTGGGCCAGGCCGAACGTATCGGCCCGATTGACGATGATGGTGTTGGCGGTGGCCACGTCGATGCCCGACTGAATGATCGCCGACGCGATCAGCACATCGACTTCGTGCTTGATGAATTTCAGCATGACCGCTTCCAGCAGCTTGGGGTCCATCTGGCCGTGCGCCATGACCATGCGGGCTTCCGGAACCAGTTGCTGCAGCCAGGCGCCCGTCGCCGGCATCGTTTCCACGCGGTTGTGGATGAAGTAGATCTGGCCGCCGCGGCCCAGCTCGCGCAGGATCGCGTCGCGCACGGCCTTGTCGCTCGATCTCACGACTGTCGTGCGGATCGCGAGCCGTCCCGCCGGCGGCGTCTCAATGATCGACAAGTCCCGCACGCTCGACATCGCCATCTGCAGCGTGCGCGGGATCGGCGTCGCCGTGAGCGTGAGCACGTCGACCTGGGTCCGCAACTGCTTCAGCCGTTCCTTGTGCTTCACGCCGAACCATTGTTCCTCGTCGATGATGACCAGGCCAAGATGGTGGAACACGACATCCTTCTGCAGCAGCCGATGGGTGCCGATCAGGACGTCGATGGTGCCGGCGGTGACGTCCTTCAGAATGGCCTTCGTTTCTTTGGCTGATTGCATCCGCGACAGCACCGCCACCCGGGTCGGAAATGGCGCGAACCGTTCGGCGAAATTCTCATAGTGCTGATGCGCGAGCAACGTCGTCGGGACCAACACCGCCACCTGCCGGCCGCCCTCGACGGCTTTGAACGCGGCGCGCATCGCCACTTCGGTCTTGCCATAGCCCACGTCGCCACAGACGAGGCGGTCCATCGGTTTCCCTGATTCCAGATCGCGGGTAATGTCCTGGATCGCTTTCAACTGATCCGGCGTTTCTTCGTATTCGAACGCCGCTTCGAACTCGTGGTAGAGCGTGCTGGCCTGGCCGTAGCTCTCGCGTTTGACCAGCTCGCGATTGGCATAGAGGTCGATGAGATCCTGCGCCATCTCCTCGATGTCCTTTTTCACCCGCGCCGTCGTTTTGGCCCAGCTTGTCCCGCCCAAGCGGTCGAGCCGCGGGACATGCCCGTCGGCGCCGCTGTACCGTTGCACATGACTTAGTCGGTCGAGCGGCACGTAGAGCGTGTCGCTGCCGGCGAACTCGATGATCAGATAGTCGCTTTCGAATTCCTGAACGGTCAGCCGCTTCAGTCCGAGGTAGCGCCCGATGCCGTGCTGGACATGGACCACGTAATCGCCGACGTTCAGGTCTTCCAGCGACGACAGGAACGTCGCGGACTTGCTCTTCGGCTGCGTCTTGTGACGGGTGCCCTTCGCGAACAATTCTTCTTCGGTCAGCAGGGCTAAGCGGAGCGGCCCGGAGAGCCAGCCGGCGGAGAGGTCGCCATGAACGACGGAGAAGGGCGGTTTACCGGAGTCCGGCTTCGTCCAGGTGGTCGGGCGCCATTCGGCGGCGGGCAGATCATGCTCGCGCAAGAGGGCGAGCAACCGGTCGACTTGTCCGTGGCTACGCGCGATGAGGACTACCCGATGGGCTTCGCGCAGCCGGTCAAGCAGGGCCAGGGTCTGGCTGAACGGCGTGCCGCGGATGCCTAGGCCGGCGCTAGCCGGCGTCTGCGCCGGGAACGAGACGGCCGGCGCCCACGAGTCATCCGGCGCGGTGAGCGGCTCCAGCGCCAGCATCGGCCGCCCCGCCGCGAGAATTTCGATTTCCTCCCAGGTCTGGAACAACCGCTCGGGACTCGGGTAGGGACGTGTGGCATCCCGGTCACCGTGGCGCAGGTAGCCGTCGTCGATGCGTTCCCAGAGTGCGGTGCACGCGGTCTGTAACGAGGCGGGCTGGTCGAAGACCAGCACCGGTTCCGTCGGGAAATAGTCGAACAGCGTGCTCATGTGCGGGTAGAGATCCGCCGCGCGCCATTCGGCGTCCGGTGGGATCGGCGTCGAGGCCTCGGGGCTGTCGTCGGGCCGGATGTATTCCCGTGCAGGCAAGAGCCAGGCGTCTTCCAATTGCCGCACCGAGGTTTGCGTCGACGCGTCGAACAGGCGGATCGCCTCGACCGAGTCGCCCAGAAACTCGACACGGAGCGGATCCGGATAGGCTGTCGAAAAAATATCCACCAGCCCGCCGCGGATGCTGAACTCGCCCGGAATCTCGACGACCGATACACGTCGGTAGCCGAGCGCTAGGAGTTTGGCCGTTAATACCTCGCGTTCGATCGACCCGTTTTTCGTCAGCCGAAGCGTCGCGCGTACCCAGGCGTCCGTGGGAAGCAGGCGGTGCATGAGGGCCGCCACCGACGTTACCAGCATCGTCCCAGGCGCGGTCTGCAGGCGGTGCAGCGTCTGCATCCGGTGGGCGATTAGCCCGACGTGCGGAGCCGTCGATTCGTACGGAAGCGTTTCCCATTGAGGAAAGAGCGTGATGCGGTCGGCCGTCCCGCCGACCATCTGATGGTAGAAACGGAGATCCGCGAACATCCGCTCGGCGGCTTCGTTGCTGCTGGTGACCACGACCCAGGGCCGGTTGCGTAGCGCGGTCAGCGCCGGCGCTGCGGCGAGGGCGGTGAGGGCGAACGCCGAAGTCGATCCGTGGAGCCCCGTGAGGCAGGCGCGCGCCGAAGGCTGCCGCAGGGCGGACAGGAGCGGAACCATCCATTCGTCTGAGGAAGCGTGTGGGTGTGACACGGATTAGATGGACGTCGAACGGATCCGGTGAATCAATGCGGTCGTGGATAGGCCCGGGACCAACGGAATCGTCCGGACTGTCCCGCCGCGCGCCTCGACGATGTCGCGGCCGACGATCCGGTCCACCGGCCAGTCGCCGCCTTTGACCAACACGTCCGGTTGCACCGCGGCGATGAGGGCGTGGGGATCGGGCTCCGAAAAGATCACCACGACGTCCACGCACCCGAGCGCCGCCAGGACCTCGGCCCGTTGGGACTCGGGCACGATCGGCCGATCGGCGGCTTTGTTCAAACTGCGGACGGAGGCGTCGGAGTTGACCCCCACGACGAGCAGATCGCCCAGCTCTCTGGCGGCCTGCAGATAGCGGACATGGCCGACATGCATCAGGTCGAAACAGCCGTTGGTAAAGACGATCTGCTTTCCACCCGCCCGGAGACTGTCGAGGCGGTCGAGTAATTGCGGCCGTGTCAGAATCTTCTCTTGCGACATCGCCCGCCATCATACCTATCGCGTCCGCCGATGGGAAGCGGCCTGTCATCTGGAGAGGCCTGCGGGCGGCAGCATTTCTTAAGTTTGTGCAAGAACGACCCGATACAGGCGATAACCCGAAGCAGGGCAACGCCTGCGGGTCGACGCACGTCTTTCGGCGGGAAGCCTGCTCCGCGCCGAGCGACTCGGTGTTCGAAACAATGTGAAGGGATTGTGAGCGAACCGGATCGACAGCCCACCGCCAGACCACAGGGTCTTCGCTATCGCCATCAGTTCGTCCTGATCGGTTTGATCACGCTCGCGACCGTGACGGCGGCGTTGGCGGGTGCGGCCTGGTTGGTTCAACGGACCGTGGCGACATCGGGCGAAACGGTGTCGATCATGGCCGCGGAAGTTGCCGCCAAATTGGATCTGGTCGTGAACGAACGCCTCAGCGACATCCGGATCCTTTCCGAATCCGCCCTGTTCGGCAGCGGATCGCCTGCCGAGCAAGAACGAGTGCTCGACACCTTTCAGCGAACTTATCCGATTTACCTGTGGCTCGGATTCGCCGATGCGACCGGCCGCGTCACGGCGGCCACCCACACCGGAGTTCGGAACCGCGACGTGCATGCAGAGGCCTGGTTTCAGGCGGTGCAGTCCGGCCGCGCGGCGGTCCAGATCAGGGATATCGAACCCGATGAGGCGAGCCGCGGTGCTGATGCATTGTCGATCACCGCAGCCTTGCACCCGAATCCAAAGGGGCAGGCTGCTGCTCGGTTCCGGGGCGCCGTGACCACCCGTGTCGGGGTGAATCAGTTGGAGCTGCTGGTGACCGAATCGATCCGTCTGTTCCAGCAGCGGACGTCGTTCTTTCAGACGGTCGAATACAAGATCATACGCGAGAACGGCGATGTCTTCATCGATTCCGACGTCCGTCACCGAGACCGGGTGAATCTCGCCCACGCTGATCTTCCGTCCATCCGACTGGCGAAATCGGGCGGGTCCGGCTACGTCGAAGAGGAGCATTTCGTGCGGCAGGTGCCGGTGCTCACGGGATATGCCCGGATGCAGGGGCCGACGGGCGTGGAGGCACCGAAGTGGACGGTGCTGTTGCGTGTGAACCGGGCCGAAGTGGTCGAGCCGGTCTATCGCTTTCTATGGGCGATGGCGGCGGTGGTTCTGTCGATCGTCGGACCGCTGGTTGGCTTTCTCGTTCGCACCACCGGCCGCGCACAGACCGAGTGGGAGAACGCGCACGATGAGCGGGCGCGGGCCCGCTCGAACGAGCAACGCCTGCGGATGATCCTCGAGGTCGAACCGGAAGGGGTCTTGGTGACGGATCCAGGCCGGCGCGTGCTCCAGATCAATCCGGCCGGGTGCAGCCTCTTCGACGCCGGATTTCCGGAGGAAATCGTCGGTCGCGACATCTCCCAATTTGTGCACGAGGACGACCGGCATGAGTGTGAAGCGGCGCACGCCTCGGCGTTGCAAGGACGCAGTGTGTTGTACAAGGGGCGCTTGACGGGACTGACCGGCCTGTCGCGCTGGTTCGAAATGACGTCGGTTCCCCTGCCGGGAGAGGGCGACACGACTCCGTCCGTGTTGAGTGTGTTGCGCGACATCACCGACCAACAGAGCGCGGAGCGCCGCCAACTCCTGCAACATGCCGTCGCGAAGGTCTTGGCCGAAGCGTCGACGGTCGACCAGGCGATGCCCGAACTCCTCCGGGCGATTGCCACCAGTTTGGAATGGCAGGTCGGCGTTTTCTGGCAGGTGGACGACACCTCCCGCACGCTTGCCTGCACGCACACGTGGGGTGCGTATCCCGTTCCGGTCGAAGAGTTTCTGGAGCGCAGTCGGGGCGAGGTGTTCGGTTCCGGCATCGGATTTCCTGGGCGGTGCTGGGTGCGCGGCGAACCGATGTGGGAAGCCGATGTGACCCGCGATCAGGAATTTCTCCGCTCGGCTGCCGCCGCGCGGAGCGGACTGCATTCGGGTTGCGCGTTTCCTGTGTGGCTCCGGACCAGCGTGTTCGGCATCATGGAGTTTTTCAGCCGCGAGATCCATCCGCGGGACGCGGATCTCCTGCGCACCCTCGGCACGATCGGGACGCAGATCGGGCTATTCCTGGAACGGACGGAGGTCGAAGCCGCCCTCCGGGAGAACGAAACGCGCACGCGGTTGATCATCGATTCGTCGCTCGACGCCATCGTGATGATGGATCGGGACGGGGTGATCACCGAATGGAACCCACAAGCGGAGCAGCTGTTCGGCTGGCCGGCCCACGAGGCGATCGGGCGCGACCTCGCCGATACCATCGTACCCGAATCGTATCGTGCCGCGCATCGTGAGGGCGTCGCGCGGTATCTCAGTACGGGCGAGAGCCGAGTGCTGGGTCGGCTTCTCGAATTCAGCGGGCGGCATCGCGACGGGCGGGAGTTTCCCATCGAAGTGTCCATCGCGCCGGTGCGCGTGGAGGGCGGGGTCATGTTCAGCGCTTTTCTGCGGGACATCTCGAGCCGGAAGGAATCGGAACAAGCCCTCTCGACCTACGCACAACAGCTGGAGCGCAGCAACCGCGATCTCGACGAGGCGCTCGGCCAGGCTCGGGCCGCAACGGAGGCGAAGTCGGCCTTTTTGGCCACAATGAGTCATGAAATCCGCACGCCGATGAACGGCGTCATCGGCATGACGGGGTTGCTGCTGGATACGGAATTGAACGCCGAGCAGCGCGAGTACGCAGAGGCGGTCCGCAACTGCGGCGATCATCTCCTCACGGTCATCAATGATATTCTCGACTTCTCGAAGATCGAAGCGGGGAAGCTGACGCTGGAGGTTATCGATTTCGATCTGCGCCACGCGGTTGAGGATTCCCTCGACCTCTTCGGGGAGCGTGCCTCGTCCAAGCGGTTGAATCTCGCCTGCCTCTTTCACGCCGACGTACCGAGCGCGTTGCGCGGCGATCCCGGAAGGGTCCGGCAGGTGCTCACCAATCTTGTCGGAAATGCGATTAAGTTCACGGACAAAGGCGAGGTCGTTGTCCAGGTGCGACTCGAGGCGCAGGAGGCCGGCGCGGCCGTCATCCGTTTCGAGGTTACGGACACCGGCATCGGGATTTCGGAAGAGCAGCAGGCCCGGTTGTTCAAGGCCTTCAGCCAGGCCGATGGCTCGACGACGCGCAAGTACGGCGGGACCGGCCTGGGGTTGGCAATCAGCAAGCGGTTGGTGGACATGATGGGCGGGACCATCGGCGTGACCAGCCAACCGGAGTGCGGCAGCAGCTTCTGGTTTACGGCCAGGTTCGAATTGCAGGCGGTTCAGGCCGGTGCGGCGTCGCCAGACAGCGTCTCCCTGCGCGGGATCTCCGTCCTGATCGTTGACGACAAGGCAATCAACCGGCGGATCCTCGAATTGCTGGCCAAGAAATGGGGGATGCGCGCGGCGGTGTTCGGCGACGGTCCGGCGGCGTTAAACCATCTGCGGCACCAGGCGGCGCAGGGAACGCCATACGACCTGGCGATCCTCGATTTCGATATGGCCGACTTGGACGGGCTGCAACTGGCCCAGGCGATGATCCAATCGACGGCACCTACGTCTCCGCGGATCGTACTGCTCACCTCGGTCGGCCGACGGGGCGACGCGAAAGCGGCGAAGGAGACGGGCGTCTCCGCCTACCTGACCAAGCCAGTCCGAGAGAGCCAGTTGGCGCGGTGTCTGGCCGTGGTCCTGGACCAATCGAGAAGCCCCAAAAGAGACTCAGCCGCTACGACTCGGCGAGACCTGGTCACGCGTCACACCCTTGCCGAGGCCAACGTATCGACGGGTATGAAGATTCTGTTGGCGGAGGACAACATGATCAATCAGAAAGTGGCGGTCCGCATGTTCGAACGGTTCGGTCATCGCGTCGACGTTGTGGCCAACGGGCTCGAGGCTGTGGAGGCCCTATCCCGCATCCCCTACGATCTCGTGTTCATGGATTGCCAGATGCCCGAAATGGACGGGTTCGAAGCTACCCGCGTGATTCGCGAGCGGGAGCGGCCCTCGCCGCACCGGACTCCGATCATTGCGATGACGGCGAACGCCATGCAAGGCGATCGGGAGCAGTGCCTGCGCGCCGGCATGGACGACTATGTGTCCAAACCGGTCACCAGCAACGCGCTGGCTGCCGTCTTTGCTCGGTGGAGGCGGTCTGTTCCGCCCGAAGAGACGGTACTCGGCGGCTCGCCGTCGAGCCGGCCGCTCGATGCCGGCGTGTTCGCAAGCTTGCGGGAGTTGAGCGGAGAGGACGATCCGGGTTTTCTGTCGCGACTGATCACTCATTTCCTGGCGGATACTCCGACGCGGCTGAGCACGCTGGGTACCGCCTGTCGGCAAGGACGGGCGGACGACGTGCGGCGCATTGCGCACAGTCTGAAAGGCAGCGCGGCCAATCTCGGCGCACTGGGAATGGCGGATCGCTGCGATCGGATTTCCCGGGCCTCGACGGGCACTCTCGACTCCGTGCCGCCGTTGCTGGCAGACCTAGAACTCGAATTTCAGCGCGTTCGGGGGCAACTGGAAGAAGATCTGCGGGAGGCGGCCTAAGGAGTTGCGAGCGCATCGGCGGGGAGAGGGCCCCATCCGAAGTTCAGTTGAGTGACAGACTGGGGTGGAGGGGCCTGCTTCGGTTGGGGTGCTGCCGTGGCCGACTCCGGACGGATGTCCGGCAGAGGCTGTAAGTTCCCTCGGCAGACGCCACACAAATGCCGTCGGGGTTCGATGCTCTTGCGTTGCCGCCGATAAACCCGTCCACAGTCCGTACAGCGCCAGGCGAAACGCGTCAGCGCTAGTACTTCCCTCTGCAGCGAGTGGTAGGTGGTGATCGACACCAGTCCGCTGCGGTTCATCTCCGTCATTTTCCGCAGAAAGTCCGGTCCATGGTTGGGGCGCCGCTTGAGCACATCGAATTGCCACTGATGGATCATTTCGTGCGCTAACGTGTTGAGTAATTCCTGTTCCGCGTAGGGCGTATGTTCGGCCAGACGAGCCATCAGCGGTTCTGAGAGGCGAATCTCGCGGCGTGATCGGGTGGGGGGCAGCTCCGTGCCGAGCCGGGGCCGTGGGCCGCCGCGGCTCACGAACATGCCGACGGACGACGTGAGCCGACGGCTCCAGACGATCGCGATCGACGGTAGAAGCCCGGCGAAATACCGATCGTTCAGCTCCCGCCAGTTTTCCTGCAACTGTTCAACGGACTTGAGCATGGCAGCGATGGGCTCGTCGCAGTCCGAGCCCCCGATCTTAAGGAAGCCGTTCGAGCACGGCGGCAGCGAGCAGCGGCAGCATGATCTCGTGGTGTCCGGTCAGGCTGTATCCCTTGCCGCCCTTCTGCGTCGGTCGACGGACGACGTTGGTGTGCGGCCGGTAATGGGACAGGAAGTCCATGTTGACCGTCGTGATCTTCGTGAGGGGATGGCCCAGATTCCGTCCGAGCGAGACGGTCTTCAAAAAGACTTCGGGCAGGATCACGGCCGATCCGACGTTTAGATAGACTCCGCCCTCCATGCCGGCGACCACCGCCGCGAGCCGGCGGAAGTCGAAGAGCGAGGTCGTACCGATCGCCGCGCCGTCGGCGTGGGGATGCATATGGATGATGTCGGTGCCCAGGGCCACGTGGACGGTGACCGGAATGCCGAGCCGTGCACCGGTGGCGAGAATGCTGGTCGCGCGGTTCTGAAACTGCCCCTGCGACCGGTTGATGTAATGGCCGACCGCTTCCCCCAGCCCTTGGCCGTGTTGTGCGCCCCGCACGATTGCCTCGTTCAAGATCCGACCGGTGTCTTCGGCCATACCGAACCGGCCTTCATCGATCTCCGCGTCCACCTCCTCCGAGGTATGGCCCATCAACGCGAGTTCGAAATCGTGAATGATGCCGGCGCCGTTCATCGCGACGGCGGTGATGATCCCGCGTTCCATCAGATCCACCAGGATCGGGGCCAGCCCGACTTTGATGACGTGCGCGCCGATGCCGACGATGACCGGCCGCGAAGCGCGATGGGCGGCGGCGACGGCACCGGCCACGGCGCGGAGGGTCTTGACGGCCAGAATGTCCGGAAGCGAGTCGAGAAACCGTCCGAACGAGCCGCCGCGCATCCAGGGTTGTGCGAAGTCCGCCACGCGCACTTTGCTGTGGCGCTTCTTCAACGGATAGGTCGTGAGATCCGAAACGTCGATCGGCGCGATGAGCGGTTTCGCGGGGCGGTGCGGAGGAGTCCGGCGGGAAGTCCGGTTAGGACGCGTGGCCAAGGAGCGTTTCCTCTACGAGTTCGCACAGGACGTGTCCGAGCGTGATGTGGCTTTCCTGAATGCGCGCGGTCACGGTGGACGGTACGACGAAGGGATGATCCACCAGCGCGGCGAGTTTGCCGCCGGCCCCGCCGGTCCAGGCGACGGTGATCAACCCGCATTCGCGGGCGGCCGCGACACCCTTCAAGACGTTCGGCGAATTGCCGCTCGTGCTGATCCCGATGGCGATATCGCCCTTCTGGCCGTGCGCGCGGACCTGCCGGGCGAAGAGTTCGTCGTATCCATAATCGTTCGCGATGCAGGTAATGGCTGCGATATCGGTGGCGAGCGCGATGGCGGGCAACGGTTTCCGCTCGCGTTTGTAGCGGCCCACGAATTCCGCGGCGATGTGCGCGGCGTCGGTCGCGCTGCCGCCGTTGCCGAAGAGCAGGACTTTCCTGCCCTCGCGAAACGCCGTCACCATCAGCGACGCTACGGTCGCGATGCGATCGGCGTGCTCGCGGACGAACTGCTGCTTGACGGCGGCACTGTCGGCGAACGCTTTGAGGATAAAGTCTTTCATCTGCGCACGATTCTAGGGAAGGGTTGCAGTTCTGTCAAACCGGAGTCGAAACGCGCTGCGGAGCGCCGTTCATTGAAGCGGTCCGGAGGCGATGTTATAGTCCGCGCGCGATGGCGCAAGAACAACCAGTCCCAGTATTACTCGTCGCCCTGAACGGCGATGCGGCAACGGCGGTCTATGTGATCAATCGCCTGCAGCCGGAGGCGTTGTGTTTCGTTCTGCCGGAGTCCGCTAAGCCGCTCGTCGAATCGGCGATTCAACCGCAGATCGAACGCATGCCTCGCCGGTGGGACTGGGTCGTAATTCCGGACTCCGCCGATGTGACGGCCTGCCATCACGCCCTCGCCGGGCCGTTGAGCGAGTTGCTGCGAACGTGGGACGTGCGGCCTGGCGAACTGGTCGTGGACCTGACCGGCGCCCCTGCCGCCGTGGCCGGCGCGGTGACGCTGGCGGCGCTGCCCCTGAGTTCGCGGGCCGTGTCGCTCGTGCCTTGGCGCGAAGGCGATGAGGGCGACCCGATCGTGCTCGACGGCCGGTCCTACCGCTGGGCACAGGGCAATCTCTGGGACGATGTGGCAACCGTCTCCCGCCGGGAGGCCGCGGAGTGGTTCAACCGCGGGATGTTTTCGGCCGCCGGCGGAAGCTTCCGGGGCTTCGAGGCCCGGGTGAGCGGTGGTCAGAAACCGCTCTATCGCGCCTTCGCCGATCTGGCGGAGGGCTACGATCTATGGGAACGGTTTCACTACCGGCAGGCCTGGGACAAGCTGAAAGGCGCCACCAAAGCCCTGGAGATGGCCACGCTCTTTGGCGGACCGTCTGGACTCAAGGGCGTGATTCCCGGCATCAAGGCCAACGCGGGTTTTCTGGAAAAACTCGTCCTCGATCCCGCCGAGGTCAAGGACTTCCTCGCGCTGGACTTGCTGGCCCATGCGGGGCGACGGCTCCATCAGACCCACGACCCGGAAGTCGCCATGACGGCGCTGGTGCGGGCGCTCGAAGCCTTCGCGCAACGGCAGCTCTTCAAGCAGCACAGGATCAAGACCTGGGATGCGCGGCCGGAGCAATTGCCGCCATCGCTTCAGGAAGCCTGTCGAACCGGGTGGCTCAACGATCTCGATGGAAAGTATCTGATCCCGCTCCAGGGGCAATTGCGCGCGCTGGCTGAATTCGGCGATCCGATCGGTCAAGCATTCCAACGCGAGTGGCCGGCGATGAAGCCGTTGCTCGACGCGGCGAACCGGGGCGTGCTGGGGCACGGATTCGAACTGCTCAAAGCCGAGCGGGTCCAGCAGTTGTACGATATTGTAGTGAAACTGACCGGCGTCGCCGACACGGCGCTGCCGAAGTTTCCGGTTCTGGCGTTCTAAATGGACATTCGCATCTACTACGAAGACACGGATTGCGGCGGGGTCGTGTACTACGCCAACTACCTCAAGTATTTCGAGCGGGCGCGGACCCACTACCTTGAACAATGCGGCTGGTCCGTTGCACAGCTCATGGCGGAAGGCACGGTCTTCGTCGTCGTCCGGACCGAAGTCGATTACCGGTCGCCGGCCCGCTACGGCGAAACGATTCAGGTCGAGACGGTCGTTTCCGACATCACGCCGGCCTCGTTTACCTTCGCCCATGTGCTGCGCGAGAAGACGAGCGGACGGGTGGTGGTGGAAGGATCGGCACGGCTCGCTGCGACCGACGGCAGTGGGAAAGTGAAGCGGCTCGACAAGCGGCTGGTTGCCGCGCTACAGTCCGGGCCGAGTGGACGTTGAAAAGGAGTCCGTGATCGTATGGAAAAGCTCCCCACCTGGCTCGCGATCGGCGGCGTCGTGATCGGCTTCATCGTCCTCGGCTGGCTGCTGTTTTCAGACAATCCCTCGGACAAGAAGAAAAAGTAGCGCCGTCTAAAGGCGCCCCGCTCATCTGTTTCGTTCCAGTCCACCACCTTCGTGATTGGCTCCCGTCCCAAACGCAGCGCGATAGAAGGCCCAGTTCTTCTCGCCTAGTCCATTCAACAGAGTGGGTGTGTCATGGGCAACGCTGGGGACAATTTCAAATGTGTGGGGGATGCGGTGGGCCGTGAGGTGTGCCGAGTAGGCGGCGTTCAGGGTGTACGTCGCATCGCGGGAGCCCACGACGATGCGCACGCGTACCGCGCCGCGCACCGCGTCGGCCTGCCGCTCCACGATGCGGATCGGACTCTGGGCTTTGAAATAGTCCAGGTCGCCACCGAATGTCGCCCGCAAAATGTGTTCACGTTCACGGGGATTGCCCATGGTCCGTGGGCCGGCGAACTCCAGATCTAACGGCCCTCCCGCCAGAATGGACACCGCGCCAAACAGACTGGGGTAGGTGAAGCCGAGCCGGGCCGCGCCATAGCCGCCCATGCTGAAGCCCTCGATGAGCCGTCCGTTACGGCTGGCGATCGTGCGAAGCGATGCATCCACGTGCGGGATGAGCTCCGTGATGATGAGAGACTCCATCGGCACCGCGCCATCCTTCGAGTCGCACCACATGCTGGTAGCCAGGCCATTGGCGAAGAGGATGAGCATCGGCGGAATCTTGCCCGCGCGGATCGCCTCATCGAATAGCCGCGACAAGGGCGCGATGCCAGGTAGCCCGCCGCCGGTGCCATGCAGCCAATACAGCACCGGAAACCGTCGCTGTGGCTCGGCGTCATAGGCTTCCGGTTTATAAATGTGGAAGCTCACCGTCGTCTTGGCGAGCCGGCTCTCGAACGTGTGGAATTCCACGCCGGGCGCCGACACCTGCCGCGTCACCCAAGGGAGCGGCGAAGCGCCCTCGCGCGAAAGAGGCTGGGCCACGCCGTGGACGGGATGAACGACAAGTAGGAGGAGGATTAAGAAGCACAGGCGGAGTTTGGCTATGGGATGTTGAGACATCATGCGCTCCAGGTTGAACCGAGCAGAAAGAAAAAGAATACTCGTGCGACACGGAGCACCAGCCACTTGCCGCAGGCTTTCACGTACCTGCACCCGGTTCAACTTAGGGGCCGGCGCCTTAGTTCAAAGTAGAGAGGTCAGGTCGCTGCCCAAGTAGTAGGTCTGCTGCAGCTTACCTGTGTGGCAAGAAAGGGAACTCCCATAGTTCACTGGATGGCGAGTTTAGAAGGAAATCCAACATGTATCAAGAAATCACTCCGCTCAGTTGCGTTGTCCGGACGGCGATCATGTGTCCAAGCTGGTGACAGCCGGAGTATCTTGGAGATCGTCTCAACGAGTTGGTTTCATAAACCCTTCGCTCCTTAATACCTCCGCCACATTCTTTCCGCTCACGAACACGTCGGCGATCGTGCGGCCGTAGACGTCTTGGCCATGCGGCACGATCTTGATCGGACCTTCCTGCAGCAGTTGCTCCAGCCGCTGCCGCGCGGCCTGCCCGCCCGGTTCGGTGAGTTCGGGCGTGTCGATGCCGCGAAGCCGGATGCGGTCTTGGCCGATGCGTAAGGTATCGCCGTCGATGGTGTAGATCGGCTGGCTCGTCGGAATTCTGGTCCGCGCCATGCGACCGAGGATGGAAGGCTGGGTTTGCCGCTGAGAGGGTGTGATCTTGTATCGACCTTTGGGCAAACGATGAGGCCGGCTCCCTGACGGATGGTGTTGGCGGTGCGTTTGTAGTGTCGAGGGTAGCGGGTTCGTCTCGTTCATCGAGGGGGACCAACAGAGGTCGCAATGGGGTTGGAGTGTCGACTCATGGCCCGTGCTTGAAAGTCTTCCGGCGAGTGCGACGGCCGTCAGTGATGGGAAGCCACAGGCGGTGATCAGGATGCAGAGAATCAGGAAGGGTGAATAGGGACGCATGCCGGTTGGCATCGCACGGTTCGTGCCAGAATCGGCTCGGTTGACAATGGGGAAAACGGCGTGGCATTTTCAAAGCCGGTTGTCGGTGCAATACCCACAGACAAAACAGCGACGCAGTCGCGGAGGCATACACCATGGAAATGTTCGGTCGAGTCGGTTTGATCGAGGTGCCGATTCTGCTCGCTCCGGATCAGAAGGCCTGGATGGACCGCATGATCAAGGAAGGCAAAATTGCGATTCCCCCCGGCGGGACGCTCGAAAAGGGCTCGCTCTATTCGATGTTTATCCGCATGCTGCTTCACAACGCGATGGAGGAGCAGAAGCGGCAGGAGGCGCTTGAGGCCGACGACGAGGACGACGAATAGACGGGATACTGAAAACGGCTCCTTGCGTTGTTCTTACTTCGCTCTCTCCTTCGACGTACCGGTACGACGTACGCCTCAGGCTTTCGCTCGTTGCGGCCTAGCAATGAGCTCGTTTTGAGCATTCCGCCGGTATGACCATCAACGAAAAAGACCAGTGAGCGATCGACCGGCTAAGGCAGTTGTTGTATCGAAACGGCTGACTTTGTATCAGGCTGGATACGAAAAACTTCTGCTAAACGGATTCAGAGGCTCTTGAACGCGGCGTGGGCGGCGCGGATGGTCTTGTCGATGTCCTGCGCGGTGTGAGCGGTAGAGAGGAATGCGGCTTCAAACTGTGACGGCGCCAGATAGACGCCCTGCTCCAGCATCTTGTGGAAAAACTGTCCGTAGCGCTTCGTATCGGCCTGTTTGACGGTATTCCAATCGACCGCCGGCCCTGAGGTGAAGAAGGCCGTCATCATCGAACCCACGCGAGTCTGCGTAAGCGAAATCCCGGCTTTCTTGGCGACCTCGCCGATCCCCTTCGCCAGTGCCGCGGACTGACTCTCCAGCTTTTTATAGACACCCTTTTTCTTCAGCTGCTTCAACGTCTCGATTCCTGCCGACACTGCAAGTGGATTGCCGGACAGCGTCCCTGCCTGATACACCGGGCCGGATGGCGCAATCAGATCCATGATGTCTTTCCGCCCGCCGTAGGCGCCCACCGGCAACCCGCCGCCAATGATCTTCCCCAGAATGGTCAAATCCGGTTTCACCCCGTAGAGCGCCTGCGCGCCTCCGTACGCGACGCGGAATCCGGAAATCACTTCGTCGAATACGAGAAGGATGTCATTCTCTGCCGTCAACCGCCGCAGGCCGGCAAGAAAGTCGGGTGCCGGGGGGACGACGCCCATGTTACCCGCGATCGGTTCGAGAATCACGCAGGCCAGATCGTCGCGATGGGCTTGGATCATACGACGCACGGCGTCGAGGTCATTGTACGGCGCCGTGAGTGTGTGCTTGGCGAAATCGGCAGGCACGCCGGGCGAATCGGGAATGCCGAGGGTCGCGAGGCCGGAGCCGGCTTTAGCCAGCAGGTAGTCGCTGTGGCCGTGATAGCAACCTTCGAATTTCAGGATGCTGTCGCGCTTGGTGTACCCGCGGGCGACGCGAATGGCGCTCATCACCGCTTCCGTGCCGGAACTGACGAGGCGGACCTTTTCCATCGAGGGGAAGGCCTCGCGGATCATGCGGGCGAGCGTGACTTCGAGTTCGGTCGGCGCGCCGTAGCTGGTGCCGTTGCCGGCGGCTTTCTTGATCGTTCGGATGACGGCCGGATGGGCATGGCCGAGGATCATCGGGCCCCAGGACAGGACATAGTCGATGTAGCTGTTTCCGTCGACATCGACCATCTTTGCGCCTTTGGCGCGCTTGATGAATCGGGGTTGTCCGCCGACCGAACGGAACGCTCGCACGGGGCTGTTCACGCCTCCGGGTATGAGTTCCTGGGCGGCGGCGAAGAGTTTGGCCGATTGGGTGGTTTTCATGACGGGGGCGCACCCTAGCATGGTCGTTTCTGCCGGTCAAGAAACCACAGTGCAGCGAGACCGGATGACGCTGATCGCCACAGTTGAGGTCAAAAAGTGTCTCATCGGATACGACCGCATCGGTCCCGATACAGTCTCCTGTGATACCCCCACGAAATGGCTGGCGATTTCGTGACAATTTGAACGGAGACAATTTTTTGTAGTGCGGTCCGACTCTTGCTGCTACACATAAACAAAGTCCGCAACGAAACAGGGGAATGTATATGACGGTTGTCTGTTCATGGTGCCGACACGAGGGGCAAGCCGGAGTGGTGGGTGAAAAAGCGCCCTTCGAGGATCGGCGGGAAACTCACGGGATTTGTCCCTCGCACAGGGTCCAGGTCCGGGCCGGATGGAAAGACCTGTCCGTCTCGACTCAGCATGAAGCGGGGCACTTCGCGGTGGCGGAACAGATGCGGATGAGGGCGTCTCACCTCTTGAGCGGATTGCGTAATCTCTCCCGGAAAGCCGGCCTGTAGTCCATTTTCGTCTCTTCTTCGACCTTCCTCTGTGGTTTCTGTACGCCGTTCGTTCAGGATCGCGGAGATTTCTTGCGGCCCGTGGGACGATTTGCTTTTGAAGGCTTCGTTGCCGTGACACGCTGTGGTGTCGCGGACGGGACCGGCTCGATCCCCCAGTGCTTACGCGCGCGATGGTCCTGGCCGGAGACCGCGAAGAGCGTGTGAAAGGCGATGGCCTTCGCGCCGCCTCCGGCCTGTCCTGTGCTCCAGGCCTCTCCTGCGTCGCTCAGAATTTCGAGCAGCGTTTCGTACTCTTCTTCGTCTTCGTCCTTGGGCAACACGGCGTGGGCATCGACGATGACCAACACATATCCCTTGGCGGGCAACCATTCCAGGTCGGCCAGACATTCTTCCATCGCATCCCAGTTGTGGCCGAAATAGTCCGGAAACTCCATCGCCCGGGCGAATTCGTCGAGCAGTCCGCTCACGGTCCCGCATTTTTTCCCGTGGATCACCCGCAGGATGAATCCCGGCGGTGCTTTGGCCAGCGCGGCGGCGGTCGTGCCGGGCGGAACGATGAGTAACGACGACCACGGTGCTTTCGGGGTTTGGAGATAGGCGACGAGTGTCTGAGGGTGTGTCATAGTCCCATCCGCAGATCGTTAGTTGAGAGGCACGAACGTTCGGTAGTGGTCTCCGCTGTAATAGGCCTTGCCGGTTCGTTGTTCGATGACGAGTCGTTCCGCATCGCGCCCGCGTCCTCGAATTCTTGGGTTCACGTCATACTCCCGGTAGCGGCCGCGTGGCAAGCGACGTTCGCGGTTGTGAAAGTCTCGTCCGCCCACATAGCCGGGCAGCGGAACACCCGCCCGCAATTCCAATTGTTTCAAGAGTTCGTACGCTTTAGGCGGCGCGTCGCTCTGCCGGAGCGGTTGCGAGCTCTGTACCTGCGGGGGCGACGCGACGGCCGGTTCCGAGGCGGAGACCAGTGACGGAGAGGCGGGGGCCAGTCCAAGGAGCGCAGCCAGCAGCCAGACGACGAGCGACCGCGTGAACGGCCTCTTCGGGCGAAGGAATTTCACGGCGCCAGATCCTCTGAACAAGGAGAAGCGTGCCGACCGTAGCACGCAGCTCGGAAACAGGTCAAACCGGTGGCGGGCGTCTCGCGCTCCGCGCTTTGCGGGCGTCCGAGACGTAGGTTAGAATGCCCAGCAGCAGACAATCATCCGAGCCGAGAGCCGATCCGCATCGAATGAGTCATCCGCGTTTATCCACGTTCACGGGTAGGGTTTAAGTCACGCATGACGAACGCCATGCGCCGCGCGAAAATCGTCTGTACGATCGGTCCTGCCAGTGCCGATCCCGCAATGGTGGAGCGGCTGATCGAAGCCGGGATGAACGTCGCCCGGCTGAATTTTTCCCACGGGTCGGCAGCGTCCCATGCGGCCATACTGGATACGATTCGGGCGGTGGCCGACCGCCGGGGTGTTCCGATCGCCGTCCTCCAGGACTTGCAGGGACCGCGCATTCGCCTCGGCCTCCTTCCACTAGAAGGGGTCGAACTGATCCCCGATCAGCGCATTCGGTTGACCGGCGGGCTTATGCGATCGGGCGGTCAGTTGGGCGCGCATACCGTGCAGGGCTCCGAACTCGTGGAACTGCCCGTCACCTATCCGCAGTTGGCCCGAGACGTTCGCCCCGGTGCCAGAATTTTGATCGACGACGGGCGCATCGAATTGCTCGCAGCGTCCGTATCCGGCGGTACTGTGGAATGTCGGGTCGTCACCGGCGGCCTCGTCACCTCGCAGAAGGGCATGAATCTGCCCGGGACCGCCGTCAGTGCGCCGGCGCTCACCGACAAGGATCGGGAGGATATCCGATTCGGCGTATCCCGCTCGGTAGACTATATGGCACTCTCGTTCGTCCGAGGGCCGGAAGACATTCAGGCCGCCCGGGCGTTCATCCGGTCGTGCGGCGGCGATCAGCCGATCATCGCGAAGATCGAACGGGCCGAAGCCGTCGACTCGCTCGGCCCCATTCTTGAGTGTGCGGACGGCGTCATGATCGCGCGCGGCGACCTCGGAGTCGAAATGGGACCGGAGGCGGTGCCCGTGCTGCAGAAACGCATCATCGCCGAGGCGGCCCGCCGCCGCCGCGTCGTCATCACGGCTACGCAGATGCTGGAATCGATGATTGTGCAACCGGTGCCCACGCGGGCCGAAGCTTCCGACGTCGCGAACGCCGTGTTCGACGGCACGGATGCCGTCATGCTGTCGGGCGAAACCGCGCGCGGCCGGTATCCGGTCGAAACCGTTCGGGTCATGGACCGCATCGTGCGCGCGGCCGAAGCGGAACGCCGACTCACGGCGGCGCGGGGCATGACGGACAATCATCGTGAAGCGATCCCGGAGGCCATGTGCGCCGCGGCCGCGGCCGTCGCCGGCACGACGAATGCCGCCGCTGTGGCGGTCATGACGGAGTCGGGGATGACGGCGCGATTGCTCTCCAAGTATCAGCCCGGGGCTCCCATCATGGCATTCACGCCGCATGACGCGGTCCGTCGCCGGATGGCGCTCTATTGGGGCGTCACGCCGCAGACAATGGCGTGGCACCACAATGCCGATGAGCAAGTGACGGCACTCGAGCGATGTCTCAAATCCCAGGGGACCGTCGTGACGGGAGACCGGATTGTCCTGCTGGCGGGTACCGTGGCCGGCCGTCCCGGCGGCACCAACATCATGAAGCTCCATGCCGTGCAGTAAGGACCCATCCCGATGAATGACCGGACCGTACTCGCTCTGCTCGTGACGATCGCGTTGTGCAGTTCCTCTGCCGCGTGGGCGCAAAGCGGCTCGTTCGACCAGTCTCCCACCGCGATCGTGAAACGGTACGTGACGCTCGACAAAAAGGGCGCCCGTATGGACGCCATGTCCTTCGAGACACTCGTGCCGTATATCGACTGGCGGGAAGAGCCGGTCTGGGGCCGCGTGGTCGTCATTCAGGACATTACGGTGCCGGACGACTATCGCCAGTGGGAAGTGGTGAATGAACTGGAAGTCGTGATCCCAGTGACATATCGTGTTCTGGGGGCGGTATACATGGAAACCGCATCGTTCGTGCCGGAGGCGATCACCGAAGAAGTCCGGTTCCGAATCAAAGGGCTTCGGAGCAAATGGCGCATCGTCGAGCCGATGATTCCACCGCATGTCGGATTGAAGCGGATGATCGATCTGGTGCGGGAGACCGAGTTGAAAGAAAAGGATGCCGAGAAGCGTGCCGCCCTGGCCGCGCTCGGGGAGACATTGCGAAAGGTCAAGCCATGACAAAGACGCCCGTCGATCTGTTGATCTTCGATCTGGACGGCACACTGATCGAATCGAAGTGGGACATCGCCCATTCGGTCAACCTCACGCTCACGGAGTTGGGGTTGCCGGAACGGCCGCTCGAAGAGATTTTTGGATTCGTCGGCGACGGCGTCAAAAAATTGCTCAGGCTCGCGGTGGGCGAAAGCGCCCGCGTGAGCTTTGAGCAGGCCCTCACGGTCTTCCGCGGCCATTATCTGGAACATTGTCTAGACCGGACGGTGTTTTTCCCCGGCATCGAACCGATGCTGCATCACTTTTCGGACAAGCGGAAAGCGGTGGCGACCAACAAGTCGATCGAGTACACGAACGTGATTCTCAACGGCTTGGGGGCACACCATTTCGAATTCGTCGTTGGCGGCGACAACGGGTTCGGGCTGAAACCGGAGCCGGGTATGCTGCTCCACATCCTCGAACAGCTGAACGTGCCGAAAGAGCGGGCCGTGCTCGTCGGCGACAGCACCAACGACATCAACGGCGGCCATAATGCGGGGATTCGCGTGTGCGCCGTCGGTTACGGCATGGGGAATCGTGAGAAGATGGCGGCCTGCCGGCCCGATTGGTTCATCGAACAACCGGAACAACTGATGGAGATCTTCCTATGACACACGGGTTGAAGCTCAGGCTGAGATTGAGGCAACGCATGACCCTGGGAGGAACATGGGGAACCGCCGCGGTGATCGGCCTGGCACTGATTCTGGGCCCGGGCTCCGACTGGTCGCACGCCGCGTCGGCGAGCTTGGCGGATCGGGTCGTCGAGCACAAACTGGCCAACGGATTGACTGTCTTGATGGTCGAGCGGCATCAAACCCCCGTCGTTTCCATCAACATTACGTTCGGCGTGGGGGGCGTCAACGAGCAGGTCGGGCAGACCGGCATCGCGCACCTCTACGAGCACATGGCGTTCAAAGGGACCCGGACGGTCGGGACGAAAGATTATGACAAGGAGAAGCCGCTGCTCGACGAGCTGAGCCGGGTCGGGACGGCGCTCGATCAAAAGCAGCGCGAGCTGGCCGGCAAACCTGCGCCGCCGCCGGCGGAGCAGGCGGAACTCGACACGCTGCAGAAGCGGCTGACCGACCTGCAGACCCAAGCCGGACAATTCGTCGTCGGGAACGAAATGGCGCTGCTCTATCAGCGCCATGGGGGAGTCGGGCTCAACGCGTCGACCGGGAAAGACCTGACGCGGTACACCATCAGTCTGCCGGCGAACCGGCTCCCGTTGTGGGCGGCCATCGAATCCGACCGGATGGCGAATCCGGTGCTCCGCGAGTTTTACAAGGAGCGCGGCGTCGTCATGGAGGAACGCCGCCTCCGCAACGACGATAGCCCTAACGGTCTGCTGTTCGAAACGTTCACCTCCGCGGCCTATCGTGCCCATCCGTACGGCATTCCCACCATCGGCTGGGGCTCGGACATCATGTCCCTGACGCCCGCGGCGACCGAAGCCTTCTTCAAGACCTACTATGGACCGAACAATGCGACGGTCGCGATTGTGGGCGACATCAATCCTAAGGATGTCATCGCCTTGATCGAAAACACGTTCGGGAAGATTCCTGCCGCATCGCAGATGCCGCCGATCGTGACGGTGGAGCCGGAGCAGCGCGGCGAGCGGCGTGTGGAGGTGGAGTTCGACGCCGAACCGATCGTGGCGATCGGCTATCACAAACCGGGCCTGGGCCATCCGGATGACGAAGTCTTCGACGTCATCGATGAAATCCTGACCGACGGCCAGACGTCGCGCCTTCAGACCAGGCTCGTGCGCGAGAAGCGCATCGCCGCATCCGTGGGGTCCGATTCGAATTATCCCGGCGTCCGCGCGCCCAATCTCTTCATCCTGACGGCTGCTCCACTGGCGCCCCATACGGCGGCGGAAGTCGAAGCCGCCTTGTACGACGAACTGGAGCGGCTGAAACGCGAGCCGGTACCGGCGGAAGAACTGGAAAAAATCATCAACAACATCGACGCCGATTTGGTCCGCGCGCTGCGCTCCAACAGCGGGCTGGCGTCGCAGCTGTCGCTCTATCAAGTCGTGGCGGGGGATTGGCGGCATATTCTCAAGTCGCGGGACCGGGTTGCTGCCGTCACGGCCGCCGATATTCAGCGGGTTGCAATCCAGTACTTTACAAAGTCCAACCGCACCGTGGCGACGCTGGTCAAAAAGTCGGCCGAGAAGCAGGTGGCGGCGGGGAATGAGGTGGCGCGATGAGCAGGGTCATGAGCGGGAAGACGGAGACGATGAGCAGGACGGCGTTCGGTGTAATCGGGGCCGTGATGATGTCGTTAACGCTGACAGTCACGGCTTGTGCGGGTGGCCCGGCCGTCGGCGATCCGCGCACGATGACGTTCAAGCCGGTGGAATTCACCCCGCCGGAACCGGCACGGGTGGTCCTCGACAACGGGATGGTGGTCTATCTCTTGGAGGACCACGAGTTGCCGCTGATCACGGTGACCGCGACGATGACGACCGGCGCCTGGCTCGATCCGGCCGACAAGATCGGACTCGCGGGATTGACCGGGGCCGTAATGCGGACGGGCGGCGGGGGCGGCCTATCGGCCGAGCAGGTCGAGCAGGAGTTGGAACATTTCGCCGGGGATGTCGGCATCTCCATCGGGGCCGAATCCGGCTCCGCCTCGCTCGACGTCCTCAAAAAAGATTTCAAACGGGGGCTCCAGATTTTCTCCGGCTTGCTCCGGACTCCGGCGTTTGATCCGGCCCGCGTCGAGATCGCCAAGCTACAATCGCTCGAGGGCATCCGCCGGCGGCAGGACAGTCCGGGCTCCGTCGTAGGCCGCGAATTTCTGAAGTTGCTCTACGGCGCCGACCATCCGTCCGCGCGAGAAACCTCCATTGCCTCGATTACCAAGATCACCCGGGACGATCTCGTGGCGTTCCACCGCCAGACGATTCATCCCAACGGGATGATTCTGGGTGTGACGGGCGATTTCGACACCCGGGAGATGGTGGCGGCTCTCCGGGAGGCGTTCGGCGATTGGGCGAAAGGGCCCGTCCCGGTCCTTAATATTCCGGACGTGCCGGAGAACGAGCAGGCTAAGCCGGCGGTCCGCTACGTCGGAAAGGAAACGTCGCAGACACACTTGCGCGTCGGGCATCTGACGATTCGGGAAACCGATCCGGATTACGTGGCGCTCGCCATCGCGAACGACATCCTCGGCGGCAGCTCGTTCCGGAGCCGTCTCTTCAACGATGTGCGGACCAAACGCGGGCTGGCCTACTCGGTCGGCAGCCGCTTGATGGCGGGTGTGCACGATCAGGGCGTGTGGCTCATGCGGGCGGAGACCAAGCAGGTGTCGACGCAGGAAGTCATCGGCCGGTTCGTCGCGAATATCGAACGCATGCGGGCCGAGCTGGTCACGGATCAGGAGCTGGCGGAAGCCAAAGAGGCCTACGTGAACTCGTTCGTGTTTTCGTTCAGCAGTCCCTCGGCGGTCGTCAGCCGGTTGGTGGAATTGGAGCACGACGGTCTGCCCAAGGACTTTCTCCAACAGATTCGTGAAAAGGTCGTGAAGCTGACGAAGGAAGAGGTATTGGCGGCGGCGAAAAAGTATCTGCACCCGGACCGGTTGAAGATCCTCGCGGTCGGGTCCGGCGAGACCTTGCCGAAGGTCCTCTCGACGTTCGGCGAGGTCAAAGAGATCAAGCTCAGCCCGGAAGGGTGATCGCGCTATGCCTCTGGAAGATGAACTCTGCGACATCTTGAAAAAGTCCCGCATGGGACAAGGGTTGTCCGTCGGCGATGTCGCGCGGATGACGGGGCTGCCGGGCGGCGACGTCACGGCGCTGGAACGAGGCGATCGTCCCCGTGATCGGGCGGAGGTGCGGGCGCTGGCGCAAGCGTTGAGCCTGCGGTCCGGTCCGCTCGAGCAGATCGCGCTCGATGGTTGGACGCCGGCGGAACAGCCTCCGGTGCCCTGGGTGGAGACGATCCACGGCTCGATCGGCGGCTACGGTGTTCACGGCTACGTCGTGCACGACCGGGGCGAAGCGGTGCTGATCGATACGGCCTACAACGCGCCCGCGATGCTCGAGTTCCTCTCGGCGCGGCGCCTCCGGCTGGTCGGGGTCTGCTTGACCCACGGGCATAACGATCATGCCGAGGGCATCGAGCAGATTCTCGCGGCCCATGACGCGCCGGTGTATCTCGGGCCGGAAGATATCGACTTGCTCGGTTGGAAGCCGCCGGCCGACCGTCTGAAGGTCCCCGCGCCGGGAATCTCCATCGCCGTCGGCAACCGGTTCGTGCAGTGCCTGGCTACACCGGGCCACACGCCGGGCGGTGTCTGCTATCGCTTCGACGATCAGGAGGCGCCGCTCTGCTTCGTCGGCGACACGCTGTTCGCCGGATCGATCGGCCGCTCGAATCCTTTCACCCTCTATCCGACTCATCTCGCGTCCGTTCGGAAGACCGTCCTCGGATTGCCGTCCGAGTATCGCCTGCTTCCGGGGCACGGTCCCGCCACGACGGTCGACCAAGAGCGCGCCCACAATCCATTTTTTGTACCGGTCTAGGAGCGTCGGATGCACGGCGACCAACTGGATCAGGGCGCCGGTGCCGTGAACGACGACGAGGACGAGGAATCCGCATTCTCGCGGTATGTCCTGCCGGGCGGGCTCTTTCTCCTGACGGTCTTCACGACCCTCTGGGCCGGCGCGTATCAGGATCGCCCCAATCTCTTCCATCCCTTTCGGGGGGCGTGGGATCTGCTCACAGAACGACCCGAAGAACTGCTGAACGGCATTCCGTTTTCCGCGACGCTGCTGCTGATCCTCGTGACGCACGAACTGGCGCACTTCCTCGCGTCGAAGTGGCATCGCGTGCCGGCCTCGCTGCCGCTGTTCGTGCCGGGGCTGCCCGTGTTGGTCGGCACGTTCGGCGCGATCATCCGGGTGCGTGGGCCGATCGTCGAACGGAAGGCGCTGTTCGACATCGGGATCTCGGGACCCTTGGCCGGGTTTGTCGTCGCGGTCGGCGCGCTGGTCGTCGGGCTGCAGTGGTCGCAGGTCGAGATCGGAGTCAGCGCGGCCAGCCCGTTCTACGTCGGGCGGTCCATGCTCATCGATTGGGCGATCTCAATCGTGATGGGCGATTTGCCCAGAGGTGCGGGGGTCAATCTGCATCCGGTCGCGGAAGCAGCCTGGTTCGGGCTTTTCGTGACCTGTCTCAATCTCATTCCCATCGGACAGCTCGACGGCGGGCACGTTGCGTACGCCCTGTGGGGGCGCGCACAGCGAACGATCGCCGTGGCTATGGTGCCGCTGCTGTTGTTTCTCGGCTACATCGGCTGGCAGGGATGGTGGTTGTGGGTGTTGCTGTCCGGTCTGCTGGGTCTGGCGCATCCGCCGATTCCCAATCCTACGTCGGAATTGGGCCGGGCACGCACCTGGCTCGGCTGGGCGACGGTGGTGCTCTTCGCCGTGATCTTCACGCCGTTTCCGATCGTGACGCGCTGATCGTGTCCTCGGCGGCGCGCATTTCAAGCGAAATTCTTGCCGGATCGGGAACAGCCCTCTAGCATGCAGACATGGAGGCTCTCCAAATCACCGATTCCATCTGTCCCAAATGCGGGGCCGATCGGGCCGAGTCCCAGACGGAATGTGGCCGTTGCGGGATCGTCTTCGCCAAGTATCGGCCGTTTCTGCCCCGCCCGCCCCGTATCAGCGAGGGGCGTGCTCCCACTGGTTCGTCCTGGCGGCTCACGATTCACGAGTGGCTGTTTGAGCCAGACCAGGCAACCGATGTCGGGACATTCTACGGGCGCCTGCTCGTGTGGGTCGGGCTGGTCTGGTGGGGCGTGAAGTTCATTGTCACGCCTCTGGAGACGAACTATACGGGGGAGTCGTTCCTGCATCTGATCAACCTGCCGTTTCACGAGGCGGGGCATCTTCTCTTCAGCCCCTTCGGCCGATTCCTGACGATCCTCGGCGGCAGTCTGGGGCAAGTGCTCATGCCGTTGGTCTGCTTGGCGACGTTTCTCGTGAAGACCCGCGATCCGTTCGGGGCGTCGGTGGCGCTCTGGTGGGCGGCGGAAAGTCTGATGGATGTCGCGCCCTACATCAACGATGCGCGCGCCCTAGAGTTGATTTTGTTGGGCGGCGTGACGGGGAAAGAAACCGACGGACACGATTGGAACAATATTCTGTCGATGTTAAATCTGCTCGAATGGGACCACCGTCTGGCCCATCTCACCTACAACGTCGCGACCCTGCTCATGCTGGCGTCCCTCGCCTGGGGCGGCCGGCTGTTGGTTCGCCACTACCGAAGGGTTGAGCGCTAGACGAGCGGTTCGCTCAGGCCGCCGGGCTGTGAACGTCCGTTGCTCGTCGCCGCAGCGGTGTCCGATGGAAAAACGGAGGCCCCAGCGGCACCAACTGATGTCCGGTGAAGGCCTGAGTGAGACTGGCCACCGCGTGGTAGAAGGCCATTACTCCGACGACGATGTGAAGGACGCCCGGGAACGTTTCACCGATAAATCCCAACCGCGCCAGCACGGTCGATGAAAACGTGATCGTGATGACGACGTGGAGGATACAGAGCGTCGCGTTCTTATAAGCGGTCAGATAGATCATCACGGCTGAAAAGGCGGCGTAGACGACGTTGATCGGGGCGTAGAGGACCTGATCGAGCCGAAACGAGGTGCTTTCGCTCACAAGTTTGGCAATGCAGACTGTGGTCCAGAAGAATCCGTACATGGTCAGCGCGGTGCCGCCAAGTTGTTCGTGGTAGCGGATGTCGGTGATGCCGGCCAGGATTTGCACGATCCCGCCGAACATCAGGGCGATCACCAGCGTGCCGACTTTGTTGGAATCGGGAATGCCTCCTAACTGGGCGACGCCCAAGGTCACGGCGCCGACGGCCAGCCCGAACAGGCCGATTGCCAAGACGTCGATTCGCCGATGATGTTGTAATCCCGCCTCGCTCATCAGGGCCTCCCATCTGTGTGGAACGATCGATTCTTTCTTCTACGGGCGCCAAGTCTGCCTCAGGGATGCTTGAAAAGACAAGCGAGGTGCGGCAGATTGTAGCGAGCCTGGCCCATCTTCTTTGCGTGGAGGCCGTTATGACGACACATCGGAATCCCCATCGATTTCTTACCGTCTGCCTGATGACTGTCGCGAGTCTCGGCCTTCCGTTTCCCGCAGGGGCCGCCGAAACGTCTGCACGCTTTACGCTCGTGCTGAACGGTGCCGGGGTCCATGACAGCCAGACCGGGCTTGTATGGGAGCAGGAACCGGATCGGGAGCACGACGTCTGGGGCCGTTCGAACGAACGCTGCGGGACCAAAACCGTTGGCGGACAGTCGGGGTGGCGGGGACCGACCGTCGACGAGTTGAAGACCCTGATCGACCCTGCGCAGCACGATCCGGCTCTCCCTGCCGGACATCCCTTCTCCAATATTAAATCGGAAATCTATTGGACGTCGACGCCCGATCCGAAGGACGACATTCTTGCCTGGCAAGTGAGCTTCTTCAGCGGTGAGCCGGTGAACGACCAGAAGTCTGGGACCCGCCGGATGTGGTGCGTGCTGGATCGGCTGGCCAAATAAATCCGCACGGGCCGTTCCGGGAACTAGTGTGTGGCGGGTGACACACGGCGACGCAACGCATCGGCGAGTTGCGTGCCGAATGCATCCAAGGCCGCCCGTTGCGCGTCTCGGAGCGGTTCCTCGTCTTCCAGTCGGACCGCCGCCCCGGTTTTCGTTGCCCGGCCTTCAGCCGCCACGCGGTCGAGGAGCCGGTCCCTCCGCACGTCCCACAAGGTTGCGTCGATGGTGAACAGCGTATCGCTGACGGTGCCGGGCACGACGTACGCGCCGATGACGGTTAGGTACAACAATGAAGATAGGTTGTTGTACCGGTCTACCGATCCCACGCCGTCCACGATTGCCAGGATGTCGATGCCGTGGCGCGTACAGGCTCGGCGCAACTCTTGTCGATCGAGCGTCGTCACGGTCGAATCGGCTAGGACGACGATCTCGCTCGCCGTCCGATCGGCGCGCAGCGGCGCGAGTCGTTGGAGTAGCCGGTCCTGATCCGTACCCAGCCACTCAAGCGTCTGAATCGACTGTCTGGTCGGGAATTGCGTGCGGACGAAATAGAGACCGAGCCGGACCGGTGGCATCACGGATGTGGCCGCCTGGTTCGAGCCTGTGAGGATCGGGGACTCTTCCGTCAGAACCCGCCGGTATTGCAGCGCATCCTGGATCTCTGCTCGGTCGAATCCGTGACTGAAACTGCAGCTGGGAAGGGCGAGTACGACGCACAGTAACGCGCGGCGGGCGAGCGGGTTCATGTCGTCGGCTCCGGTCGGTCAGCCGCGCCCCGTAGGCTAGACAATGCTTCCAGCGCGAGCAGAAGCGCATGGGTGCCGCTCCGGCCGTGACCGAGCGATTGCACCCGTTGATAGAGTTGATGGACGAGCGTGAGGCCCGGCAGTGTCAGGTCCCGTCTGGCCGCCTCCTCAAGCGCGATGCCCATATCCTTCACGAAGTGCTCGACGAAGAATCCCGGATCGAAGTTGCGCTGGAGCATGCGCGGGGCGAGATGGTCCAACGTCCAGCAGGCGGCGGCGCCGCCCCGGATCGAGTCGAGCATGTGGGGAAGATCCAATCCCGCCCGGTATCCATACAACAGACTTTCGCACACGCCGATCATCGTGCCGGCGATGACAATCTGATTACAGAGTTTCGTGTGTTGCCCGGATCCGGCGGGACCCTGGTGCTGCATCGTCTTTCCGAGCAGGTCGAAGAGCGGTCGAACCCTGTCGATGGTCGAGCGTTCGCCGCCGGCCATGATGGAGAGCGTTGCGTTCCTGGCGCCGACGTCGCCTCCCGACACCGGCGCGTCGATCGCCTGTACGCCCTGCTTCGCGGCGGCTCCCGCGATCTCCCGGCTCAGCGAGGGTTCCGTTGTTGTCATGTCGATCAGAATCGAACCCGGCCTCGATCCGGCGAGGATGCCTTCCGGACCGAAGTAGACCTCCCGTACATCCCGTGGAAAGCCGACCATTGTGAAGACGAGGTCGGACTGCGCGGCCACGGACTGCGGGTTGTCGGCCCAGGTTGCTCCGCGGTCCAGCAGCGAATGGGCTTTTGCGGCCGTGCGGGTCGAGACGGTAATACGGTAGCCCGCCCGTTGGAGATGACCACACATGGCGGCACCCATCACGCCAGTACCGATCCAGCCGATGCGGGTCGTTGAAGGTGAGACTGCCGTCATCGAGATACGATAAGATCTTTCACTAAAATCCGCCGCCGCCGCCGCCGCCGAATCCGCCCCCCGACGAGCCGCCGGAGGAACCCCCGCTGCTGAATCCAGAGCCGCCGGAACTGCGAGGCGTCGAACTCATGGTCGTTCCGGCCGCCGCTGAGAGTTGCGAAAGCGACTGGACGAAACACCGCGGCTGGAAGTCGGCGATGTCGCCGCCTTGATACCAGGTCGGCGGCTGCGTGTAAATCCCGTCGAACGCACGGACCCAATTACGCTCGAGGCCGAGCGCCATCGCGAACGGCAGGAAGGTCTCGAACATCTGCGGCGTTTTGACGACCCGTGCGAACCGGTCGGACTCGACCCGGCTCAGAAACTCCTCGAATCCCAGGGCCTGCTCCAAGGTACGCGTGCCGCGGACGGTGCGGGCCGGCATGATGCGCCCGAACCCGACGATGATCAGGCCGGACGCCAGGGCTGCCGCCACGCCCGTTTGTTCGGATAGACCGAGTCGGTCGCCGATCCAGGTCGCGGCGAGCAGGAGGGCAATGCCCGCCCCGATGCCGCACCACGTCCAGAATCGCTTCACACGGTCTGGCCGGTCCGCGTAATACCCGCGGCGGACCAGTTGGTCGAACAGCGAGGAGGCGATGCCGTCGAGGTGCACATAAAAGCGGTTCTCGAGGTCGGAGAGGGCGACGACGTCGCCGTTCCTGAAGAGGGCCGACAGGAAGAGGCGTTCGTGCGGTTTCAACGCGGTCCAGTCGGCTTCGTCCTTGAGGCGCCGGAAGTCGTGGTCGGTTTTCGACCAGAGTCCGAGGAACACGGGCTCCTTCCGCTCCTCGATCCGAAGGAATCCGCGGACGGCCAGATCGACCAGCGTTGCGGTGATGTCGCGCAGATCGGGCGAGGCATCCACGAGCGTCCCCAATTCAGCCGGGGTCATCCCATCGGGCGGCTGATATGCCACGGCAATCGGTCTGAGCCGCGGGTCACGGCCCCTGGTATACCAGAGGCGCCACATCACGCCGAACGTCGTGATCGGAAGGATCAGCAGCCAGTTGGAGCGAAGGAACCGGTAGGCGTCTTGCGCCGGTCCCGGCTCGGCCACCGCGCCCTTGTCCCATCCTACGACGGCTGTGAGCCCTTCCCGGAATCCCAACAGGCGCGTCATCTCAAACTGGATGCCCGATCCCGCGATATCAACGGTCGCGTGTTGTTCCCGTGCTCCGTAGGCGCCGGTGAACGCCACCGCTTTGATGCCGGTGACGCCGGCGGGTAACCGGATGCGTGCGCCGGCGCGTTCGATGGGAACGTCCCACTCGTCGCCGGTGACATTCCAATACAGTTCGTCGTGATCCTCGAAAAATTTCAGGCCGTTGTCGACCCGGTAGATCAGGGTCAACGTCTTGGTCGTGTCCTGTGCGCCGGGGAGCCAGATTTTGAACGATCGATAGTGCCGGTCGCGAAACGTCTCGTATCGCAACGGCCGCCCCGCCTCATCCGTCACGCCGACGAGATCCAGGAAGAGCGTGTAGTTGAATCCCTGTGGAGTCCGGTATTCGACGGGGATGTCGCGCTTGAGTCCATTCCAGGAGCCCGTGAACCGCGGGCGGATCGTTTCCGAGACGAGCAGGGTCCCGTCGGGCTGAACCAGGATATCGGCCAGGAATTCTTCGATGACGAGCGAGCGGGCCTCGACGAGGCTCGGGTCCGTGAGAACGACGAGCAGGGCAAGAAGGCCGACGAAACGACGCAGACCCATAATGTGAGACCGTCCGGCGGTCAGGAGACAGTCTGCCCGAACGACACCTTCGGCGCCGTCCGTTCCGACGCTTCCGCGAGTTCGAAGAATTCGCGGGTCTTGAACCCGAACGTGTTCGCGATGAGGTTGGATGGAAATTCCTGGATCTTCGTATTGAGGTCGCGCACGACGGCGTTATAGTACCGCCGGGCCTGCTGGATTGCGTCTTCGATCTGCTGGAGCGAGGTCTGCAACTGGTTGAAACTCTCGACTGCGCGCAATTGCGGATAGGCTTCGGCCAGCGCGAACAACGACTTCAGTGACTGTCCGAGTAACCCTTCGGCTTCGGCTTTCGCGGCGGGGGTTGCGGCACCCATCGCGCGGTTACGGGCGCTGATAACCGCGTCGAGTGTCTGTTTCTCGTGGGCGGCATAGCCTTTCACGGTCTCGATCAGGTTCGGGATCAGGTCGTATCGCCGCTTCAGTTGCACGTCGATATCGGCCCAGGCGTTTTCTGATTGCACCCTGAGACGGACGAGTGCGTTGTACAGGCCGATGACGAAGAGGACGAGGACGGCGACGACGATCAGGGGAGCCCACGTCATGGATGCCTCCTTGGCGGGATTGCGGGGAATCGGAATCCGACGAACTGTCTTCCGACTATACCGGCCGCTCCGCGAGCTGTAAAGAAAACCCCGAGGCGGCGCAGCGGATCATTCGATCACCGGAAGAATGCGGGTCGCCACGGCTTGGACCAGCCCCTCCGTGTCCGTCACGACCTTCAATCCCTGAAAACTGAGGTAGTAGCCGCCGTGGCTGGGAGCCTGAATCGTGGCGCTCACCTCGACGCGCTGCCCGTCTTCGATTTCCGGGTCGCGGACGAGGGGCCGCCCGCAGATGCCGAGGACGGCCACGGGCATGACCGACGTCTCGTCCTCCAATTTGAACAGATACGCGCCGTAGCATACCCGGTCGTCGGAGAGTTTGTACGGATCGAGCGGTTGGACGTCGCGTGCGACGCCCACCATCGTGACTTGTCGCAGGTGATACACCCGGGGCTCTTCGAGAATCTGTTCGATGGGAACGACTTCTTCCGCGTGGAGCGCCAACGGAAACGACAGCGTCGCCCCGAACAGGAGAACGTTGAGGAGGGACGGTCGGCGATGGAAGCGGCGGGACATCACCGGTACATTCTAACATTACTTGGCCTGCGGGAGGATCCGCGTCTGCCTTTCGCTCCCGGCAGCCGCCCGCTATAATCCTTCATCTGTCGAGGGGGGACACATGTCTGTGAACGAACAGCTGTTGAAACAGTACATCGCCGCCAACCGTCCGCGTTTCGAAGATCTGCTTGGGCAGCTTGTCGAGGTGCCGTCGATCAGCATGGATCCCGCAAAGGCGGGCGAAATGCCGCGTACCGCCACGCTGGCCATCCAGTATCTCACCAGTCTCGGGGCCGAGGCCCGGATCGTAGAGACCGGCGGCTATCCGATCATCTCCGGCGGATGGACGACCGGGGCGGGTTATCCCACGGTGACCATCTATAATCATCTCGACGTGCAGCCGGCTCAGGAGCCGGAATGGAAGGATTCGCCCTTCGTCTTCCGGAAGGACAACGGAATTTATCACGGCCGTGGCGCGACGGACGACAAGGGGCCGGCGTTGGCGGCCTTGCTGGGCGCGCGGTATGCGATCGAGCAGGGAGTGCCGATCAACATCCGGTTTCTCTGGGAATTGGAGGAAGAAATCGGCAGCCCCCACTTCGCCGCCGGATTGAAGGACCGCACGGCGATCCCGCGGCCCGACTCGGTGATCGTGTCGGATACGATCTGGATCGCCAAAGGCCGTCCGGCAATGCCCTATGGTTTGCGCGGGTTGATCGGGGCGCGGCTCACGCTCAAGACCGGAACGAAGGACGCGCATTCGGGGGTGACCGGCGGCGCGGCGCGGAATCCGCTCGCGGAACTGATGGAAATCGCCCACGCCTGCGTCGATGCGAAGACGGGGAAGGTGAAGATTCCGGGATTCTACGACGACGTCGTTGCCCCGACGAAGGCGGAGATCAAGAGCTTCCTCAAGTCCGGTTTCCAGGTGTCGCAGTTCAAAGCGGCTTACGGGTTCCGGACCTTGCGGACTCAGGAGCCCGGCGAGATCATGCGCCGCATCTGGGCCGCCCCGACGTTCGAGGTTCACGGGCTCACCGGCGGCTATCACGGCCCTGGTGTCAAAACGATCGTCCCGGGTCAAGGCGAGTTGAAAGTGAGCATGCGGCTTGTCCCCAAACAGACGCCGGAAAAGGCCTTCGCGTTGCTCAAGAAGCATGTCGCCAAGTTGAATCCCAACGTGAAGGTCGAACCGGAGGGTATGCTACAGCCGTTCCAGGGATTGTTCGAAGGGCCCTACGTCGAAGCGGTGAAGCGGGCGGCGAAAGCGGGTTTCGGGAAAGAGCCGGCGTTCATCCGTGAAGGTGGTTCGATCGGAGCGGTCGTCACGATGCAGAAGGCCTGGAAGGTGCCGATCCTCTTCATGGGGCTCAGCCTGCCCGAACACGGCTACCATGCGCCGAACGAATACTTCGATTGGGGCCAGGCCTCCAGCGGCATGACCGCGTTCGCCCATTACTTCGCGGAGCTGGCGAAGATGGACAAACACTAGCGGCGACGCTCATCCGGCTTTTGGATATGCTTCTTTCATGCAGTCGGCGCAGATGTCCCGTTCGAGCTTGGTTTGAAAGTACTGTTCGAGGTAGTCCTCGATCCGCTTGCGGTAGGTGCCGTCCGACCGGACCCGTTTGCATTTGGAACAGATCGCGATCAATCCGCGCAGACTCTTCAACTCCTGATAGGCCCGTTCCAGCTCTGCGGTTTTCTTCAGAAGTTCAAGCTCGCGGACGTTCCGTGCGTCCAGTTCCTGCTTCAGGCTCAGTGCGGTCGAGACTCGGGCGACCAGTTCCACCGGCGTAATCGGTTTTCTCAAGAAGTCCGTGGCGCCAGCGGTGTAGGCGGCTTGCAAGTCGGACGCGTCGCTCTTCGCCGTGATCATAATGATCGGGGTCAACTCCAGCCGTTCGATCGACCGGATCTGGCGGCACGCCTCAAGACCGTCGATTTCTGGCATCATCAGATCCATTAAGATCACGTCTGGATTACAGGGGGACAGGTTGTGCCCCATGATGCCGAGCAGTTCCAGCGCCTGCCGACCGGACTCCGCGCCCACCACGGGACCGTAGCCGGCATTCGTCAACACGGTGTGCAGAAACTCCCGCTCTTCGTCGAAATCGTCGACCAACAGAATACTCATGGTGCTGCCTCCGCGTTCTCCCTAGTGTCGATCGTCCATCATGCGGCTTGATCGCGCGAGGGATCGAGCCGTTCCAAGACACGTTTCAGTTGCTCCCGTTCCGACTCGATGCGGTCCATCTGTCGGAGACGAGCGGCGTCCTCGATGAGGCCGCCGATCGAGCCGATCTCTGCGAGTCCGTACGAGCCGGCCAGTCCCTTGATCCGGTGGCCAATGGTTTGGATGGTCGTCCAATCCTGCATGGCGATGGCCGAGGCCAGCGTCGTGAGGTCCTTCCAACGATTGGTCAAAAACTTCCGCCGGAGTTCGTCAAAGTCTCGGTCGTCCGGTTGCCCCGAGCGGAGCTCCCTGCGTCTGTTTTCAGACAGCATCGGCGAATCGGCCTGCGGACTTGAGTGCCGGCGAATCGCCTGGAGAAAAGCCTCCTGTGAAAAGGGTTTGCCGATGAAGCCCGTACAGCCGGCTTGCAGACTCCGCTCCCGAGCCTGGCCCAAGACATCGGCCGTCAGTGCGACGATCGGCATCGGAGGCGCACCCTGCGTCCGTTCCCATGCCCGAATAGCGGCGACGGTGGTGTATCCGTCCATGCCCGGCATTTGCAGATCGAGAAAGACCAGGTGGAAGCGACGAGTTTGGCATTGCTGTATCGCCGAAGGCCCGTCCGGTGCGAGCGAGAGACGGTGTGGCGTCGATTTCAGATAGAGGGAGGCCAACTGCCCGGTCTCGGACGAATCGTCGACTAAAAGAATGGTCAACGGGACTTCAGTCGAGCGGGGAGCGTCCACCGTGGCGGCTACGACCGGAGCGTCAGCGGCCGGAACGGAGGCGTCGTCGGGTGTGGCCAGGGAGAAAGGAATCGTCGCCCGGAACGTCGTGCCGACGCCGACCTCGCTGCTGACCTGAATCGTGCCGCCCATCAGTTCAACCAACTGCTTGCAGATGGACAGGCCAAGCCCCGCGCCGCCGTATTTGCGGGTATCGCCGGAATCCACTTGCGTGAACCGTTCGAAGATATGCTCGAGGCGCTCGACTGGAATGCCGATGCCGGTGTCGCGGACGGTGAATTGCAGCCGGGCCTGGCCGTTCTCGGCCTGCGCCGGCGATACGGCGAGGGTGATCGAACCGTGTTCGGTGAACTTCAGCGCATTCCCCACGAGGTTCAGGAGAATCTGCTGCAGACGCAACCCGTCTCCGACCAGCTGGGTCGGGACATCCCTCTCGACGATGAAGGACAAGTCGACCGCTTTGCCTTGCTGTCGGAGTCCAACGAGACGGCTGATCCGATCGAGTAAGTCCTTCAGATCGAACGGCGCCCGCTCGATGCGCAATGTGCCCGCTTCGATCTTGGCCATGTCCAGCACGTCGTTCACGAGACGTAACAGCGCCTGGCTCGCTCGTTGACTCATGAGGGCGCATTGCCGCTGGTCGGGGGTGAGCGAGGTCTTCAACAGAAGATCGCTGGTTCCGATGATGGCATTGAGCGGCGTGCGGAGTTCGTGGCTCATGTTGGCGAGAAACTCGGTCTTGGCCCGGTTCGATGACTCCGCCGCGGCTTGGGTGCGCCGCAATTCGTTCTCTGCCTGCTTGCGATCGGTGATGTCGCGCAAGAACGCGCTGAAGATTGTCTGATCGTCGAGATGAACCGGCGTGATGGCCAGTTCCACGGGAAATTCGCGTCCGGACCGATGCAACGCCACGATCTCGATCCGCTTGTTCAAGACAGGGCCGTGGCCAGTTTTGAAAAACTGACGCAACCCCCGCTCGTGCGCGTCCCGGTATTGCGGTGGGATGATCGTGGTGGTAAGGGAGTGCCCGAGCGCTTCCTGCGACGTCCAGCCGAAGATGCGTTCGGCCTGGGGATTCCATCCTGTCACGATACCGCGTCCGTCGATGGTGATCACCGCGTCCAGCGCGATGTCGACCATTTTCCTCAGCCGGGCTTCGTTGGCCTCCAATGCCCGCCGAGCTTGCGCCGATTCAACCTCTTCGGTCGACTGGCGGCGGTGCGCCCAATACAGCAGTCCGAGCAGGGGAATCAACCCGACGCCGCCGATGCCGAGGAGTTGCCAGAGCTCGGTCGAGAATAATGTCAGCGGGACCATGCCGAGGGCCAGCGCGATGATGAGGCCGACGATGGCTCGGCGACTGAGAGTCGATGAGAGATCTAGGTGCCAACGCGTCATGCGGTGCTCGTCGAATGGTGGGAACCCCGGTGTGGCTGAGGTGCAGGGTCTCCGAGGGCACCTTACCCCGAATGCGTAGAATTGCCCAGGTAATCGCACGTTCATGCAGGCGTGGGTACGAAGGAATCGGAAGGTAAAGGGGATCGCCGGCGAGCGGCCGTTGCGAGGCGCGGGAAGGCGATGGTCCGTGGAACGAGCGCGGCGAGGGCCGGACAGTCCGGCCCTCGCGGGGAGACTAGCTGGTTTTTTCTTCGGCTGTTGCCAGAATCGGCTGGAACTGAGGATCCGCGTCGAGGACGGCCTTCAACAATTCGGAATGCAGGAAGTAGCGCCAGACTTCGTCCGATTTCCCCGGAATCTCGTCGAACCAGCGCTTTGCCTCGGTGAGATGCCGGAGCATCTTGGCCTTGTCGTCGTAGTTCGGCATGAAAATCATGCTGTACGCCATCGCGTACTCCGCCAGGAATTTGTCGAGCGGCAGCTCGGCTTGTTCCAGGGAGGCTTGCGCATCGTTATACGCCCGCACACTCTCAGGATCGTGCAGGATGCGGTTCCAAGCGACTTTGTTGATTCGCGACCAGGCCAACTGCAAAAGAGCTTCGGCCTTGGGTGTCTTGCGGGCCTCAGGGATATCCTTCACCAATGATTCGAACGTCTGGATCATCGGAACTTGGTCGTTGTTCCACCGGTAGGCGACGCCGAGTCGAAACCGGACGTCGAGCTGTTCCGGTCGGATTCTGGCCAGGGTCTCGAGCGCGGGCAGGAGGCGATAGAGATAATCGGCCGGCGAGGGCTGCGACAAACCGCCCATCTCCATCGTATTCGAGAGGTCCAGTCGTCCGGCAGCCGCATAGATATTCCAGTAGAATTCGCTGACGACCAGGGACAGGGCAGGGTCTTTCACGAAGATCTTGTGTCTCTCGGCGGCTTCACGGATCAACACGGCGTATAGATTGCGGGTCAGGACCGTCAGGGCGTCGGCCTGATTCGGGTCGATCAACAGGATCCGGTTGAGCAAGGCCACTCGATCGCGCAGGTTCGGGAATGTGGCGGCACGCGCCGCGGCGGCTGTGAGCGTCCCGGGTTGATCGTCAGGCCCCCACCAGACCATGGAGTCCGGTAGCGCACGACTGAGTTCCGTCGTAAAGGGAATTTTTTCCGCGACCATCCCCGCGACGGCCGCTTGAGTCTCGACCGGCAGATTGAACACAGCGACATCCCCCGGGAACCCGTGCGTCTTCAACCCCGTAAAGACGACCCATTGGGTCGTCACAGACTTGAGGGCCTTGCGGGCCCGCTTGATGGTGTTGGTCCATTTCACCGTGCCGGCGGCGTACGTCAGGGGAGACGTGAGCGGGTCTTGGTATGTGATGGTCAGGTGCACCAAGCTCGTGGGAACCGAGAGCGCTTTTCCATTTGTGGCCAGGCGGAACGAGCCCGATGGTAATGTCTGGACTTTGGAGATGGCGACATGCAGTCCGCTGCCCGGCGGTGCAATGCCGACCTCGTCCATCACGAAGGCCGACGCCGGCATGGTCGGCAATTCGTCTCCGAAGAACACCAAGGGGCCGGCGCTCGGCCACACGATGGTCATTGCGATATCGTCCCGTTTCAGCGCCCGCGCATGGGCGGCTTTGAGCGATTGCCAGCAGTCGTCGTAGGAGGCATCGCCGGCGAGCGGAAACGACGGTGCGCCATCAGGCGAAGCGGTCACCAGCCGATACTGGCAGGCAAAGTCCAACCGGCCGACGGTCGTCCGATCGCCAGCAGCGACCGCCTCCGCGTAGCGTTTTGCGACCTCGGCCGCCGGCTGCTTGGCTTGTGCCGAGGATTTGGCCTTCTTCTGCGCCGGTGCGGCGAGGGCCTGGTCCGCCGCTAACCAGCCGGATGCCGGGACTGCGATCACACTCAACCAGAACCACGCCCCCAACACGGACACCGTTCGCTGCATCATGATGTTCACCCGTTTCAGGTCAGGACAATGAAATCGAAGCTGGTACTGTAGCACGGCGTCGAATTGAACCGAAAGGGGCCAGGGAAGCGGGTTTGCCGCAGTGGCGGGGGCGTTACGACAGGAAGAGCGCAGATTTAGCGAGGCCGTGTGGCTCGGACGATCGCGGCCCGCATCGCGGCTCGATCTGCTGCGGAGAGTCGCGGGGCAGGCTGATGCTGGCAGAGGGCGACGGTTTGGCGCAGCGAGGCGACGAACTCCTCGCAATTCGGACAGGCCCCGAGATGTTTGCGCAGCTCCGCGCAGATCGGCCCCGGCAATTCGTCGTCGATGTAAGCCGATAACTGCTTCAGAATGTGCATACAGCGGCCTTGCCCGTGCCGGTGCGGCCGGCTGGCTTTCTTTCGAACGGGGCGAGGGGGAGTTCGCTTGGCCATCGTCAGGCTCCTCTCTGCGCAGCGGGACGTCCGTTGCCGTGGTCATGTGCGTCGCCCATTCCGCGTGCGCTCAGTTCGCGCCGGACAAACAGCCGGGCGCGATGAAGGCGTGATTTCACGGCGCGTTCGTTCAAGCCCATGACCGTCCCGACTTCTTTCGCGCTGAGCCCTTCCATGTCGCGGAGAATCAGCACCATGCGGTACTTCTTCGGGAGTTTCCCAATCGCCTGGTCGAGAGCCTGCCGCAGTTCTTTGTTTTGCAGGGCTTCTTCCGGCGTGAGCCCTTCCATCGGAATCTGCAGGCGGAACTCACCCTCCGACGTCGGCACGAACTCGTCAAGAGACAGCTCCCGTTCCGGCTCACCTTTCCGTTTGCGCCGCATCCGCAGACAGGCGCGCGAGGCGATGGTATAGAGCCAGGTCGACACCTGCGCGTCGCCCCGGAAGGCCTCGTAGCCCCGATAGGCGTTGAGAAACGTTTCCTGGACGAGATCTTTGGCCGCTTCGGCTTCGCCGCACAACCGGGTGGCGAAGCGGTACATCTGATCGACGTGATCCCGGTAGAGCCGGTCGAAACTAACTCGCACGTGTCCGTCGTGCGTCCCCGGAGGAGTCGACTGCTTGGTGGTGGAGGGCGATTTCATGAGGGTGGTGATGAGTCTACGGAGAGCAGGAAAAGACTGTCAAGGAAGGCGGGCGCAGCCGGTGGTCAATTCAGCCGCTGGATGTCCACCACCGTTCCCTGACCGTTCAGCTCGACGTTGATGGGGCTGCCCTCTTTCGTGCCGGCAAGGGCCGCTTTCCCGCGATCGGCGGGGAAGGTTTGCTGGCCCTCCGGTGTCCACAACGTCATGCTGGTATGGTCGGGGGTGGCGAACTGGAGCGGCCCGGTGATGAATCGGTGCGCGGGAGCGGCGCCGTTGGCCGGAGTCAGGTCGGCGACGACGTGGTGTTGATGTACATGCAGCGTCATGGTCTGACCCATCTTGGCGTTGCGGATGCCGATTTTCGCGTTGACGTTGATCATCCCCACGGGGGTTCTGAAAAAGATGAAATTCGATTTGAGTTTCGCCACCGTTCCGGTGAGGAGGATGTGCACGTCTGCCCCGCTGGTAGGTACTTGCGCGATTTGGAGATCGAACTGCAAATCATGGACACCGACGACGGTGTCGGTCGCGTCCACTTCGACGGTGACCGGGTTGCCATCTTTCAGTGCGGAAAGCTGCGCCTCGTACGTGCCGACATGGACCGTCTTCTCGCCCTCCGGGGTCCAGCGGGCCAGAGCGGTGGTGTCTCCGGATGAGCTGAACGGTCCGCTCAAATACCGATGGACCAGCGAGCCGTCGGCCCGCTTGCGGATCTCCACCGCCATATGCGGTCCGTGAATCCAGAACGAGACTTCCTGCGAAGCCCGCATGTCTTTGAGCGTCGTTTTCGAGCTGAGCGTCAACAAGCCGACCGGGGTTCTCAGGAACACGATACCCGGCTTGGTCCGCCAGACTGAGCCCTTGAGCGCGATCGAAGGATTCGTCTCGTCGAAAGCGACCGCCGCCGCGGCAGGCTCCGGTCCCCCTTCCGCCGACCCTTGGGCCAGTGTCTCCGTGGCGGAGATGGACAGAGTCGCTCCGTACAGAAGGCCGCACAGCAACCCAAACCGCAGCATGATGGATCGTGAGGTCATGGTGTAGTGAAGAATATCGATTGAGTTTAGATTCAACGAGTCCTGCAATCGCGGCGGAGGCGCTCGTTCATCATGAGGATGATCTGCGAATAACATGAGGCCGGAATCGAGTCAAGCGCAATTCCCTTCCGCTCGTAGCGTTACGGGGGGATGCACTCGGGAACATGCGTACCGCGGAGGTTATTTCTTGCGTGCGAGGATCCGAAGCGGTGTGCCGGAAAATCCGTAGGTCTCCCGTAGGCGGCCTTCCACGTAGCGCAGGTAGGCCGGCGTAAGGTCTTGCGGGTGTCCGACGAACAGGGCGAACACGGGCGGTTTGGTCGCGACTTGCGTGATGAAGGCCGACTTCGTGATTTTCGACGGCTTGCCTTTTCGGACGGGGAGCGGGTGCGTTTCCAGGATTTCCTGCAGCAGTTGGTTGAGCGCTCCCGTCGGCACGCGCTTCGTGAAAGAGCGGTGGACCTGGTTGATGGCGGGGAAAAGTTGGCGCAACGAGCCCGGCTGAACCGCGGAGGCGTAGAGAACCGGCGCCCAGGTCAGAAAGGGGAAGCGCCGGCGCAGTTCCCGTTCGTAGTCCTCGCGGGCTTGGGCATCGCCGGAGCGCAGGTCCCATTTGTTGACCATCAGGATGCAGGCGCGGCCCTGCTTGAGCACAGCCCCCGCGATCTTCGTATCCTGCTCCGTGACTCCTTCGACACCATCGAGGAGCAGCACCGCCACGTCTGAGCGTCCGATCGCGCGCAGCGACCGCATGACACTGTAGCCTTCGATGCCCCGGTCGATGCGGCCGCGCCGCCGGATGCCGGCGGTGTCCGTGAAGATGTAGCGATGGCCGTCGTGCGTGACGAGCGAATCGATGGGGTCGCGGGTCGTGCCCGGGACATCGCTCACCACGACCCGTTCCTCGCCGAGCACTCCGTTCACGAGCGTCGACTTGCCGACGTTCGGCCGGCCGACGATCGCGACGCGCGGCAACTCGCTCAATTCGGAGGCCTCGTCCGCGGGCGGCAGCAGCGGATAGATTGCGTCCAGCAGTTCGGCGACGCCGATGCCGTGCTCGGCCGAAATCGGATACAACGTTTCTTGGCCCAGCTGATAGAAGTCCGCGATCAGCGGATCGGCTTTCGGGGTATCGATCTTGTTGATTGCGAAGAATACGGGCTTCGTCACGCCGCGCAAGACGCGCACGACTTCGTGGTCCGGCGGCGTCAAACCCGACCGACCGTCCAGCACGAAGATCAGAATATCCGCTTCCGCGATCGCCAATTCGGATTGCCGACGGATCAGCGCCAACATGCCATCCGAAGCCGACAGATCGAGCCCGCCGGTGTCCACCAGCCGGAAGGAGCGGCCGCGATAGGTCGCATCCGCGTAGTTGCGATCCCGGGTGACGCCGGGAACGTCGTCCACGATCGCCGTCTTCACGCCGAGAATCTTGTTGAAGAGCGTCGACTTGCCGACGTTCGGCCGGCCGATGATCGCGACCAGCGGCATCGCGGCTTCGGATTTGAACGGGAGCGCCTGGGTCGCCGCCGGCGATTCGCGTTTGGGTTTGGTCGATTTCATGGGTGCCGGACCGTATCACAGGAATTTTGGCAAACACAACCGGCCTCAGGTACACTTTCGCCTATGACCGAGACGACGGTGAACTGGGAGCAGATCGACGATGTCCTGCTCGATATGGACGGGACGCTGCTCGACCGGCATTTCGACAACTTTTTCTTCGAGGAGGAGCTCCCGCGCCGCTATGCCGCGCTCCATCGGCTCAGTTTCGAGGAGTCCCGCGGCCGCCTCATGGCGATGTATCGGTCGGTCGAAGGCGAGTTGGCGTGGACGGATCTCCATTATTGGACCGACCGTGTGGGCCTCGACGTCGTGGCCCTGCATCGCGAACTTGATCACATGATCGGATTTCTGCCCGGCGCGGAGCCGTTTCTCGAAGACCTGCGTCGCCGCGGGAAGCGGGTCACGATCGTCACGAACGCCCATCGCGCCGGAGTCGACGTGAAGACGGCCAAGACCGGCCTGCACGAGCAGGTGGACCGGATCGTCGACGCTTTTGAAGTGGGGTATCTGAAGATGCGGCCGGAGTATTGGCCTGCCTGCCAGCGACTGGTGGGGTTCGATCCGGCCCGGTCGCTCTATGTCGACGATGACGAAGGCTGCCTGCGCGCGGCGCACGCCTACGGTATCCGTCACATCGTCCACAGCGCAAAGTCCAGTTCGCAGTTGCCTCCCGAAGCCTCGAAGACATTCCGCTCCATCGAGCGCATGACGGTTTTGCTCAACGGGCCGGCGTCGAACTCGGTCCGGTAACCCGTTCCTCGATGACCGCGGCGCCCCGGTACATCGTCCCCACAATTTTCGGGGTTTCCTCCATCACGAATCGGTCGAGCCGTTCAATCCTGAAACCAGCGCTGGCGATGAGCCGGTCGATCGGCCGGTTCAAATTGCAGCCGCAGCCGATCACGTTTTGAATCGGGTTCAAACGGTCCTGCCAGGCGGCGGTTTGCGCCTCGTCGCTGCGGCCGTGTTCGAGAAACAGAAACTGCCCGGCCGGTTTCAACACGCGCCGGATTTCACGGAGAGCCTGTCGCGGATCGGAGATCGTACAGAGGGTCCAGGTGCTGATGACGAAGTCGAACGCACAATCGGGGAAGGGAAGCGTCTCCGCGCTCTGCCGGATGATATCGATGGGAAAGGCCGCCGCGTTTCGGCGGGCCGTCAGCCGGTCGGGAAGCATCGTCGCCGGCTCGACGGCGCGCAGTCTCGTCACGCCTGCCGGATAGTGGGGCAGGTTCAACCCCGTGCCCAGCCCGATTTCCAGTACATCGCCGTGGACCGGCTGGAGCAACTCCTGTCGGAGCCGTTGAAAGGCCGGTCCGCTCATGATCAGATCCATGAGGCGGGGAAACAGGATCGTTCCGTACCAACCCATGTGGCGGTCCTCTTCTCTCCTTCGTAGGGGGCCGGCCCCACCCTCCGGGCGATAGGCAGCGGCTCCCGTTTCCCGTAGTCTTACACCATACGACGACGTGATGGCAGGGTGGGGCCCTAGGTACAGACGGTACGATATTCGCGGCCCGAACCGATACGCTTCCGACGCTCACTCGACTTTCTCGGGGGCCGGCCAAACAGGGACCGGCCGGCCCCCACCCGAACTCCTCTCCGCGCCCCCTCATTGTTGTTGCCCCCTGCGGTCTATGTTAGAGTCCTCCCTCTTTGAAGGAATCACGACGATCATGAGCAAAGGGTACGATCATCACGCCATCGAGGCGAAGTGGCAGGCCTATTGGGAAGAACACCGACCGTTCCGGGCTGTCCACGACCCCGCGAAGCCGAAATTCTACTGTCTCGACATGTTTCCCTATCCCTCGGGGTCCGGCCTGCACGTCGGGCATCTTGAAGGATATACCGCGACGGATATCGTCTCGCGCTACAAGCGGATGAAGGGCTTCAACGTGCTCCATCCAATGGGGTGGGACGCCTTCGGCCTCCCCGCCGAGCAATACGCCGTCAAGACCGGTGTACACCCGGCCCTGACCACCGCCCAAAATATCGCGACTTTCAAACGGCAGATGAAGCGGGTCGGCCTCTCCTACGACTGGGAGCGGGAGATCAGCACGACGGATCCCGACTATTACCGGTGGACACAATGGATTTTCCTGCAGCTCTACAAGCGGGGTCTGGCCTACGTGGCTGAGGTGCCGGTCAACTGGTGCCCCGCCCTGGGCACGGTCCTGGCCAACGAGGAGATTGTCGACGGCAAGAGCGAGGTCGGCGGATTCGACGTCGTCCGCAAGCCCATGCGGCAGTGGGTACTCAAGATCACGGCCTATGCCGACCGGTTGCTGGAGGACCTCAAACTGGTGGAGTGGCCTGCCAGTACGCTCGAAATGCAGAAAAATTGGATCGGCCGTTCGATCGGCGCGGAGGTGGATTTCGCCCTGGCCGAGACCACCGGTAGGATCCGCATTTTCACGACGCGGCCCGACACGCTCTTCGGGGCGACCTATATGGTATTGGCGCCCGAGCATCCTCTGGTCGATGTCATCACG
>JAXLZJ010000015.1:0-98352 GCA_046350995.1 Nitrospira sp.
CTCCGCTCCACATTTTCGTACACTGCCAATCAGTCGAGGGAGTGTCCGTCCTTTCATTATTTAACAAGAGGGTATCGTGGGTATGCAGTACAGGGATTGGGTTCTGGCAGGCGCAGGGATACTGGCATTAGCGACGGCGGCCGAAGCCAAAGTCGTCAAAGTCGAGATGCAGGCGGTGGAAACCGAAGTAGTCATCGACGGAGCCGGCACGACCTACAGCGCTTGGACCTTCAACAATCAATTTCCCGGACCCGTCATCCGCGTTCAGCAGGGCGATACGGTCGATTTCACATTTACCAACCCATCGACAAATGCCCGCCCGCATTCTATGGATTTTCACGCCGCACAAACTGATTTTCTGAATCACTACAAGGCGCTGAATCCAGGGGAATCGCTGCAGTATAAATGGGAGGCCAAGGAGCCAGGGATTTTCGTGTACCACTGCGGCGCATCCCCGATGATCCAACACGTCGCGCGCGGCATGATGGGCGCGATCATCGTCGACTCGAAGAACCGCAAGGCGATGCCGAAGGCCGATCGCGAATATGTGCTAGTACAAAGTGAACTGTTCAAGGACCCGGACGACGTGCAAGCGATGTTCGACCGGAAATACGAAAACGTGGTCTTCAACGGAGGGGTCTTTCGATACGATCCGGTTCATAGCACGAGCGGCGGAAACTTCCTTGAGGCGAAACCGGGGGAGCGTGTGCGCTTCTACTTCGTCAATGCGGGCCCCAACAACTTCTCCGCCGTCCATCCCATCGCCGAACTGTGGGAGGATGTGTGGGAGAGCGGTAACCCGGCCAACCGGCTTCGCGGCGTACAGACCTTCATGGTACCGCCTGCCGGAGCCGCCATCATGGACATGGTGCTCGACAAAGGCGAAGGCGTGATTCCCATCGTCACGCACTCACTGACCGATGCCCTGCGTGGCGCGATCGCAACTCTGAAGGTGTCGAAGGACGCCAAGGACCTGCCACTCATGCCGTTCATACAACCCGGGAAAGTGAAGACAGCCGAAGCGAAGTAAGCTCTCTCGATCGTCTAAAATGCCGGTCAACGTGTGGCGGAACGCTACGCGTTGACCGGCATTTTAATTACCAGGCAAACGCCGAGCGTTAAGATCAGGCCGCTCTAGAGAATCGAGCTTTTTGCTTTAGCACCACCAGCCGCAACTACACGCCGTGGTTGGGCAAGGCTCCGGTAGCGAGCCGGCGGCACACCGAACTCGCGCTTGAATGCCCGGTTGAATGACGGTTCTGACTCGTAGCCGACGTCGCCGGCCACTTCCGCCACGCTCTTGGAAGTCGAGGCCAAGGACTGTGCGGCGAGCTGCAACCGCCAACGTGTCAGATATCCAATAGGCGTATCCGATAGGTAGTGACGGAACCGTTCGGCCAGCACCGATCGGGATACGCCGACCTCGTTTGCCAGCGTCGCAATCGTCCAGGGATGGGCTGGCTGACGATGCAGCAGTGCGAGCGCTTTTCCCACCTCACCATCGCGTGTCCCGGCCAGCCATCCGGTCTGAGTTTTTGGGAGTTGCGCGATATACCGGCGCAAGGCTTCCACGAACAATACCTCCGACAGTTTGGCCACGACGGCCGCACTGCCGGGACCGGCGTCTTCAGCGTGATCGACCGAGTAGCGGAACGTGTCCTCGAGCCATTGGCCCGACGAGTCGACGCGAATATTGAGCTTGACGATCGGGGGTAGTCCCGCGAGAAATACCCGGCTGAGTTCTTTGTCACAGGTCAGATAGCCGCAGATCAACCGTGTGAGTTCCCCGCCACCGCCGGACTGAGACAAGATCCCGCCTTCTGAAAAAATCCGCTGCAATTGCTCGGTACTGTCGACGGGCGTGACGGGCGGCCCGTTCCCGAGGACGTGAGCGTCCCCATGCGGAAACATGACGATATCTCCGGCCGTCAACGGGACGGAGCGAGTTGCCGCATCGACCTTCGCATAGCCCCGTCCCTCCAGCACCAGGTGAAAGATGATGATGTGTTTGGCCGGTGCGGACAGATACGGGGCCATCGTGCAGGCGTCCGGTTCGCGTGCGCACCAGGGTGTGGAAAACTCGCCGTTGAAAAAGACCGCGCCGTCGAGTCGGACGGCTCTGAGCACTTCGGACAACACATCCATGGCGAATTCCAGAAGTACGCGAAGCAGATCGGCTAAGCCGGACGGACGATCGGATAAACGAAGTCGCAGCTTAGCATGCTGCTGATAAGAGAGCCAGACGAGCGGATAAGCAGCCATTGGGTCGGCTCCGTATAGTGAGGGCCGTGTCACGCGGTGAAGGAAAAGCGACGGCAACCACTCATACCCAGGAGGTCGATCATGGCAGTCGAAACGATGTCGTCGGACACGGAGCGCCTCAAGGCCCGTCTTAAGGAGATTTGGTCTGCGGGCGACTACGATCGGTTTTCACGCTACATGGAGGGTGGCGCACGGGAGTTTTATGAACGGCTCTCGCTCGCTCCCGGTACCACATTGTTGGATGTCGGCTGCGGGTCCGGTCAACTGGCACTGATGGCCGCGAGAGACGGATTGAACGTGACCGGCGTCGACCTTGCTGATAACTGGGTCGAGCGAGCGCAGGCCCGTGCCCGGGGAGAAGACCTACGGGTTCGGTTTCAGCAGGCCGACGCCGAAGCGTTGCCATTCGAAGACGGGGCGTTCGACGTGGTGGTGAGTTTGATCGGCGCCATGTTCGCGCCGCGGCCCGACCTGGTGTCGCGGGAGTTGCTGCGGGTCTGTGTGCCGGGCGGCACGATCGCCATGGCCAACTGGACGCCGTCGGGATTCGTCGGACAGATGTTCAAGACCGTTGCGAAATTCATCGCGCCATCCGGCATGCCCTCTCCCACGCTATGGGGCGATGAAACGACCGTCCAGGCTCGATTGGGCGTGGGCTTGGCAAAGCTCCAACTGACCAGACGATCCTACACGTTCAGCTATCCGTTTCCCCCCAACGAAGTCGTCGAATTGTTCCAGCTCTATTACGGTCCGACCAATCAAGCCTTCGCCGCGCTCGACGGCTCCGGCCGAGACCGGCTGCGTCAGGAACTCGAAGAACTCTGGTCGACACACAATCGGAGCGGACACGGCAGCACCACCGTGTTCGCGGAGTATCTGGAAGTCATCGGCATCCGAGCCTGAACTGTCCAGAAGGGAAATATCATGGCAACGCACATTCAGCATGACCAGGAGGTCGGGCATGTACGATATGAAGAAGCTTACAAAGTTGAAGGAGCTGGAAACTCATGCGCCGGAAGCGACGAAAGCATTTTGGGCGTTCGATAAAGCGGCCTGGGCTGAGGGAGCGATCCCGAGAAAATATAAGGAACTGATGGCGATTGCGGTCGCACTGACGATTCAGTGTCCCTACTGCATTGACCTCCACGTAGGGAGGGCAAGAGAGATCGGTGTGACGGAACCGGAGATCGCCGAAGCCGTGTTGGCTGCGGCCGCGTTACGCGCGGGCGGGGCGGTCACACACGGTGCACATGCGATGAATAGAGCCTGAATGGCCGGGCGCGGGTCGGTGGAGTCGGCCCCATTGGCGAGAGGGTGTGAAGCGCAACATCGGACACTGGTGTCCGCACGCGGCGGAACGAATGTCAAACAGGAGTGCGTCCGTCTACATTCATACAGAAGGAGGCTGTCATGAAAACAATTCGATTGCTCACGTTGACCTTGGGCCTGCTGCTGACCGTCCCGGCGCTTGCTTCGGCCGAACTGCTCGCCTTGCTCAACTATGAAAGTAAGCCGGATCAACCGGTACGGCGGGAGGGGATTGCGATCATGGACATCGATCCTGAGTCCGCCGGATTCGGGAAAGTTCTGATGGAAATCCCGCTTCCGTCCGATCTCGTGGCCCACCATATCTTCTTCAATCGCGACCAGAGCAAGGCCTACATTACGGCTTTGGGTAAGAGCCTGCTGCATATCGTGGATCTGACGCGTTTTCCCTATCGCCTCCGGGCCATCGAGGTGCCGGACTGCCAGGTTTCGGAAGACCTGGCGGTGTCCGAAGACAATCGGACCTGGTACCTGACCTGTATGGGATCGAACAACGTCATCGTCGGCGACGCCGTGAACGACCGGCCGATCAAGACGATCAGCGCGTTGGAATCGGCCGACCGCTTCATCGCGTATCCGCACGGGATCGCCATCCATGACGGCATCAACCGATTCGTCGTCACCAGCACGATGAAACCGGACATGTCTGAGATGGGCGACACGGTCACGGTCGTGGAGGCCAGCACGGGGAAGGTGTTGTCGACGCACACGGTGTCGTCGAATCCGGCACCTGCCAAATCGGCGCCCGTGGAAATCGCTTTCAGCCCGCGCGCCAATCCGCCGGTGATGCATATCACCAATATGATGGAAGGGACGCTATGGGCGGGAGTCTGGGATCCCGCGCGCGCATCCTTCGCATTTCATCAAGTCGATGATGTCGGCCCGCGAGGACAGGGCATGCCGCTGGAAATGCTCTACAACGCCAAGGGCGACCGCCTCTACGTCACCACCGCCAAGCCGGGATTCGTGAACGTGTACGACAACAGCGACCCGCAGCACCCGGCATTCCTTCATGCGATTCCCGCCGCCGCCGGGGCTCACCATACGGTGCTCTCGCCCGATGAGCGATATCTGTTCGTTCAAAACAGTCTGCTCAACCTGGACGGACTGAGCGACGGGTCGATCACCGTGATCGATGCGAAGCAAGGCACGATTCTGGGCAGCATCGATACGTTGAAGCAGCAGGGCTACAACCCGAACTGCATCATGTTACTGCCGAGGCATGTCCAGTCGCAGTCTGTACGTATCGCGAGCGGAGGACATTAGAAGCCTGATGTGCAGCTGGTCCGGTAGCGGGGAACGGGGAGGGGCGCAAGCGACGGCTTCCCGTTCCTGCTTCCTCGGTTCATGAATCGAAGGCCAATTGGATGACTGAATCCGCCACACCGCCCTGGTGGCAGGACTGAGGCGAATTTTAGGCCCCCCCTTGACAGTCGCGCTACAATTACGGTATTGATAATTATAATCAGTATCGGGTTTGGCTGAGCGAGAAATCAGCTGCCCGAGGCCAGAGGTTCGAGAAACCTGAGCCCAAGACTGCGAAGGCAGCTTGGGCTTTTTTTATTGTCGCAACCGGGACGCACGATGGACGCACTGAACGGAGCGGTCGAGTACGGAGTGATCGGGCTCTTGGCCGTATTGAGCTGTTGGGCCTGCGCGATCGGGGTAGAACGATGGCTCTTCTACCGGCGAGTGGATGTCACGACGTTCGGCAACGAGCACGACCTTGAGATCGCTCTCACCCGACGATTGGTCGTCATCGGGACGGTGGCGGCCAACGCGCCCTATATCGGGCTCTTAGGGACCGTTCTGGGCATCATGCTGACCTTCCACAGCATGGGATCCAGTAAGGCGATGGCGGTGAGCGCCATCATGGTGGGCTTGAGTCTCGCTTTGAAGGCGACCGCGGTGGGTTTGGTCGTTGCGATTCCCTGCGTCGTGCTGAACAACGTGCTGCGCCGTCGGGTTTCCGAACTGTTGGTGCTACATCGAGGACGACATGGAACGTGAACTCAATCAGATCAACGTCGTGCCCTTGGTCGACGTCATGTTAGTGCTGCTGGTCACCGTGCTGACCACCGCCACGTTCATATCGACGGGACAAATTCCCGTCGAACTCGCTCGAGCGTCGTCGGCGTCCGATTCAAGCGAAATTCCGATCGTGGTCACGCTCGGTACGGAAGGCACGCTGTATCTCAACGATCGTCCGGTGTCATCAGAGGTACTGAGCCGAGAATTGTCGCAGCACCCGATCCAGTCCGCCGTGATCCTGCGGGCCGACCGGACGACGGTCTTGGATCGGTTCGTGGCGGTCATCGATCAGATCAAGCTGCAGGGCTTTCAGAAGGTCAGCCTCGAGGTGGCGCGGACATGACCGGCCGCGCGCATCATCGTACCGGCTGGTTCGTGTCGGCACTCACGCATGCGACAGTTGGCGGGACAGCCGCGTTTCTCTTCGCCTACGGCGAGCCGCCGCTCGAACAGGCGACTCCGGCCATCGTCATCGCCGTCTCCTCGTTTCAGGCGCCTGAGCCGGTCCAGTCGGTCTCGACTCCCGCCCCTCCCACACCTCCGACTCAGCGGGGCGACCGCGCGACTCCGATGACTTCCGTGCAGCAATCCCTGGTGGAGCAAGCAGTCGCCACTCGTACCGTCGTCGCTCGCCATGTCTTGCAGGCTGCGGCGGAGCCGCTCGTCGAGACTGCCGCGCCGCAGGCGCGGCAAACCCTCGTCCGTACGCTCGAAGCGTCCGTGGAAGTTCCGCATCGGGAAGTCATCGCGAGGCCCGAAGAGGTTTCCGTGCCCCTCGAGGCCATCCAGACCAGAGACTCCGCGGCTGTCTCGACGATGACGCCGGCCTCGAGCGGGGAAGCCGTCGAATCTACTCCGATTGAGGCCAGAGACATGACCACCCCGATGGATACCGTGATGCATCGCGAACGCGAGGTAGTCGATACCGTTCGTTCGGTACCGGTCCAGGAAGCACGTGTGTCAACACCGGGGCCGATCGAGCGCGAACTCCACGCCGATTACGGTTGGCTGTCGTCGGCGTTGCGGGAGCGGATCGAACAGTTGAAGCGGTATCCGATATTCGCCAAAGTCCGGCGATTGGAGGGACGGGTCGTCGTGGAAGCGGAGGTGCACGAGACGGGCGAGATCGTCAGTCTTCATGTGGCCGAGAGTTCGGGCCATCCGAGGCTCGATGAGGAGGCGATCCGCGTCGTGCGGCAATCGTCTCCGCTACCGTTGCGGCATCAGCTCGGACAACCCTCCGTCACGATTCGAGTGCCCATTACGTACAAGCTCGATGGATAAGAAAAGGAGAACCGACATGTCGATCGTCACCCGTGTCGCCGCGCGTCTGCTCGTGTGCTTCCTCACTGTGTATAGCGGAGCGGCCCAAGCTAAGTCGGAAAAAGCGTTCAATGCCATCGTTACGGACAGTAAAGGCGTCCAGACCGATATCGCTAATGTCATTTTTTACTGGGAGGAAAAGGTGAGCGAGACCTCCTTCGTGCCGCATGAAATGCGGGAGATGCCGCTCAAACGCGGTGTGGCCACGGTCAAGATCAAGTTCGAGCAGATCAAACAGATGGTCATCAAGTCAGGCGGTCACGATACCACCCCGGAAGTCTCGATTACACTCACCGACGGAAAAACCGGTGATTTTGCGCTGGGGATTCCGGGAATATTCAAGGGCCGATCGGAATTCGGAGATGTGGAGCTTCCGGCTGGCGAACTCAAACAGGTGGTGTTTCAGAACTGAAGGGTTGCACGATGAGAGAGTCCAGATCGGGAGACCTCCGGTGCCATTGCGGGCGTCTGCTTGCGCGATGGGAAGGGAACGGTCTCGTCATCAAATGCGTACGATGCGGAAATTTCGTGTCGATACCGGTCAGTGCCATCCAGGGAACGCCCCCGCGATGAGCGCCGGGTGACAACGGAGGCCAACGGACACTTCGTCCAGAGCCCACAACCGAACAACGGTTGTGGGCTTTTTTATTGCTCAAAAAAGGAGATCACATGTTCGTCCGACAGATATGTGTCCTCGCGGTTTTTATTGCCTTGTGTCCGACCGCGCGCGGTGGCGCGGCAGAGGAGGCGGACGCGCCCGTCCGTCAAGAGGCTCAGCAGTCCGATCCGACGGATAGCGCCACGCGGTTGACGCGGCCGGTTGCCGTGCCGGAAGTCATGATCAAGGACGTCCATCAGCGCGACGACATGAACGAGGACCGGATCAAGGAGATTCCGGGGACGGTCAATGTCGTCACGAGCGAGGAAATCCAGCGGGCTCGGCCCAAGAGCGCGGATGAAATGCTCCGGCGTGTTCCCGGCGTCAACATCCTTGAGGAGTACGGGCAAGGGTTGCGACCAAACATCAGTATTCGCGGAATGAATCCGGTTCGGTCGCGCAACATTCTCGTCCTGGTCGATGACGTGCCGATCCAACCAGCCTTGTTCGGCGATCCAGCCATGTACTACATGGTGCCCATCGACCGGGTCCACCATATCGAAATCATCAAGGGCGGCGCGACGGTGCGATACTCGCCGAACACGCAAGGGGGGCTCATCAATTTCGTGACGAAGGCACTGCCGCAAACGCCGACGTTTTCGACGACCAATACCTTCGGCAGTTTCAATATGATTCAGAGCGACAGTTATTACGGCGGCTACTTCGGCAATCTGGGCATCGGCGCGGGGTATCTGCGCCGGCAAACGGACGGGTTCCGCGAACATAGCGCCTCGCAAGTGAACGATTTTTCTCTTCGGCTGGAAGCCCATCCGGATCGACATACAACCGTCACGACCAACGTGTCCTGGTACGAGGAAGCCACGCAGACTCCGGGCTCCATCACGCCGACGCAATTTGCCGCGGACCGGACGAAGGCAGGCAAGATGTACGACGAGTTCAAAGGTAACCGCGGGGGGATTGATATCACCGCGAAGCACGAGTTCGACACCGTGCACAGCGGCCAGATCATGGTCTACGGCAACGTATTCGAGCGGAACTGGTACATTCAGGATCAAAATTCCACGACCGGGGTCCTGGCGCAGACGAGCCAGAACTTTCTCCGGAAGTTCAACGTACTCGGCGTCGTACCCGAGCACCAGATGAACTTCTCGTTGTTCGGCCTGCAACACCGGTTGGTGACCGGTGCCCGGTACCATTCGGAACGCCTCAGTGACGTAACCGGAATCGGTACGGCCGGTTCTCAGGTCAGCCGAACGACCAACAATGCCGATCTGGAGTCCCGCGCGTACTCGGTGTACTCAGAACTCGAGTTTCGGTTGACGGACCGGTTGTCGATCACGCCGGGAGTCCGTTGGGAGCAGGTGGATCAGAGTCGGGAAACGCTGAACGCCATCCCGCCCGGCGCGGTGCCCAACTTCAAGAGCACCGTGACCACGCGGGGCCTCATCTATGGAACGGGCATCAAGTACGAGTTGTCCGGAAACACTACCCTCTTCGGCCATGTCCACACGACCTTCCGGCCGCCGACGTTCGCAAATGCCATCGACCCCACGACCGGCACCGATCAGGACCTGAACGCCGAGCGGGGATTGAGCTCGGATGTAGGGATCCGCTCGACCGTCTATACGGGTATCACCGCGGAGTTGGCGCTCTTCCGCATCGATTTCTCCAACCAAATCGTGCAGCAGGGGAGCCGGTTCATCAACGGCGGGAAAACGCTCCACGAAGGCATCGAAACCTCGGTCGTCATGGATTGGGGTCAGCTGGTCCAGCCGCTCTCCGGCTTCATGACCCGCGGCAACGTCACCCTGCTGCGGCCGAAGTCTCTATCGGGATCGACCACCGGGAAAGATCTCCCGTACGCCCCGCGAATGACCATGTACGGCGCGGTCGGCTATTACCATCCGGGCGGCGCCTCCATCGAGCTTGACGCCACCGTCGTGGCGAAGCAATTCACGGATACCGCCAACACCCAGGCCGAGAACGCGCTGGGCACCGTCGGCGCCATTCCCTCCTATACCTTGGTCAATTTGCGCTTCAACTATGCGCCGCCGAAGGCGCGGTGGTCCGTGTTTGCCGGCGTCCGCAACCTCATGGACGAAAGCTACATCGCGCAGCGGACGACCAGCAGTTTTGTCGGCATTCAACCGGGCGAGATTCGCAATTTCTACGGCGGATTCTCGATGTCGTTTTAACCTCCCCCATCACAATGACACCCAGGAGACGCAGATGACTGACCGCAAGACCAAGAGCCTCAGAATCGGGAGCCTGGTATTAGCGTGCGTCCTGTCGACATGGGCGCAAGCGCAGGCGCATTTCATGTGGATCGAAACCAGCGGGCCCGCTGCGCCGGGGAAGGAGTATCCGTTGACCGTGTACTTCGGGGAGTACGCGGAGTTTCTGCGCGAAGAAGCGGGCGGCCGGCTCGACACGTTGGACGGCGTCGTCCTTCGTGTGATGGACCCGCAGCGCAAGCAGCACGATATCCCGTTGACTAAAGAGCAGAACCGATTTGCCGGTTTGCTGCCGTCCTGTCTTCCCGGACGATACGCGGTGACGGCCTATCAACGGCAGGCGTCGGTGCAAGATTTGACGAAGCACGACATGGGAGTCGTGAAGCCGATGTTCTATGCGCGGACCGAGTTCGTCTGTTATGCCGACGGCCGAGTCGGAGAGCGGCAGCCGTCGCCCCAGCCGGAGTTGGAGCTGGAAATCCTGCCGCTCAGTCACGGCCTCGATTTGGCGCATACGATGCTGGCGTCTCGAGTCGGCGGCGAGGTGGTCGTTCAGGTGCTCTACAAGGGGCAACCCTTGGCCTCTCGTCAGGTCCTCGTGCACTCTCCGATCGGGTGGGATAAGGAACTCCATACGGATGCGCAGGGCATCGCCGCGTTTTCGCCGGTCTGGGCTGGGCGGTACGTCGTCGAAGTCGAGTATCAGGAAAAAACGCCGGGTCAATACAAAGATCGCCCCTACGAAGCGGTTCGGCATCGGGCCACGCTCGCCGTGCCCGTGATCGACGGAGGGGCGCGATGAACCGAAACGAGTGGGAACGGCACGGACGACGGGTTCATCGGTGGCTCGGGATGGCCGTGGTCGGATTCTTATTAATCTCGGTCGGGACTGGGTTGCTCTGGGCCAATGCCCGGTATCTCTATTGGCCAGATCGGTACAAGGAGAAAATTCGCCCGCTTCCAGCCATTCCGATCACCTTGTCGGTCATGGCGATCCCGGATCTGCGTAAGCGCCTTCCCGGAGGCGCGAACGCTGGCGTGGAGCAAATTATCCTGAAATCCGACTTCGGTCTGCTGGTGTATGAAGTGATTCTGCGGGAGCAGGGGAAAAAGCGGACGATCGTGGTCGATGCCGAGTCGGGAACGGTGCTCTCGCCGCTCTCTGATGGGCTGGCGGCGCGGATCGCGCAGCAGTATGTCCGGACGCCGGCGGCCGTGACCCGGCTGAATCGGGAGTCGTATCTCCCGCGCAAGAAGCACACGCCGGTCGACGCGATTCGCGTGTCGTTCGATGATCCCGACAACACGCAGATCGTGCTGGACGCGGCTAGCGGCGAGATCATCGAGGACGAGAGCCGCCAGCGGATGTTCCACTTCTTCGTGATGCAACTGCATCAACTCAACTTCTTCGGATTCGAGAAGACGTTGCTGAACGTTCCTGGCATTCCGTTGTTGTTCATGGCCCTCAGCGGACTCGTCGTCTGGTGGGTACAGTGGCAACGACGTCGTCGGGCAGACAGGACCGTTTCCGGCGCGCTCGAAGAAACCGCGTTGGCCCCGGCCTCGACGAAGCAGTAGTCGGGGGCAGGAATGGGTGCAGGGTGAGCAGGGCCTACGCGGAATCTGAACATTCCTGCTCAGCACGCATCACCGCATTCTGTCTCGAAACGAACGCGACCTGTTCCTCTAAGACAGCCTACTCAATCTGGATGGACTGAGCGACGGGTCGATCACCGTGATCGATGCGAAGCAAGGCACCATTCTAGGCAGCATCGATACATTGAAGCAGCAAGGCTACAACCCGAACTGCATCATGTTACTGCCGAGGCATGTCCAGTCGCAGTCTTTACGCATCGCGAGCGGAGGACAATAAGTCGGAGTCGATCTCAATGGGAGCCGGCCGGGTGGCGCACGATGGTAGCCCATGATTGATCCATCGGGCGGCTCGTGTTATAAGCGAATTCATCGGAATTGATACCTCGGGTCGGCGGCACCATGACACAGAATCGGCATTGCAGCGGGATTTCCATGGCGGCGGCGATGATCATCGCCCGAGCCGCCTGAACCTGGCTGCATCCGAACGTCGCAGGTATGCAGCACGGGCCCCTGGCGGATTCGAGTCCGTCAGGGGCTTTTTGTTAGACTCAGCCGGAATCGGGCTGAAAGGAGCATCGGGCATGGTCACTCTCCAGTCGATCGAAGCCGCCGCCACGCGGATCGGTCCGTCGATCTATGAATCGCCGTTGGTGCACTCAAGAACGCTGTCGAAGCTGACCGGCAATACGATTTTTCTGAAACTCGAAAATCTTCAGATGACGGGCGCGTTCAAGGAACGGGGCGCCCTCAATCGGATTCTGTTGATGACTCCCGACGAACGGGGGAACGGGGTGATGGCGGCATCGGCGGGCAATCACGCCCAGGGTGTGGCCTATCATGCCGCGCAACGGGGGATTCCGGTGCAAATCTGGATGCCCCGCTCGACGCCGCTCGTGAAATTGTCGTCGACGCGCGCGCATGGGGCCGATGTCGTGCTCTATGGCGACAACTACGACGAAGCGTGCCGGGCGGCCATGGCCCGCAGCCAGGAGAACAATGCAACGTTCATCCATCCGTTCGACGACGACGAGGTGATCGCGGGGCAAGGGACCATCGGGCTGGAACTGCTGCGCCAGAATCCGTCACTCGATGTGATCGTTGTCCCGGTCGGCGGCGGCGGGCTCATCGGGGGCGTCGCGTGCGCTGTGAAGGAACGTCATCCTCGAGTGGAAATCATCGGCGTGCAAACCGCCCGGCTGCCGTCGATGGCGGCGGCGCTAGACAAGGGACAGCCGGTCGATATTCCCGCCAGCCCGACGTTGGCTGACGGGATCGCCGTTCGCAAGGTGGGGGCGCGCACGCTCCCGCTGGTTCAGAAGTATGTGGACCGGATGGTGACGGTCGAAGAAGACGAAATCGCGGAGGCGATTCTCATGTTGCTCGAAGGAGAGAAGACGTTGGCGGAAGGGGCCGGCGCCGTGGCCTTGGCGGCCGTGCTGCAAGGGAAAACCGACCATCGCGGAAAGAATATCGCGGTACTGGTCTCAGGCGGTAACCTGGATGTGAATCTTTTGTCCCGTATCATCGAGCAGGGGATGGTGCGGGACGGCAGACTCTTGCGTCTCCGCGTGTTCCTGCCGGACTATCCCGGCGCCCTGGAAGGTCTCACGGCGGTGATTGCGAAGGTCCGTGCCAATATCGTAGAGACATCCTATAACCGCGCACACTACGGTGTTGCCCTGAACGAGACCGCGATCGACATCATCATGGAGACCCGCGGGCCCGAGCATGTGTCGGAACTTCTGGCGGCACTTTCCAACGCACAGTACAAATTCAGCTTAATCGAATAAGTCCGTCTGCCTGGGCAGTCTTGCCGGGGACTGTGTCTCCCGGCATGCGAGGGCGATCCCCACGAAACGGTCTGTTCTTAACGCGTCGTGATGACGAGTCGGCCGTCGACGATGCCGATGGATTCGATTGCCGGGGGAAGTTGGAATTGCTCCCGATTCTGGGGGGATTCGAACAACTGATGAACGACGTGATCCAGTGTTGAAGACGGAATCGAGAGCGATCCGATCTGCCCAGCTGTCGGTTTGAGTCGGATATATCCCTCCCGGCTTTCCAGCGTTCCGTCGAGTTGCAGCGAGATGGTCCTGCCGTAGAGCGCGAACAGGGCGTAGGCGCGCAGTTGAGTACCCGCGAGTTGGATGCGCACATCCTTCAGAGCCGATTGCACCTCCTGAGCCGTGGCCTCGTGCCCGGCGGGGACTGGAATGCCGGCTTGCTGAGCCTGGTGTCGAGACGCGATAGCCAGGTTCTCCCGCATCCACTGATTCAACTCCGCTTCATTCAACGTCGTGGTCTGTCGCTGACGAGCCTGCATGGCCATTTGCAGGTGTGCCATCTTGTCGGCCACGCGATCGGCCGCCGTAGGATCCGTCTGAATCACCAGCGGAGGAGCCTGTTTCAACAACAGGAACAGTGTCATGACCGTGAGGGCAAGGGAGAGCCACGGGAGTAGGCGAAAGGCGCGGGAGAGCAGACTCGGCTTCGATGCGTGGGGAGTTGTTGCCGCGGGGGCTGATCCCGATGGCCGATCCGAAGCCGAGCCGCGCGGCTTGCACTTGGCGAAGATAATGCCGCAGCGCACGCACTCTATATCGCTGTTCTGCTCAACCCCGCAGTTGGGGCACGTGAGGATCGGCGTGGTCGTGGAGGAGGACGGTTGCAGCCTCATGCCCTCGACTGTACGGGCGTACGCGGGATTGCGCAAAGGAATCCTGAAATCAGGCTCCTGGTGAGGCCGTTTCTGCGAAGGGCATGGCCGGTTTCCACAGGTCATTGAAGGTCGCGCATGTCCGATGGCGAGGTCCGGGACTTGTTCCAGGACGGACTACGTGGACCGACTGCATGCCAGCGGTTTTGGCGGAATCCAACTCGGATTCGGCATCGGACAAAAACAACATCTCGTCGGGGCGGACTCCCAACCGATCGGCGATGCGCCGATAGGAGGCCGGATCCGTTTTCGGTCCGACGGCGGTGTCGAAGAACTCGGCGAACAGGGGCGTGAGATCTCCCTCGGTGGTATGTTCCAACAAAAGCTTCTGCGCCTGCACCGAACCGGACGAATAGATGGCCGGCTGAACCCCAGCCCGGCGCAAACGTCGGAGGCACGGCACGACGTCGCCGTACAACGCCGGCATGAAGTCGCCGTTTCGGTATCCGGCTTCCCATATCATCCCTTGGAGAGCCTTGAGCCCCGGATGTTTGCGATCCGCGTCGATCCACGTGAGCAGTATACCGGCCAGGCTGTCATACGAAGGTCGCGCTCTCGATTCGTACGCGACGGTCTCCTGGCATGCGGTCGTCCAGCGCTGGACCTCCGGATCGTCCCGGCGGTCACGGAGAAACGAGGTCATCTGGCGTGCGGCGTAGGGGAAGAGGACATCCCGCACGAAGGTCACCGGAATGATGGTGCCTTCGATGTCGAGCAGGACGCAACGAATCGGCATGTCACCGGTACCGTTGTTCGATGCCGGACTCGGTATAGTGGGGAATCCACCCGGCCTGATCGGTAAAGATTCGGATCGCGCAGACCAGCGGGGCCGGTCCCAGGTCGAACCAGTGCCTGGTGTGAGCCGGTACGGACAGGAGATCGCCCGCCCGGCACCGGACGGAAAACACCTCTTCTTCAGGCGACTCCATGTGAAACCAGAAAAGACCGTCTCCCTCCACGAAGAACCGCACCTCATCCTCGCTATGGGTATGTTCCCGGAGAAATTTGTCCCGGATGGCGGCGAGGTTCGGCGTCGCCGGCGAAACCCGGATGACGTCCGCAGTGCGATATCCATGCTGGGCCATGAAGGGAGTGAGCCAGTGATCGTGGATCTTCAGGACGTCGGCGTCGCCGGTATCGGCCGGGGCCGACTCGACGGGCCGGTGCTCGTACCGGACGCCGCGTTCTTCAAGAAACCGGCGGATCTCACCCGCGTCGGTCAGACGGACTTGTCGGTCAGGAATTTCTATGGTCGCCATGGTGACGCACCTCACACTCGCATTGAAGCAGATATTCAAACACTTCCAGATGGCGCCTGGCCTCCGTCATCGTCGCTCCCCACACGTACAGACCATGCCCCGCCAACAGGAATCCGTAGCAGGGGGCATGCTGAGGAAGACAAGGCTCGATCCGCGCCACCAGTCCGGCCATGTCCTGCGAATTGCCGAACACGGGCACTCGGACATCGCAATCGTGGCGGTCGATGCCCGCCAGCCCCTTGAGCAACTCCCAGCCGGAGAACGTCAGGTGGTCTGCCGGTTCCGCCATGCGGGACAGCACTGCCCCGGCCATGGAGTGCGTATGGAGCACCGCGCCGATGTCCGGCCTCCGGTAGAGCATCAGGTGGAGGGGCGTCTCGGCGGAGGGCCGGAGCCCGTTCCCGTTCATCGGCAGCCCCGCTTTGTCGATCGCGATCACCGAATCGGCACCGAGGCGATCCTTGTCGAGGCCGGACGCGGTAATCGCGCAAATCGCGGGGGCGGCTTCGGCGGGTAGTCGGACACTGTAGTTCGTGCTGGTGGCCGGAGCCCATCCTTTTCGCGCAGCCCAGCGAGCGGCGTCGGCGACCTGCTCGGCGTATTGTGTGAAGTCTGGGAAATTGCCCACGCGGTGTTCCGATCCAATAAGACAAGCAGCGGCATTATAGAGAACGGTGGGCGGGCGTACTACTGGCTGATCCGCCAGGAGTCGGCAGGCAATTCCTAAGGGAGCAATGAGGAAGGGGCTTGTCGGATCACCGCATCTTGTCGCAGATGGGGGCGAAGTAATCGAGGTCGATGACCGGTTGACCTGCCAGTCGCGGATCGAGCGTTGCCGGTTCGTCGGTGGGACCGTTGAGAAAGCCGACCACCATCTGGTAATGGCGGGGTTGTTCCTCGGCCTTGGCGATGTAGCGGAAGGGGCCACGCTGTCGGGCCAGGTCGCGGAGGCTGCACAGGAAGAAAAAGGATGAGCCGACGGAAGACCCGATGGCCGTGATCTGTACCTCCAGGATCGACGTGCGCGTGTGCCGCTCGATTTCGGTCAGTACGATGTCCATCTTCGGGTTGCCGAACCGCTTCGAATCGGAGCGGAAGAGTTCCGCGCCGGCGGCCTGTTCGATCGGCATGGCCAAGGGCAGCACCGCCAACGGTATCAGCGTGAATGTCGGAATCAGTGTACGAGACGGCATTGCGAAAGCCCTTACAAGTGTCTTACGTCAACTCTACCAGCAATCAGCGAAATGGAAAGGGGAGCCGAGTGATTCAACACTCTGCCGGATCGGCCTGTGCAAGGGAGATCAAATGGCAGAGTGTCAGAGCCACCCAGATGCCGACGCAAGCGAGCGGGTTCTTATGTTGCTGAAAGACGTGGCATGGATAGAACGGCCTGAGGTGAGACTGAACCAGATACATAATTTTACATAATCATGCTTATCAGACTATCGATGACGGTCCGACACCCACTTTGATGATGAAATTATCGGTATCTACCAGTATCTTATGTACTCATAGATTCAGACCAAATACCTTCTTCAATCGTGCGGATAACGCGTGAACTATGAGCCTCGAACTCATTAGTCGGCTTCAACGAGAGCTTGCCATCACGGGCAGCGCTCTCTATGAAACCGTGCTGGCGATATCCGAGCGGGTCAATCGTAAGGTACAAATCATGCGCTTACATTGGCACGCTTCCACCTTGCTCCAACGCAACGATCGCATCTGCAACGAACTCGGTCGGGAAATCGCCGACTGCATGGTGCGCCGTTCTCCCGGACGGAGCTTCTCAGATATCGAGACGAGCCGTGTCGATCAGGCAGTGGCCCGCGCAACGTTTCAGGCGCAGGACCTGAAACGTTCCCTGGTGCAGCTTGATGCTCAGATCAGACAGCTCAAGCTCGAATCGATTCACGAGGATCTCTTGCGGCTCCACCAAGACCTCAGTGTGCGATCGGCTGGCATCGAGCGGGTTGTGGTCACCCGAAGCTCCAGTTCGATCGGAAAGAGGCTCGACGACGTCCCTCGCTCTTCATCCGTGCATATCGCGACCGTATTGAGAGGCCCCTTTCTGCTGGCTCCGGTCGGCGATCTGGTGTTTCGAACTGACGATATCGTCGTGTTACTGGGCGCACAAGCGGAATTGGATCAGTTGACGCTCTGGTTTGCTGGCCCGCGTTCGGCCAAACAGACTGCGACAAAATCTGCCTAACCCCTGTAGTCACCGAACCACCTCTTTGGATACAATGTCACCAGTATGATATTTCCATGCTTGATCATGCTGTTGCTTGGAGCGGTGACTCCCCTCTCCGCTTCCGCTGAAACGGCGGGTTTCGCCGCCATCGCCGATTCCCCGGGCATTCGCATGCTCGAGGAAATCCAGACAGTTATTACCGACCTGGCGGAACATGCAAAGCCGTCGGTCGTGAATTTGTTCCCCATTGTCGGCGGTGGGAGACCACGAGAGTCCGGAGCAGACCGGACGCCGAGCGCGTCTGGATCTGGATCCGGCCTGATTGTCGATGCGGAAGGCCATATCGTCACGAACAATCACGTGATCGGGGATGCAATTGAAGTCGAGGTACGCCTCTCGGACAAGAGCAAGTTGATCGCCCAGGTCGTCGGAAAAGATCCGGACACCGATCTGGCGCTGTTGAAAGTAACCCCGGAGCGACCGCTTCCCTATGCTGCGTTCGGCGACTCCAGCATGGTACGAGTCGGCCAATGGGTGTTGGCGGTCGGCAACCCATTCGGTCTCGATCGGACCGTAACGCTGGGGGTCGTCAGCGGAATTGGGAGAGAGAACATCAACCTTTCTCGGTACGAAAACTTTATTCAGACCGATGCCTCGATCAACCCCGGCAACTCCGGCGGACCGCTCTTTAACCTCCGCGGCGAAGTGATCGGGATCAACACGGCCATTATCAACTTTGCTCAGGGCATCGGGTTCGCTATTCCCTCCAATATGGCCAAACAGGTGATCCAGCAACTGATCTCGCGCGGGAAAGTCGTCCGTGGCTGGCTGGGGGTCGGCATTCAACCGCTCACACCGGAACTGGCAAAAAAATTCGGCGTCAACGACGGCGAGGGCGTCCTCGTTAACGAGGTGTTCGAGAAAGACCCCGCCGCCGAGGCCGGGATAAAACCCGGGGACATTATTTTGACTATCGATGGCAATGTGGTGGACTCACCGAACAAGCTCTCCCGCCTTATCGGAGTGCTCCCCCCGGGAGCGATCCCGAAGATCGAAGTCGTCCGTGACCTGAAACACATTGTACTGGCAGTCCCTCTCAGTGAACGGCGGGACAATACCGTCGTGGCTTCATTACCGCAAAACCGAACCGAGGTGAGACTCGGGATCGACATTCAGGATCTCACGGCCGGACTGGCCGACAAGTTTAAATTGCGAGAATCCCGTGGTGTCCTGATCACAAAAGTGGATGCCGGAAGTCTCGCCCACGCCGAAGGGTTGCGCGAAGGGGATTTGATCAAGGAGGTCAATCGCGTCGAAGTCGGTACCGTGGGAGAGTTTTCATCTGCGACCGCGAAGGTCAGGCGAGGAGACACGGTGCTCCTCCGAGTCATGCGGGAGAACCGTGCTTTCTATGTGGTCCTGAAGTCGAATGACTGAGCACCTAGCAGTCTTCCTCCGTTACCATTTTTCCCACCTATCCTACTTTTGCAACCACCCTTCATCAGCGAAGCTCACGTAGCGCCCATCACCCACCACGAGATGATCCAGCACACGAATCCCAAGCACCTCGCCCGCCGCTACCAACCGTTCCGTCAGTCGACGGTCTTCCGCACTGGGAGTCGGATCCCCACTCGGATGATTGTGAAGAAAGATCACTGCGGCGGCAGATTCTCTCACAGCCAGCGCAAACACCTCGCGAGGATGTACGATACTGAGGGTCAAGCTGCCCTCAGACACCGTCACGGCCTTGATCACAGCATTCTTAGCGTCCAGCATCACAACTTTGAAGATTTCGCGTTTGAGATCACGCATACCAGGATGAAAGTGCCGGAATACGTGTGCGCTGGACGAAATCCTGGTACCACTCGACAGCGGTTCAGCCATCGCCCGCTTGCCTAATTCCAGGGCAGCCTTGAGTTGCGCCGCCTTGGCCGGCCCTATTCCTCTGATGCTGTAGAGTTCCTTGATCCCGCATCCCGCGAGTGCAGGCAAGCTGCCGACTTGATGCAAGATTTCCATGGCCACCTCCACTGCGGATGAGTCTTGTCGACCGGTCCGAAGTACGATTGCCAGGAGTTGTGCATCCGACAGGACTTCAGGACCTTTCGCCAACAGACGTTCTCGAGGCCGTTCAGCCTCCGGCCAATGCGCAATCACATTCGGCCGTATTACATCCGTCATAACTCCCCCCATGCTAGGACAAAATTATGACGGCCTGAACGTTTTTGTACGAGTCCGGGCGGCAAATTTTATCCCTTGCAGACAAATACGTAACCGATAACTAATTGAAAACTCACCACCTGACAATTTGGTGCGCCTCTTGCTTCGCTCCTGTCCAGCTGTTCACGACGCTACCCGGGAGGGAATGATGGAATGTCCGAAGTGCAAAGGCCTGATGATGCTGGAACGGTTCTCCGACTTCTTCCTCATTTTCTACGCTTGGAAATGCATCAACTGCGGAGCCATCATCGATCGGACGATTTCTAGCAATCGAAGGAAGAGCCTGGCTGCCCGCGATCAACAACCTATCGCAACCCGGTAGCGAGTTCGGAACTCTCTCTATCGTGATGGCCTCGATCATCACGGCACATCTGGGTGTGATGCTATCTCCGACCGCATCGCGTCCATAATTATAGGTATCCTCAGCAAGACCGTCAAAATAGCTCCATTTCTTGTGCCCCTCCTCCTCTCCCTCACATCGCGACGATCGAAAATCAGGACAAATCAGATGTACGATCGCATTGCTTGACCCCTTCAAAAACGCTGTGTTAGAGTTTCAGACTCTGAATTGCTCCGTACATCTGAGGACATGCGTGTAATAGCCGGAACCCATCGAGGTCGACGCCTACGGGGGCCAGAGGGAACCGCTCTTCGACCTACCTCCGACCGAGTTCGGGAAGCATTGTTTTCCATTCTCGGCAACCGCCTCCCAGACAGTCGAGTATTGGATCTGTATGCCGGCACAGGCGCCATTGGGATTGAAGCACTCAGCCGAACGGCGGCACACGTGACTGCGGTTGAGTCGCAGGCAGCCTCGTTGAAGCTTCTGCGTCACAATGTGAAAGAATGCGGAATGGTTGAACAGGTCAGTATAGAGGCACGCACGGTTCGGCAATTTTTAGCGCGACCAGAACTCTGGGCGGGGCCGTATGACATTGTTTTTGCCGACCCTCCGTACGAAATGACCCATGAGCTGGAAGAAATCTTCTCGACCGTCGCCCCGGCCCTAACGACCCCGGGCGCATGGTTGGTGGTCGAACATGCCTCCAAATCCAGTCTGCCCGATCAACTGGGAACGGCGGCATTCTCAAAGCGATATCGCTATGGCGATACCTCATTGTCGCTATATGCGTTTCCTGAGCAGGAGTCCTAATGAAGATCGGGATTTATCCCGGGACGTTCGACCCGATCACCCACGGCCATACCGACATCATCACCCGGAGCCTTCGGGTCTTTGATAAGGTCGTCGTGGCGGTGGCACCTAATCCGGCCAAGCATCCACTGTTCAACCTAGCCGAGCGGCTGGACATGGTAAAGCTGGTCATGAAGCATCTGACTCAGGTGGATGTGACCACGTTCGAAGGATTACTGGTCGACTACGTGGAACGATCGGGCGCTCACGCGATCATCCGTGGGCTGCGCGCCATTTCGGACTTTGAGCACGAGTTTCAAATGGCACTCATCAACCGCAAATTGGCAAAACAGGTGGAAACCGTCTTCCTCATGCCGAGCGAAGAGTATTCGTATTTGTCATCCACCATCATCAAAGACGTCGCCCAACACGGGGGATCGTTGACCGAGTTTTTGCACCCTGAAGTTGCACGACGCCTTCAAGAGCGCATACGGAGCTTGAAACCATGAAACTTGCAGCCCGCGTCAATCGGATTACGCCGTCTCCCACATTGGCGATGACCGCCACGGCCAAAGCCATGGCCGCACAAGGCATCGACGTGGTCGACTTTTCTTCCGGGGAACCGGACTTTGACACCCCGGAACCCGTGAAGGCCGCGGCCGAAGCGGCCATTCGATCCGGATTCACTAAGTACACCCCGTCATCCGGAATCGATGAACTGCGTCAGGCGATCGTCGACACCCTGCAGAGCGACCTGGGCTTGAAGTATGAGAAGGCCCAGATCCTCGTCTCCTGTGGCGCGAAGCATTCGCTGTATAACCTCGCCGAAGCGCTCCTTGAAGCCGGCGACGAACTCATCATCCCCACTCCCTATTGGGTCTCGTATGCCGATCAAGCGTTGCTCAACGACGCGACACCCGTCTTGCTCCCGACCAGGGAAGACCAGGGATATGCGATCAATCCGGATGAGCTCGCTCGGCTGGTCACACCCCGGACAAAAGCCATCATCGTCAACAGCCCGTGCAATCCGACCGGCGCGATGTACGATCGGACGACCCTCGAGGCCATCGCCAGCATCGCCTTGAAGCACGATCTGCTCATCATCTCAGATGAGATCTACGAGAAAGTCCTGTACGACGGGGCCAAGCATGTGAGCATCGCGACGCTCAGCCCGGAAGTGGCCGAACGCACGGTCATCATCAACGGCGTATCGAAAGCCTATGCGATGACCGGGTGGCGCATCGGATACGCAGCCGGTCCGAAGCCCTTATTGACGGCGATGGCCAACATTCAAAGCCAAAGTACGTCGAACCCCTGTTCCATCTCGCAGAAAGCGGCCGTCGCGGCCCTGAAGCTGGGAGCCCCCTTCACCAAGGTCATGGTGACGGAATTCGACCGGCGGCGGCGGGTGATGGTCGATCGACTCAACAGCATACCCGGCGTGAGCTGCCGGCTACCAGGCGGAGCCTTCTACGCCTTCCCGAACGTCAGCGGGGTCCTCGGGCGGCGCGGAGCGAACGGCCCGATCAATACGCCGACTGAGTTGGCCAATTATTTGCTGAAAGAAGCCCATGTCGCCGTCGTGCCCGGTGAACCGTTCGGAAGCAAGCATCATGTCCGCCTGTCGTACGCAACCGGAATGGACACAATCACCAAGGGGCTCGATCGCATCGCGGCCGCATTTGCGAAGCTGACCGCGTAGGTCGCCTCTTGACTCAACCGGCGGCATGATTATTACCAACCCAGCGAAGCTCGTATCGGAGGTTCTGCCGTGCCGATCTACGAATATCTCTGCCAGGATTGCTCATACACGTTTGAATTGAAGCAGAGCATTAAAGACGACCCCATCGCCACCTGCTCCAAGTGCGGAAAATCCGTCAGCCGAATCATCTCGGCGCCCGCGATCATGTTCAAGGGAACGGGTTGGTACGTGACGGACTATTCCGACAAGCTCAAGCCGCCGAGCGGCGATTCGTCGAAAGCGACACCGACCAGTTCGACGCCCGCCAAAACTGAGGCCGCCTCGACTCCGGCCTCTACGACGGCCCCAGCGGCCTCGTCCTCACCGCCGGCCTCCGGAGGAAGCACCGGCAATGCTTCTCCTTCGACCGGCAACGCGTCTACCTCAAGCGGATCATCCAGCTCGAGCTGATCCAGAGCATTACGGTTTCTTAGCGGGGGCCTTTTTCTTGGCGGGAGCTTTTGCTGTCGTCTTGGCAGCGGGCTTCGCCGCAGCTTTCGCCGGCGCCTTCGGAGCCATCGCCTTGACGGCCTTGGCCCGCAGTGTATCCAGCTGATTTTGCAGACTGGAAATCATACTGGTCTTTTCCCGGTTTATTCGGCTCAACTCATCGATCTGGGTCTGAAAATCCTGCTTCGCTTTCGACAGATCGTTGACCTGATTCTGCAGTTGCGCCTTCTCCATCGTCACGGTTTGCACTTCGGAACGGAGTTGTTCGATCTGTGCCTGCAGCGCGGGTGGCCAATAATCGCATCCGGTTATCGCCATGCCCATCACGAGTATTGCACCGATTCCGACGTACCGACTCATCTCTCTCCTCATGCGGCCCTCCTTTCTGACATCTTGAGACCGTTGTATATCATATTTCCTCCATTTTAAGGTGAATTCCTCGCTCCGCCAATGCCTGCTCCATCGCCGATCGTGACACGGGTCCCTCTCTCAAGACCATCGGAACTCCGCACACCGTGACTAACGTAGATGGGAGCCCGCCGGGAGTACTGCCCGTATCCAGAATCAGATCGACCTGATCTCCGAGCGTCCTCTGCACATCCTGCGCCGTCTGCATCGGCGGCTCTCCCGAGAGATTGGCGCTCGTTCCGGTCACGGGCCCGATCCGAGACAAAATGGGACCGAGCGCGGGCCACGAACTCTGACGCACTCCGACTGTACCGGTGCCGGCAGTAACTCCGAACGGAAACCGTGGATTGGCAGGGAGTACGATGGTCAGCGCCCCTGGCCAGAACGCATCCATGAGTACCTGCGCGACCACCGGCACCTCGACAACCAGTTCATGTAGTTGCGCCCGCTCCCCGATCAAAATCAGCAACGGCTTTCCGTCCGGCCTTCCCTTGATCCGTTGCACGCGCGCAACCGCCTCCTCGTTGAACGGATCGACCGACAGCGCATAGTAAGTCTCGGTCGGGAAGGCAATGACCCCTCCACGTTGCCGCACGCGCAAGAGGCGGTCGCACAACCCAGCCAGATCGCCGGTCACGCAAGATTCGATGGTCGCCATCAGGGATGCAGAATGAGTGGAGCGTTAACTGGCGCGTCGCAGAGCCCGGTACGCAATGTCGGTCCGGAAATGACAGCCGTCGAACGAGATTGTCCGGACCCGCCGGTAGGCGGCCTGTTGTGCGTCGGCGATCGTCTTACCCAGTCCGGTAATACCGAGCACGCGTCCGCCCGCGGTCACAACGTCCGACGCTTTCCGGACGGTTCCCGCATGGAACACGGTGGCGGAGGTCTCGTCGCTTCCCAACCCGCGAATCGGCTTTCCGTTCTGGTAGGCACCGGGATAGCCGCCCGAGGTCATCACCACACACACCGCGCACTCGTCGTGCCACTCGACGGCGAATTGATCGAGCCGATGCTCCACTACCGCTTCGATCACGTCGACAAGGTCGGATTTCAGCAACGGAAGCACGACCTGGGTCTCAGGATCGCCCATGCGGGCGTTGAACTCCAGCACGTAGGGCACGCCCTTCACAACCATCAGACCGGCATAGAGGACACCTTGGAAGGGACAACCCATACGGGACATCGCCGATACGATCGGCTGCAGAATCTCGCGGGCGACTTGCGTCCGCAACGCCGGCGTACCCAGCGGAGCGGGGCAGTAGGCGCCCATTCCACCGGTGTTCAAGCCGGTGTCCCCGTCCCCTACGCGCTTATGATCCTGCGCCGGCAACATCGGCACCACCGTTTTCCCGTCGGTGAACGCCATGATCGTGAGCTCTTCTCCGTCGAGAAACTGCTCGATCAACACGCGTTGCCCGGCTTGGCCGAAGACCGCGTTCTCCATCGAATCGACGATCGCCTGCCGCGCTTGTTCGCGGGTCATCGCGATGATGACGCCCTTCCCCTGCGCCAGGCCGTCCGCTTTGATCACGACCGGCAGCTCGTGGGCGTCGACATACGCCAACGCGGCGTCCATCTTCTCGAAGCTCTTCGAACGCGCCGTCAGAATCTTGGCGGAGGTCATGACCTCCTTGGAGAAGATTTTACTCGCTTCAAGCCGCGCAGCATTCTTAGTCGGACCGAAGATTTTCAGTTTGGCTTTGCGAAATTCGTCGGCGATGCCCAGCGCCAGCGGCGCTTCAGGACCGACGACCGTCAGATCGACTTGCTCCTTGATCACGAACTGCTTGAGCCCTTCGATATCGTCGGCCTTGATCGGCAGACAGGCGGCCAGCGATTCGATGCCGGCATTGCCCGGTGCGCAAAAGATCTGGGGTTTGCGGGGACTCTGCGCGAGCTTCCACACCATCGCATGTTCACGCCCGCCGCTGCCGACAACGAGTATCTTCACGATCGTTTAAGGACTCCTCGGAGCTTAGTGTCTAAAGTGTCTCATCCCCGTCAGAATCATGGCGAGGTTGTGCTCGTCCGCCGCCTTGATGATTTCCGCATCGCGGATGGACCCGCCCGGTTGAATCACCGCCGTGATCCCGGCCTGGGCCGCCGCATCAAGTCCGTCGCGGAAGGGGAAGAACGCATCGGACGCCATCACGCACCCTTTGACGGGCATCTGCGCCTTCATCGCCGCGAGTTTCACGGAGTCGACCCGGCTCATCTGTCCCGCCCCGATACCGACCGTCTGGCCGGGCTTGGCATAGATGATGGCGTTGGACTTCACGTGCTTGCACACCTTCCACGCGAACGCGCAGGCGGCATACTCCTCGTCCGTCGGCTTTCTGGCCGTCGGCACCTGTAAGGCGCGCAAATCGGCCAAGACGCCCAGATCGCGATCCTGCACGATCAGGCCGCCGACCAGCTTCTTGAGATCGTACCCTTCTTGCTTCACCTTCGTAAGAGGACCGACGTCGAGGAGGCGGAGATCCTTCTTGCGCTTCAGTTCCGCGAGCGCATCCTCGGCGAACCCCGGCGCAATGACGACTTCGACGAACGTGGAGGTGATTTCCTTGGCCGCCGCCAGATCGACGATCCGGTTGAACGCGATTACACCGCCGAACGCCGACACGGGATCAGTCTCGCGTGCCTTGACGTAGGCTTCCACCGGCGTCGTTCCGAGCGCCACGCCGCAGGGATTGTTGTGCTTGATAATGGCGACGGCGCACTCATCGTATTCCTTCGCCAGTTCCAGGGCCGAATTCGCGTCCAGGAAGTTGTTATACGACATCGCCTTGCCGTGCAGAATTTTCCCGCGCGACACCGAGGGCTCGCTGGAATGCAATTCCCGATAGAAGGCGCCCTGCTGATGGGGATTCTCGCCGTACCGCAACGTTTCAGACAACTCGAATTGGAGCGAGAGGATTTTTGGAAATTTGACCTCGCCACCCTGCACTTGCTTCTCGAGATAGCCGGCGATCAGGCTGTCGTAGCGGGCCGTATGCTGGAACACCTTCATGGCCAGTTCGCGCCGCAAGGCGTGCGGGACCGTCCCCGTTTTCGCCGCGTCCAGCACCCGCGTGTAGTCCGCCGGATCGACGACGACCAGCACGTCTTCATGATTCTTCGCCGCCGACCGCAGCATAGACGGCCCACCGATATCGATGTTCTCGATCGCTTCCTCGAAGGGGCAATTCGGCTTGGCGATGGTGGCTTCGAACGGATAAAGATTCACCACCACGACATCGATCGGACCGATGTTGTGCTGCTTCATCTGCTCGACGTGGGCCGGGACCGAGCGCCGACCGAGCAAACCGCCGTGGATCTTCGGGTGGAGCGTTTTCACCCGCCCGTCGAGGATTTCCGGTGAGCCGGTATAAGTCGCCACGTCCGTGACCTTGACCCCCGCGTCGCGCAGGGCCTTCGCCGTCCCGCCCGTAGAAAGAATTTCCGCCCCCAACGCCTCGAGGCCCTTGGCCATCTCGACGACTCCGGTCTTATCTGAAACGCTAATCAACGCCCGCTTGATGCTGGCCATGATTTCACTCCTTGAATCGTACCCTGTTGAAATTGTGTAGTTCGCACTCCGGAAGGCGGAGCGGAGAATAGCAAACAGATCAGCCAACTTCAAGGACGTCTACTCAACCGAGTACACCCCGCCATCTCACTTCACAATGGTACGAGTCCGCTCACGGTATGCAGCCTTCTCGGCAGGAGAAAGAGCAGGATTGGTGTCCGCGCAGTTCAAATAGGCTTGGGCAAGCTTGTCAGCCAGTCCCTCAATATCGGCCTGGCCGCCGAACACTCGCTCAAAGTGAGGAATCGCCTCACAGGGCTTCCCCCGCAACAACAGCACACTTCCAAACCCCCAATAGACACGAGGATTGTCGGGATTCAATGTCCAGGCCTGGTTAAACCGTTTCATGGCCATGGAGTATTCTTTCTGTGCCACAAACTTAAAGCCATGCTCTACAGAAACAGCGCTGGCTTTCTCCAGACCGCCGAATGCCTCAATCGATCCTGTGATCAACCGCTCATCGGCAGATCGGTAGATTGAAACCGCCTGACGGTTCATGCCTCCATACATTGGTTGATCTGCCATCTCGTTGGGCGGTGCTGCACAGGCACCAAGGAAACAGAGGCTACCGGCGACCAGTGGTACCTTCAGCGCCTGAATCGTGGCCAGATGATCCCTCAACATTGCAAACATCGAGACACGCCGACTCATGTCCACCGATTGACACCGTTTTGAGCTCCCCTCTAGACTGCGGCCCCGGCCGGTCCGATTACTGTCCATCACGGGAAGGAGATCGCCTATGCGCCGATTGTCGGAGTTTGTGCTACCAGTCATGCTCGTTCTGCTCTCTGGGTGTGCGGAGAACATCTATAACCTCACCGTACCGGCTCCGACGCAGGCCGAGCAATATGTCGAGACCGACGATCTGAGTAAGATTCCCGGCAAGAAGGTCGCGATTACGAGCTTCGGGATCGAGTTTGACACGAACGTCTTTTCCGTCACAAACACCAGGATCAACAACCAAAACTCGACTTCGACGAAGACCGCGGATGTCGCCCTCTCGAACGAAGTGATGCAATCCATCGTCGACGATGCCTACGGCAAACTCGTTAAAGATCTGACGGCGGCCGGCTACGAGATCCTTCCCTACGACTCCTATCGCGAAACACCCGCCTATCAATCGCTGATCAAATCCGTGGGCAAGACACAATCTCCCATAGAACTGACATTCAAGTACGGGGATAACAAAGCGTTCCGGAACAGCGATGCGTTGGTGTTTGCGCCGAGCGGAATGGTCTGGTACCAGCCGGCCGCAGGCGAAGCCAGTGGCCGTTACGCCACACTGACCAATGTCGGCAGTCAATTCATGAGCGCAATGGGCCGGGGATTGAGTGGCGAGCAGCCATTGCCGAAAGCGGAAGTGGCGCTGGCCGATGAGCTCAAGGCCACAGTGCTAAAAGTGTATTACATCATCAGCCCCGTTCGGACGGCCGGCATGAAAGAGGGCTACACGATTGTGGGAGACGGCCAGTCACGTCTGGCCTTCCGGACGCCCGGCGCATCGACGACCCATTTTACGTTCAGCAAGAACCCGCCCCCTCTGGACGGCAATGCCTTTGTGCGGCTGAAGAAAGACGTGCTCCTCGAGCCCTCGCTCAAATCCTACCAGGACATTGAAAAACATTTGGATGCCGTGCGCGACATGTTCATGGCCAAACTCAAGGCCGGCAAATAAACGGGTGGCGGCGTGAGTTGGGCGTTGGCCATCCGGCCAACGCCCGATTTCCCGCACTGTTTCCATCTCGTTTGACTTGCCTGCCTTCCGCTGAATAGAATCCGCCCACGAGGTTTCCTGCCGTGGCGTCATCTTTCGTTCATCTCCATCTGCACACCCAGTTCAGCCTGCTCGACGGGGCGAACCAGATCGAGCCGCTCGTGCAGCAGGTGAAGGCCTTCAATCAGCCGGCGGTCGCCATGACCGATCACGGCAACATGTTCGGCGCGATCGAGTTCTACCGGAAGGCCAAAGACGCGGGCGTCAAACCCATCATCGGGTGCGAGGCCTACATGGCCCTCGGCAGCCGTCACGCGAAGAAGGATAGCGGGCTCGCGCATAACGACTACTACCATCTGATTCTCCTGGCCAGGAACCTGACCGGGTACCAGAATCTCATCAAACTCGTCAGTAAAGCATACCTTGAAGGGTTCTATTACAAACCAAGGATGGACAAAGAGATTCTCCGTCAGCATAGCGACGGGATCATCGCCCTCTCAGGCTGCCTCAGTGGCGAAATTCCCTACCTCATCGGCCAGAAGGACATGAAGGGCGCGATGGAGGTTGCCGGGGAATTTCAGGAAATTTTCGGCAAGGACCATTTCTACCTGGAAGTGCAGGCCAACGGACTCGACCACCAGCGCATCGCCAACGCGGGCCTGATCGAAATCCATAAGAAGCTCGGCATCCCGATGGCCGGCACGAACGACTGCCACTACCTCAAGAAGGAAGACGCGCACCCCCACGAACTCATGCTCTGCCTCCAGACCGGCAAGACGCTCAGCGACCCCAACCGCATGAAGTTCGATACCGACCAGCTCTACGTCAAATCGACCGAGGAGATCGCGCCGGCCTTCGCCGAATTCCCCGACGCGGTGAGCAACACCTGCCGCATCGCGGACCAGTGCAATCTGGAACTCGCGCTCAACAAGACCCACCTGCCCCAATATAAAGTTCCCGAGGGTCACACGCGCGAATCCTACGTGGAAGAGTTGGCCATCGCGGGCCTGAAGGAACGGCTCAGGGAACGGCCCAGCAAGGTGCCGTCCGCCGTGTACGAGCAGCGACTGCGCGAAGAACTCATGGTCATCTGCTCGATGGGATTCGCAGGCTATTTCCTGATTGTCTGGGACATCATCCGGTTCGCCCGCTCGCGCGGTATTCCCGTGGGACCGGGCCGCGGCTCGGCGGCCGGCAGCCTCGTCGCCTACGCCCTGCGCATCACCGACCTGGACCCGCTGATTTACACCCTGCTCTTCGAGCGGTTCCTGAATCCTGAGCGCGTGTCCCTCCCCGATATCGACATGGACTTCTGCATGGACCGCCGGGGCGAGGTCATCAACTACGTCGTCGACAAGTACGGCACCGACCATGTCGCTCAGATCATCACGTTCGGAACGCTCGGCGCCAAGGCGGCGATCCGCGACGTCGGCCGCGTCCTGGAGATTCCCTACGCTGAAGCGGACAAGGTCGCCAAGCTCGTCCCCAACCAATTGAACATCACATTGCAGCAGGCGCTCGACACAGAACCCCGCCTGCGCGAACTGGTCGAGACCGACGCCCGGGTGAAGGAGCTCATGTCCGTCGCGCAGTCGCTGGAAGGCCTGGCCCGCCACGCCTCCACCCACGCGGCCGGCGTCGTGATTTCAGAGGGCCCGCTCACCGACCACGTGCCGCTCTACAAGGGCGCCAACGACGAAATCGTGACCCAATATTCGATGGGCGACGTCGAAAAAATCGGCCTCGTCAAGTTCGACTTCCTCGGCCTGAAGACGCTCACGATGATCCGGCGGGCGGAAACCCTTATCAACGAAAGCCGGCCGGACGAACCGCCCCTCGCGATCGATCGCGTGCCGTTCGACGATCAGAAAACCATCGCCCTGCTCTCCTCCGGGAAAACGACCGGTCTCTTCCAGCTGGAAAGCTCGGGCATGCGCGACCTCCTGACCGGACTGAAGCCGGACCGGTTCGAAGACATCATCGCCATCATCGCCCTCTACCGCCCGGGTCCGATGGACCTGATCCCGGACTTCATCAAGCGCAAACAGGGCAAGGTGCCGATCACCTACGAAACGCCCGAACTCGAGCCGATCCTGAAGGACACGTACGGCGTCATCGTCTATCAGGAACAGGTCATGGCGATCGCCAACAAGGTCGCCGGCTTCTCGCTCGGGCAAGCCGACATTCTCCGCCGCGCGATGGGGAAGAAGAAGCCGGAGGAGATGGAAAAGCTGCGCGTCAAGTTCCTGGACGGCGCGAAAACGAAGAACATCGCGGAGAAGAAGGCCGAGAAGCTCTACGAACTGATCCAGAAGTTCGCGGGCTACGGGTTCAATAAGTCGCACGCCGCGGCCTACGCCGTGGTCTGCTACCACACCGCCTATCTCAAGGCCCACTATCCGACCGAGTTCATGGCCGCGCTCATGACCACGGACATGGGCAACCAGAACAAGATCGTCGGCTACTTCACCGAATGCCGCGACCTCGGCATCAAAGTCCTCGGGCCCGACATCAACGCGAGCAAGAAGCACTTCGCCGTCGTCGACGGCGTCATCCGTTTCGGCTTGGCCGCGATCAAGAACGTCGGCGAAGGCGCCGTGGAATCCATCATCGCCATCCGCAACGAGACCGGCCCCTTCACGTCGTTCTTCGACTTCTGCCGGCGCGTCGACCTGCACAAGGTCAACAAGCGCACGCTGGAAGGCTTGATCAAGGCGGGCGCGTTCGATTCCACCGGCGCCAAACGGTCTCAACTGATGGCCGTGCTGGATCAGGCGGTCGAAGACGGCGCCGCAGCCCAACGTGAGCGCGATCTGGGACAGACCAGCATCTTCGGCGACGACTTCGGAGGCTCGGACTCGGCGCCGACTCTGGCAACCCCGCCCTTACCGAACATTCCCGAGTGGGATCAGACGGAGCGGCTCAAGTACGAACGCGAGCTGACCGGCTTCTACATCACCGCCCATCCGCTGGCCCGCTACGAGGCGACGATCAAGGCCCTCTCGACCGCGACGACGACCACCCTAGGCGACGTCGCGGACGGCAAAGAAGTGAAGCTCTGCGGAATCATCGCGACGGTCAAAAGCATGTTGACCAAGAAGGGCGACCGCATGGCCTACCTGGGGCTGGAAGACTTGCACGGCACCGTCGAAGTGATCGTGTTTCCCGATCTGTTCAAATCCGCCGGCGACCTGCTGGTGCCGGAACGGGTCGTGCGATTGACCGGCGCCGTGGATCGTGGCGACAAGGGCACGAAGCTGCGCGGCATCAAGATCGAGCCGCTGGCCGACGTGCAGGTCCAGTCCATCAAGCGCGTGCACATCCGGCTGACCGACGAACCGGAGGTGTCGGACCAGTTGCCGAAATTGCGCGACGTCTTCATGCGGCACCCCGGCAGCACCAGCGTCTCGCTGACCTTCCAGATGGATGCGGCCCTGGAAGCCGACACCGTTCCCCTGCCCAACCTGGCGGTGACCCCCACCGAACATTTCGTGGCGGATGTCGAAGAAGTGCTAGGCAAGGGGCCCTGTCTTTGCTATCTTAGATACGTACTTGGGGTATCCCCCGACCGATTCACCAGGGAACACGACGTCGTATGCGCGATTACCTTGAATTTGAAAAACCGATCCGCGAGCTGGAAGAAAAGATCGAAAAGCTGTCGGCTTCCGGATCGGGAAAAGCCTCGACGCAAGAGGATATCCGCAAGCTTCGCACGAAACTCGCTCAAGTCGAACACGAACTCTACAGCGCCCTGACTCCCTGGCAACGCACCCAACTCGCCCGTCACCCCCAGCGTCCCAGCACCACCGATTACATCAACGACTTGACCCGCGGCTTCCTGGAATTCCACGGCGACCGCGCGTTCGGGGACGACCGGGCTATCGTCGGCGGGTTCGCGCGGTTCAACGACCGCACCGTCATGATCATCGGCCATCAGAAGGGGAAGACGCTGAAGGAGCGCATGCAGCGGAACTTCGGCATGCCCAATCCCGAAGGCTATCGGAAAGCCTTGCGGCTCATGAAGATGGCGGAAAAATTCGGCCATCCCATCATCACCTTCATCGACACGCCGGGCGCCTACCCCGGCATCGGCGCCGAAGAACGAGGACAGGCCGAAGCCATTGCCCGGAATCTGCTGGTCATGTCGCGGCTGAAGGTGCCGATCCTCTCCGTCGTCATCGGCGAAGGGGGCAGCGGCGGTGCGTTAGCCTTGGGCGTGTCGGACCGTGTGATGATGCTGGAACATTCCGTCTACTCCGTCATCTCGCCGGAAGGTTGTGCAGCCATCCTGTGGGACAATCCCGCCAAGGTGCCGGACGCCGCCTCCTCGCTGAAGATGACGGCACAAGACCTGATGGATCTCGGCGTGATCGACGAGATCATCCCCGAGCCGCTCGGCGGGGCGCATCGCGAACCGAAAGCCGTTTCCGACCGAGTCGCCAAAGCCCTGACGAACCAACTCTTCCAACTCCTCGATCTTTCCCCCGACCAGCTCCTCGACCAACGAGACCAGAAATACCGGAAGATGGGCGCCGTCAGCGGCCTCACGGCTATCGCCTGAACGCTCTCGCCGGACTCACCTCGCTCCGGCCTGAGAACCCAGCAGTCCGACTTGCGTGAATCGAGCCTGAATCGCCGCCAGCATCGCACGAGACACGTCCTCCCGGAAGCCGTCCAAGCTCTGATCCTGCAAATACCGATCGACGGTCTTCGGCAACTTCTTCCAGAATGCGCCGACCGAGAGACGGGCCTGCGCGGCGCCTTGCGGATCGCCAGCGAGGAGTTTCCGGATCTCGTTCTCGAAAAATCCCACGTGCGTTTCTTCGTCCTCAACGATCGACGCCATGTCGGGACGGATTCCGACCAGCAGTTTGGCAAACTCCAGTCCCAGCGCTTCATAGCCGAACAGGAGCACGGCGAGCGACGGCCACTGCTGCGGCACCGACGGCAGGACCTCGCGCCCCCACGACTGATAGCCCAGCAGCGCTTCGAATTGCTTCAGATGTTCTTCCTCGTCGGCCTCGTGCTGCTTGAGAAAAGCCTGCACGTTCGTCGGCACGTCGCGCAGCTGAGCCGCCCGTACCGCCCAGAGGGCCATGGCCTCGGCCTTGAGAAAGCGCTCGAGAATTGCCCGTTCCGCGCTGGGAGGAATCATCGTCCCCGCCTGGGTTTCGTCTTCTGATCCCGGGCCGGCGTGTGTGGCGTGAGCCACTCGGCCGCACCCGCCCCCGCAACAAAGCCGCTCGCAAAACAGGCCGTCAGGAGATAGCCGCCCGTGGGCGCTTCCCAGTCGAGCATCTCGCCGGCGCAGAAGACTCCCGGGAGACGGGTCAGCATCAGCCGGACATCCAGTGATTCGAACATGACGCCGCCCGCCGTGCTGATCGCTTCGGCGATCGGCCTGGCGGCGGTCAGAGTCAGAGGCAAGGACTTGATGGCCGCCGCCAGTTTCACGGGATCGGCGAAGTCTTCCTTCGAGACTAACTCGCGCAGCAACCCAGCCTTCACGCCGCTGATCCCGACCCGCCGTTCGAGATGCGTGGCCATCGTCCGTTTTTCACGGGGCCTGGCCAATTCCCGTTCCAGCCTGGCGCGATCGCGATCCGGCGTCAGATCGAGATAGACCGTCACTGTCCCTTTCTTCTCGATGGTATCGCGCAAGGCCGACGAGAAGGCGTAGACCACGCCGCCTTCGACGCCGGTCTCCGTCACGACGAATTCGCCCTGCTGCCACCGTTCACCGCCGGACGGCGTCGGCAGTTTCATCGCGACCGACTTGACTGGATGGCCGGCGAATTTCTGCCGCATCACCGGCGTCCACGCCACATCGAATCCGCAATTAGCCGGACGCAACGGCGCAACCTTGACCCCGCGCCCCATGACCCACCGCACCCAGGCGGCATCCGAACCGAGTTGCGGCCAGCTGGCTCCGCCCAGCGCGAGGATGACCGCATCGGCCCGCACGAACCGCTCCCCGGCCGGGGTCTCGAAGCGCAGCATGCCGTCGTCGCTCCAGCCCTGCCACCGATGCCGGACATGGAACGACACCCCGCTCTGGCGCAGCCGTCTCAACCAGGCGCGCAACAGCGGCGCCGCCTTCATGTCTTTGGGAAACACCCTGCCTGACGATCCGACGAACGTCTCGACGCCGAGTCCGCGCGCCCACGCGAGCAGCTTGTCGGGAGGAAAGGCCTTGAGCAAGGGCTCGATCTGCGGTCGGCGCACGCCGTACCGGCTCAGCATCTGCTCCAGCGGTTCCGAGTGGGTGAGGTTCAACCCGCCCTTGCCTGCCAACAGAAATTTTCGTCCGACCGACGGCATGGAGTCGTACAGATCGACCCGCACGCCCGCCGCACTCGCGGCCTCCGCGGCCATCAACCCGGCCGGACCGCCTCCGATAATCGCAATAGTCTTCACCAGGTCATCCCCTCTTCACACCGAACAACCGCAAAGTGGTCGTTGACCAGGCGATTGATTACAAACAAACAAGCACGCACGTTTCAGCAGTGCGGGGATTGTAGCAAAGTCAGGAGGTGGAAAGAGACAGCTATTGAGAGCGGAGAGGCCTTTATGCCAGGCGGGAAGAATTCAACAGAATAAGAGCCTGGGACCGGTAGGTCTGAATCGTGGGGTTACGGTTGGACACGGTGCCGACTACATATGTGATTGAACTACGAGTTGTATGATTGGTGCATAACGAACAAAGCCTATACATATTCTCTCTCGCCTTTCACCTCCCCTCTGCGATCAACCCCGCCAGCAAGAAAACGAGCGGTGAATGTGCCGATATGCTCGGTAGATCCTTTGCCTAGCTGGATTGTTAATCATCACATGCCCATCCATTTTTCTCAACCAATCGCGCTCGCCCCAGTTGCACCACACCAAAACTTGCCTTGTCTCAGACAAATATCGGCGCAGCATGTCGGCTCGAATGTACAGAAGGTTGTATCGACTCTCCTGCCTCCCTTCTCTAGCATGTCGATAGATGGTTGCCGGCCTGCCTGTTGTATCGTAGAAATCTACCTCGCGATTCTTGCTTGCCAAACCAAGCCGCTGGATCAGACTTGGCGCAGGAAGCCTAAATCCAGAAAAATCGTTCTGCGCTGAGTGGTATGATTCCCAGCCAAAGTGAACTAAAGGAAGCTCAAGTTGGAAGCCTGGGAGGTGATGTGCCTGCAGAGGTGGTCCGAGAAGTTCGATAAGAGACTTGTCCGTTGGCTCACCCGTATGTGGCATCGAGCCTGTCTTAACTTCTGGGCGTGAAAATCTGCCCCCTGCTTCAATGGTGGCATATTGATCAAATGCCTCCTGAATTTGCCGACTATATCGACCATTTCTCCGGAGCAGGTGCCGTGCGTAGTTATTACGACGCCCTGCCTCTCCAGCAAAGAGATAGTACTCTGTTGCGCCATCGGGAATTGTATCGTTGCCGGGGTATTCGACAGATCGGAATTTGGCTTTAAGACCGCGTACGTCTCGTCTTGAGACAAAGACCCCCGCAAGAAGGCAAAAATCTCTCGATCGAGGTCGACGTTCTTGCCGAGAACGAAGCCGTCAACGAGTACCCAATCGCCTTGGTGTTCATTAATCTCCGGAACAACTAACAAATGTTGCCACGCAGGAGTGAAGCCACCTTCGACCCAAGCTTCAGTATCAACGCTCACATCGCCAAATAAATCCGGCATTGGAGGTGCCCAGTCAGGTGGTCGCTTGGGAAAACTTGGATCTACGTCACAATCTGGCGTTCGATCTCCTAAACGCCAATCCGGTAGCACCCTGGCCGCCTCCCGTTCACCCCACATCTCGAAGTAGGCGATCCAAGAATACTTCTTTCCATAGCGATCAACTTTGTGCTCGTCTCGTGCAGAGAATGACGAATTGCCAATCTCTCGATCGAGTGTATCGAATTGTTCGTTTCGATAGCCCAGATCGAACATGCGGCGCTCAATTTTTGCACGGACTTTCACATACTCCGGATTCTTGTCATCGTAGTTCGCACGCTCTGGGATCAAGCGGCCAATCGTGTAGTTACCAAAATCCATCTGAATCGCGTCACCGATTGCTTTAGTCACTGCAGAGTCTGGCGTACCGTCACTTGTGAATGTCGATGTGATTTGCGGATACGGCGGAGCGAGGTTGCGGATCGCAGCTTTAGGCAGACTTACACAGTGTGCGCTTTGAGCGATCTCGATTATCCCAAGCGCATAGTCGCGCTTGAGCGCGTGATGAGTCGCATTACTAGCTCCAGGACCAAACATCTCTTTGTAAAGGCGCTCAGCGAGGGAGCCAAGCATGGGTCGAAACGTGGGAGCCACCTCCGAATCAACCAAAGACATAGCCACTCCGTACGCAGCAGCCAACACGCGCTCCGACACATAAGGATCATTGAACCCAAAGCTCTTCACGACGTGCTCGAATAACACACCGGGAAACTTCTCCCCGATTAGCACAAGCGCCTTCGTCGCAAGGTCGCGGTCTTTGCGAACAACCGTCGTAAGAACGAGGGAGAGTAGTACAACGAGCTCCCTGGCTGAGTGCTCTGTCATGCTGGCAGCGTTTAGTTTGCCTGCCCAAGTGAGGAGCCTATGAATTGTTGGGGACGCATACTTGCGACGCAGGTACTCCGACCAGGTAAGGTCCCTGTCTGGCATTCGATATCGAGCCAGGAAATCATAAAGACGTCGAGCGTGGTACGGATGCTTTGGTTTTGTAGAAACAGCCGCCAAGGCGTCGATAACACGTTCCCATGCTCGACTGTCAGTACTAAGATACTGATTGATCAATAGGCGTGTGCCCTCTGTAAAAGACGCTGGGTCTCGCCAAAACAAGCCTTCGATAAATGGCTCGAAGTAGACCGACAAATCTTGTGCTCTACGCGGCAAAACGAAAAACAACTCACGCTCTTTGGTCGGTAGCCTGGTACCTACCCGCTCGGGGAACTCGGTAATCAATGCCTGCGCCCAACCTGGCTCGGCATACTCCCGTTGATAGCGACTTGATCTCCTGAATACGCGTGCGAGAGGTGAGCCTGCCGCGAAGCTCCGCTTGATCGCACTGGCCGACGAGACATCAAGATATGCTTTTAGCAAGTGCCGCGCGACAAGGTGGTCGCTAAATCGCTGATAAGGAAGGCGGAAGACAACTCGCGACCTAAAGCCGGACTTGGACGTGTACCAGACGGCATCCTCTTCAATAAGACCATTGGTTCTCATCCTCTCGAGAAGATTGCGTCGCGCAGCTGGAGAAAAAGCTGGGTAACTAGCGGCAATAATCCTATCCGCCTCCGATGGGCGAACATAGTCACGGAGAAGTGTAGCCATACAAGGAGCGAAGCCTGCACACTTACGATCAGCTATATGGTCATTTCCTTTCAGTAGGTTCCAACATCCTTTCGAGTCTAGCCCGTATTCGTCCTCGATGGGTTTACCGATCTGGTTTATGAAAGACTCGAGGACATACGTCATACCTTTCTGGCCCGACGCGATGCCAGCAAACCCGGCTGCCAGTTTCTTGCCAGTTAGGTTTTCCAAAGATTGACAGATCAGCTTGAGGGTAAGCGGTCTAGAAAACTCCCTGTCCAACAGCGGCACTTCGGGAAGCGGTAAGTTGTGATACTGAAAAAAAGCCGCCTGAGCATCGAATTCCTGATCATCAAAACCGTGATGGGTGACCTTGTGAAAGAGGTTCAAGTCCTCTTGGGCAATCGCAACAGACTCGAACGGAATTCTACATGTAATGATCAAGCCGATTCCTGGCCGGCTGTTGACAAGCATTCGCAGAGCGGTAACGGCTTGTCTCCACTCACGCCGCCGACCTTCGTTCACGCCATCAACGATAACGATTGTCCGCTCTCCGAGCTTCCCTCCTACTTCCTGAAGCTGATCGAATAGATCCTCCACTGTGCGACCTGCTTCGATCCGTCCACATATCTGCGCAATAACCTGACCCTGGAAATTCTTGGCCAGAATCAGAACGGTGGCTTGGCCGCGACTTATCCGGTCCTGCGTAACATCGCAGAGCAAATGCGTCTTACCTGTACCCCACTCGCCAATCACCAAGAGCTGCGGATCGCCAAGCACCTTAAAAGCAGCTGTGTCGGTGTATTCCATCTCATCGCGTACGACTTCCAAGCACCGCTCGATTGCGTTTATGTTTCCTCGAATGGTGTCACGCGCGCTGGAGTAAGCCTTCTCATCTTGGCGAGGTGGTAGTTTTTCTTCCTCGGCACGCCAATGTGCAATATTATCCGGTCAACTTCCAGAAAGCCTGCGAGGCAGCGCCACCACTCCTCTCCTGCCTGAACATCGCGGACACGCAGGCGAGGTCATCATCGATACTACTGACGCGCGAGCTTCATCCAAGCGTGCTTGGACGACATCGAACTGCTGACTGCGGTGCTTGGCTCGGTCCCATGCCTCCGATAGTTCTCCAAGACTGTCTGGAAGCGCGCTTGCGCAGCCGCCCCCTGGCTTAACGCTTTCCATCGCTGTGAAAAGCGAAGCGATCCTGAGGTTTGGAGCCCGAGGATCAATTCCGGGTGTGTACCGATGTCCGGCTTGACGAATCTGCTGCCTGCTAAGATCTGTTAGTGCAGCCAGAAATCGATCGTGAGTGAGGGGCACGGATAACCTCAGAATAGCTTACACACTGCTTTCTGAACACAAAAGCGTAGCGAGAATCATTCCCGCGCTAACCACTAGCCCTAAGACTGCTGTGTCCTTCACTCTCCGTTCTAAGCAAGTCGAATTTGTTCTTCTTACCCTTAACTGTTCAATCTTCTACTATCACCGTTCCTAATCCTGATGCACAGCCGTAACAATCTTTTTTCCACTCACCGCGGCACTTCGCTTCTTCAAGCCCTGCCCCGTTTCCGCAGCAGCCGACGTTTCCGCTGAAGCCCTTCATCCCCACTGAGCAGCAACTCTTTGAGTGCCACGGCCTGGTTGTGCTCTTCGTCTTTGGCAGAATAGAGAAGCGTGACGGAGGTGGTCTTGGCTTGTTTAGTGATCGTGACGAGAAGCGCGGTCTTCTCCTTCAACTCGGCATGATAGCGGCGGCGGAACTCGTCCCATTTGGCGGGGTCGTGATTGAACCATTGCCGTAACTCGGTCGAGGGTCCCAGCTCGGACAGCCACAGATCCAGCTTCGCGGATTCTTTCGAAACCCCTCTGGGCCACAGACGATCAACCAGCACACGAAACCCGTCGGATTTGGCCGCCGGCTCGTAGATCCGTTTCACCAGGATCGCCATGTCGTTCGCTATTGGCCGATGGTTTCGATCAGGGCCAGCTCATCCGGCGAGAGAGTGAACCGCTCGCACTGAAGGTCTTCCATCATGTGCTGCTGGTTCGTCGTGCCCGTGAGCGGCAACATGCCGATCTGTTGAAGAACCGAAAGACGATCTGGGCCAGACCGGTCTGATACTTCGCTGCCATGGAACGAATGGCGGCTCAATGAAGACCTCGCGATTCGCCGTCAGGAGCGAGAAGCCCTGATAGATCAGCCGGTATTGCCGGCAGAGTTCGCGGACATCCTTGTCCCAGCCGAGCGCCGCATAGCAGCGGTTCTGCACGACCATCGGTTTGTGCCGAGCCTTGTCACACAGGAGGGCCAACTGCTCGGCTGAGACGTTGCTGACACCGATCATGCGGGTCTTGCCTGCATCGTACAGCGCTTCGATCGCCGCCCATACTTCCCAGTCTTCCTTCCCCAGGCCACGCCGGTAATAGGGACCGTGCAGCACGTAGGAATCGAGATAGTCGGTGTGCAGATGGCCGAGGGAACTCTCGAACGATTGCGCAACCTGCGTGGTGAGATCGGCCGTGACGTCGTAGGGAGTTCGGTGATCCTGCCCGTTCACCGACGTGAATTTGCTTTGCAGGAAGAGGGATTCCCGTTTGAACCCCTGCTTGGCGAGTTCCCAAAGAGCGTCGCCGACCAGCGCTTCCTGATAATGGATCAGCTGATTTGCCGTATCGATAGCCGTGAAGCCGGAGGTGACCGCCAGTTGAACCAGCTGCGTCGTCGCCTCCTTCTTCCAGGCCGTGCCGTACATGAATGCGGGGATGGTGACCCCGTTGTATGCGGTGATGGACATCGTGCGCCTCCTCGTCGCATGCTGACGCAAGGCACCCCGTTCTGTCCAGCCCCGTACAGACGCCGATTCACCACCCTCGGCGATATTTCAAACCAGACAGGAACTTGCTAGAGTGCGGAACACTTCACGAGGATGGGATGGACGATCTAGAAACGACGACACTGGCGGAACTGGCGGTCGGCGGCGCCTATCGAACGGGGAATCCCTGGGTCGTCCAGGCGATCACGGGATTTCTCTCGGCCTATTTCATGGAGCATCCCGGCTTCCGCGTGCAGCGGCATTTCGACGAGCCGGAGTCCGGCATGCATGTCTGGATATTGGACTGCCCCGCCTCGCTCAAGCTCCCGCGCCTACTCAAGCGTCTCCAGGCCGATATTCCCCCCTGCCGGGTAGTGGAATCTCCGGGGACTCAGCAGGGACTGACGCGATATGTGTTGGACGCCGCCGGGTGAGACGGCGGGGCGAGAAACGGAGTGCAGTGGATGCACAATCCCGGAGATAGACTCAGCGTTTCGTTCTGAACCAGTCGATGACGCGCTCGCAACTCGCCTCCAACGGCCGGTCGACCATCACCGCAATACCGGCCAATGCTAACAGACTCATCACTAGACTCATTTCTTCGAAGTCGCTCATCGGATCGCCTCCTGTTGAGACGTACCCTATCGCACCCTGATGCCGGCCGGTAGTCCTCGAAAGGGGGAGCTGCAGCTTCCAGGTGCCCGACATGAGTCCATCCTTTCGGGGGATAGCGAGCAGGAACGAAGAAGAACGGAGACGATCGGGGGAAACAGGTGGCCGAGGCCTAGGAAGCCGGTGGCTTGTTCATGAGATCGGCTGCGAACTCCGCTTCAGCCTGGAGATGCCGGCTGAGCGCTTCTCTGGTCGGCGCCTCCGCGGCCCGCTTGTACCAATAGTTATCGAGGGCCCTTGCGATCTCGTCGGCGGCATGCGGCTGGAGCGCCCGCTTGTATTCGAGATAGTCGACAATCGCCCCGGCTTCTTCTCGCGTGAAGACGGACAAGCGCCGCAGAGCGGAATCCCGAAAGGTCATGGCCCCGTAGAGTCGCGGATTCACCAACGTGGACGGTCCGGTGGTCCGGCGATGGACGCGACCTCCGGCCGGAACGTCGATGGTCACATCGGAAGCCAGTCCATGGGTGAGGTGAAAGACCGGATCGGCCGTCTGCAGACGGCCATCGAGATCCGCCAACAGAAAGGCCGGGAGGAAATGACGGAATCCGCCCTCGGTAAAAAAACTCAATGCCGTGTCGTTGGGATCGAGCAGCGCCGGATCGACCAGCGACCAATGGGCATAGCCCTTGAACGGAGCGACGACTTCTTCCGGCTCACAACCCTGTCGGCTGCCGACCAGGTAGGCAGCGCCGGGATGTTCGGTGTCGCGAAACGCGTCTCGAATCCGCCTGGCCACCGCCGCCTTGTCGTGCATCGTTAGTCTCTGAATGGCCTCACCGGAACCTTGCGGCCCTTGATCCTCGCCCGTCCCAAAGCTTGAACGATGCCGTCGGCCATCGCTTCGGGCACGTCGACGATCGAGAACCGTTCTTCGATTTCGATGGCCCCGATCGCGTTCGAATTCACTCGCGCTTCGTTGGCGATCGCGCCAACCAGATCGGCGGGACGAATCCCCGCTTCGCGGCCCGCGCCGACATAGATACGCGCCATCCCCGGTCGCCCGCCTCTTGCCGGACGGCCATACGGCGTGCGTTCGCCGGAGCGGACCGGCGCGGCGCTTCGATAGCGGTCGTCGGGACGCGTGCCCGGCCGATAGCTCGGACGATAGGGCTCCGGCCCTCGTACCGGCACGGCGGGAATGTCCACTTCTTCACGATCGCCGCCCTGCTGCTGATGCGCGAGCTTGAGCGCCGCCGCCGCGACGTCGATCACTTCGTAGTCCTGAGCGAGCGTCGTGATGACGGTACGAAAATCTTCGAGTTCGCCGGCCGTCAAGACATCGCGAATAGCCGAAAGCGTCCGCTCGACCCGCTTCGCGCGGAGTTCCGCCGACGTCGGCACCGGGACCACGGAAACTTTTCCCTTGGTCACCTGCTCGATGGTCCGCAACAGCCGGTATTCGCGCGGGTCCAGAATGGTAATCGCCGCCCCTTCGCGGCCCGCCCGGCCGGTCCGGCCGATGCGGTGCACGTAGACTTCAGCGGAGGACGGCAGATCGAAGTTGATGACGTGCGACACGCTGGGAATATCCAGACCGCGCGCCGCCACATCGGTCGCCACGAGCAACTGGGTCTGCCCGGTGCGGAAGGCCTGCATGACGCGGTCGCGCTGCGGCTGATTCATCCCGCCGTGAATCGCCTCGGCCTTGTGGCCGCGGTTCGTCAGCAGGACAGTCACCTCGTCCACTTCGACGCGAGTCCGGCAGAACACGAGCGCGGACTTCAAGTCGGCCATGTCGAGCACCCGCGCCAGTGCGGCCGCACGATAGGGCCGCGCAACCACGTAAGCGGTCTGCTGCACCTTCGGCGCGGCGCCGGGCTTCACCGGCTCCTTGGCGATGGTGATTTCGACCGGATTCTTGAGATGCCGATGCGCGATCGATTTGATGCGCGGAGGCATCGTAGCGGAGAACAGCGCCGTCTGCTTCGTGGCCGGGGTCTGCTCCAGGATAGCGTCGAGATCGTCGGCGAAACCCATGTCGAGCATTTCGTCCGCTTCGTCGAGCACCACCATCTGCACGTTCTTGAGTTGCAACGTATTGCGGCGGATGTGGTCGAGCGCCCGGCCCGGCGTGGCGACGACGACATCGACCCCGCGCCGTAGCGCGGCCAGTTGCGGGCCGATCGCGGCGCCGCCGTAGATGGCCAGCACCGAGGTGCGCAGCTCCTTGCCGTAGCGCTGCATGGCCTCGCCGACCTGAATCGCCAACTCGCGCGTCGGCACGAGGACCAACGCAGCCGGGCGCAGTTTCGGCCCGTGCGCCAATCGCTGCAAGAGCGGCAACGCGAACGACGCGGTCTTTCCCGTGCCGGTCGCCGCTTGGCCGAGCAGGTCCTTCCCTGCCAGCAACGGCGGAATGGATTCCCGCTGGATCGGCGTGGGCTCTTCGTAGCCCAACGCATCGAGCGTCGCGAGCAACGAGGCTTCCAGACCGAGTGCGGCGAAGCCGGGAGAAAATCCGTGAACTGCCGTCGTGGTGGACGGCTCAGAAGACTCGTGTTTCATAGGCCCTTTCCGACGATTACGCCGACATGTGTTTCGGCCAGAGGGATTCCAGTTCCGGGAACTTCGCCCGGTAGTCGGCGTGGCTCGCGCGAATGACCTTCAGCGCTTCCTCGCGCCCGTACACGCTCGTAATCTCCACTTTCTTCTGGACCGATCCCGGCGCCTGTTTGTACGTAAGAAAGTAATGCTGCAGCCGGTCGAGCAACGTGATGGGGCAATCGCTGATGTCCTTGAAAGTCCCGAAGGCCGCGTCTTCCTTCATGACCGCGATGATCTTGTCGTCCGCCTCCCCGCCGTCGGCCATGCTGAAGCCGCCGATGGGAATCGCGGTCAGGAGAATATCGCTGTGGGGAATCGTCTTTTCCGTCATCACGCAGATATCGAGCGGATCGCCGTCGCCGACCATGCCCTTCCGCTTGGCGCGCTTCGAAAACAACGCCGCCGTCTTCTCGCCGCAGAACGTCTGAGGAATGAGACCATAATACACCGGACAGAAGTTCGAAAAGCGCTGCGGCCGATCGACCTTGAGAAACCCGCTGTCCTTATCCACTTCGTACTTCACCGTATCGGTCGGGACGATTTCAATATAGGTCGTCACGACGTCGGGTGCCTTTTCGCCGATGGAGACCCCGTGCCAGGGGTGCGCTTTGAACATCAGACTCATCAACCGTTGTATCGGATCCATTCCTGAACGAGGCATTCTCTTCTCCTTCGCTCCTTCCTTGGTTCTGCGTTGAGATCGCATACTCACACCCAATGCACCGCATTGTCAGAATACGGCGGCCTCACCGATCCCGACAAGAGTTTCCGCGCAATCGTTCGTAGGGGAATCCAGCCACAGACGGAAACCGGCGCGCCGTCAGACGCCGTCCGGTTCCGGAATCGGTCCCGCCCACTCGCCTTTGGCCAGCGACACTTCTTGGAAGCCGCCGTCCGGCCATTGAAACTGTCCGGCCTCGTCTACCAGCACGATGAACGGATCGGCTTCGTGAGTTTCCCCGCGAAACCAATACCACCCGGCCGCGGTCGGCTTCTGCGTCGTCCAACGATACCCCGCCGCCACGCCCATCCCCTCGTGCTTCCCCTTACAGTCTGCTACAGTCTCGCTCGTATGATTCCGCACCCTATCACGTCTCGCCTGCCAATAGAAGATGTCTTGCCGAATCTTCGGGCCACGCTGGCCCGGCAGCCGAACGCGCTGTTGACCGCTCCGCCCGGCGCCGGCAAGACGACCGGCGTCCCGCCCGCACTCCTCGACGAGCCTTGGCTCGCGGGCAAAAAGATCTTGCTGCTCGAACCGCGTCGGCTGGCGGCCCGCGCGGCGGCCCACCGAATGGCGGTCGCGCGGAGCGAATCGGTCGGCGAGACCGTCGGCTACCGCATGCGGCTCGATACCAAAGTCGGGCCGCGCACACGGATCGAAGTCATCACGGAAGGGATTCTCACGCGGGTACTGCAGCACGACCCGTCACTGGCCGAGTACGGCATCGTGCTCTTCGACGAATTTCACGAGCGCAGCCTGCAGGCCGATACCGGCTTGGCACTGTGCTTGGAGTCACAGCGGCTCTTCCGGCCGAACTTGCGGCTGCTCGTCATGTCGGCCACGCTGGATTGCGGGCCCGTCGCAGAATTGCTAGGCGGCGCCGCGACTCTCGCCTGCGAAGGCCGGATGTTTCCCGTCGAGACACGGTATGTGAGCGAGCCGGCCAGCGGCCATCTGGACGTCGCCGTGACGCAGATCATCCGCCGGTCTTTATCGCAAGACACCGGCAGCCTGCTAGTGTTCCTGCCCGGCATCGCGGACATCCGCCGCGTCGAACGGAAGCTGCTCGACGCGCAACTCGGTCCATCCATTCACATCGCCCCGCTCCACGGCGACCTGCCACAAACCGCGCAGGACGAGGCGATCGAACCGGCACCGCCGGGCACGCGCAAAGTCGTCCTGGCCACGTCGATCGCGGAAACCAGTTTGACCATCGACGGCGTGCGCGTCGTGATCGACGCGGGACTCCTGCGCGTGCCGCGCTTCGATCCCCGATCGGGACTCACCAGACTGGAAACGATTCGCGTAACGCAGGACTCCGCCGACCAGCGCCGGGGCCGAGCCGGCCGTACGGAACCGGGCGTCTGTTATCGGCTCTGGACCGAACGGGAACAGGCCGTGCTGAGCGCCAGACGCCCGCCGGAAATGCTCGATGCGGACCTGGCTCCGTTGATGTTGGACTTGGCCCTGTGGGGAACGAGCGACCCATCAGAGTTGTCCTGGCTGACTCCGCCTCCGCCCGCCGCCGTCGCGCATGCGAAAGAGCTGCTCACCGGTCTGGGGGCGCTGGATGCTTCCGGCCGCATCACGCCGCACGGAAAACGGATGGCGGGACTCGGGCTGCACCCGCGGCTCTCCCACATGCTGCTGCAAGCGGAGTCGCTAGGACTCACCGATTTGGCCTGTGACATCGCCGCCCTGTTGAGCGAACGGGATCTACTGAAGGGACCGGCACAACGGCAGGAGGCCGACCTGCGCATCCGGCTCGATGTGCTGCACGGGCAACCGAGCCAGGCAATGGGCGCCACGGTGGAACGCGGCGTACTGCATCGGGTGAAACGGACGGCCGATCTCTGGCGATCGCAGCTCGCGGCTCGCGCGAACCGGCCGCGCCAGGTTGCCCACGAGACCGCCCATCCAGCCGGGGTCCTGCTGGCGCTGGCCTATCCCGACCGGATCGCCCAACGACAGCCTGGTTTAGAGGCGCGCTATCTCATGGCCAACGGCAAAGGCTCGCTCTTCGCCGCCCCGGACCCGCTGGGATCGGAACCCTTTCTCGTCGTCGCCGAGTTGGACGGAGGTCCGCAATGGGCGCGTATCGGCCTCGCCGCGCCTGTGTCGTTGCATGAAATCGAAACACTGTATGCGAAGCAGCTGGTCGACACCCAGGCGGTCGCCTGGGATGAGAAGACACAGTCCGTCCGGGCGTCCCGTCAGCGCCGGTTGGGCGCGCTCGTACTGGCCGAGCAGAATCTGTCCAAGCCCGATCCCGCGCTCATCACAGCCGCGCTGCTCCAAGGGGTGTGCGACGCGGGGATTGCGTCACTGGCTTGGACGCCGGAACTTCGGCAATGGCAGGCGCGGGTGCAGTTCCTTCGCCGTGTGGAGGGGGCGGACTCGTCCTGGCCCGATCTCTCAGACGATGCGCTGACGCAGACCCTGGATCGGTGGCTCGGGCCGTTCCTCGACGGGCTCACAACATTGGACCGGGTGAAACGGCTCGATCTCATTCCGCCGTTGCACGCCTTGCTGACCTGGGAACAGCAACGGCAACTCGATCGGGACGCCCCCACCCATGTGACGGTACCGAGCGGCTCGCACATCCAGATCGATTACGAATCGGGCGAAGTACCGGTGCTCGCGGTCCGGCTGCAGGAAATGTTCGGCTGCACGGATACGCCGCGCATCGCGGGCGGAACAGTTCCCGTGATGTTACATCTACTATCGCCGGCGAAACGACCAGTACAGGTGACGAAGGACCTTGCCAGTTTCTGGAAATCCGCCTATGTCGAGGTCAAGAAAGAACTGCGCGGCCGCTACCCCAAACACCACTGGCCCGACGATCCCCTCGCCGCTCCCCCGACCGCTAAAGCCAAACGGCGGTCTTCCTAACCCCTTCGTTCGTAGGATGGAGCGGGCTATCCAGGTTTCAGTACGCTGAGGGCTATGTATCGTCTGACCGGTTTTCTCCTCGCTCTGTTGCTGGTGTCTCCCGCTCCTTCGACCTGGGCCGACAGTTACACGCTGCCGCCGCCGGTCTACGACATTCCGTTCGACGATATCGATCCGGCCATCGCGCAAGCCGCCCTCACCAAAGACGTGGCATCCTTCCTGGAGACCGTGCATCGGCATTGGGGAACGGGGATCGAGACGGTCCGACAGGCGGTGACGGGATCGGTCGAGCGGGAGGACCGCAGCACCTTGGTCCTGGGGCGGATGCTCGCGGATCACGACATCCTGGAGGGCTATGATTTTCGCGAAGGCGCCCTCATCGGCGGGCAATATCTGCTGCTACAACGTCCGGTGAACGGGCTCAATGAGTTCATCGACTACTTCGCCGCCGCCAAACAGGCGCTCACCGCGACCTATGGCCCGCCGATTCAAGATCAACTGGTGTGGGAGAACGACCTCTATCAGCCGCTGCCGGACTACTGGGGCGTGGCCGTCCAAATCGGCCATCTGCGGTATGCCGCACGCTGGGAAACCCCGGATGGGACCATTTTGCTGGAGCTGAACGGCAACCACCATAGCCGGCTGGCCGTGACGGTTCGTCATACCGACCAGCCCGCTCCGCGACGAACCATCTAGCGAACCGAACCTTCCGCCTCGACTCCGGCTTGACTCGGGTGCTCGAACAGGATCATCCTACACCGGTTTTTCAGAGGCAGTGGACCGGGAACCTCCCGTATGTGGAGCGACGGCGTCCTGGATGTGAATCCTGCCTGCCACGTGACCGTCCACCCTGTTGGATCGGCCGGCGCGAAGGTTGTGCTCGCCGACAACTTCTACGCATTTCCCGAACGCGTCGCGGAACTCGCCCTCGGACTCTTTTATACGGAAAGTCGTGCGGTCATCGGCAGTTATCCCGGCTCCCGGGCAATGATCACGCTCGATACCTCCGGGCTGATCCAGACGATCGGGAAGCTGTGGGGCGAACCCCTGAAACCGTTCCATGCCGAGTACCACCCCGTCATCTTCTCGGCCATTCAGACCCGCACCCAGCAATTGACGCCGTGGCAACGGCAACCGCACATCGATCAGGGTGTCACGGCAATGGTGTACCTGAACCCGGAGGGGCATTGCAGCGGAGGCACCGGTCTGTTTCGTCACCGCCCAACCGGATTCACGCGCATCCCCCACAACATCACATCCTCGCTCATGACCTTGGCGAAAGCGCACGGTATCTCGCCCCACGGACTCCTGTCCGGAGAAGAATTTCCGCGACTCTGCAACGAGGTGTTCTTCCGCGAGGAATACGCCGCGAAGGGCAACCACTACATCAACGACGGGAACGAATTCTGGGAATTACTCTATCGGATCGACATGAAGCCGAACCGGCTGGTGATTTTCGACGGGCGCATGTTTCACAGTCAGCACATTCAACCGGGCGCGTTCAACGACGGCTTCCGGATGAATCAGATTCTCTACTTTCAAGGACACGACTGACCCGCCTTGCGGCTCGCCTACATCGGAATGTCCCGCGTCCCGTCGTAGGCCGCACCGCCTTGGTACGAGACCTTCACCGTGTCGCCGTCTTTGACGACGGAGTCTTCCGACCCGATCTTCTTATTGACGGTGATGAGCGCCTCGCGGTTCGCGATGAACCGTAACAACCCCCCGAGCCGATCGTATTGATCCTCGATCAGCTTTCTCACCGTCGTCGGTTCGGCGACCTCGACAGTCAACTCGGTTTCCCCGACGGCGTTCTGGAGCGTTCGGCCGAAGATCAAGACGGTAATCATCGTGCGTCATCCTTCGTCATGCGGTTCTCGCGATACGAGAAGCCGTTGTGTCCCCTCACGGGGTTTTGGCGTGGCACCGGAAACAATCCTGCCGCTTGGGATGCCGCGACGGCAACGGCTTAGCCGCGCCCGCCTGATGGCAAGTGAGACAGCCCGGTTCCTGCGTCACCGCTTGATGCTCGGCCGTACCGGGAATCATCGGGTTGCGGTCTTTGGGAGTCGGCAAGAGCGACACGCCCACGACGACGGCCACCGCGAACAGGACGAACAGCCAATCAATTTTCCTGAATGTCACGCGCGCCCTCCGGTCGGCCGATCGGCGGCTTCATAGGCATCCTGCAATAGTTGCGCAATGTGGGCCACCCGCCCCTTCCCTTTCAAGCCGTTCTTCAATTGGATCATGCACGCGGGGCAACTGGTTGCCACAACCTCGGCCCCGACCTGGTCGATCGCCTTGGCCTTGCGCTCGAAGATCCGTTGCGACGTATTATAATCTTTCACGATGAAAGTGCCGGCTCCCCCCGCGCAACGGTCGGCGTCGGGCATCTCGGCGAAGTTCATCCCCGGCAAAGACGCCAGGACCTGTCTCGGTTCCTTCGTCACCCCCGCCGCCCGCAGGTGGCAGGAAGAATGGTACGTGACGCACTGGGTTCTGGGCGTCGCCACCGCCATCGGCGGACGCTGCGGAGAGCGGGCGACGAACTCCGCAATGTGCACGACTTTCTTGGCGAGGGCTTCCGCCTGGGCCCGCTCTTCTCCCTCTGCAAACAGCGACGGATAATCTTTCAACATCAGCGTGCAGGAAGCGCAGCCGGTCACGACGGTGTCATAGCCGGCGAAGGAGCGGAGGTTGAAGCGCGCGCCCTCGCGGACGAGATCTTCATGGCCATAGGTTTGAACCGGCGTGCCTGAACAACGCTGCGGCGGCAGCGCCGGCTCGACGCCGTGTTTGCGCAGGACCGCGATGACCGCGTCGCCGACGCCGTCGTCGAAATAGTTCGCGGCGCAGCCATGAAAATAGGCCACCGACCCGGCAACCGGCTTCGCTCCGGCGGATGGTATGAGTTTGGCGTGGCGCTCGCGCAGATGGCGGGGCGCGAACCGGGGCAACAATAACTCGTGGGGCAATCGCGCCGTCGCCGCGAGGGCCTTCATCACGGGGGCTGTGGTCCACTCGATCAGCCGGCGGACCAAGGGACGATCCCAGAGCCATTGCGTCTTGCCCAGCCAGCGGAGCGCGGTCTCGAATGACCCGCCGCCGGCCTGCCACCGGAAGATCGAGCCGGTCAGGCGGTTCGGATGTTCGGCCCGCTTTTTCATGATGAGGTCGGACACATCGACACCGGCGGGACAGATGGTACGGCAGGATTTGCAGTTCACGCAGGATTCCACCACCCGCTTGGAGTTCAGGTAGCTGTAATCCTTCGCCGTCACGATCTCGAACCAGCCGCGCGAACTCATGTCTTCGGATTGGAACACGTCGTAGATCGGACAGACGGAATTACACTTAGCGCAGGTCGCGCACGACTTGCCGAGCCTGGTGTAGTCGATATGGTCCGTGAAGGGGGCGCTGCTGATTTTCACGCCGGGATTCAGCACACCGGTCGGATCGAAAGCCTGCTTCAGCCGGACGAAGAGTCCGTACAACTCCTCGCCGAACATCGTGCGGACGTATTCGGCTCGGATGCGCCCGTCGCCGTGCTCGCCGCATATCGAGCCGCCAAAACGCTCCAGCACGGTGCGGTGGATTTCGTGGTAGCCCTGCACCATCTTGTCGAAATCGCCGCGGTCGTTGACGTCGAGGAGCGGCACGATGTGCGCATTTCCGTTGCCGATGTGGCCAAAAATCGCGACCGGCACTCGCTGGCCGGCGAAGAACTCTTCCAGGTACCGGATCAGCTCGCTGATCCGCTCCGCCCGCACCACAACGTCGTCCACGAAATTGATCGGCTTCTTCCGGGGATCGAACCGGTAGAGCGTTGGGTAGAGCGCCTTCCGCGCCTTCCACAACTGCTCGCGCCGCTCCTGATCGAACGCCAGCGTCGGTTCGGCCGCCAACCGGAACGGCCGGCAGGCGGCGATCATCAGGTCGGCCTGTTCGTGCAGATCCGTTTCGAAGGACTCCGCGTCGATTTCGATGAGCAACGTGGCCGCCGCTTCGGCGGGAATGCCGTGCTTCCCCCGTCCGATAAGATCGAGGGTATTCGCGTCCATCACTTCCAGCGCGCTGGGATGCAAGGCGAGCAACCGAGGGACGGCATCGCCGACCTCCTCCAGATGCCGGAAGTGCACCATAGCGGTGAGCGTGGCGGCCGGCTTCGGCGCGAGCTTGAGCGTGGCTTCGCTCACCACTCCGAGCGTACCTTCGCTGCCGACGAAAAGCTTGGGCAAGTCGTACCGGCCTTGCGCCAGGCCGTCCGCCAGGCCGAAGAGATTGTACCCGCAACTGTTCTTGCTAACCGTCGGCCGCTTCGCCGCGATCAGGTCGGCATGGGACTGGGCCAGCACGAGCACATCGCGCAGAGCCGGCACCGTCGTCAGCAGCCGTTCCAACGCGGGATCGTTCAAGGCATACGAGTTTGCGTCGAGCCACGTCCCCGATTCGAGGCAGAGCCGGAGCCGATGGACATTGTCCTTCACCGCGCCGTAGCGCAGGGTGTGGGGACCGGCGGAATTGTTCGCGAGCATGCCGCCGAGTTTGCACATGTCGCCGCTGGACGGATCGGGTCCGAACAACAAACCCTGCCGCCCCAATTGTTTGTTCAGTTCCGCCAGGACGATACCCGGCTGCACCCGCGCCCATCGCTCGTCCCGGTTCACTTCCAGAATCCGGTTCATCCGCGACACGTCGAGAATGATGCCATTGCCGATCGCCGACCCGGTCAGGTTGGTCCCCGCCGCCCGCGGCGTGAGCGGAATGCCGCGGGAGACGGCATAGCGAATCGTCGTCGCGATATCGTCTTCCGACTCGACGAGGACCACCGCCTTGGGCTCCATGCGATAAATGCTCGCATCGACCGCGTAGGCCGTCGTCGTCGGGAAGTCGTCTTTGACCTTGTGTGCTCCGAGCTGTGCTCGAAGATCAGCCGCGATGGCGTGCGACCGTTCGGGCAGGATGAGAGTTGGGCCAGTCATAATGAAGCGTGCCGCATTCTAACGGCGGGCCAGCGGGAGAACAAGGGCAGCTTGTTCATGAGATACGGCATCTCCTAGAATGCGGCACCTGGAGGTTCTATGTCCCGCCCGTTGCTCTACATCACTCGTCTGCTTCCCGCGTCCGTCATGGCGGTGCTGCGCGAACGTTTCGAATTGATCGCCGAACCGATGGAAGATCGGCAAGCGACCGCTGAAGATTTACGCCGGGGCTTCGCTCAGGCTGACGCGGTGATCTGTACACTCACGGATCGTATCGACGACACGCTGCTCGCCACGGCTGCCCGACTGAAGATCGTCGCGAACTACGCCGTCGGCTACAACAACATCGATGTTCCGGCCGCCGCCCGACGCGGTATCGTCGTCACGAACACCCCGGATGTGTTGACTGACGCGACGGCCGATCTCACCTGGGCATTGATCCTGGCCGTGACCCGGCGAGTGGTCGAAGGCGATCGGTGGGTACGAACCGGCACCTGGCCCGGTTGGGCGCCGACTCAAATGTTGGGCCTCGATGTGACGGGTAAGACGCTCGGAATCGTCGGCATGGGACGGATCGGTCAGGCCGTCGCACTGCGAGCACAGGGCTTTCGCATGCCGGTGCTCTATGCCGCCCATCGATCGATTGAGCACCCCGCCGACGCACGCTGGACACATGCCCCATTGCAGGAGGTGCTCGCCAGCGCCGACATCCTTTCGCTGCATGTTCCGCTGACGGAAACGACGCGTCATCTGATCGGGCAACGCGAACTGGCGACGATGAAACCCTCTTCAGTGCTGATCAACACCGCCAGAGGTCCCGTGGTGGACGAAGCGGCGTTGTTGACGGCGCTGCGAAACGGCACGATCGCGGGAGCCGGCTTGGATGTCTATGAACGGGAACCGGCAATTCAGGCAGGACTCGAAGGACTCTCGAATGTCGTGCTGCTCCCCCACTTGGGCTCGGCTACGCAGGACACGCGGATCAAGATGGGGATGATTTGCGTGGAGAATGTCGGGGCCGTGCTTGCGGGACGTCCGCCGCTCAATCCGGTGCCGAGCGGGAGTTAGCTGGCGAGTCGGAACTCGGCCGGCGTGGTCGCGGCCTTTCCGCGAAGCGCGTCCAACCGTTGCGGCACATCGTGGAACGAGGGAATGGTCTGGTAGGTGCTGACCGCCTTCTCCCATTGAGACTCGGCTTCGTACAGCATGCCGAGTTCGTAGCGGATCGCTTGGCCCTTGGCGCCCTGGCAACGCGGATCGGACAGTACTGCCTCGAGTCCCCGGATGGCGGGACTGAACTGATGTTGTTCCTTGAGACAGAGGGCGGTCATCAGGCAGGAGTCCAGATAGTAGGAATCAGTCGATTTCGAGATCTGGAACTCGCTCATCGCATCGTCGTAGAGCCCCATATTCTTGTAGGCGATGCCCAGCGTGTAGTGGGCCTCATAGTCCGCGACCGGCGTCTCCGGTGCAGTCTCGACCGCCTGCTCAGCCTGAGGAGCCGCTGAAACCGATTCGTCTTGGGCCCCGCGCGGCGCGAGAACGGATTCGACGGGCTCTGGATCGGTCTGTGGTTGCGCGGCTTGGGCCTTGTGAAACGGTGTCGCCTCATCCTCGGACGGCAACCCCTGCCACATCGCCGATGCAGCCGCGGCACGATCAGGGTGACGCTGCCCGACCAGGCGCACATCGTCCGGCACGGCCGAGCTGAGCGCGGCGTCGTTCTCCGGGCGCGCGGCGGCCATGGGTTTCGCCCACGGCAATTCGTCCGGCTCCGCTCCTGTGATACTGAATCCCGTCGACGGAGCCGGTGCAGTCGGCGCCGGTGTTTCCGCCACGGCCGATGCAGAGACTTTCTGGACGGCGGGAGAGGCGGCCTCGGCCTCAGCTTCCGTATGGTCGGTTTCCGGTCCCTGTCCACCGTCGACCGCCATCAAAGCCGTCAGCTTCGCGACAAGCGCGGAACCCGGCGCGAGCGCTTTGACTTTTTCAAACAGTTCCTCGTGCAGACTCTCCATCCCCGGTTCGGGCTGGCGCAAAAGGAGTTCGACCGCTTTGGCGTACTGTTCGGCCGCCTGAGCCTGGTCGCCTTTTTCCTCATACAGTTCCGCATAGAGTTCCAACAACGGCACCGAATTCGGTTCCGCCGTCAGAAACTCGTTGATGAGCGCTTCCGCGAGGGGGTAATCCTGCGCGCGGAGTGCCGCACCTGCCAGGAACCGGTACTCTCCCAACGCGACCTGGACGTCGCCGCGCTGTAAATGGAGTCGCGCCAACAGCTGACACACTTGCGGATTCCCGGGTTCGCGGGTCAGCAACTGGTTGAGAATCGCTTCCGCGCCGGCGAATTGTTGTTCATCCATCCGTCTGGTGGCTTCCGCCAGCAAATCGAGCGGCTCGGTGGACTTCGGCATCAAAGTGGCCGTGTTGGACGCGGCGGGACGGGGCGTCGCGCTCCCACTCTTCTTCACGCTCTCCACGAACTGGGACGCTTCGTTGTTCTTCGGATCGATTCGGAGCACGGCCAGGTACGCGTCCTTCGCTTCGTCGTACCGCCCTTGCGCGGACCGCTCCCGGCCCAACTGCAGATACACCTTGGTCGCTTCGTCTTGGAGATTTTCCTGCAGACAGAGTTCGGCGACGCGCTGCTGCGCGTCCAGATTGGACGGATCCTGGCTCACGATCTTCTTATAGATCTCCAGGGCTTCCTTGCTCTTTCGCTCTTTCAGATAGTGTTTGCCGAGGGTGAGATAATCTTGAACCGCGCTGCTCAGCAGCCCCCGCTCGGCATTCAGGTCGCCGAGGTGCCGATAGACTTCGTATCGGGTGGGATCGACTTTAAGGATCTTCTTATAGGTGGCGATGGCTTTGAGCGTCGCCCCTTCCGCGCGGAAGCCGGCGGCGGCTTGATGGAAGGCGGCGATCGCTTCGGAAATCGCATTCCGCTTCAGATGCAGGTCGCCGACGGAATTATGGATGCTGCCGTCGTTCGGCGATTCGATGAGGAGTTTTTTCCACTCCGCGATGGCCGCATCGTACTGGCCCTTAGTGGCCAGGGACTGGGCGTTTTGCAGGACTCTGCTGCGATCGGCGGCCAACACACACCTCGTGCTTTGGAATATGCAAACGCTAACAGTCTCACGAATGTTTGTCCAGAAAATGGCGGAAAACAAAGAGGCTTGCCCCTCCGTGGAGGGACAAGCCTCTCAACGATGACCAGCGACGAGATCGGCGGACCGATCTACGCCGACAACGCCGTCTTCAGAACGTTGGCTGCCTGCGGCCCCTTCGCTCCTTGGACGATATCGAATTCGACAGGTTCACCCTCTTTCAGGGTCTTGAACCCCTCTCCCTGCAACGCCGAATAGTGGACGAAGACGTCTTCCCCACTGTCCAAGCGGATGAAGCCGAATCCCTTCCGGTCATTAAACCACTTCACGGTTCCCTTAGTCTTCACAACCCCCTCCTTTCCTCAACGACCACGCGCAGTTACGTAGCCGGCTAGATAAGCCGTATCCAGACACATATGAAGGCGATGAATATGAGCGAAAGACGCGAGGTGAGCGACTGACGGGCGCCGGCAACAAATACATCACTCGCAGAACCCATCGGTGAATGGAAAAAACGCGCTGGAAGTAACATAGCGTCCTACCCTTGTCAAGCGATACTTTGGGCCCTCGGTTTCTCGCCCGCCGGTTTACAAGGTAGTGCGACTCCCCTATAGTGCCGTCGCGGCCTCAACCCGACTTGAACTCGTGATCCTACGAACGCTGCTCGACCGCTATATCTTTACGGAATTGCTCTCTCCGTTCGGACTGAGCCTCGGGGCGCTCTGCTTCGTGATGCTGACCCGGGAACTGCTCCGGTTGGTCGAGCTCCTGGTATCCAAGGGCGTGGGACTCTGGTCCGTCATGAAAGTGTTCGCCACGCTCCTGCCGTCGTTCTTGGTCCTCACGCTCCCGATTGCCGGCATCATCGCGTCGATCACGGCGTTCGGCCGATTGTCCTTCGATAAAGAACTCGTCGCCATGCGGGCCGCCGGACTAAGCCTCTTCCGTCTGACGCAACCGGTGCTGTTGTTCGCCTGCTCCGTCTTCAGTCTGACACTCGTGCTGTCCCAATGGGGGCAACCGTGGAGCTCGCTGAATCTGAAGAAGGTGGCGCTGAATCTGTTGCGCGACCAGCTCGTGCTGGCCCTCGAACGAGGCACGTTCAACGAGCCGGTTCCGGGGTTGGTGATCTATGTGCCGGACAGCGGGTCCGGCCAGTCGGCCCCGGGTATTTTCATCTCCGACGAACGCACCCCGCAGGAACCCCGCATTATCGTGGCCAGCGACTATCAGGTGCTGATGGAGCCGGAGCACGAACAGGTGGCGCTCCGGCTGGTCAACGGCGTGATCCACAGCAGTCCCGATGTGGTGGATCAGTACCAACAGGTCTCGTTTACGAACTACGACCTCAAGATGAGCCTGAACCAAAGCGCCTATGCCGCGACGGAAGAACGGCCGACGTACGCCGCCATTCTCGCGCAGCTGAATGCCACCCAGTGGAAGGACACGGGGGCGCTACGGCGCCTGATGGAACATTATAAAGACCTGGCCTTCCCGACGGCCTCGCTGGTGTTCTGCCTACTCGGGGTACCGGTAGGCATCGTCTCCAAACGGTCCGGACGGATGGGCGGGTTCGCCGTCGGCGTGTTGATCGTGGTGGCGTACTACATTCTCAACATCGCCTGCGAATTTCTGGTGACGACGCTGGTGATCTCTCCCTTCGCCGGCGCCTGGATGCCGAACGGTCTCTTCGCTCTGCTGACCTGCTGGCTGTTCTGGAGAATGAGCCGACAATAACCATGACGATTCTTTTCCGCTATATCCTCCGCGAATACGCCAAGGTCTTCCTGATGTGCTTTTCCGGTTTGATGACGATTTACCTCGTTATCGACTTTTTCGAGAAGGTCCGCCGGTTTCTCAAGTTCGACGCCAACATGCTCGACGTGCTTTTCTACTTCGTACTGAAGACCCCGGCGATTTCGTTTCAAATTACGCCGTTGGCCATTCTCATGGCGACCCTGCTGACCCTCGGGCTGCTGTCGCGCAACAACGAAATCACCGCCATGCGGAGCTGCGGCATCAGCCTCCCCTGGATCGCGTCCCCCTTCCTGATGTTCGCGACCGCCATCGCACTGGTTCTGCTCAGCTTCAGCTCGACCGTCATTCCTCTGGCGTCGGAGCGCGCCGAGCAGATTCGTCTGATCCAGATCGAAAAGAAGCCGGCTCCGCAAGCGGTGAAAGCGCCGCGGCCCTGGATCCGAATCGGGTCCGACAGTCTCATGCATGTCGCGGAAGTGGAACTCGGCGGTGCCGTGCTACACAAGATCCATCTCTATCATTTCCAAAACGGATTCCGGCTGGACCGGATGACAGAAGCTGCGCGGGCGGAATACCGTCAGGATGGCTGGTTCCTCATGACCGGCAACCAGCGGCGCTTTCATGCCGACGGCAGCGTCGCGCTGGTGGAATTCGCCGAGCAGCCGGTTGACCTGTCCCTGATTCCGGACGATTTCTCGACCTGGCTTGCGGGCGACTCCGAAACCATGACGGTCCGGGAGATTCGCGGCTACATGGCCCGGTTTCAGCAGGAGGGGCTGTCATTCGCCCGGCTGCTCACCGACTACTACGGCCGCCTGGCGTTTCCGTTCGTGACTATCATCATGGTGATCGTGGGGATCGCGCTCAGTCTGCGGCGCAGCGGAGTCCGGGGCGGCAGCATGGCCATCGGAATCGGGCAAGCGTTCGTCGTCGGTTTCTGCTACTGGACGACCCATTCCATCGCCATCGCCCTCGGGCGGGGCGGGTTGTTGGCGCCGATGTTGGCCGGCTGGATTACGAATCTCTTATTTCTTAGCTTCGGCCTCTACCTGCTGCTGAAAGTCCGGTACTAAGGGCGGTTGACTGGGTGCGGACCTTCCGGTAAGTAGAAGCCATCTTCGGAATTGCAACAGGAGCGCAGCGCGTGGCAGGTCGCGTCGTCATTACCGGGCTCGGAATCGTCTCGCCGATCGGCATCGGTGTCAGCGCGTTTTGGAAAGCGGCGCTCGCCGGCCAATCGGGCATTTCCGCAATCACCTCGTTCGATCCGTTTCCGATGGACGGCTACCGCTCCAAAGTCGCCGGCCAGATCCGCGATTTCTCCCCCGAGCAGCATATCGGGTCGTCTCACGGCGATCGCGTCGATCGGTATGCGCAGTTCGCGTTGGCGGCGAGCCGGGAAGCGTTGGCCGATTCGGGGATGCGCATGGAGCGGGAAGCGCCCCACCGAGTCGGCGTCCTCGTCGGCGCGGGCATGGGCGGCATGGTGATGGGCGAGCGGGAAATCACCCAACTCTATCAGCAGCAAAAGCCCCATCGTGTGCATCCGAACTTTATTCCGGTGATCACGCTTAACTCGGCCTCCGGCATCGTAGCCATGGCCACGGGAGCCAAAGGGCCGAACCTGACTATTTCCACCGCCTGCTCCTCCAGCGCCCACGCGCTCGGACAGGCCTGGCACTGCATCAGAACCGGCCAAGCCGACGCGGTGATCGTCGTCGGAGCGGATGCCAGCATCACGCCGTTGGTCTTCGCCGGCTTCTGCTCGTTGCGGGCCTTGTCGAGCAAGTTCAACGACCAGCCGGAGCGCGCCTCCCGGCCCTTCGATCGAAACCGGGACGGGTTCGTCATGGGGGAAGGCGCCGGGGCGTTGATCGTCGAATCCCTCGCGCATGCGAAGAAGCGAAAGGCCCGCATCTACGTGGAACTCGCCGGCTACGCGGCAACTAGCGAGGCCTATCATATGGTCATCCCCCGCGAAGACGGCGAAGAGGTCGCGACGACAATGCAGCTCGCCCTGAAGGCGGCCGACGTCGCGTCGTCCGAGGTCGATTACATCAACGCCCATGCCACCTCCACCTCGATCGGCGATGCCGTCGAATCCAAGGCGATCAAGGCCCTTTTTCAGAAACGTGCCGACAAGATTGCGATCAGCGCGACCAAATCGCTCGTGGGGCACACGCTGGGAGCAGCCGGGGCGATCGGAGCCGTGGCTACGTCCCTGGCGATTCACACGGGGCAGGTGCATCCGACCGCGAATTACGACGACCCGGATCCCGATTGCCGGTTATCCGGCATCAGCCGCGACCCACAGGACCGGAAGATCCGAGCCGCGCTCCTAAATGCTTTCGGCTTCGGCAGCAACAACGCCGCCGTCGTCTTGAAGCGATTTCGTCCTTAACCGACCACGAGGAACCGTACCCATGGCCGATCACGCCGTCGTCGACAAGATCATTCTCGCGCTGGCCGAGTACCTAAAACGGGATGCGGCAGGGATTAAACCCGCGCATCATCTGCGCGACGATCTCGGGCTGGACTCCATGGCCGTCATCGAGCTGCTCTATAAGATCGAGGAAGCGTTCAACATTCAGATTCCCGATCAAGACCTTGTGGGGTTGACGACCGTCGCCTCTGTCGCCACCTACGTGGAAGGGCGTGTCACCCCGGCAGCCTCCCCGACCGCCCAAAAGACGGCGTCAGCACAACCCAAGAAATCGGCCAAGCCCGTTGGGAAGACTCCGAAGAAGGCCGCCAAACCCGCAGCCAAAAAACCGGCCAAGGCTGTGGTGGCCAAACCGGCGAAGAAACGGAAGGCCTAGCGATGGGAACACCCGTGACGACGCCGATTACTCTCGCACAGATCCGTGATCTCGTTGGTGGCGAGCTTCATGGTGATGCAGCCACCGGGGTGACGAGCGGGGCGGGGCTGGGAAACGCCAATGCTCAATCGCTCTCTTTCGTCGCCGACGATAAAGCCGCGAAGACGCCGGGGCTCAGCAATGCCGGGGCCCTCTTAGTTCATCGACATTTTCCCGATCTGTGCGTGCCTCAGCTCGTCGTCGCCAATCCGAAGCTGGCATTTGCTCGGATCACTCAACGATTTTTTGTTCATACCCCCCCGCCCCGCGGGGTGGCCGGCGAAGTGACGCGAGGAACCGAGGTCGAGATCGGAGCGGATACGTCCATCTGGCCTTTTGTGACACTCGGCGACCGGGTAAAGATCGGCGCACGGGTCACGTTATACCCAGGCGTCTTCATCGGTCACGACGTCTCGGTCGGCGACGATTCGGTGTTGTACCCGAATGTCGTGGTGCGCGAAGGATGTACGGTAGGCGCCCGCGTCATCATCCACAGCGGCACGGTGGTCGGCTCGGACGGCTTCGGCTATGTGCAGGATCGGGGCACACACGTGAAGGTTCCACAGCTCGGCGGCGTGATCATCGAGGACGACGTGGAAGTCGGCGCCAACGTCACCATCGATCGGGCCACGCAACCGCGCGAGTCTACGGTGATCAAGCAGGGCACCAAGATCGACAATCTGGTCCAAATCGCGCACAACGTCACTGTCGGCGCCCATTCCATCGTCGTCGCGCAGGCCGGGATCGCCGGCAGTACGGCGATCGGCCACCACGTTATCATCGGCGGCCAGGCGGGCCTGGCCGATCATATTACCGTCGGAGATCAGGTGATGATCGCGGCACGGGCGGGGGTCAATCGGAGTCTCGAACCGAATCAGATCGTCTCAGGCGCCCCGGTGATGCCTCATGAAACCTGGATGAAGGCCCAAGCGGTCATTCCCAGACTGCCGGAACTCCGTCAGCTGGTTCGTGCGATGGAGCAGCGAATCGCCGAGTTGGAAAGCCGGTTGGCCTCGCCGCCGACCGATCAGAAGAAGGACCAGCCTCGCCGCGGTCGCCGATAGCGGCTTTTACACCCGTCCCCGCCAGAAAAACAGCCGTGCCCAATAGAATCCAGCCCAGGGCAGCAAGACCGCCGGCACCAGAGCGGTCTGCCCCACGGATACAACCAGCCACGAGGCGCCAAGGATGACGCCTGCTCCCGCCGCGTAGAGAGCCGGGACGAATTGACGGCCCGCATGATCGATGGCCGGTACCGGCTCCGCTTTGGCTTTCTTTGCTTTCTTGTTTTCCTTCACGGCCGCCGACCGCATCCGCGCCGCCAGGATTTCCGGAAAGGTCTGGAGCAGATACTGATGATACTTGGTCTGAGCCAACCCCATTCCGGCCCCGAGGAGAATCAACGCTGAGCTCTGCGAGAATGTCCCCCACGTGTAGCTATCCGTCGCTACCAATTGGTACCCAAGCCCGCCCACGCCGACGATCATGCTGACGAAGCCGAGAAGCCCCGACGGCAACAGGATATAGGTTTTCACATAGCTCTTCGCCTGCTCGGCGATCTGTTCGGGCCGTTGAACGGTAATCAGTTTTGGCACAGCCACCTCGGTGTGATGCGAACGGCTCTTGCATAACTGATCTTGCCTATCTCAATCAAGCCTGCCAGTCTGCCGCCTCATGGGCTCTCGTCAGACTCGACGACCATTCCACGCAATCCTCGCGAGGTTTCATGGGAACAACCGACAAATTGATGATGCCATGCTCAATTCCGACGTGGCCGATACGAAACCACTCTCCCCGTCTTGTCTGTGCGAGTTGATCGCTCACGGCCATGCGTCCGGCCTGATGAAATCGCGTGTGGCCGCGTGTCCCTCAAACTGGCGGCAGGGATTCTGAATTTGAACCGAGACGAGCGTGGCAGGCTGTTCACAAAAACTGTGTGTGGGCTGTGGATATCCATGTGGATGACCGCACAAGCACCCACTCAACTGCACGACCTATCGCCATGCTCAATTCTTGGGCATGATTTCGTCAGCGAATTCAGTGAGATTGAAACGGTCAGCCGCCCACACGACGTACCCACAAGATCTTGGGCTTGTCAATGATGTCAACGGGTTAACGACGGGGAAGTCATCCCATTTCAGGCGGGAAGAATGTCTTTGATGGCAGCTCGTTCAATGCGTCCGAGGTTCACCCACTGTTCGGCCATCGGAACCAAGGTGGTGAGACGCATTGCAAGCGCTTCCAATCGATGAGGGAGGGAGGCCACCTTCCGGTAGGCCGTGGCCGTCAAAAACGTTTTCAACCCCTGAAGGAACATCGTAATCGTCAAGGCATGGACCGACTTGGCCTGATCGTGCAGAAACTCCACGTTCGCCAGGATGGGGTCCAGCTGCGATGCAGTAACGAAATCTGCCGACTGGCTCCGTAACACCGTGAGCCGGTCTGTCATCTCAGGCACGCGGGAGTGGACTTCCCGAAGGAATTCCTCATCCAGCCGATCCAGGTCTCGAAGGATCCGCTCGATGACCGACGTATCGACCGACTGCTCTGCCACACCGACATCTCCCGCCCGTTGAATGACGGCTTCCAGCATATCGCGAGCCGGTTGCACTGACCGCGACCGGACCTTCTGTAGTTCGCGTAAGGCCGACAAGAGTGGCAGGCCGGCGCCCTGGCGGTTAGGGCGCGTCCATGACGCGGGACGCGATTCAGGCACCTCGACTTCGCTTCCGAGCGATGCGGCCTCCGCCGGTTCAACCTGCCGATCCCCTTCCGGTAGTTGGGCAGCCGCCATCAAGCCCTCGGCCGGAATGGAAGCCAGTCGGTGGACAGCAGAAACGATCCGGTCCAGCCCATTTTGCAGTTGGCGCAAGGATTCGCCCGCAATGGCCTGCTGCGCGCCACCGACATCCCGCAGAATCGGCAAGAGATTGGTGGCCATCGCCTCGATCTCGCTCAACTGGACCGTAGAGGCGGATTTCGCCAAATTCGTGATTCCATTCAGCAGAATGCCGTAGATATGCGACCGAACGGCCCCCTCTTCCCCAGTCCGCAACTGTGCCAGGGCTGATTCGATCTGAGCCAACCACTCGCGAGCTTCCAAGGCAAAGAGCCCGATGACCTCTTTATCGAGTCCGGCATCCACATCTGTGCCCACAGCTCCTGCTTCTCGGAGACGCAGGGTGTTGTGGTCCTGGCCGAACGCGGCGTGCAGCTTATGTTCAACAACTCCCTGGATTGCCGTCGCGATCGCATCCAGACTTTCCAGCAACGAGGTGAATTGATCCGACGCAGCACCAGGTACAAACTCCGTCTGTGCCGGGGAGGTACTCGGCTCTTCCGTGAACATGACTCGACCGACCACAGGGGGATTGAGGGCTTCCACCACGGCCACCAGCGGGGTCAGACTCAAATCGACTTGGCGGTGTATTTCGCCGTCGTCTCGATCTTCGATTTGCACGACCGGACGAAGAGGATACTTGGCATTCACCCCAACGACGATTCCGGTCTCACCGGTCGTCAGCCGGACGGTTGTTCCGAGCGGATACACCGACAGCTGTTCGACCAACGCCTTGACGATTTCTCTGGGAAAGGTCGCCCGTTCCACGATCAACAATTCCTTGATCGCCTCATGCGGGAAAAGCCGGCGGCGGTACGGGCGCTCGCTGACCAGCGCGTCGAAGACATCGGCGACGCCGATAATCTGAGCCATCTCGCTGATCTGGCGGCCCTTCAACCGATTTGGATACCCCTGGCCATTGATCCGTTCATGCGCCTGCCGGACCAATTGGGCCAGCCACACAAATTCAGAACCTGCGCGCTCGACGACATCGTAGCCGAGCTCCGGATGCTGTTCGATCAGCTTCCGTTCATCCTGTGTCAATCTGCCCGCTTTGGTGAGGAGGGATTGTGGAACCGCGAAGAGCCCAATGTCATGGATGAGACCGGCGAGGGCCAGCCGTTCAAGCTCCCGCCCATAATAGCCCAACCCCAGCCCGATCTTCGTGGAGACTACCGCGACGTTCAACAAATTGGTCATCAACGGGGATCCCGCCGGATTGGACAAGGCCATGACAATGAGTTCGTCGCTCCGCTTCAGCGAGGCCACGAGCTGTCCGGCCAAGGCGGTCAGGCGACCCAGCTGAACCGGCGATTGGGTCTGAACGGCGGCGGCGATGGTGGAAAGTTCTGCTTCCGCGTCTCGGTACCAGATCATGAGAAACGACCGTCTCCTCTCTCTCGCGCCTCGTGGGTGGCTTCACTCATGTGGGCTGCGTGCGCCACCGTCACTTCATCGATCCGATCGAGCCGTTCCTGATAACCGACAAACAGACAGGAGTCGCACAGTGCATTGATGAGACGGCACACGCCTTCGGTTCGTTGATGAATGGCCGCGATCGCATCGGAGGTGAACACCCGTCGCCGGCACCCGGCGGAGGCCAGACGGCTTTCGATATACTGCCTGGTTTCTTTCGCGTCGAACCGATCGAGATGGCATCGGATGGCAATGCGCTGCAGAAGCTGGGGAATGCCTGCGACTCGTTCGCGCAATTCCGGCTGCCCCAGCAGCACCAGGGTCAGAAGAAATCGATCGTTCAGCTGAAAGTTCATGAGCAACCGGACATCATCAAAAATGCGATCATCGAGGATCGCTTGGGCTTCATCGATCACCAACACCGTGTCCATCCCACGCTGCCCATTGTCGAGCAAGCGGTCGTTGAGCCGCCGTAATTGCACGGCCTTGCTCCCACCCGTCGGCAATCCCAACTGATACAGGATTTCACCGAGAAATTCCTTCCCCGGCAACGAGGGATTCGCCACCAACGCGACATCGTACTTCGTCTTCGGCAGGTTCAGGATCAGCGCCCGACTGAGCAGTGTTTTCCCGCTCCCGATCTCCCCTGTCAGCATGAGCGCGCCTTTCCGCGCTTGAATTCCATAGAGCAACCGCACCCGAGCGGCCTCGTGTTGCACGGATGGGACATAGAACCGAGGATCGGGCACATTGTCAAACGGGCGAGTGTCCAAACTCCAGAAGGATTCGTAGCCCACCTCCGATGGGAGCCCCGTAAAAAGTCCGTTGTCCAATACATCACTCATCGTGCTGTGGCAACACGCCTCCCTACTCTCATTCCTCACGGCGTTGTGTCGAGAATTAGGCCGCCGGCAGCAGAGCGTCGATCGTGCTGCGTTCGCGGCGTCCGGCCTCGGCCCAATCCTGCACTAAAGCCAACATCTCCCGGAGCTTGGCTTCTACTCGGTCAAACTGTGGCACCGCCGGCATCACCCGCCCATGCAGCACGATGGTCGCAAAGCTTTGCAAGCCCATGAAAAATGTCATCGCAGGCACGGCATTCACCTGCTGTGAAGCCGACCACAATTCTCCGACTTGATCGGCCATGGCCCGCCAGTGTTCCGTCATATCCTGCCAGCGCTCGGCCGGCGTGGACTTCATTTTTTCAATTCCCTCGATCAGACTCGTACCCTTGTGGTCCACCCTGCGGGCAAACGCTTGCTCTGCCTCTCCCGCTCGGCCCAAGAATTCGCGCAATGATGCGGCATCACACTCTGCCACCCCGTTCTTAATCATACCTTCGACCTGAGCGATCAACATATCGGTCGCCTGACAAGGTAAAGCGGTATGGATAGCACGAGCACTCTGAAGCTTCCGCAAAGAGGCGAGTAAGGCTTGAGTAGAAATGGTGGCAGGCAGCGGCGCTGTCTTGACCGACTCTTCGTCGAACGTCACTCCCGTCGCGTGGGTCAACGCGGTTTGAATCTGACCGAGCTGTTTGCATAAAGCCAGAAACGCGCCGGCCGACGGAGGCGCAGCGGGATTCTCAACCGCCTTCACAAGCGGCAACGCCGCGAATGTCGCCTGTTCCACTGCCCGCAAATTGATCGTGGCGGCCGACCCGCCGAGATTGGCGAGGCCCGCGGTCATGGTCTGCGCCAGCTTGGTATGCCGTTCCGGGGGAGGGCTCTGCTGCAGTTCATCCAAGGATACGTGAACCTGCTGCAGCCATTCCTGCGCTTCCTGCACAAACAACGTGATGAGTTCTTTTTGAAACTCGTCCTCTGCGTCCACAGACATGGTCCTCGCTTCTTTCTCGCGTATCAGCCGTTCACATGACCCATGCACTGGTTCAAGGACGAGTTTTCCCGGTTCCCAACTGAGAAGCCAGGCCCGCAATCTCGCCGAGCTTCCTAGCCATGTCCTCGAAACGCTTCGTCGATTGCTCCGCCGCTTGCTCGGCTTCATCCACACGACGCGCCAGTAACATGTTGCGATCCCGTTCCGTCGCCAGCAACGCCTCCAATTCCTGTATCTTCCCTGCAGAGGCTTCCAATTCCCGAATTCGTGCTTCGCCGGCACCGAGCGCCGCAACAGATTGGGCCAGCTTCGCCTCGAGTTCCGTGAGATGAGTAAGCCGCTGCTCCGCAGCCTCAAGCTTGGCGGTCAGCTCAGCACCCCGAGTCCGTTCGGTTTCCAGCAAGATCTTGGTGTCTCGTACCTGGGTCTGCGCTCCCGTCGCCCGTTGTTCCGTCTCGGTCAGTCGAGTCTCCAGTTCCTTGGCACGAGCGGCAATCTGCTCCGCCATCGTCAATTGCTGAACCAGCTCGGCCGCTGCCTCGCGCTCGCTCGCCAGCGAGGCTTCCAACTCGGCCACCTTGCCTTCGAGCGGCTGAAGCGCCGCCACTTGTTGACGATAGGCCTGTGCGGTTTCCTGTTCTGATTTCAATGCGGCCTCGAACTGCTTCGCCGCCGCAATCGACTCCTCCGCTCGCACCACCTGAGCTTTCAACTCCACTCCCTGGTGGCGTTCCTGAACCAACTCGGCCTCCAATGCCGCCAGTTTATTCGACAGATCATGGAGTTCGGAAACACGTTGGCGTTCCTTCGCGACCTGACCTTCCAATTCGGTTGTCCGACCCGCCGCAGCTTCGAGTTCTCCGATCCGGCGAGACAATTGTTCGACCTGTGCCCGCTCGGCCTTCAACTTGACGTCCAGCTCCTTGACCTGGATCACCGCTTGCTTGTACGTGTCGAGTTGTTCGTCGGAAATACGGGGACCTGTCCACGACTCGGCGACCGGAGCTTGCCGGACCGGTGGTGGTGCGGTCGGTTGAGGCGCGGCTTGCACCTGGCGTTTCGCCAATAATTCCAGGACGCGATCCTTGAGCGAGGTCCCCTGAAACGGCTTCTTCAAGACTCCGTCGGCGTGACACGATTCCGCCTGTTTGGTGACTTCATCGTTGACGATGCCAGAGATCAACAGAACCGGCGTCGAGGCCAACGACGCATTGCCACGGACGAAGGCGCACACTTCGTACCCGCTCTTGTCCGGCATGATCACGTCGGACACGACTACATCTGGACGCTCTTTGGAGAGATAGGCCAACGCCTCTTCACCGTTGGCAGCCAGTGTTACTCCCAATCCTGCTTCTGTGAGCAAACGTTCGGCCACTTTTCTTACCGCAATACTGTCGTCTGCCACCAAGATCTTCGGCATACGGACCCCCTTCTCCTCGCATCAGATGTAAGATCGATACAATTACGCCGTCCCTAGACGGGCCAATGAAATGATCGGAATATCCTCGAATTCGTCGGTAAACGAACCTAGCGTTTCGAACTCCCGTGTGTGACTCCCCCGGATGGTTGCGCTATCGATCTGGTGCAGCACCGGCATGTCTTCATCGATGCGGATCGCCATCGCTCCCGCAGGATGTTTCGCCATCAAGCAGAGCGGCTGCGCTCCTCTCACCCGAACGTTCAACATGCCAGCCAGGTCGAAGACGGGAAACACCGTGCGGTCTCGTCGAACGATCGCAGAGACAAATGGCGTGCGGCTTGGCACCGGCATGCTCTCTGTCCACTCACTAACGCCACCCACCTCTTCAGTCTTGACCGCCAACCGACGGCCGCCGATCGAGAACACAAGAAGATGTGCCGTCCTGGATATCGGCTGCCGTTGACGACCGACTGCACCTCTCAGCATGCCAACCTCTGGTCCATCGGCCTTACGCCGTGGCCCTCCTGGCCGATCAGAAGCGGATTACCGCGAATCTGATTGACGAGCCATCGGGCCTGTAGTCCCACCGCGACGTCGTCTCCGATCAGAATGAAACCGGAATACCAACTCCGTTCTTCTCGGCGAAACTGAGGAGGGAGTGGCAACACATTGACCTGCTCCACGTCCACCAAGCCGCCGACGTGATCGACGCGGACATAGGCCTGCAATCCCGCATAGGCCAACAAGACAAATCGCGTCTCCGGTCCGGCGGGCTTCTCGACTAACCCGAGACGGCCAGCAAGATCCGAAGCCGGATACTGCTGACCTTGCACCGTCAAGGTACCGGTCACAATCCCTTCTTCGAGCGTTAAGATCCCGTGAACGGTCTCGGCGGGAATCGCGCAGCGCAGGAGCCCGACGGTCGCAATCAAGTACCGATCGGTCGGTGCATGGGATGTCGACGTCGCCCGATGTCCTCGCAAACTCACGCCACCACCCTACAATTGAAGCGCACCACCGCACCCCACACAGGCTATTCGTACGGGCTATTTCCTCACCGTGGGTGCCTGTCCGACCCATCGCGCCACTTCCTGCAACAGAGCCCGCTCTTCGACCGGCTTGGCGATATACGAACTGGCGCCGATATTGAGCGCCATCTGCCGGTGCTTATCCCCTGCCCGCGTGGTCATCACGACCACTGGTGTATGCTGCGTCTGCGGCCGGCTTCGCAACGCCTGAATCACCTCGAACCCGTTCAGTTTCGGCATCTCCAAGTCCGTGAAGATCAACCGGTACGACTGCGTCGACGCTTTTCTGAGTCCGTCTTCCCCGTCCACTGCGGTATCCACTTGATATCCGGCATTCTCCAACATTCGTCCCACGAATTTGCGGATACTGAGAGAATCGTCGATCAGCAAAATGGGCGCGGAGGCCTTCTCCTGATCCTCATCCTCCATAACCCCATCGCCATGCGACAACAGCGGGATTCCCTGAGTCTCCATCATGGGCTGAGCTTCTTGAATGTCCCTGGCCATCAAACGTCCGGGATCGACGACTAGAATTACGTGCCCTTCGGGGTCAATCGTGGCACCGCTGAAATAGGAACGTTCCAACAGCTTGAGAGCCCCCAAGGACTTCACGACTATTTCTTGTCGCCCCAGGAGTTCATCGACGGCCAATCCGATTGGACCTGTCATCGTCCGTGCAATGACGACTGGCATGGCCCCGTCGACTGTGCCTGACTCCCGTCGAAGCAAATGCCGTAACGAATAGAGATCGATCGCTTCGTCGCCCATCTGCAAAATCGTCCGGTCGCCCATCTGTTGCAGCGACGCTGGAGTGGGCATGGTGACTTCGCGGACATTTGGCAGAGGAATCGCGTACCGCTCCGTCCCTGCTCGCACGATCAACGCGGTTGCGATTAGCAGCGTCAGCGGGAGATCGAGCGTAAACTTTGTCCCGATATCGGGAAGCGACTCCACCTCAATATGACCGTTCATCCCTTCGATCGCACGTTTGACGACGTCCAACCCCACCCCGCGACCGGCCTGATCACCGACTTTGTCCGCCGTTGAGAAACCCGGCGCGAAAATGCATTTCAACACTTCGGAATCGGCCATAGCCTGCGCCAGTTCCTCTCGAACGAGCCCCAGCTTCACCGCCTTGGCTCGGATCTTCTTCAGATCCAGTCCGGCACCGTCATCCTCCACTTCGATGATGATCGAATTGCCTCGATGCGCGGCATGGAGATAGACAGTGCCGACCGCCGGTTTCCCTTTGGCAATCCGGCTCCCCGAGGGTTCGATGCCGTGATACACCGCGTTCCGTACGAGGTGGACCAAGGGGTCCACTAGCCGTTCGACGATTCCGGTGTCAACTTCGGTATGTTCGCCGGACGTCACCAACGACACTTCCTTGCCGGATGCGCGGGCAATCTCTCGAATTGCCCGCCGAAACCGTGTAAACGGCGTACCGATCGGCACCATGCGGGCACGTGCGATCTCGTCTCGCATACCGAGCGTCAATTGCTGGAGTTGGCTCATGTCGTCGTGCGACCGCCGAATGGAGCCGCTCAATTGGGACATGGACTCCGTGATGTCCGCGGTGACTTCGCTGATTCGCCGAGCCAGAATGTTAAAATCATCGTACTTATCAAATTCCAGACTCCCGAAATCCGCCAAACCGGGAACAGCCGGGGCGCCCGCCTCCGTCGGATTGGTTGGAGCGGAAGGGAATGTGAACGTGTGTTTGTCCTCGAAGGATTGCACGGCATCCACCAACCGTGACTTGCAGGCCAAGACTTGCTGAGACAACTGCTCCAGCACCCGCAACCGCTGTTCAAGCCGACCACGGCCGATGACTAATTCACCGACAAGATTCAACAGCCGCTCTAAGCGATCGCGACTGACACGGATAACCTCACGCTCTTCGGCCGCCTTCCCATCGACAGGCTTGGCCTGGGCAGACTCTCCGGATCCGGCCGCATCGGAATGCGGCGGCATCGGCTCCACCACAACGGCGACTTCACCGCTCGGCGCCTCGCCGGCCTGAAGCACTTTCAGTTCGGACAAAGCCGCGGCGAACCGTTGCGCGGTCGACGACAGCATAGCGGGATCGCGGCGCATGAGAACCCGCACCACATCGATCGAACGCAACAACAAATCGGTATGCCCAGGGAGCACGGTCATCTGCCCGTCACGGACTGCTCCCATGAAGTCTTCAAGATGGTGAACCAGGTCGCCGATCGACTGAAACCCAACGGTATAAGCCGACCCTTTTAACGTATGCGCGGTTCGGAACAATTGGTGAATGAGTTCCGCGTCCTTAGTGTTCTTATCGAGCCGTAACAGATTCGCTTCCAGTGTTTCGAGGTACTCCTGCGCCTCGGGTGCAAAGTAGGACAGCACTTCCGGATCAAGTTGCGGAATCAGATAGTCCGCCGTCAGGCTCGGCAGCGCAGATTCGTCGACGTTTGCAGCCAATGCCCCATGAGCCGGAGGCGGCCCGGAGGCGGATGCCGTTCCAGGGGTCGGCGGATGATCGCCTGTCGAGAGCTCACCGTCTTGCAATGTTCTCAATGTCTCGATGACTAACGGCACCTCCCGCTGGAGGCGTTCGACGTGAGTCGGATCCCGTTCGATCACCATGCGGATCGTGCTGACGGCCCGTGCCATGGCGTCGAGGAGCGCATCGTTCAAAGTGAGTTGATGCTCCCGCACCGCCCCCATGCATTCTTCCATGGGATAGGCAAGGTCTCCGATGACATTGAACCCCACGGTATACCCAGACCCCTTGAGCGTGTGTGCGGTCCTGAAGAGGCGATAAATCGCATCCTCGTCTTTCGTATTGGCTTTCACGTTCCGGAGGAGACTGTCGATCGTATCCAAGTACTCACGCGCTTCGGGAGCGAAGTAGGACAAGACCTCCTGGTCGATCTCCGGCATCAGATAGTACGGATCCAAGTGGCCGGCAGCGACGACTCCGGCATCGGACGATTCAGTATCTGATAAGGACAGCCTGGGGAGGAATTCATCGGAAACGGCCAGACACCGGTCGATGGTGACTTGATCCTCGCTGCCTCCCTCGCGGATGACGTCCAACTGCAACTGTATACCTTGGACGATTTCCCGCATCGCTCCGACCGCTCGACTCCAGTCGGCTTCCGGAATTTCAGTGGCCTGTTCACAGAGCGTTTCGAGTCGCTCACCGAGTTGAGCGATGCCGGTGAATCCATAGAGCGCAGCGGCTCCACGCACGCGATGTGCAACAATATAGTGTTCGTGAAGCTGCCGGGGAGTCGGAACTGAGCCTTCGGCAGGATGCAATGCCACGGCGAGCGTCGTCATCCCATCCGCTGCCTCGGCCACGAAGATTCCGACCAAATTCTCTTGATCAAACTCAGCGCTCATCCTAGCCCCTTCTTGCCGGGAAGACGCGGCGCGCCCTCCCGGCGGTCCGGTTACGCCAGCTTGAACTGCGACACGGAGGCCGTAAGACTTTCGGCCAACTTGGCCATGTCTTCGACGGTCACACGCGCGGTATCGGTCGCCTTCTGCGTCGCCACAGCGCCGCCAGTGAAGTCCTTGATCGAGCGTCCCACCTTATCCGTAGACGCCGTCTGTTCGGCGGCGGAAGAGGCGATGCTCTGCGCCAATTCAGCAGACCGCTGGGCGATCGCGGAAATTTCTTTAAACACGTCGCCAGTCCGCAATGCCGATGCGGATCCCGCTTCCACAGCCTGGGTTTCGTGTTCCATGGCGACGACCGCATCCTGCGTTTCACTCTGAATGACTTTCACAAGATCTGCGATCTCGCGGGTCGCCTGCGTCGAACTTTCCGCGAGCTTTCTGACCTGATCGGCGACGACGGCAAACCGCGCACCGGCCTCGCCGGCGCCGGCGGCTTCGATGGCGGCGTTCAGCGCGAGCAGGTTGGTTTGATTCGCGATGTCTCGAATCGTCGACACGATCTGCGAAATTTCCAACGAGCGGTCGCCGAGTGCTTTCACCTGCTTCGACATTCGCTGCACCGCGGCCCGGATGCTCTGCATGTCCTGCACCGTTTCCTGCACCGCCACACGACCGCGTTCCGTAGCCTGAAGCACCTGCCGGGCCGATTCAGACGAAGCGCCGGCGGTTTCGGCGACTTGGCGCATTGACGCCGCCAATTGTTCGACCGCGCTCAACGTTCTAACCGATTCATCGGCTTGATGCTTAGCCGTACCGGCCATCTGTCCCGCGTTGTCACGAAGGGCGCCCGCCGACTTATTCACGCGCTCGGCCGCTTCCCGAACCTGTCGCATCAACTGGGCGAACCGCTGAATCATGAGATTGAATCCGTCGGCCAGGTTCCCGAACATGTCGGCCGTTACTTCGCCGCGCTTCGTCAGATCGCCTTTACCGACCTCAGACACCAGGACGAGGAACTGCATGAGACGCTTCTGCATGAGGTCGCGCTCTTCCTCGGTCGACACGAGGGCCGTGATGCGATCCAACATGGAGTTAAACGCTTTCGCCATGTGGCCGACCTCGTCGTCGCTTTCCAGCTTGGCACGTGCCTGGAGATTTCCCGCCGCAGCTTGTTCGGCGACGTCGGCTACATGCACGATGTTTCTCGCGATGTAGCGAGCGAGGAAATACCCGATGGCCCCGCCGATTACGAGAGCCAGAAGACCTCCAATGAGCACGATGTTAGTGCGATAGGCCGCTTCGGCCTGCCCGTTCTCGTTCAAGTCCTTCGCCACTTCACGAATGGTCGTCATCAACTCCCGTACGCGCAGGGTGGCCGTGCTGTACTTGCCCGCGACTTCGACGGATAAGGCCAGGTTGCCCAAATCCCGCATGTTCTGCCGCTGCTCTTCGGAAAGAGTCCCGGAAAAACTGTCCGCGAACGCGCTCACGGCGCCTTCCGCTGCCGAGAAGTATTCGGTCAGGGCCGTCCGAAGCGTCATCACATCCTTGGCCTCGCTACGGCCCGACGAAGACTCACGTAGTTCGGCAGACTGATAGGCCGCCAACGGGCTCAGGGTCTCTCGTTTGAGGTCTGCGAGCGGGGCGATGGCATCCTCGAAATCGCTTTTTCGAGTCTGACGACCCGCATTGAGGAGCGCATCATGATACAGACCGAGGTTCGTACTGCTGACGCCGGTATTCGAAAGGGCCAGCGTCGATCCGTCATAAATGTTCTGCAACTCGGTTTTAAGACGATTCAACCCGATCAACCCGACGAGCCCGACCACGATCATGATCGTGCCGACCATCGAGAATCCGATGATCAGTTTGGGCAGCGTCTTGAGGTTTTGGAACCAGATCTGCACCGTCCACGTAGACTTGCTGTGCCTCGCCATGTCGCCCTCCTCCTCACCCCTCGAGGTAGTCTTACTACCGCCGTATGACTCACCTACCGCGCCGATATCCTGAACAGATCATTGGTCACCGCGGGGTCACCGTATTACTTCAACGCGCCCTCTACGCATGCCAAGAGTTTCGAAACTTCCATCATGCCGCTCATGCGTTCCTCAATTTTGACCAACCCGGAAAGGAACGGCCGAGATTCAGAAATCCCCTTGGACGTCGCAGCCAAGATGTCATCCGGATGAATGGTGCGGATTTCCGGAACGTCGTCGATGAGTAGCCCAACTTGTTGTTGCCCGTGCCGTAGAACAATCACGAAATGCTGAGCGGTCGTGGCCTCGATTCCCAGGGAAGGCCGCAAGTCCGCCAACGGCATAACCGTACCGCGGAGGTTGGCCACTCCAATAAGCGTCGGCGGCATCCCGGGAACCGGAGTCACCGATTCCAGTTCGAAGACTTCTCGAACATGGCGCAGGTCGACGGCGAAGTATTCTCCCCCGAGCGCAATGAGACAAATTCGCGAGGGCGCAACCCCTTTCGCCTGCGGAGACGACGTCACCGGCGTCGCATGAGTTGTACTCAATGCAGGTTCCATGACCCCTCTTTGGCGACGGCTTTGCGGCGGTCGCCGCGCGATTAGTTCAACGCGCGCTTAACTGCCGCCAGGAGATCTTCCGCTTTGAACGGCTTCACCACGTAGCCGTTCGCACCCTGCTGCTGCCCCCAGAACTTGTCGCTCTCCTGCCCTTTCGACGTGCACAGGACAACGGGAATATTCTTAAAACGGTCATCGCTCTTGAGATCGCGACAGGCCTGAAAACCGTTCCGACCAGGCATCACGACATCCATCACGATCAAATCCGGCTTTTCGGACACGATCTTATCTTCCAGCTTGTCCGTGTTCGGAAAGGACACCACCGTGTGGTTGGCTGCCTTGAGATAGCCCTCGATCATCTGCAGTTCCGCGTACGAATCATCGACCACTACGATCTTGCTCATAATGCTCGTCCTCCACGTCTCTCCGAGTGTGTGAACCGCCGTAAATTATCGCATTGGAACGACGACGCTGATCGCGCCGGCCAAGTCGCCTTCCTTCCACCCTTCTTTCCTCATGCCCGTGATGTCTCGTTCTCCCTTAGGTCCGCCATGGCAGCTCAAGCAGGTAGGGCCGGCATACTCGGGATCCATGACGCGCATTACTGGCTTGCCTCCCACCATCGTGGCTTTCGCATACTGCTGGCCCTTGGGATGACGGGCATCGGCGAACATGCGCAGCACTTCGGATTCAAAGTCGTCGGGTTTGTTTCCGGGATACCGATAATCCGTCCCCGTCAACTTCACGCGAATGCCGGTCCTCTTATAGAATTTCTCTCCGGCCTTGCGTGCAAAGACGGCGGGAATGAAGCCCTTGAATCCGACGCCTTGCTTATTAATTACCGGCTGTCCCTCGAGCACCACCTCACGCTCAGCTTCTAGCATCGCCAGCAGGACTGCACTTTGCGGCAATCCGTTGACGCGGCTGAGATCGATGCGGGTCTTAGCTTTGAACTTCTCGATGATCTGCTGGCCCGCGAAGTCGTCCGTGAACCCCTTGTTGCCTTTACTGGCGTCGTTGATCAGCGCTTGGTGTTCGGACACCACTGCGCGGCCCGCCTTAAGCAACGAGATCAACAGTTCCGCGGTTTCCGCCTCATCGCCCGCATAGACGACTGACGGTCCGCCCATCATCACGGCACAGAGTCCCGCTCCCAGCATGAGTGATCGCATCCCCAGGCTCATAGGATCCTCCTCTTTCAAGACTCTCTGGTCTTATCGAGTCTTAACTGGCCCACGGCCAAGTGTATCTGCTTATGTCGGGTTGGCAAGAAAACGATGAAATCGGACACAAAATGGCGAGAGTGAAAGGCACCCGGACGTACTGGACACAGCGGGTTCCGCGGTGCGTTAGGCGGAAGACATGCCGGCGCAGGCCACTTTTATATCGACGAGCGGTCTTTCTCTTGGAAAAGACTCCACCATCATGTACGTAAGCGCTATCGTTTGGCCATGAATCGCGAGAGCCGGATATTGTCGGAAACTACGCGACAGGTCTGGTCAGGCGATGTCAGCAGAGGGCTTGAACGGCTCTCCCTCAGACCGGAGAAAAGGTGCGAGGGTGAGATGCGCATGAAGATGGTCGGCCCACCGATCCAGTTCCTCACACTTCTGAGCAGCAACCTGGTTGGACACGCTGATGTCCAGCGGTGTCAACGATTTGCGAAGGCGTATGCGATTGAGCCACCTACGGCGAAAGCCAGGTTGATCGAACAGCCCGTGGATGTAACTGCCCCATGTTCGTCCATCCTGGCTCACCGCCCCATCCAGGGAAGCCACACCTGCTTCCGGCCCGGTCCGCGCTGACCAAATTCTAAAACACGGTACCTCCCTTCCCCGGTCGGTCTGTCCCATATGGATGGCATATCCGTTAATGGAGGGCGGCACATCCGTATCCCCATGCAGCCAATAACCATGGATTTGCTCGGTGATTTTCCGAGACTGGATCGTCGTCATACAATCCAGGAGTCCGAGCCCCATCATCTCACCGCCGGACTCGATCCCTTCAGGGTCGCCAATCTCCCGCCCCAACATTTGATAGCCGCCACAGATGCCTACAACCTCACAGCCGCGGCGATGCCCGGCGCAGATCGCCTCCGCCATACCGGACTCGCGAAGAGCACGAAGATCGCCGATCGTATTCTTGGAGCCGGGTAGCATCACAACATCGGCGCCATCGAGATCAGTTGGACGAGCCGCATACCGCAACACAACGTCGGGCTCCCCAGCCAGTTGATCGAAATCGGTAAAGTTGCTCATCCGCGGCAATAGAACCACGGCGATATTGACCCGATCCGGCTCAAAAACCGATGAACGAAACCGGGTAATGTCGAGACTATCTTCCTGGTCCAGGATCAGGTTGCGTAGCATCGGCACGACACCCAAGACGGGAAGTCCTGACCGTTGCTCTAGAAATGCCACACCATCTTCGAATAACGAACGATCCCCACGGAATTTGTTCACGATGATCCCGGCAACCCTCGCTCGCTCCGAGGGGTGCAGCAAATCGAGGGTGCCGAGTATTTGCGCGAATACCCCGCCCCGATCGATATCCGCCACCAACACCACTTGGGCGTCGGCCCATTCAACCATTGACCAATTGGCCAGATCGCGATCACGGAGATTGACCTCGGCGGCGCTGCCGGCCCCCTCAATCACGATCATGTCGTACCGACTCGCCAAGCGGTCATAGCTCTCCCGAACTCGCTCGATGAGGTCATGCTGCCCTTGAAAATACGCCGCTGCGTCCGCCTTTCCCCACACAGCCCCTTGGACAACAATCTGCGTCGTTCGATCAGACTCCGGCTTGAGGAGAATCGGATTCATATCGGCATCCGGTTCCAATCCACAGGCCTCGGCTTGCAAAGCCTGCGCGCGGCCGAGTTCCTTCCCATCAGGCGTCACGAAGGAATTATTGGACATGTTTTGGGCTTTGAACGGCGCGACGCGTCGTCCGGCTCGCAGAAACAGGCGACAGAGGCCAGCGGTGATCACACTTTTGCCGACATCCGATCCCGTGCCCAAAACGGCAAGTGCACGAGCCCTCATCACACGCTTGCTCCGTCATGGAAGGTCGCGGCGTGACGCGCTTCGCTCACCATCGTCCGGAGCCTCCGGTTCATTGCGATATACAGAACGTGTGCATAGTCGGCCTACTTGGCAGTCCGGTCGGCATCACGTTCCCACAAGAATTCCGGTTCCCCCTGGGTCCTGGCCACCCAACGGGCCAGGACGAAGAGTAGATCGCTGAGACGATTCACGAACTTGATGATAACGGGAGCCACCGCCTCTTCACGAGACAGTCGGACACACACTCGTTCGGCTCGCCGACAGATGGTTCTGGCCTGGTGCAAGAAGGCGGAGACCTTGCCCCCTCCCGGCAGGATAAACTCTTTGAGCGGCGTCAAATCTTTCTGGCAGCGATCGATCAGTCGCTCCATTCTCGTGACATCCTTCGCCGTCACTTGCGGCATGTTCCGGAATGTCTGCCCCGGCGATGTCGCCAGAATACTGCCGACGTCGAAGAGCTTATTCTGCATCCACCGCAGTTCATCCTCCAACTGCCGTGCATCCGCATGCGTGCGGGTCATCTCGCCGTTCATGACCCGCACCACGCCCAACGACGCATTCAGCTCATCGATCGTGCCGTAGGCTTCGACGCGCAGACTGTCTTTCCAGACCTGCTGTCCTCCGGCCAGCCGAGTGTGCCCCCCATCGCCCGTCTTCGTATAGACTTTGGTAATCCGCATGAGAATGCGTCCTCCCCGCCTGACAGTACTTCGCCTTGATACCGGCCCCCTAGAGCCCTTCGAATCGGTAGCTGATCCCCCCATAGACTGCGATACCGGGAGCCGGCATCACAAAACGCTCGACGGTACCTCCTCCCGTCAAGGTATTGGGCGCCATGATGCCGGACGTATAGTACCGCTGATTGAGGATATTGTTCACCATCAGAAATCCGCTGAGGTGGCCGCCGGGCACAGGACGCTCATACGCAATGCGGCTATTGAACGTGACGTAGGCTGGTATCCGCGGTTGGGCATTTTCTTCGTCCCCTTGATGAAACTGCGCCCCGACGACGAGACTGGTCAGCGACAACGTCCACCCGGCAGCCGGATGATAGTTTCCAGTCACCCCCAACCGGTGCTTTGGAACGAGCGGGATCGTGTCCCCCTTTTTTACCTGTTCGATATACGGATTGAACCCCACGAAGTAGGGGTTTAACGCCAGATCGCCCTGAAACGTCGCCTCCGTGTATGTGTAATTCACGGCTGTATCAAACAGCTCGCTAAACTTCACCTTGAAGGTCGACTCAAGGCCCTGGCGGCGCGACTTGGGAATATTCTGGTTGGTGGTCACCCCGCCTCCGCACGTACTCGGATCTCCGCACGTCAGATAGATTTCATCCCGCACGTCCGCCCGAAAGACGGCCAGACTGACTTCGCCCCATGATTGTAGCCGTGTCTTCGCGCCGACTTCGTAATTGTCCGATCGTACGGCTTTCAAGTGAGGATTGCCGGCCCCGAATGGGCCGAGCCCCGAACCGAACAACTCGTTATACGTGGGGACACGGAATCCTTGCCCGTAATTGAAATACAGATTGGTCCCCGGCGTCATAAGGTACGTGAGCCCTGCGCGAGGGGTGGTGCGGTGAAAGATTTTTGAACCGTTGTTCGTGGCATCGAGGTTGTCGACAAATGCCAAATCATTCCGGTCGTAGCGCAGACCGGCGGTCAGAATGAGTTGGGAGGTAAGATGCAGCGTATCTTGTGCATAGAGACCGAGGATTGTCTCGTCTGTCGAACGGAGGGAAGCGGACGAGCCGAAGGAAAAAAAGGCGATCCCGTGACTACCGAAATCGTTGCGGGTGTATTCGTTCCCGAGAACGAGTGCATTCGGACGACCGAACACATGGCCGTCGTGATGCAACTGGAACACCCCCCCACGGGAGTCCGTCTCAACGATGTTGGTTCCGCGGCCGCTCTGAAAGACCGTGAATTGCTCCTGTTCGAGGTGACGGTAGAATCCGTTGACATTGATCGCGAAGCCCAGGGGAAACTCATGCCGGGCGTTCAGCCGGAGCACGCTGGTCTCCGAATCATAGTAGTCTCCCGGCGTAAAGTTGCGCCGGGGATCGATGGACGATTGGCTGAGAGGCAGCGTACCGGCCTGTTGAAGCCGGTCCTTCACGTAGGTGTAAGAGGCGGTGATGTCGGTATGCTCGGTCGGGCGATACCCGAGCTTGCCGAAGAATCGTGAGATGCGAGCGCCGGAATCATACCGGTACCCCGATTCCGTCTCACGGGTGAAATTCGTGTAGTAATCGAACTTCCCGATCGGACCGCTTGCATTGAGACTATACCGCTCTCGCCCGAAGCTTCCAAAGAGGGTCTCGCCCGTCGCCTGGTGTTTGTCGGTGCCGCGTTTGGTGACGATATTGATCACGCCGCCCATCGCATTCTTCCCATAGATGGCAGCCGCGCCGGGAATGATCTCGATGCGTTCGATGGTCTCATACGGAATCAAATCAAAATTGACCGTATTGAAATCCGGTTCGTTCATCCGCTGCCCATCCACGAACACCGTGGTGTTCGGAACCGGCAGCCCGTTGAACCCGCGCAGGTCGATGGTCTGCTGAAACGCGTTACCGACTCCGTCGTACATCACGATTCCGGTCGCCCATTGAATGGCTTCCTGGACCGTCTTGGCACCGGACTTCCGAATGTCGTCCGCGGTCAAAACAGTCACCTTAGCCGGAAGCGTGCGGACATCAACCGGGGCATCGGGCAACCTCGTACTGGTAACGACGACTTCGGGCGTGTCGATGACATCCGACTGGTCTGACTGAAGCGGCTCCTGCGACCAGGCCGCTGGAGAGGAAAGAATCAGAATGACACTGCACAGGCATCCCGCCCGTTGAAGGACACACGACACCATGACGAATCTCCCTTGTGCTCGAAGGGTTGAATCGAATCAACGGCCGGATGGGTCTCCTGACTTGCGGATCGTCGCGGGCCTGCGCCTTCCCATGCGCCCTGGCGCACAGTGGCATCGTGCAGACCTACTCCCCGCTGACAGTGGCGGCACCGTGATGGATTTGCACCATCTTCCCCGTCACCGGCGTTGTTTCTCCAACACAACTTCCTCCTGATGAACCAGTCCCCTGTCAGTGCGGATGCCGATGGCTGGGGACATCGCCATCGGCTCTCGTTTAGCGCGAATGAAACATTGACGGCATCGTGACACGCGGTACGCCCGCCTGCGGGTGCGTATCAATGACGACATCGCAGTTATAAATAGCCCGCACGATGTCCGGATGGATTGTCTCGCTTGGTGGTCCGCTCCGAAGCACCCGGCCATCTTTCAACATGAGAAGCCGATCGCAGAGCAGTCCGGCCATATTCAGATCGTGAGACACCAGGATCACGGTCAATCCTCGTTCCCGTCGAAGCTGCTCGATCAGCTGAGCAGTCTCGATTTGGTGGTGGAGATCGAGAAACGCCGTCGGTTCATCGAGGAGCAGGATACGAGGCTCCTGTGCCAGTGCCCGTGCGATCATGACACGCTGGCGTTCCCCCCCTGACAAATCCGCAACGAGCCGGTCGGCCAGATGCGCCACACTGGTTTCGCTCATCGCGCGATGCGCGGCGGTGTAGTCGGTTTGCGTCTCACTTCCTGGTCCCAGATTCCACCACCCAGATTTTCGATGGGGGAACCGACCCATAAGGACGGTTTCTGCCACGGTAAAGGGAAAGAGCTGGTCGTGTTCCTGTGGCACCATGGCAAGCGTAAGGGCGATCAAAGTTGGCGGAAGCTGATCCAGCAGTTGGCCGTTGAGCCGGATGGTCCCCGAAGCGGTCGGCAAGAGTCCCGCCAACAGTTTCAACAAGGATGATTTTCCGGATCCGTTCGGCCCGACGATTCCAACGATCTCGCCCGGTGCGACTTCAAACGTCACCTGCTCAACCGTCCACGCCCGTTCGCCCTGAGCGACCCGATACCGAAACGACACTGCATCGGCGGCGATAGCCGGAACGTTACAACCTTGGTCTGTCATGCGAAGTGTGTCCATGGAGCAGCGTCCCTAGACCATCCGGTCCTTCTGTCGGAGTAAGAGCGAGAGAAAGAACGGCCCACCGGCCAACGCGGTCACAATTCCGACAGGAATTTCAGCCGGTGCCAAGACCGTTCGTGCGACCGTATCCGACATGACAAGAAACATGCCCCCCGCCAGAGCGGAGGCAGGCATCAACAGTCGATGGTCGGTTCCGATCACGAGGCGCACCGCGTGCGGGACCACCATCCCGATGAATCCGATCATCCCGCTGACTGAGACGACCGCTCCGGTCAATAGCGCAGTCAGAACATAGAGCTGCTTCTTGGTACGCTCCGTGTCGACGCCAAGCGATCGCGCCACCTCTTCCCCCTGCGTGAGGACATTCAGGACCGGCGCATACCGGAAAAGCACCGCACCCACGACGACGACATACGACGCCGTCACGGCCAGATTTCCCAAGCTGGGTCCCGCTAATGCCCCCATCAGCCACGTCATGAACCCGGCCGATCGAGCTGGCTCCATGATGGATGTCACGAACATGATGATCGCCGTCAGGATGGCGTTGAGAATAACCCCGGCAAGCAACAGACTATGGATGGGCAATCGTCCCCGAGATTGAGCCGCATGATAGATGAGCGCCAATGCCAGCAAACCTCCAATGAATCCCCAGACCGGAAGCAGGGGCAACCAGAGGGCAGTCGACGCCACCCCCAACAACATCGCCAGCGCGGCCCCCAGGGCGGCGCCACTCGATACGCCGAGCACATAGGGGTCGGCCAAGGGATTGCGGAGTAAGGCTTGAAGGGTTACGCCGACGGCAGCCAGGCTGCCTCCGACCAGAAAAGCCATCAACACCCGGGGAAGGCGCACCTGCAAGAAAATCACACCGGGAGTTCCGATCGAGGACGCATCGAGTTGACCCGTCTGCACCAACCGGATGACGGCAAAGAGCATATCGGTGAAAGCAATCGAGGCGGCGCCGAACTGACTGCAGAGAACAAGCATGATGACGCTCGCGATCCCCAGCGCCGCCAGCGTGAGCGCCCAGCGACGCCTTGTGAGAATAGCCTCGTTCCGCCGCCACTGCGCCAGCGCAGTACCCGCCCCGTCTTCGAGTGCCCCTGCAGGAAGTACGTCCACGGGTATCGAGCATTGGGACGGAGTGAGCGGACTACTGGACATGAGAGACAGGCCTCCCGTCCGGTGTGGATGAGGGGTGCAGCATGGCCGCGAGCCGTTCCAGGCCTTGTCCGATCCGAGGTCCCGGGCGATTGAGAAGATCCGCGGGAATCTGGTGGATGCGGTTATGTTTGATGGCGGACACCGTTGTCCATCGACGCCACGACTGCTGCTCGTTTTCTGAAATACCCTCGGATGTCCCAACTGGGAAAATGATGACTTCGGGGTCATCCTGCAGCACAGCTTCCATGCTCAATCGGGGATACGCCGTGCCGCTCTTGGCGGCAATGTTGCTCCCGCCCACCAATCCGATCAGTTGATCAATGAAGCTGCCCGGACCGACGGTAATCAGCGGCTGGCTGTTCAGCACATACAAAACCCGGACAGGCGGGAGGCCTTGCGACCGGCTTTTGATCCCGGCAATCTGCTGCCGAAGATCCATACCCAATGCGGTTGCTTCCGTCGTGTGATCGAGCATGCGCCCGAGTGTTTGAATATGAGAAAAAATATCTTCGACCGTCCGGTCGGCAAGGATGAACACCGGAATCTTCAACTGTTCTAGCTTGGCGATAAAATCGGGCTTCAAGAACTCCTGTGGAACGATGATCAAATCAGGCTGCAAGGCGACGAGCGACTCAAGATTGGGATTCACATACCCGACTTTTGGCTTCTTCGTCGCCTCCGGAGGGAAATTACAGAACTCCGTCACCCCAGCCACTTGCGCCCCAGCTCCGATAGCAAACAGGATCTCTGTCACACTCGGGGCGAGCGATACGATGTGCTTCGGCGCATTCGCGAGAAAAATCTTGCGGCCCGTGTCATCGACGAAGGAACGGGACGAAACGTGAGCCATAAAGGGCATACCCGTCAAAATACCTTGTTGCCGCCGCTTCACGTCCAGACACTCCTCCGATCCGCACGCCGACACATCGCGCTCTCCCGTGAGGAATAGGGCCATCACGAGACCAGTCAGCAGGATGCATCGTCGAGCCCGGTCCAAATAAAAAATCCTCAAGGCCTGGCCAGACCTTGAGGATTGCACCCGGTTCTTCATCCTCGCCTGTTCCCCAGCCCTCGAGGGAACGATGGTCAACTCATTGGGCAGGTCTTCTGGCTCATGGTTCTTCCTACTCTCCGCGCCTTCCCATCCACCCAAATCGGATAGACAGTGGTGTCCGCGGATTTCGTCCCCACTTACAGCGGCGGGACCGCGAGGGAGTTTCACCCTCTTCCCTTACCCAAAGATCTCTTATGATGGGCGGCACATTAGGCGACCAGGACAATTCTTGTCAAGTTCATTATTGTCCCGCCAGCGAACCGTGGCGCCCGTTTCAGTACAGGCTCGGCCAACGGGCATTGTAACTAGTCTATTTCATGGGCGCGGCCCTATAACCCGAATCGGCACAGGCCTTGCTGCCACTGAAGTTCGACCAAGAGTCGGTTCTCAACGAACTTCAATAGCGACCACTCACAGCGGGGCTTTCATCGACCATGCGGAATATCATTATTAGCATGTGCATCATCGGACTGTTCCTGGAACTCTCGGGACTCATCTGGTCAGCTAAAAGAGACAAGCCCAGCGATACTTTCGTCAGACTCGCCGCTCCTCCAACTCACGCAATCGAGCGACCGCTGGAGAACGGCTACTTCCTCCTACTGGGAATGGCGGCCGCCGGTGGGTTGAATCCCGTACAGGTCGGTCACGAACTCTGGCTCGAAGCCGATGCCAAGCCATCGGAACGGAACTTCGATTTCGATAAGCCGGGCCGCTCCGAGATGCGGCTGCCGGTGTCGCTTGAACAACTCATACCGGAATGGCACGCAGCCGACCCGCTCGCCGAGTTCCAAAATCCCGATGCGCTCTACAGACATTCCGCACCGCTGTACGCACCCCTTGTCGCACGATATGAGCAATGGCACCGGATGCGATTCGAGGATTGGGGATATGGACACCTTGGCGCTCCACGTATCGAAGAACCGCTCGGTGCACATCGACTCTACATCGTCACAGGCTTTGGGAAAGATCTGAAATCCGGGCTCGATCGCCTCACCATGGACCTTGCAAAGTGGCGGACGGTTCTTAGGGAGGCGCGTACTTTGTCCGTCAAGATGATGGCGACGGTGATGATCGAAGACAACGTCGAACTCTTATCCAGAATGCTCAGCCAGCATACCGTCGATCGGCAGGTACTCACACAGGGCCTCGCGCTGCTACAACCGCTGGGACCCGCTGAATATTCACTCCGGTGGCCAATTCAAAATGAATTCATGCTGGGCTACCACTCCAGTCGTTCAACGACTAACCCATTGCAGGATCGGATTCGCACGTCAGCAACGACCTTGGCATCCATCGCCACCCTACTCCATCTCTCACCAGACGCGTTCGCGAAGACCGCCCATCCGATCCGTTCAGTGACGTGGGCCGTTTCATCCCCCTCGCAACAGACCTGGGATGCCTATGCCAGCTACTACGACGCCACCATCAAGGCCGCCGAATCTATCCATAGCCCCCTGCCCAAGCTGCATGATATTGCAAGACAAGCCCAACGGACGTTCGTCGAACGACTGTCCGACCCCATGGAATTTGAGCCGGAATGGGAACCGTTCAGCCTGCGCCTGGTGGAAACCGACGCTCGGCTCCGGCTGGTTTCGCTGCAGATTTTGATGCGGAAACCGACCGCCACGGTGACCATTCCAACGCGTCTGGCTGAGGTTGGGTCGATGTATTTCGACCCCTTTTCAGGATTGCCGATGCTGTGGAGCCCGACCCAGAAGAAAATCTATAGCGTCGGCAAGGACCGGCTCGACGACGGCGGAGATCCGAGTTTCGATATCAGCGTACCCCTCCCTCTCACTCATGCAGGAACCGCTTCATAGCGCCGAGGGCTGGGGCTGATCGTCTGACTCACCGAACTATTTTCGATACTTGATCTTCAAAACAAGAATCGCCATGGTCAGCAGGAACGTGATGGCATTCGTCAGAATAATGGGCCAGGCGTGGAGAAACAGGCCGTATAGAAACCACAAAAACACGCCGGTTGTAAAAATAAACAGCATGGCGAAGGAGACGTCGCCAGCAGACTTCGTCACCCAAGTCCGTTGAAGCTGCGGAAGAAATGCAATTGTCGTCAACGTTCCGGCAATAAATCCGATCCACTCCGTCGATCTCATGGTTCAGCCTTCCCTGCGGTAGCGGCGCTCGACACCTCCTCGAACCAGCCTGGCCGCTTGTCTTACTTGGTCACGCTGTGATACCATCCAACCCGTTTTTGAGTGGTCTATCGAGAAGGAGTCTTACTGTGGCATTCGCTTGCGATCTGTGTCAGAAAAAGCATCAATCCGGGCATAACGTCAGTCACGCGAACAACAAGACGAAGCGGGTGTTTAACCCGAATCTTCAAACGGTTCGCGCGATCGTGGACGGTGCGACTAAGCGGATTCGCGTGTGCACCCGCTGCCTTCGTTCCGGTTTGGTCAAGAAGGCCGTCTAAGCCTCTTCGTCATTCCTCTCCAACCGCTTCACCTCAATCGGAAAAGCTGACAAGATTGGTCTGCCTTTGGCATGACCACCGCCTGCGCGAGGCACTCGAAACGCATCGCTTTTCGATTCCCAGCCAGGACGTAAGAATTCATCTCGGCCGCACTATCCGATTCCAACTCGCGACCTGCGCCGCTACCGACTGGATTGGTGCCGAACCTCGATTTCGCGCAAGCTCTGCGTATAGGGGCCGCACATTTCTTTGGCCTTCGGTGGTTCATCCTGGTACTTGGCGAGACAGAGCCGATACGCCTTGAGCAGTTCAGCCTTTTCGTCTTGAATATCTGCCGTCGATTTCAGGACTCGGTATTCTTCGTAGTAATGACAGGCCGGCAAAGTCAGCGCCAGGCTGCCGATCAGGGCACGTATGACGAGCGTCATTGCCATGCGACCACCTTCGTTCTGGACAAATAGGAGAAGGAAGCCGACAGGAACCCGATCGGCACTCTCGACGAATTTCTCTGATGAAAAGGCGGTAGAAGGGTTTGAATGGAGCGGGCGATGGGATTTGAACCCACGACAACTTGCTTGGGAAGCAAGGACTCTACCACTGAGCTACGCCCGCTCACTGAGATGCATCCTAACGGCCTCATCTCGGCAAGTCAAGAAAGGCTGCATCGGTCAGATCAGGTCCGTTCAACCAGAGCAAATTTTCGCCGACCGATTTTCATTCGATACGGACGGCCCGCTTCGAGCGTGACGACGGCACTGGCGTCCGTCTGCTTCTTTTGGTCGAACTCCACCCCACCCTGGATGACGAGACGACGCGCCTCACTCTTACTACTGACCAAGCCTGTCTTCGCGACCAAATCCACAAGACCGATCGACTGGCCATCCTTGAGATCGGTCGGTGCCAATGTCAGGCGAACATCCGGCTCGTCGGGAAATTCCCGCTCCGAAAATTTCTGCTGGAACGCTCCCCTCGCCTGCCGGCCGGCTTCTTCGCCATGGTAACGGACCACCAGCATCTGGGCCAACGACTGCTTGGCTTCCATCGGATGCAGCGACTTGACGCGAGCCAGATCTTCGGTCGTCAGCAGCTCGTAATACCGCAGCATGAGGTGATCACTGATCGACATCACCTTGCCAAACATGTCTTCCGGCTTGTCTTCCAAGGCGATGTAGTTGCCGACGCTCTTGCTCATCTTCTTCACCCCGTCGGTGCCCTCGAGCAGCGGCATCGTAATAACGACCTGAGACTCCTGACCGTAATCGCGCTGCAACTCCCGTCCGACGAGCAGATTGAACTTCTGATCGGTTCCGCCCAATTCCACATCCGCCTTCATCGCCACCGAATCGTAGCCTTGCACGAGGGGATAGAGAAACTCATGGACACTGATCGGCTTCTGCTCGTGAAACCGCTTGTGGAAATCGTCCCGTTCCATCATGCGTGCCACGCGATAGTGCGCCGCCAGTTGAATCAAGCCCTCCGCGGACATCGGTCCCATCCAGCGGCTGTTGAATTCGATGACGGTCTTCTGCGGATCGAGAATCTTAAAGATCTGCCGCTGGTAGGTTTTGGCGTTTTCCTGCACCTGTTCCTTGGTCAAGGCCCGGCGGGTTTCAGAGACGCCGGTCGGATCGCCGATCATGCCGGTGAAATCGCCGATGAGAAACAAGACCTGATGGCCGAGATCCTGGAAGTGTTTCAACTTGTGGATCAAGACCGTATGACCCAGATGCAGGTCCGGTGCGGTCGGATCAAATCCCGCCTTGATCCGCAACGGACGGTTTTCCTTGAGGGCCTTTGTCAGCTTTTGTTCCAACTCAGTCTGTTGAATGACCTCGACCGTTCCACGCAGAATGAGGTCGAGTTGCCGGCTCAGTTCACTCATATCTGGCCCCTCTGTTCGCGGTCCTGCGACGGACCAACTGTCACCAGCGGCTTCAGCCGATCCAATTTCTTCCTGCCGAGCCCTTTCACGCTGCGAAGATCCTCGACCGTTTGGAATCTTCCAACCGAAGTCCGATAGGCCGCCATCCGGCGCGCCAGGACGGGCCCCACCCCGGGCAATCGCTCAAACTCGGCAACCGTGGCTCGATTTAAATCGAGCCGTGCCTCGCCAATGGCAGCCGTCTCTGCCGGCCGCGTCACAATCCGATCCGTAGACCGAACAAGCTCCATTGAACCGGTCGGCACTTCGGCCGAGGACAGCGAGACGGCGTGCGGACTCGGTCCGTGCATGTCTTGCGGGAGCGTCCACCCGATCCATCCCACCACGCCCAGCGTCATCGCGAACATCGCCAGCTTGAGCAGGAATGACTGTAAGACATTCATGGCTTTTTCGTAAGTTGGTGAACCGCGGATCCGGTCACGTCTTCAACCGCTTCCACAAAGCCCTCCGCCAGTGTCGGATGGGCATGAATCATATGTGCGATCGTCGACACTGTGGCGCCAGACTCCATCGCCAGCGCGGCCTCATGAATCAGATCGGCCGCGTGAGCGCCCACGATGTGCGCGCCGAGCAACCGGCCGCTGTGGGCATCGGCCACCACCTTAAACAGACCGGTAATATCTCCGGTCGCCTGGGCCTTTCCAAGTGCCGCATACCGGAATCGACCGACCTGCACGGCCTGTTCCGGATCGCGGCCCGCGGCTTGCGCCTGTTCGCGCACCTGCCGTTCGGTCAGTCCGACTCGGCCGACTTCCGGGAGCGTGAAAATGCCCGCAGGAATGACGTCGTAGCGAATCGTCGTCGGATGCCCCATGATATTTTCGACGGCCACTTTCCCTTGAGCGGACGCCACATGCGCCAACATCGCTTTTCCCACCACGTCACCGATGGCGTAGACTCCCGGCACGTTCGTTTCCATCTTCTCATCGACGAGGATTTCTCCCCGCCGGCCGAGTGCCACACCGGCCTTCTCCAACCCCACATCTTTTGACTGAAATCCCCGTCCGATCGAGACAAGCAACATTTCGGCTTCACACGTGCTGCCGTCTTTCAACTGGGCTCGCACCAGACCGTCCCGAACCTGCACCTCTTGAATGGTTGTACCGGTCCTAACGTCCACTCCGCGTTTCTTGAGCTCCCTGGCCATGAGGATGGACACATCTTCATCTTCCAGCGGCAACACAGCCGATTGCAGTTCGACGACCGTGACCTGCGTCCCAAGTCCGCTGAACAACGAGGCACATTCGCACCCTTCCACGCCGGCACCGAGGATGATCATACGTGGCGGCGCGGTTTGCAGATTGAGTGCCTGCTTGCTGGTAATGATGGTGGTGCCATCGACAGGAAACTGCGCCAGCTGAGGCCAGGACGATCCGGTGGCAATGACGACGGCATCCGCCTGCACCTGCCGCTCAGTCCCGTCCGATGCCGCCACCGCGATGGTACGGGCATCGACCAACCGCCCACGGCCTTCGACGACTTCGATTTTCCAGGCGTTGAAGAGCGTCGCAATGCCCTTGACCAAAGAGGCCACGACCTTGTTCTTGCGGGCCACCATACGGGCAAGATCATAGCGCGGCTGCCCGGAGAGCATCAGCCCAAGGTCATCCGCTTTTTTCAGCTTGTCGCCGAGTTCGACGACCGACAGCAGCGCCTTGCTGGGAATGCACCCCCAGTTGAGACAGACCCCGCCGAGCGCCTGTTGTTCGATCACCGTCACACGCGCACCCAGCTGGGCCGCCCGAATCGCCGCTACGTATCCGCCCGGCCCGGCGCCCAGAATCGCGATGTGTGTCGGCATGGGAGAAGTATCAGTGTTTCTGGCTGGCTAAGAACGCGTCGTATTGCGCGGCCGTCATCAACTGTTCGACTTCGCTTGGTGCGGTAAGATCGACCGTGATCATCCAGCCCTTCCCATAGGGGTCGGCGTTGATGATTTCCGGATGATCCTTCAACTCGGGATTGACCGAAGTCACCGTCCCGCTGACCGGCGTGTAGATCGTCGAGGTGGTTTTCGTCGACTCCACCTCGCCGATCTGCTGGCCGGCCTTCACCGAGGCGCCGGTCTTCGGCAGATCGACGAAGACGATATCCCCCAGCGCATCCTGGGCAAAATGACTGATGCCGATGGTGGCCTGCTTGCCGTTGACACGGACCCATTCATGTTCCTGGTGGTACCGCAAGTCGCTAGGATTCATGGCTGCTCCATAAGGAATGACGGTTCGAAAGAATGCGGTCGGATCGTAGTGGTCACGACCCCGCTTTGTCAAGGAAAGCCGTCTCGGGACGGCGCGCGCAGAACGACGTTTCGTCCGGCTGTTCCCTCCAGACTCATCCCCAGGGAGCGAGTCCGCTCCAGTAGCGATCCCTCCCCGTCCCGATACATCCGAAGCATCCAGAGCCGGTCCGCCGATCGAACCCGCTGGGCCAGTTGATCGAGCACGGCCGTCCCGGTCAACTCGTCGACTTGAAGTACCAAGTCGACGCCGGCTCGCTCATAGAGATCGGCGAGATCCTCTCCATATTGTTCCAATCCGACCAGCGGCTCGCTGACCGTGGCACCGTGCACCTCGACCAACAACCGGCCCGCCGGATTGATTCGGCGGATCACCGCCCGCACGCGGGCGACGAGACTCACAGTCTCCCTGGCTTTCCACCCTATCCATCGCCAGTAGTGCGTGTCGCGCTCTTGGATCGTCGGAGATGAGGCCACATCCTCACCAAATAGCTGAGACGGCGACAGAGTCAAGGCGAATGCCGCCACGAAACGCTGAAAAGACTCATCGGAGTACTCCCGGGCATAGCCAGGCCGGTTTCTCATCCGAAGCAGAATACCGTCACATCCGCTTTGCAGGAGACTCTTGATTCGGGCGTCGATCGCGGCCTGGTAACCGGAATGGAGAATGTCCAGCACAGGGATGCCATTTACCGCGGCCTCCGACCGATCCGAAATGCGGACTCGCCACTCAGGCCGAACGGCAAAGCCCCGCCCTTGATGAAGGTCCAAGGAACTCCAGACCAACAATCCGGCTTGATGAGCGGACCGAGTGAACGCAGCCACTCGATCGCCACCAGCATCGTCCGGCGCATCTTTACTTGAAGGCTCAAGCACAATCGTCGTAACCCCGGCCGCGACAAGCGACTGGAACCACCCATCCCGGTCAGAACCGGCGGGCAAATCCGACAGTATGATACTCACCGCAACCTGCCGATTGATCGACGTCTGCGGCCCGCCGGGAACCTGGCGCAACTGGTCCAACCGATTCAACGCGTGCAGCTGATACTGCCGCAGGGCAGGATCGGTTCCCGTTTCTCCCGACGCCACAATCCGATAGGCCGCGATCGCAGATCGATAGTCTCCGGTCTGTTCGTACGCCCGCCCCAACCACCACTGCGCCTCCGCCAGTCGCGGGACGCCCGGGGATGCCGTTTCGACATAGCGGCGGAAGAAAAGGACGGCGGCCGGATACCGTTCCTGCGCAAACGCGCGATGCGCCTCCCGGAGCAGCGAAAGTTGCGCATCACGCGCGGGATCATCATGAACCGAGTCGGAAGAAACCGAAACAACCGGTGAGGAGAGACGAGGACTACAGGCCACTAGACATGCGAGAGACAGCCCAAAGGCCATCTCTCGCAGACGGTGTGGTGTCAGTACGAAGGGCAACGCAACCATCGCCCCCGCTACAAGACCTAGCCGAAAATTTCCATGCCGGGGAAAAAGTACCCGACTTCAAACGCCGCGGTTTCCGGAGAGTCCGAGCCGTGCACCGCATTGAACTCGATGTTCGCGCCATGCGCCTTGCGGATCGTGCCGGCTTCCGCCTTGGCAGGATCGGTCGCACCCATCAGCTCCCGATTCTTCTTAATGGCATTCTCACCCTGCAACACGATCACGACCGCCGGCCCGGACGACATGAAAGTGCAGAGGCTATCGAAGAACGGGCGCGCTTTGTGGACGGCGTAGAACCCCTCCGCCACCGGCTTGGACATCTGCATCAACTTCATCGCGACAGGCTTCAGTCCGGCTTTCTCATAACGATTGATGATGTCCCCGATCGCATTCTTCTTCACAGCATCGGGCTTGATGATCGCTAAGGTACGTTCACTCATCGTGGCTACGGTTCCTCCGAACAGTTAAAGAATAAATTGAACAGCGTTGTGACATTATAAGTAGCTGGCAACAAGCTTGCAACTGGAGAGGGGCTCGTCGACGAGCTTACGAAGCGAACTGCTTGGCCAGCTCGCTCGGCTTGAACACGCCGCGTTCCGTGATGATCCCGGTGATCAGCTCGGCCGGCGTCACATCGAACGCGGGATTGTAAACGGCCACGCCAGCCGGCGCGACCGGATGGCTGCCGTGGATGCTAGTCACCTCTAAGGGATTGCGCTGCTCGATTGGAATGTCGGCTCCGGCTTTCGTCTGGAGATCGATCGTCGAATACGGCGCCGCCACATAGAACGGAATCCCATGAGCCTTCGCCAGCACCGCAACGGAATAGGTCCCGATCTTGTTCGCCACGTCCCCGTTCGCCGCGATGCGGTCGGCCCCGACGACGCAGAGATGAATCTTGCCCTGCCGCATCAATGAGCCGGCCATGTTGTCCGTGATCAGCGTGACGGGAATCCGGTCCTGCATCAACTCCCACGCCGTCAGCCTGGCACCCTGCAGCACGGGTCGTGTTTCGTCGGCGATCACCTGAATCTGCTTGCCTTCCTCCCAGGCCGCCCGGATCACACCCAGGGCAGTGCCATATCCGGCCGTCGCCAGTGCGCCGGCATTGCAGTGCGTCAGCACGGTCTGCCCGGTCGCGATCAGTTTGGCCCCGTGCTTTCCCATCGTTTTGCAGAGGGCAATGTCTTCATCGTGAATCGCCTGGGCTTCGGCCAGCAGTGCAGCTTTCACGTCTACGACCGGTTGATCGCTCAGGGACGCGAGCTCCTTTTTCATCCGGTCGACCGCCCAAAACAGATTGACGGCGGTCGGCCTGGTGGCGGCCAGATGATCACAAATGGGCAGAAGTTCTTTGGCGAACGCGGAGAACTCCGTCGCGGAAACCGCCTGCGCGCCTAACGCAACACCAAACGCCGCAGTCACGCCGATCGCGGGCGCTCCCCGGACTTTCAATTCACGGATGGCATCGGCCACGGCACGATAGTCGCGGCAATCCAGGAACTCGACATGTTCCGGCAGGCGGCTCTGATCGAGCAGCCGCACCATGCCGTTCTTCCATTCGACGGTAGGAACCATGGCGGCATCTTGTAGCGGGAATGGGGAGAGACTGCAAGAGACTATTGTCGGCGGCGGCCGGTGATCTCCAACACGGTGATCATCGCGACAATCAACCCGGCTTGAACGAGGAGAAACACCGCCTCCTGCGGTCCGGCATCACGCAGCGCCATGGCCGACAAGCCCAGGCAGATGGTGAGCAGAAAAATCATGGCGACGCTGGCCTGGCGCGACCCCAACGCCCGCTCGAGCCGATGGTGTAGATGGTCTTTGCCGACATAGTCGAGCCACTCCTTGACCGAGTGCACCTTGCCGGTAACGATCCGTTCCACGGTGATATGGATCATGTCGTAGATGAGCACCCCGAAAATCAGCAGCGGGTTGCTGAACGATACCAGCGGACTGTGATCGGCCCAGTTGCCCTTCACGGCCAAACAGGCCAAGGTGAATCCTAGGAACGTCGAACCTCCGTCTCCCAAGAAGATCTTGGCCGGCTTCGTACCGCGGAAATTGTGCGGGAAGAATCCCGCCGCAGCGCCGATGATCGCCATCGCCAGCCAGCCGAGTCCGGCCTGGTCCGTCTCGAAGGCAACGAATCCCATGAAGCCCGCCATCAGCATCGCAAGACCGGATGCCAGTCCATCCATCCCGTCGAAGAAATTGAAGGCATTCGTGATACCGACGATCCACAGCATAGTGAGCGCGATATTCGCCGCCTCCCCGATTCCAGCCGCCGGAAACAGCGTGAGGACCTTACCCGTGCCGATGACGATGCCGGCCGCCACCACCTGAACCGTAAGTTTGAGGGAGGCTGGCATTTCCCTGATGTCGTCAATCACCCCGACGAGGAGCAACAGTGAACCGGCGAGCATGATGCCGGTCATCCAATCCGGCAGAATAGAATTCAGGAGCACGGATCCGACGAACCCAACATACACCGCCACACCACCTAATCGCGGCGTCGGCTGTGCATGAATTTTCCGGTCAGTGGGAACATCGACGAGCTGCCAGTGATGGCTTGCCTGCGTCAGGATCGGTGTCAGCGCGAAGCTACCGAGAAAGGCAAAGAGCAGCACATAGAGCCAGCGCAACCCTTCGAATTGAAACCAAGCGCGCGTGTCCGGCAACGCCAGAGTCAGTGCGCCGAGCAGCGCCAGAATCGTGCCCGGTTCAAGCCACCGCCAGACCCGATCGACGACCGGAACCGGCAAGTCCGTTTCCATCGTTCTCAACGCCATTCGTCCCTCATCGCCGTAATGACCCGAGCGGCCTCGTCGTCCGTCAACGCGGGATACAGCGGAATGGAAAGAGCCTGGCGCTCCGCCGCTTCGCTGGCCGGGAACCCATCCAGCCCCAGATACCGATGCAACGACCGGAACACCGGCTTCCGACACTGAACCCCCCGCCGCTCCAAACGCACGATCCAATCCTGTACGGAAGGTACAGAGCTCGCCTCAGCCGGCACCCGGACCACAAAACGGTAATACACATGCGTGCGCTCATCAGGAACGATCGGCAGCCCGACCGCCGTTCCCACCAATGCATCGCAGTAGCGTTCGGCCAGCACGGCCCGTCGTTCGAGAAACTCCGCGAATCGGTCCAATTGCGCAAGACCGATGGCCGCCTGCAGATCGGTCATCTTTAGATTGGTGGCCATGGGCGTGAGGGATGGCGCGCCGTCGTACTCCCGCAATGCACGCGCTCGTTCGAGCAACGCGGTATCGCGAGACAACACCATGCCGCCCTCTCCGGCACAGAGCAGTTTGTTCGCATAGAACGAACACACGGTCAGCGTGCCCACGGACCCCACCAGACGTCCCCGCTCTCTTGCGCCTAAGGTCTGCGCACAATCCTCGATAAGCGGCACGCCCAGCGAGGCGAGCGCCGTCAGATCCGCGGGCAAGCCGAACAGATGCGGCACGATGATCGCACGGGTCTTCGAGGTCATCGCGGCGCGAGCCGCGGGCGCGCTGATTTGAAAGGTATCCGGTTCGATATCGACAAGCCGGCCCTGAGCTCCGACCCGCTGAACGGCCTGCCACGGCGCGGCGCAAACGTAACTCGGCAGAATCACCTCATCGCCAGGTCCGATCCCCAGAACCCGTAACGCGAGTTCCAGCGCGACCGTTCCCGAATTGACCGCCACACCGCCGGCCAACCCGAACGAAGCGGCCAGGCTCCGCTCGAACCGATCCACCAGCGGGCCCTGGGCGAGATGGCCGGAGGCGAGCACCTCGGTGACGGCGCGGAGGTCTTCCGATCCGATCGATGGGCGTGAATGCGTGATCATGGCAGTGCCGACGGTCATGTGCCGATATTAATAAACAATCGCAAGGGAAGAAACCCTTCCGCGTTTTTCACCCGGCCCTGGATGCCCCGGAAATGGGCCGACGAGCGGATCACATCGACGATGCTCAGGTCTTCGATATTCGTCTTCTTCACCTGAGAGGCGTGCGCCTGAATCGCAGCCAGCTTGTCCTCCAACACCTGATCGATGTCGACGAACACCGTCGGGGCGAAGTTCTGCGTCGTCGGCCCTTCGTAGAACAAGACATTCTTGGTATAGCGCGTCGCGGAAATCGTGCCCATCGCGAGATGCCGATGGTCCTGATGCGTATCGTCGTGGTAATGGACGAAAATGAAATGAGGATCGACCTGTTTGACGACGGATTCGATCGTTTGGATGGTCTCCCGCCCCATCGGCACCGCCGTGTCCTGATAGCCGCCCCAGAAAATCCGCTCGGCGCGCAATCGTTTCGCCGCCTGCTCCTGCTCGAACTTTCGCATCTCACCGGCCCCGCCCTGCTCCCCCTCGGTCATGACCATCAGAAAGACCCGATGGCCGTTCTGCGCGTACTTGATCAGCGCGCCGCCGCAGCCGGCTTCGATGTCGTCAGGATGGGCGCCGATCGCCAGGATCCGCATGGGTTCGGTTCCGTCGAATGTCATACCTGCCTCCTTGGCCTCATCGCGAAGCCTCTACTGCATCCATGGTCGTGGCGTGGTTCCCGCGTAAACGGGACAGGGCGTCCGGCCCCGTGCACAACAGCAAATCGATGGCCGACAGATTCGGTTCGAACGGCTCGTAGACCTGGCGATAGATCGGATGCTGAAACGCCTGAATCTCCAACGCCACGCCCGAGGCCTCGAAACGCGGTTTATCCATATAGTGTTCGGCTCCGGGGCCGGCGAGATAGCTCGTGGCGCCCACGGTCCGGCACAGATCGATCAAGCGATCCGTCGGTTCCTCGCGTGCGGAGAATTCCCCCGCGCACCGGATCGGCGTCGTAATGCCATAGGCTCCGAGCAACCATCGGATCACCGTCAAGTTGAGCTCGGCTAGATTCGTCCACGACCGCTCGTACACAGCGCGCAATTCCGGAAGATACCGGTCGCGAAAAGGCGCCCGCGCATAGTGCATCTCCAAGGCGCGAAGATGCTGATCGCGCCACGCCGCAGTGGAGTTGATCTGCACCTCGTGAATACGTTGACCGAACCGATGCAGCACCGGCACCGTCAGCCATTGCCAGCCCTCAGACGTCCGGATGCGATTGCGGTTCTGCCATTCGTTCTTCTTGAATTGGACCGTCTCGAGAACGATGAACAGATCGGCGCGGTCGATCTTGTCCAGATATCCCAACCAGGGCAGAAATTGCGGTTGATGAATCGTGACGCGCATCGCGTTATCCCCGTTCCCCTGCCACAGCGTCCACATAGACCGGATTGGTCAGCAACTCGCCGCTCGCTCCGGAAATCGCGAGACGATAGTACGCCCCGTCGCGGGTGACGGCCTGTTCGTCGACCACCTGATAGTCGAACGGCGTGTCTCCCGTAAACGAGCCGATCACCGAGCCGGAACGAATCACCCGGAGTGTCGCCGGATGCGTATTCCCATCTCTCGCCGCGATGCGGGTTCGTACGACCGGATGCGCGCCGACCGGAACGCTGAGACGCTCCCCGATGCCTGCGGCAACCGAACCGTTGTCATCCAGAACCTGCAAGCCTTCCAGCATGAGTTGAACATGCTGATCTCCCTCGGCGACCGCGTAAGCATGACCGGATCGGATGGCGTCCAGGACGCCCGAGATCGACCGTTCCGTCACGTCGACCACCGTGACGACCCGATCCAAATCTTTCCCCCGATCCGCAAGACCGTGAAACGCAATCTCACCGACCACAGTCGGTCCCGCCTGTCTGGGTCCGGCAAGGCCTGCGTGAATCGTACGGTCCCAGAGGCCCCCGAACTGCGTGACAGTTCTCGTGTCCTGATACACGCCACCGAAGCCGGTATAGGCGGTCGTCAAGGCCAACGCCTCCGGGTGCGGATCGGTACGAACCGTGACAGTTCCGAGCGGACCGAACGTGTGGGTTTGAAAATCATGGGCTTCGGTCATCGACCACAACACCACCGCACCCCGCTCGACGGCCGCATCGATCAGCGCCTGATAAGGCCGATATCCCTGCTGCGCATCGTAGGAACTGAAGATCGGCGTCCCGAACGGACGGGCCTGCACCAACGGTGTGACGGCGAGAATCGCGCA
>JAXLZJ010000016.1:0-96016 GCA_046350995.1 Nitrospira sp.
CGGCCTGAATGAAGGCCCGGCGACGATTCACCACGACGGTGCGGATGTTAATGCACATGTCCATGTTGCCGGAGAAGCTGAAATAGCCGACGGCGCCGGCATAGGGCCCTCGTCTGGTCGGTTCCAATTCTTCGATGATCTCCATCGCCCGAATCTTCGGCGCGCCTGAGACGGTTCCTGCCGGGAAGCAGGCGCGTAGCACATCGTAGACGGTTTTCGACGGAGCCAGCCGGCCAGTCACGTTCGACACAATGTGCATGACGTGCGAATAGCGTTCGACGTTCATCAGCGACTCGACCTGCACCGAACCGCTCTCGGCCACCCGCCCCACATCGTTGCGCCCAAGATCCACGAGCATGATGTGCTCGGCCCGCTCCTTCTGATCGGCCAAGAGGCGCCGTTCCAGTTGTTCATCTTCCTCGGCCGTCGCCCCACGCCGCCGGGTTCCAGCAATGGGACGGACCGACACGAGACCGTCTTCGCACCGAACCAGGATCTCGGGTGAAGAACCGACGAGTTCGACGCCGGCAATCCGTAAGTAATACATGTAGGGCGAGGGATTCACGACCCGCAACGCCCGGTACAGTTGGAACGGCGGCGCGTGCAAATTCGTCTCCCACCGTTGCGACAGCACGCACTGGAAAATGTCCCCCGCTTTGATGTACTCCTGCGTCCGGGTGACCATCTTTTCGAAATCAGCCTTGCTCATGTTCGGCATGAACGTCAGCGGTGTCCGGCGACGCTTGGTCGCGGTCCGTCGCAGAGGCCGCCGCAACCTCGCGATCATCCGCTCGATCCTGGCCGAAGCCTCGCGATAGGCTGTGCGAATGTCCCGCTCGGACGACGATTTCACATGAGCGTTGGCGACCACTTTGATCTTCTGCGCGACGTTGTCGAAAATCAGCAACGTATCGGTCAGCAGGAAGGCAAACTCCGGCAGATTCAAACTATCCTTGCGACGGAAGGACAGCTCCTCAAAGGTCTTGACCATGTCATAGCCGAGGTAGCCGACTGCGCCGCCGACGAACCGCGGCAGTCCCGGCACGGTCACCGGCTTGTAGGTTTCCATGAATTCCCGCAGGCGCTCGAGCGGCGCGCCCTTGCAGGGAATGCGCGTGGTACGCTTTCCCTTTTTGATCACAAGATCGCCGCGATCCTCGACCATGAGAATCGGAGACCCGCTGCCCAAAAACGAGTAGCGCGCCCACTTCTCGCCGCCCTGTACACTTTCCAGGAGATAGGCCGAGGGGCCGTGGTCGATCTTGGCGAACGCCGACACCGGCGTCTCGTAGTCGGCCAGAATCTCGCGGTACAGCGGAATGAGATTCCCTTCCTTCGCGTACCCCCGGAACTCGTCCAGACTGAGAGAATAGGTCGGTGTGGCCATACGCGCGAAACTACTCCGTCCCCACGATCAGTTTTTGACCGACCTCGATGATATCGTCCGGTAGCTTGTTCATCTTCTTCAGTTTGTCCACCGGGATGCCGTATTGCCGGCTGATGCGGAATAACGTTTCTCCGGGCCGGACCACATGCACCGTCGACGCAGCGGCCTTTGCCGCCGGAGCGGCCTCGGGAATCGCCGCCGCTTCTTTGGGCAGGTCTAGAAGCGCAGCGTCGATGTTACCGGATGTCTGAGGGGGTGCCACGTCGGCCTTCTTCGGCTTAGCTGCCGACATCTTCCGCATATCCTCCATGGCCTTCCGCTCCAGCAACGCCGATTCTTTGATCGCCTCGGCTTCTTCTTGGAGACGCCCCATCTGCTCGCGAGCCGACTGGACCTGAGCGGACAGCTCACGGTTTCGCGCTTCGAATTCCGAGAGTTCCCGTTTCGTCCGTTTGACTTCGCTATCGAGTTCGGCGGTCCGCTTTTCTTCCTGCGCCAGAAGTCGTTGGAAATTCAGACTCCGGGCTTTTTCCGCATTATACTTTTCTTCGAGGACGACACAGCCGTTCAGCATGGCCGTGCCGCACACCACGAGCATTCCGACTCCGATTCCCTTGCAGGTCAGCAGTTTCACTCCGCACTCCTTCGTCTTCATCGTTCACCTCCGACGCCGGACTAGTGTTCGTCTCGGATCGCCTGCCCGCCGGATACTCCTTCCCTGGAGTTCGCCGATCCGGGTGAGTAAGAATACGGTCCAACGCCGTGAAAGTCAAAGCGAATTGGGGCAATACCGGGTTTGACCCTCCGCTAGTGCTGTGTTACCGTCCTGCGCACACCAGAAACGCCTGCGGATACCACGAGCCATGAGCCAACTACCGACTGCCCCTTCCACCAAAACTATCGTCGTCGACGGGATTACGTTGCATCTTGCGCAGCCGATGGGTGGGCTACAAGACTGGATCGGCAGCCGTGAACCGCTCCAGCAATTGCTGGCCTGCTGGCTGAAAGTCGACCCCCGAGATCTGCCGCTCGCCCCGCGGATCACCGGTGCTCCCGGCATCGGCAAAACCACCCTGGCGATGTCCGGTGCAAAGGAGCGAAAACAACCGCTCTACGTCTATCAATGCACCGCCGACACGAGGCCGGAAGACCTGTTGATTACACCCGTGCTGGCGGAGGCAGGGACGATCGCCTACCACGCCTCGCCACTCGTGACGGCCGTTCTGACCGGCGGGATCTGCGTCCTCGACGAGGGCAACCGCATGAACGAGAAAAGCTGGGCCTCGCTGGCCTCCCTCCTCGATCATCGGCGCTGCGTAGAGTCCATCATCGCCGGAATTCAAATCCGCGCTCATGAGGACTTTCGATGCTGCGTCACGATGAATGAGGACGCGTCCACGTACGAGGTGCCGGACTACATTCTGTCCCGCCTTCAACCGACGCTGAGTCTCGGCTTTCCGTCGAGACAGGACGAATTGGCGATCCTTCGCTATCACCTGCCGTTCGCAGCCGATGACGTGCTGGTCCTCGCGGTCGGATTCCTGCAGGAGGCCCATCAACTCAATCTCGAGTATTCCATTCGCGACGGGCTGCATCTGATTCAATACGCCGTGAAACGCCTAGCCCAGGACCCGACCCATCCGGCGGCGCTCGAACGGCTATGGCAGGAAGCATTGGTCAAAGTCTTGGGCCCCGAATCGCTCGATCTGGAAGAGCAGTCGCGCCGACGCAAGCGCGCCATGGGCGATCAATCCTTTCCCAAGGGACTGGGCGATTTTTTCTTCGAGGAAGACGACCCACTCCACCCGGGACGCTGAATGTCTCGCTTCACACCGACCGAGTCCGACATTCTGACCCTGTCTCCACGCATCCATCTGCTGCCGATTCTTCACGGCAGCGGCGACATCGCGCGGGAAGTGCGGGAGACGTTGATCGCGGCACGCTACGACTGCCTGGCCGTGCCGCTTCCCCCGTCCGTCGAAGCTCCGCTCGAACAAGCCATCGAGCAACTGCCGCTGATCAATCTGATCGTGATGCCGGAACCGCCCGACGGCGAGAAGGCCAGCGTCAGCTTCGTCCCGGTCGACCCCTGCCAGGCCGTGATCATGGGCATTCGCGTCGCCATGAGCGAGGGGATCTCCAGAGCCTATATCGATCGCGACGTAACGCGCTTCACCCCCTTGCCGTTCGTCGGCCCCGATCCGTATGCGGTCAAATCCGTGTCCTTACCTCGGCTTGCCGCCGCCACGCTCCCTTCCATTCCTTGCCCCGCACCCGATTCCCAACAGGCTCGACGCGTGAACTGGATGGCGTTTCGGCTGCACGAATTGGAGCTGGACTACGAATCCATCCTCTGTCTCTGCCACTTCACCGATTGGCCCTGGATTCGATCCGCCTATCACGGTCGTGCGGCGTACGAACGTCCGGAGACCTCGGTCCAACGACCCGTCCGCTGTCCTGTGGACCAGAATTCCCTCTACTTCGCGCTCGGCGAACTGCCCTTCCTGACCGAACTCTACGAACGCCGGCGGGCCGACCTGCGCTCAGACTGGAATCTGGCCATCGACGGCATCAAAGAATTGCTCATCGAAGCGCGCAGCAATTGGATCGAACGGCATCGATCCGAAGGCGCCTCCATTCCCGATTGGGTCACGCCCCACACGCTCCAGACCATTCTCCAATACCTCAGAAACCTGACGTTGATCGAACACCGGCTCACGCCATCTCTCTATTCCCTGATCATCGCAGCCAAACAGATTGCCGGCGACGATTTCGCCGTCACGCTGCTCAAGACCGCAAAAGGGTACGCGTACCAGCCGGAGGGTGAGCCGCTTCGCTCTGACTCGGTCACCGTTGGGCTCCACGACATCGAGTTGCCGGACGGCACCGTAGCCGCGGCTACCAATCGGCTGCAGGGAGCGCCGTTGGTCTGGCGCAATCTCTCGCTACGCCCCAAACCCGATCGGCGCACCAGTCGCCGCTGGTCCTATCTCTGGAATCCGCACCGACAATGTTCCTGGCCCCCGGAAGATCAGAAGATCGAGAGTTTCAATACCCACGTGCGTGAGCAGGCCCGGGCTCTGATCGGGGCCGATCTTGCCAAGACCGAGAAATTCACCACCTCGATGAAAGACGGGCTCGACCTTCGGGAGAGCCTTCGTCGATGGTTGGGCGGAACCAGGTCGACCGGCATACGACCGGCAACACCGCTGGCCCCACCACCCAGAATGGACTTGTACGTCCGCGAGATTCCTCCGGCCCGCGGTAATGTGGAAGCGGTGATTTTTCTGTTCGACACGCCGGCCGATCCGCTGCTGTATCCGTGGCAGGCAACCTGGTTCGCGGAGCACGAGGAAGAGTCGACCCTCTGTTTTTATGCCACCCCGTTCGCGGACGACATGGTCGGGCCCGGGATCGGCCAGTCCCGATACGGCGGGGCCTTATTTCTTTTTCCGCCGCGCCCGATTCCCGACATCTGGAGCGACTCCCAGCTCGCATTTGCGACGAGCCTTGAGGAACGGCTCATTGCAGCGGGCGCCGCCTACACCCGCGAATCGCACATGGCCATCGTCACCCCGATTCCACCCCGTGCCCGATGGCGGGCGATCGCGAAGCGGTTCGGACGGCGCCTCGTCACGATTCCGATGACGCGCTTTTCCAGTCAAACGCTGGATCGGCTCCGTCGGTTTCACGTACTCAACGGCCACGAGATCAGAAGCTATGCCGCGCGATTTATTCGATAATCTTCCCGCCGAACGGCCCGATCCCCATGCGCCGCTGACCGACCGGCTTGCGTGGCTCCGCCGCGAAATTCGCCGGCACGATTATCTGTACTACGTCAAAGACCGGCCGGAGATTTCCGACAACGCCTATGACCGCCTCTTCAAGGAACTGAGCGACCTCGAAGCGGCGCACCCCGAGCTCGTGACCGACGACTCCCCGACGCAACGGGTCGGCGGCGCCCCGCTCTCCGAATTGGGCAAGGTGCCGCATGAGCGGCCGATGCTCAGCCTGGATTCCATCGTCGACCAGGAAGATGTGACGACCTTCGATCAGCGGATGAAACGAGAACTGGAAACCGAGCAGATTGAGTACACGGTGGAACCGAAATTCGACGGACTGTCCGTGGAACTCGTGTACGAGCGGGGCCGCTTCGTGCGCGGCGCCACCCGGGGAGACGGTATGACCGGCGAGGATGTCACCGTCAATCTCCGCACCATCCGCTCCCTGCCGTTGCATCTTCAGGAAAGGGCACACCCACCCGACCACCTCGCGATCCGAGGTGAAGTGTACATGCGGCTAGCCGACTTCCACGCCCTGAACCGATCCATCACGGAACGCGGGGAAGAAGCCTTCGCCAATCCCCGGAATGCCGCCGCCGGATCTTTGCGGCAATTGGATTCTCGCATCACGGCGTCCCGTCCGCTCGTCGTCACCTGCTATGAAATTATGACTCAGTCTCAGCCCCTCATGAAATCCCACTGGGACGAACTGGAAGCACTGGCGCGGTGGGGACTCCCGATCCCGGGACATCGCCGCCGATGTGCAACCATCGAGGAGGTTTTCTCCTTTCATCGGGAGACGGAGCAGATCCGCGACGCGCTGCCCTACGAAATCGACGGGCTGGTGGTGAAGGTCAACCGGCGGGACTGGCAGTATCGGCTCGGCTACAAATCGCGCAGCCCGCGCTGGGCGATCGCCTTCAAGTTTGCCCCGAGAAAGGAAGTGACCGTCGTGGAGGGCATCGCCGTCTCGGTCGGGCGGACCGGGACACTGACACCGTTGGCGCTGCTCCGGCCGGTCGAAGTCGGCGGCGTCACGATCAGCCGGGCCACGCTCCACAATGCCGACGAAGTGGCGCGCAAAGACATTCGTGTCGGCGATACCGTGAAGGTGGAACGGGCTGGAGATGTGATTCCCGCCGTCGCCGAACGGATTCCGATTCCGGGCGAAACCCGCTCCGCCCCCTTTACCATGCCGAGCCATTGTCCCGTATGCGGGTCCGCCGTCGGCCGAGAGGGGGCCTATTATTACTGCACCGGCCAGGCCTCCTGTGTCGCGCAGCTCAAGGGAGCGATCGAACATTTCGCATCGAAGCAGGCGCTGAACATCGAAGGGCTCGGCAAGAAGACCGTGGCGCAACTCGTCGACCGAGGACTGGTTCGAAATCTGGCGGATCTGTTTCGTCTCACCCACGAGCAGTTGCTCTCGCTCGACGGATTCGCGGATCGTTCCGCCACTCTGTTGATCGACGCGATCAAGAGCAGTGCGACGGTGTCGCTGGACCGCTTCCTCATGGGGCTCGGCATTCGGCAGGTCGGCCAGCATATCGCCAAAGTCCTTGCGTCGGAATTCGGAACCTTGGATGCCATCATGGAAGCCGACGAGGAGCGACTCCAGGCCGTCAACGAGATCGGGCCGGAGATCGCCGCCAGCTTAACGTCCTACTTCCGTGAGTTATCCAACCGGAATGTCATCGCCGAGCTTCGCGGGCTGGGAGTGGTGATCGTAGAGCGACCTCGAGAGTCCAATGAACGACCTCTTCCATTCACCGGAAAAACCTTTGTCTTCACCGGAGGCCTCGACCGCTTCACCAGAGACGAGGCCTCACACGCGGTGGAGCGGCTGGGCGCCAGCGTATCATCGAGCGTCAGCAAACGGACGTCATATGTGGTGGCGGGTCACGACCCTGGATCCAAGTTCGATCAAGCCCAGAAATTAAACGTGAGAGTCCTGACGGAAGCAGAGTTTGAAGAATTGTTGAGAAATACGTCGGCTTAGCTGACGGGATTCAGCGTTGCAGCCTCGACGACCGCGGGCGATTTTTCTTCCTTGAAAATATTCACGCTGCGGACCGACCGCGGGTCGGCCTCATGGACAACCAACCGACAATTGGCCACATGCAGCTCTTCCCCGGCCTTGGGAATGTGTCCCAGTTCGCTCTGAATCAAGCCACCGATCGTCAATGCCTCGTCCCCTAGATCGACCTTGAGGAAGTCGTTGACCTTCCGCACCTCGGTGCGGCCATGGACCAGAATTTGATTCTTCCCGATACGCTTGATCAGCTCTTCGGTAATGTCGGTCTCATCGACGATTTCGCCGACCACCTCTTCGAGCAGATCTTCCAGCGTCACGAGCCCCATTACTCCGCCGTACTCATTGACGACCACGCCCATATGGCGCTTTTCCTGCTGGAACTGTTTCATCAGATCGTCCGCGGTTTTGCCGGCCGGGATAAACAGCGCGGGATGCGCGATTTCCCTGAGACGGACGTCGGCACGACCTTTCGCCAGCTCCGTCAAGGCGCGGGTCTTGTACAGAATACCGGTGATATTGTCGAGCGTCCCGTCGTAGACCGGAATCCGGGAATACTTCGAGTTGTACAAAAGCTCCTGCGCTTCTCTCAGCCGCAGATTGCCGTCGAGCGCAAAGACGTAGATACGGGGGGTCATCGCATCTTCGGCCGTGATGTCCTTGAGCTGGAAGACGTTCTTGATCATTTTGACTTCTTCCGACTCCAATTCGCCGGCCTTGCCGCCTTCCTCCAGCATAATCTTGAGCTCTTCCTCCGTGACCAACGGGAGGGTCAATCCCTTCCCGCCCGTCAGCTTATGAATCAACGGGACCATGAGGAAGAGGATCGGCTTCAGTAGCACCTGCACGCCGTAGACGGGATAGGCCATGTTCAGCGTCACGGGTACGGCGAACTTGGCCGCCAAGGTCTTGGGAATGACGTCGACGGATACCAACAGCACGAACGTCAGGACGCCGACCATAATGGCAATCGCTTCGTCGAAAAAGGTCTTTCCGCCATAAATGTTCAAGGTCATAAAGGTCGCGAACATGGGGATGGCGGTTCCGACCAGGCGATCTCCCACCAAAATGGTCGAGAGCAACTTTTGGGGATCGCTGCGGAGAGCCAACGCCATCGCCGCCCGCTTATTCCCGGTCTTGGCCAGAGCCCGAAGCCTGGTTTCGTTGACCGAGAAGAAGCCGATCTCGGCCGTGGAAATAATGGCGGATAACCCTATCAATCCCAAAAGGATGAGGATGTCCATGGATGCTCTTGTTTAGGGACGACCAGCCACAATGGCCGATTGAAATGGGTGCACAGTACCGGTCGCCGGGCGAACCCGCCCTACGGCACGATCGCACTGGGGAGCTGGGACGGACCATGTCGGAGTGAACAGTATCATCGGGTGATAGATGTATCACACCGGTCAGGCTTGGGCAAGCAATTGAAAGAAAGTAGCAGAGAAATCAATCGGTTCTAATTATGAAGCAGGATGAGTTCCGCACGAATTGTGGGCAGATAATGTACGATCCACTACGTACGAGCTAGCCATCATCTCGTACGACGAAGGATTGAATATTATATTGTCCATCCAGCCTAGCCGATGCAGCCTGCGCCTCCGGTTCGGTAATGAACTGCCCGATCTGGACTCGATAGCGCCGGCCTTCCGGCAAATCGACCTGGTAAATCCGTCCTCCCGGGTAGACCGCCCTCATCTGTTCCAGCAAGGCTCTGGCATTTTGAGGATCAGCGAAGGCCCCGATCTGAATCCGAAGGACTCCCATCCCTTCAGGACGGGATTCATATCCGACCACTTTGACTTCGACCTGATCGGTTCCGTTTCCTGTCATCCCGATCGCCTGGGCCCCGGCTAGTGAGAGGTCGATCACCCTCCCCTTCGCGAACGGTCCCCGATCGTTGATCCGAACCGTCACGTGACGCCCGGAACTGAGAGACCTGACTACCGCGATGGATCCCAGAGGTAATGTCCGGTGGGCAGCTGTGAGCTTATGCATATCGTAGCGCTCGCCGTTGGCTGTTTTATTCCCGTGAAACCCGGGGCCATACCACGAGGCAACACCCCGTTCGATATACCCGATCGGGTAGCCAGGAAACCGTTCGATAGGAGGAGGCTGAGATCGACAGGAGGACAGGAGCGCACAGCAGAAAACCGCAGACAGAAAAGCCGGTCCTATGCGCCGGGGAAAGGCCATCAGGCCCGTTATTCCTCAGAATTCATCGAGTGACTGGTCTCGCAAAACTGCCAAGGCCTTTTCCGTATTCGACACCGTCAGCACAACGATAGCACGCTTACCTTCACGGGACGGCGTACAGTAGCCGCACTTGATATTGATGCGGTTTTTCGTCAGCAGCTCGGCTACGTCCATCAGCGCTCCGGGTTTGTTTTCCAGACTTAGGACCAGCGCCGTTTCTTCGCCGAATCGGATCTTCGCGGCTTTCAGCGCGGCTCTGGCACCGTCCAGATCGGCCACCAACAACCGCAGCTTTCCCGTCCCTGTCACTTCCGGGGCGGAGAATGCCTTGATATTGACTCCCGCCTCACCGAGGACGGCCGCGACTTGGGCGATAACCCCAGGCCTGCTCTGCCCGCTGATGACCAGCTGTGTAGTTGTCGGCATAACGTGACTCCCGATTGACCACAGTATACACCGAACCGCACGAAACGCACGCCCGGTTTCAGGATTCGAACGCGATCAACTTTCTCGTTCGTCCAGACGCGATCTTCTCAACGGAGACCAGGATCTGCAGAGAAGATTGGTGCACAAGCAAGGCGCACCCCTTCCCCGTTTCCTGTTCCTGCCCGCGCAACGTGATAAGCGCCGGGTTCTGGTAGCCGACCGCGTCGACCACCACCGCCTTCCCGGACGGCAGGAACGCCACGACCTCCAGTTGTTCATCATCAGCCAACTCCTTTTGCATGTCCGCCAGACGGGACTTCAGACGGTCCGCAAACCGTTGGGCCAGCCGGGGATCGTCCACCCCGGTGGCATCCATCGGCGGTATGCTGATTTGTGGAAGCAGATCGAGAAAACTCATGGTGCCTCGACGAACGTGCTAAAGAATTTGCACGACACCGTTCACAAAGCCGTATTCATAAATACTGCTGAACTGCAGATTCAACGACATCGCGATTTTTTCGGCTTGCGAACGGGCCCCCCGAGGAATCAGCAGATACCTGGGCACTCCGGCCGCCGCAGCGCGCTTCCATTTCCGGTGAGTATCAGGGTCCCGGAGTGAATCCTCCGTTTCGACGTCCGCCAGCCACTGCATGTGATTTCCGCGAGGGCTGAACGCCCAACCAGCGATGTCGGCCTGTTGAGCGGGATCGGCCCAGGGATTGGACTCCGACTCCGTCCTGATCGTGACCTTGCACTGAAACGCTTTCGCCCACCGCTGAGCGACTTCGCTCACGACCTGATCGTGAACAGTTTCGATCCCCTTCTCACGTAAGATCGTACTCATAGCCGACCTCCCCTAACAACTAGGAGCATCCGTTGGTCGCGCCGCAGCTCACACACTTAAGACAAGTCCCGTTTCGAACCATCGTGAACTGTTTGCACTCGGGACAAGGATCGCCCTCATACCCCTTCACCTTCGCGCTCTGCACTTCGGTAAGGGTCAACGTTTCGCGTAAGATCTCCACCTTTCTCGCCACGGCATGGCCATGACCATTTCCATTCCCCTTCGCCCCGTTCCGGCGGGTCGGCAAATGTTCGATGCTTACGGATGACTTTGCCAGCGCATCGAGATCGGCTTCTTCCTCTACGCACTCCGGATCCTGCTCGTCCATCTTCATCGAATCCATGCGCAGATCTTCCTCCTTGACCTGCGCCAGATCGTAACGATCCAAATAGGTGACGGCCAATTCGCGGAAGATGTAGTCGATGATCGACGTCGACATCTTGATCCGGTCGTTCATCTTGACCGGCCCGTTCGGCTCGAAGCGGGTAAACACGAACGCCTCGACGAACTCTTCCAGCGGCACGCCGTGCTGCAGCCCCAGCGAAATCGCGATGGCGAAGCAGTTCATCAAGCTTCGAAAGGCGGCGCCTTCCTTGTGCATATCGAGGAAGATCTCCCCGACCGTCCCGTCCTCGTACTCACCGGTTCGCAGATAGAGTTTGTGTCCGCCGACGATGGCTTTCTGGGTATACCCATTCCGGCGGGTTGGCAACGGACGCCGCTTCGCCAGATAGCGCACAAGCACCCGCTCCGTGATCTTTTCGGCCACGGCCGCGACGGTTTCGACCGGCGCCTCGACGGCTTTGCCGGTATCGCTCGACGCGCTCAACGGCTGACTCAGCTTGGACCCATCCCGGTAGAGCGCAACGGCCTTGACCATGCTCTTCCAGGCGAACAGATAGGCGGACTTCACTTCTTCCAGCGTGGCATCGGCCGGCATGTTGATCGTTTTGCTGATGGCGCCGCTGATGAACGGTTGGGCTGCTGCCATCATGCGGATATGAGCATCGACGTGAATATAGCGCTGTCCGATCCGACCGCAGCGATTAGCGCAATCGAACACCGGCAGATGTTCCGCCTTCAGATGAGGCGCACCTTCCACCGTCATCGTGCCGCAGCAATAATCGTTGGCGGCGGCGACCTCCTCTTGGGTGAATCCCAGTGCCTTGAGCATGTTGAAGTTCGGCTCGTTCAACTGTCCGTCGCTCAGACCGAGCTTCTCGATACAGAAGGTGTCGCCCAATGTAAATTTGTTGAACGCGAACGCGATTTCGAACGCCTGGGCCAGGCTGCTTTCAAGCCGGTCCAACGCGGCATCGTCGAATCCCTTGTTCCGCAAAGTCTCGTGATTGATGAAAGGCGCGCCCTTGAGGGTTTGGGCCCCGACGCAATAATGGATAATGTCTTCGATCTGTGTTTCGGTATAGCCCAAGGTCGCGAGGGCCTGAGGAATACTTTGATTGATGATCTTGAAATATCCGCCGCCGGCCAACTTCTTGAATTTGACGAGCGCAAAGTCCGGTTCGATGCCGGTCGTATCGCAATCCATCACGAGTCCGATCGTGCCGGTGGGAGCAATGACCGTCACCTGGGCGTTGCGATACCCGTAGGCCGTCCCCAATTCCAACGCCCGATCCCAGGCCCGCCGCGCCGCGATCAGAAGGTCCGGCGGGCAATGTTCCGGCTGAATCCCCATGGGCGCAATCGTCAGGCCTTCGTATTCCTCTGTCGCCGTGTTGTACGCGGCCCGGCGATGGTTACGAATTACCCGCAGCATTTGGTCGCGATTTTTCGTATACCCGGGGAACGGCCACAGCTCGGCCGCCATCTCCGCCGACGTGCTGTAAGATTCGCCGGTCATGATCGACGTGATGGCGCCGCAAATGGCGAGTGCTTTGGGGGAATCGTACGGAATCCCCTGCCGCATCAGCACCGTCCCGAGATTGGCATATCCCAATCCGAGTGTGCGGAACTGGTAGCTCTTCTCCGCGATCGACTTGCTGGGGAACGACGCCATGAGCACGCTGATCTCCAGGACGATCGTCCAGAGCCGGACGGCATGACGAAAGTCCTCCAGCTGGAATTGCCCGTCGGTCGTATAGAACAAGCCCAGATTGAGCGACGCGAGATTGCAGGCCGTATCGTCGAGGAACATGTACTCCGAACAGGGATTCGACGCGTTGATGCGGCCGTCTTCCGGACAGGTGTGCCATTCGTTGATCGTCGTATCGTACTGCGTACCGGGATCGGCGCAGGTCCACGCCGCCCAGGCGATGCGATCCCACAGATCGCGCGCTTTGACGGTCTTGCAGACTTTCCCGTCGATCCGGCGCTTCAGCTGCCAATCGCCGTCCTTCTCCAGGGCGCGGAAAAATTCGTTGGGGATACGGACACTGTTATTCGAATTTTGTCCGGAAACAGTTTGATAGGCCTTCCCGTCCCAGTTAGTGTCGTACTCATGAAAAGCAAAATGAGTGAACCCCTGTTGGGCGTAGGCATACATCCGCTGGATGTAGGCTTCTGGCACCATATCCCGGCGGGCGGCCGCTAATGCTTCGCGCAAAACCGGATTCTTTTTGGAGTCGATCTCTGCCCGTGTCTGCCCGTCAGCATCCACCATGTGGCAGGCTTTCAAGACGGCATTGAGTCGTTGGGCACAGATCTTCGAGCCCGTGACCATGGCGGCCACTTTTTGCTCTTCGATCACCTTCCAATCGATGAACTCCTCGATGTCGGGATGGTCGAGATCCAAGCAAACCATCTTGGCGGCGCGCCTGGTCGTCCCGCCAGACTTAATCGCGCCAGCCGCGCGATCACCTATTTTCAGGAATGACATAAGACCGGACGAGCGCCCACCGCCCGACAGCCCCTCGCCGTCGCCCCGCAGCCGTGAAAAATTGGTGCCCGTGCCGGACCCGTATTTGAACAACCGGGCCTCACGGACCCACAGGTCCATGATCCCGTTGTCGTTGACAAGATCGTCGTCCACGGACTGGATAAAGCAGGCATGGGGCTGCGGGTGCTCGAAGGCGTTGGTCGATTTGACCACTTCACGGGTTTTCGGATCGACGTAATAATGACCCTGCGCCGGCCCCGACAGGCCGTAGGCATAGTGCAACCCCGTATTGAACCACTGCGGAGAATTGGGAGCCGCCATCTGTCTGGCCAGCATGCAGCTGATTTCGTCGTGGAAGGCGTCGGCGTCTTCCTGCGTTTTGAAGTATCCGTAGTTCTTTCCCCAATGAGTCCAACATCCGGCCAACCGTTCGAAGACCTGACGGGCGTCGCGCTCTCCCCCGAGGACGGGCTTGCCGTCCGCCCCGACCTGGGGGTTGCCGGCCTGATCTTTTTGAGGTACTCCGGCCTTGCGGAAATACTTCTGCGCAAGAATATCGATGGCCAGCTGGGACCACTGCTCGGGCACATCAATATTTTCGAGCTTGAAGACCGTCGAACCGTCTGGATTGCGAATCTCAGACGACCGCTTGACGAACGTGAGACCATCGTAGGGGCTCTGGCCGCGACGGGTGAATCTCCGCTCAATTCTCACAATAAGCCTCCTTCGAGAGGTGCCTGAAACACTGAAAAAATGGACGACATATGGGTGCCTGACTCCGTGCTATTGGATGGCCGTGACGAGAGGAACCTGTCGCGGAGGGACTACATATAGCTATTCCTATTTTTTGTCAACACCAAATGTTGTGGGTCGGCTGGGGAATGGGAGGAAAACCTGGGGATAGCGGATGCGCGTGATTACACGCTAACTTGCAAGGGATTTTGTGAGGTTATCCACAGACTGGTGACCTAACGCTCTTCTCTCAATCGGTACGTACCGGCCTCTAGAACGCCAGCCGACCTATTTTAATGGTGGCTTCCTCGACACCTTGAATGGGGATAAAACGCCCGGCCACACCCAACACGACGACTTTCGTATCACTCACGTTGGTTTCGTATCGGCTGAGCAACCCCCAATTTTGGCGCTTAGTATGGGGCAGAACGACCTCCTGAATGATTTTCCCGCTTTGGCTCTTGAATACTTGGCGAATAAATTGTTGCTCTCTGGTGGGACCACTCTGGTCCATCCGACTGATCGCCTTTCCCAGTTCTGCCTCCACGAACGTTTGATAATCGTGCATGGTGGGATTAGAGAGCGCCAGCCCGACGGCCCCCGCCAACAGCCCGACGATTATGGTCAACCGCAGCACGCTCATCGCCTCTCCTCTACACCTCAACCGCTAGGACGTCGAACTGTTTGACAAACCGGACCTGGCTGATTAGCCTAGCCCGCGCCGCCGGATCTGATCGATTGGGAACCGCCCTATCTCACAGGAGGATGCTATGTTCGTGTGGAGTAAGCGACTGGTTACCGGGCTGCTGGGAAGCTTCCTGTTATTGCTCATGCTCTTCCTCGTCCAAGGCGCACCCGAAAGCGGCAGCGGATTGAAGATTCACACAACCCGGTGGATGGCCCTCAATTATGCCGGCCTCTTGATCTGGATCTTCGTCTGGATGTTCGACCAGGCTCGCGTCCGCGCCAAAAACGTCTGGTTATGGCTAGTGCCCTTCCTGTTCGCACCGCTCCCGACGCTGATGCTGTTCGTCTTATTCCTCCAACGTCGGATGTCGTCTTAGGCGCTTCTCGCCGGCTGAATGGCGGGAGCGGACGCCTCCGTAAGCGGAGGCCGTGCGAGGCCGACAGAAATCCGCTCCCGCAATCGCCAGACCGCCCACAGTCCCGGTAACGCCACCACAAAGGTCAGGGCGAAGAACTGCCCCCACCCCACCGCCGCAACGACGTCGGCAGACGGCCGCCCGGCAAACACACGCCCCAGCGCCTCGAGCGAAGATAAGAGTGCGAACTGCGTGGCCGTGTACCGCGGATCGCAGAGCGACATCACCAAAGCGACGAAGGCCGCGGTGCCCATCCCGCCGGTCACATTCTCGACCATCACTACGAGTCCCAATAGCACGGAACTCTTACCGATCCAGGCCAGAGCAACAAAACCGAGATTGGAAACGGCCTGCAAAAAGCCGAACCACAACAGCGCCCGCACCAGATTCATCCTGGCCATCAGGACGCCGCCACACAATGCACCTAGCAACGTCGCCACTATCCCGAGACCCTTCACATATCCGACCTCGGCCGAGGAGAACCCCACCCCGCCGATCAGAAACGCCGTCTGCAACGACGACGCGAAGGCATCGCCTAATTTATATAGAACGATCACGGCGAGGAATCCCATGGCATGGGGGCGCCCGAAGAATTCGACGAGCGGAGCTCCGACCGCCTCACGCATGGAATGTGGCGCCTCGGCCACTCTTTCAGGATCAGGGCTGAGAAAGATCACGGCCATCCCGGCCGCCAACAATCCGGCCAGAGCCAGATAGGTGGCCCGCCATCCCACGAGATCCGCTATCACCAAGGCGCCCGCGCCGGCAACGAGCAGCGCGATCCGATATCCATTCACCCACACCGCGGCACCGAATCCCCGCTCCCGCTCATGCAACGTCTCCGTCCGATAGGCATCGAAGACGATGTCCAGAGATGCGGCCAGAAACGCCGTGAGTACCGCACACAGCGCGAGGAGTTCGGGGTGCGCCGTCGGATTCGTCACCGCCATCAGGGCGACGCCCAGAGCGACACAGAGTTGCGTGATCAGCATCCATCCCCGTCGCCGTCCCAACCAGGGCGGCACGAGCCGATCGATGATGGGCGCCCAGAGAAACTTAAGTGTATAAGGGAGCCCGACGAGAGTAAAAATTCCGACTGTCTTGAGGTCGACCCCTTCCACCGTCAGCCAGGCCTGTAAGGTCCCAGCGGTCAGAGCGAGGGGCAGCCCGGAAAAGAACCCCAGAGGCAGCATGACCGCCAACCGGTGATTCCATAAAGAGCGCTGCTCGGTTTTAAGCAGGGTCATCATGACGGCCGACCAGGATGAGATCCATTCACGAGTCGCAGAATAGCATCGACCGGGAACAGTTCAGCAGAAGAATCTTGAATCGTGCTCAGCAGGGCTGGCCATTGAAGACGCAAGGCTTATAGCGCAGGATGTCGAACTCGACGTTCTCCTGATAGACGCGCTCGTTCCCGTTGACCCCGTCTTCCTCCGGATCATTCCACATGGTGTGATTCCACCAATAGAAGAGCGGGAACTCGTCCGTCTTGTAAATGGGGTTGCCGTAGTTGCTGCGGGCGTATTCCTGTACCGACCGGCCTGTGACGTAGTCCACTTGGCCATCGCCCTTCAAGGAATAGAGCATGAGGAACAAGCGGGCCTCGTGGTCGTAGAGTTCGTCGACGCGTGTAGCGAGGTCCGGCTCGACCGGGAGGAGACTGTGGGATGAAGTCCGACCGGGCAGGAACAAAAGCGCGGACATCAGCAGCGTGAACAACCAGGTCGCGCGTGTGATCATCCCGACACCTCCCGGCAAGTGGGCACACTGTATCGAGCGGATCGGGCGCTGTCAATTCGAGCACCTCGATTCGTCGCCTCCGCGCAAGTACGAAGCAGATGCCGAGATCTTGCCGCCCTTCCAAACGCTCCCCTATAATGCGCGGGCGCATTATAATGAAACACTCTCCACCACGCGCCTCCCTGCATACGCTCGGCTGCCGCCTCAACCAGGCGGAAACGTCGATGCTCGGCGAGCGATTGCGTCGGGACGGTTATCAGTTGGTCGAGTTCGGCCAACCGACCGACCTCCTGGTCTTGAACACCTGCTCGGTCACCGAAGACGCCGAACGGACATCGCGCTACCTTATTCGCAAGACATTGAAACATTCGCCCCACGCATTCATAGCAGTCACGGGCTGCTACGCGCAGACGGGAACGGAAGGACTGAAAAACCACACCGGCATCGACTTGATCGTCGGCAATCAGTACAAACTCAACCTCCCTGACTTCCTCCCTCCGTCCAACCGGCTGGTCAAACGCCCCACTCCCGAGGTGCATCGAACGAAAACGATTCAACGGGACGACTTCGAGCTCAATCTTTATGCAGCGCCAAATTCCACGCGAGCCCCGCTCAAAATTCAAGACGGCTGCAGTACGATGTGCAGCTTCTGCATCATTCCGTTCGCTCGCGGCCATGAACGAAGTCGCATCCTGACCGATATCTTGAACGAAGCGGAGTTTCTGGCCGCGCAGGGCATCCGCGAAGTGGTATTGACCGGCGTCAATATCGGACAATACCGGCAGATCGGCGCCGATCTCTGTGGCGTGATCAGGCGACTTGAAGAAATTCCCAGGCTCGAACGCATTCGCATTTCCTCCATCGAACCCACGACGGTGACCGATGAACTGCTGGAGTTGATGGCGTCGTCCCCTAAACTCTGCCCCTATCTCCACATTCCTCTCCAGAGTGGAGACGATGGAGTGTTGCGCGCCATGAACAGATCCTACTCGGCGGGAGAGTACCGTGCGCTCATTGAACGGGCGATGCGCGCGGTGCCCGGACTGGGGCTAGGCACGGACATTATGGTAGGCTTCCCTGGCGAAGACGATGAGGCTTTTGAGAACACATTGACGATGGCGACCGAGCTTCCATTCGCTTACTTTCATGTCTTTCCCTACTCGCCGCGCCCTGGTACGGCCGCCCTCAAGCTCTCGAACCAGATAGAGCCGTCGATCGCCCACAGACGGACGGCGGTCATGATGGCACAGTCACAAGCCAAGCGACTCGCCTTTCATAAGCGGCATATCGGATGGACGGTTCCAGTCCTGTTCGAATCGAGCCGGGCCGGCGGACATTGCATGGGAGCGACTCCCAACTTCCTCAAAGTTGCCGTGCCGGCGGAAAGAGACCTGACGAATCAGATCCACGAGGTCACAATCACCGCGGCGAACGAACAGAGTGCGATCGGTCAATTCGCACGCAGGCCGTCGCCCGGAATCTCTCTTCCAATGCTATGACAAAGAAATCGACGCCCCATTTGGTTCATATCGAGACGTTCGGCTGTCAGATGAATGAATCCGACAGCGAGTTGGTGCGTTCGCTGCTCAAGCGGGAAGGATTCGCCTTCACCGAAGACCGCGAGCGGGCGGATGTCATGCTGATGAATACCTGCGCGATTCGGGAGAACGCCCATAACAAGGTGTACGGCCATCTGGGCGAGTTGCATGCGATCAAGAAGGAACGACCTTTGGTCGTGGGAGTCTTAGGCTGCATGGCCCAGAATCTCAAGGACGAATTGGCGAAGAAAGTGCCGCTGGTCGACGTGCTGGCGGGTCCGGACTCCTATCGCCAGCTTCCGATGCTGATCACGAACGCGCTTCACGCACAAGAACAGGGGTTCGCGAAAAAGGAGTTTGCCCTCGACCTCTCAGAATACGAAACGTATGAAGGGGTGCTCCCAGACCGAGAGGGCGGTATCAATGCCTGGATAACGGTCATGCGAGGCTGCGACAACTTCTGCAGCTTCTGTGTCGTTCCCTACACGCGCGGGAGAGAACGGTCCCGAGACCCGGAAGGAATCCTGGCGGAGGCCCGGGAGGCGACGAGACTGGGCTATAAGCAAATCACGCTGCTCGGGCAGAATGTGAACTCCTACAAGTACGCCGAGTGGGATTTTGCACAGCTCATCTCGGCCGTCGCCGACACACCCGGCATTGAGCGGGTCCGGTTCACATCGCCACACCCGAAAGACTTCCCTCTCCCCCTGTTGCAAGCGATCGCATCCCACCCAAAAATCTGCAAGCACGTTCATCTGCCGCTCCAATCAGGCAGCGACCGAATTCTGGAATTGATGGGGCGATCCTACACCGCTGCCGAGTATCTGGCGCTCGTCGATCGGATCAGGGAGATGATTCCGGATATCGTCCTGACCTCGGACATCATTTGCGGGTTCTGTTCCGAAACTGAACAGGATTTCGAAGACACCTACCGGCTTGTTGAACAAGTCCGATTCCACTCCTCATATGCATTTTCATATTCTGAGCGCAAAAACACGATCGCAGCCCGAAAGTATCCAGACGACGTCCCTGAAGAGGTCAAGGGTATCAGAGTCAAACAGCTGGTCGACCTCCAACGAGAAATCGGAGCGGCGAGAAATAAAGAGTATCATGGGGCAGTCTTGCCGGTCCTGGTTGAACGGGACGCCACCCGCTCAGCCCATCAATGGATGGGACGAACCGACGGAAATATTACCGTGATATGGGACAAGACCGCCGCGCCTCTAGAACCTGGGATGATGACCACACGCAGGATCATCGACTCATCCGCAGCCGCCCTTTTCGCGGTGTAACCTCACCTAAAAACTACCATCATCTCTCCCTGGCCGGAAATTGCTTTCCTTTATGCAGGAACATTCCTGCACAGGAAAATCCTGGTACGAACATTTTCTGACACCTCTTGTCAGATTATCCCTCAGAGCCACCATGTATGACATAGTTAACCTCCCCTACTTGGCGATGTGAATCTACCTAACCCTGAAAGGCATATATAGATAATTTTTTCAGTTAAGTACAAATAATCAAATAATTGATTTCATTAAATTAATTTAATTTCTTATTAGCAACTCTCAACTCGATCAATATCTTCAGCATAAAGATTAATTTGCGGCTCACTCAAGCATCTTCAGCCTGCCACCACTTAATATTCTTCATACTTCTCAATGGCATGCCATTTGCTTGATGCGGTGAGTGCCGTCTATGAAACCTTCTCACCACTAAACCAAACGGATTTCAGCATGACACTCGAAACCATTATTTCTGTTGGCGTACTAGGATGGATGGCAATGGGCATGGTTCTTATGGGACTCGGTATCTGGTAGCAGACCGGCCCCCTGCTCTCTGATCAGACTGGCCCATCAGCCAACATCTTTCCAATCCACTACGACAAGGAGATATTCATGAACACAACCCTCTTCGAACGGTCAGGCCGATTGGTAGCCGGGCTCTTGATGGGCACAATTCTCACCAGTGGTTGCTCCACCTTCGGCAGCCCTCAGCGAATTCACCAGAGCGCCAAGGGAACCGTCTACATCGAAGAGGTGTCTGAGTGGTCCTTTGAAGCCAATCACCCAACGATCATTGACCATGGGACCATGATGAGAATGGTCAAAGGCATTATCGCGGACGAGGCCGGACCGACCTCCACAAAAATGCCTGCGAGTGGCAGCAAGCCGATGAGAGTTTTCAGCGATGAAGACGCCGAATTTTTAGCTCCCCTGCTAGCCCAAGGATTATCGCATGCGAAACCGGAACAGATCGTCGGTTTCCGCGTGTCTTCATCGGCAGGGTCAGGCGCTGAACCCACCGCGGGCACCCTCTACATCCAGAACGGAGCGGCCTACTTTACGATCGCCTCGCCGAAGAGCCTGAAGGGCGTCGGCTTCATGCCGTACACGGCGTCCCGTATCGAAGCCGCTCCCTCGTATGCGGCGAACGGCAACTCAGCCGCCAGATCGATCGTCATCGATTACCCGACTCTTGCACGGGGACCGATGGCCTCCCCAACGTCGGTCGCGACTCCATCCAAGGCGCTCGCTGCATCGCAACCGCTTGTCTCCCCGGCTCAGAAGGCAGTTCCAAAGCAGGAACCGCCTACCCAGGTACAGCTGACCGCGTCCAGCACTTTGCCGTCGACGGACAACACCGCCGGCACAGAATTGACTGCGGATGAGTTCCTCAACAAAAAGCTGGACGAATTACGTCAGGCCAGAGAGGCAAATACGAAGAAAGACTCCGAAATCAGTATGCTGCGGAAGGAAACGGAGTGGATGAAGCAGGCACTGCGGGAGCGTACCGCGCAGCTCAATGCTCTGAAGGCCAGCAAAGTGTCGGGTAAGCCGGCACCCAAGAAGAACACGGCGGAAGTGCAACCGTCGAAGTAGCCGGCATTCGACTAGGATACCTCCAGCAACTCAGGCTGGAGCAAGACGACTTCTCGGGACAGGGGCTGCCGGAAATTCATCCGGCAGTAACAAGCATACGTCACATACGTATCTTGCAAGCAATAGCGGGCGAGATCCTGCCCCTGTCCCTGCTCCCACATCTCGGCCACTTGCTCACCGCTCCCCGACTTGGTTTCCACGCTCAACGCTCGGGCCAGCACATCTAACTTAACCCAGCCCCTAGTATCCCAATTACTCCAGATCGCCATTGTATCGTAGACAGGCTCCGTCCGAAACTTCGCCAGATTGATTTCGTACGACGGCTTCACTTGATGGATAATCGACCGTTTCTTGATGAACGGCAGGTCGAATCCCAAACCATTGTGCGTAATGATGAGGCTGGGGCGATCCTGAGCGATCCGCGCCCAAAACTGCCGCAAGAGTTCGCGTTCATTACCGCCATACCAGGCAACGGCGCTTCGAGCCTCCATCTGATCGGAGAACTCGAGCAGCCCGATGCACACGATCCGGCTGAACGTCCCGTCGAACGCCGACTTGGCGTAAAGCTCATCGTCCGCTTGCCGCCGCGCTTCTGCGGCACCGGACGAGAACAGATCCATCCCCTCGCTCGACTCCGGAGCCTCCTGAGGCGGGGCGGACTTTCCCGTCAACCGCTCCCACTCCTCGCGCGGCGCCTGGATCGTTTCAATATCGAGAACTACCTTCATCGCAACTCCACCGAGGCCTCACGCCGCAACGCGTCGAGGATCACTTCATCCGCAGGAGGAAATGCATACTGCGCAAACTCATCCGGCAAGACCCATCGCAACTCGGCACATTCAATCGGCTGCGCATCCCCCGTTTCGATCGCGCAGCGAAAAAAATGGAGCTCCACAACTTTCTCCGGATAATCGTGGCGCACGATCCTATACGGAACGGGGACATCGATCCGGACATTTAGTTCCTCGAACAATTCACGCTGGAGACATTCTTCCAACGACTCACCCGGCTCACGCTTCCCGCCCGGGAATTCCCAGTACCCGGCCAGATGCACTCCCGCCTTGCGCCGGGCGATCAAGTACCGGCCTTCACGCTGAATGAGCCCCGCTGCGACCTCGATCACGGTCATCGCGACGATCCTCGCTTGCTATTGCCCCCGTCAAATGGATACGTCTTGCAAAAGGATTTCATCGGACAGAGCAGACAGTAGGGATCGCGCGCCGTGCACACCATGGCGCCGAAATCCATGATGGCTTGATTGAAGTCATACCCCTTCCCACGGGGAATGAGCGCCTCAGACAGTTCCCATAAGCGCGCCTTCTGAACCTTCGGATCTCCCTCGGCGACGAAGACGCGATGCAGCACTCGGATCACGTTGGTATCCAGAATGGGGGCATCCTCATTGAACGCAAATGATCGGATGGCCCCGGCCGTGTATCGACCGATGCCTTTAAACGAGAGCAACTCGTCGGCATCATTCGGCAGCTTACCCCCGTAGCGTTCGATGGTTTCACAGGCGATGCTGTGCAACCGCTCCGGCCTAATGTTGTAGCCGAGGGGATACCAGGTCTTCTTCACCTCAGCCACCGGAGCCCCCGCCAGATCTTCGAAACTCGGATAGCGATCCAGGAACTCATGGTACTTCGGAATAACGCGATCGACCTGCGTCTGCTGAAGCATCACCTCCGAGACGAGAATGTGATACGGATCGGACGTCTTTCTCCAGGGCAGATCGCGCCCGTGCTCCCCATACCACTTGAGAAGCCGCTGCTGAAACCGCCGTTTCAGCGGCGCTGGCGGCAAACTACTCTTGGCGGTTTTCTTGGATTTACGACGGGCTGGCATCGACGACCTTCTACGAGGGACGGCACTCATAAACTGTCGGCATTGTAGGAGTCCTGTCGGCAGAAAATCAAACCGGCTCTGTACCATAGCGGATGTCAACCGACTACAACCTCATGCGTTCCCACGGATAGGAATGGGTTCTATTCATACAGAGAATTCCGTGGTAGCGTGTAGATAGATCCAGCAAGGAGGCGCGCGATGATTGACGCAATCCTCTCTAAGCGGTCGATGGTCCTGCAGCAGTTCCGGCCAGGGGTTATCGCGCTCATCTGTTTCCCTGCTCTGATATGGCCACTCTCTACGGCCCTCGCGAACGATCAACCGGTCCCCTGGGAGTGCTCCAACTATTCCGGCGAGGCGCAAACGCGCTGCCTCAACACCTTCATCGAATTGCAGCGTGAAGAAATCGGCAGACTCAAAGGCCAATTGCAGTCCCAGCAAGGCACGGTCGAGCAGCTCAAGCAGCAGAGTGATCGGCAAGCTGCCGCAGTGGCGGAGCTACAGCGCCAGCAGAGCGCTCCCCCGACAATTGTACCGGCCCCGGCTTACACCTACAGTTATGTGTATCCGCCGACGATCGGGTTGGGCCTGTACCTCGGCCGCCCCTGGATCTACGGTCCCCCCTACTACTATCGCCCGCACATCTACTGGGGTCCGCGTTATTATCGGCACTGGGGTCATCGCTGAGGCGCCCTGGGGTCTTCGCGCGACAGCGGCTCATTCCTCGCCGAGGCAGCATACAACCGCGAAAGCATCACGCCGGCCAGGATGGCGATCGCCACCCCGGAGACAAACCGCGCACCGAACGAAATCGGGCCAACCACCATATGGTAGAGCTGCGGAAGCGCAACCGGTCCGACTATCGCCAGCATGAGCGCCAGCATGTGATGCCGCAAATAAATCGGTTCGCCGGGCTTCCGTTTCATGGCCTCTCGACTCCTATTCTTCGATTGAACAGCCTCGCACAGATCCGCGTTTTGATTGACATCCCGGCTATCGCCGCATAGCCTGCAGGAAGAAAGACCACCTTAGACCACGACGCGCTATTCCGTGCAATCAGCCGCAGCAATCAAGAAGGCCGAAAGAGTTATCGAGCACCGCAGGCAAGCTCGCTATCGGGTCGAATTCCCCGTCTCCTTCACCGGAGACCACACCGGCACCGGTATCGTGTACAACCTCGGTCTGGGTGGATGCAAGATCATGAGTCCCGTCAGCGTCACCGCGGGATCAATTCTCGATCTGCAACTGCAGCTACCCGACCGGCCGCCGTTGAGCGTCCGGGCCTCCACAGTCCGGTGGGCGATGGAAGACGATTTCGGCGTGGACTTTCTCGGCATGCAGGAAACCGAACGCGACCGACTGACGGCTTTTATCGAGCATCTGTCCCAGGAGATCTGACAATGGTCACCCGCAAATTCCCCCGCTATCCGACCGAGGTCCCCAGCGTCCTCGTCCAGCGTGACCGCCTCCGGTATAACGCCTCGGTTCGCGATGTCTCCATCAAAGGATGTCGTGTCGAAAGCGTCATCCGCCCCTTCACCGGTATGCAGCTGGAAATTTCCATTCAGCTCCCGGGCGAGGCCACACCCATCGTCATCAATCAGGCCACCGTCCGGTGGACCGGCTCGCATGGAATCGGTATCGAGTTCCTCGCCATTCCGGACGCGCAGAAAGCACGTCTTACCAACTACATCGCTCAACTCAGCGCTAAAGTCGGAACCGCCTAGCCTCTGCCACTCCGTCTGCTTGCATTTCCCGCCGTCGCCTCCGTATGCTCACGACCGATGGCACTCGCGGACCTCACGCCGGAACAACTCAAAGAACTCGTGCAGGGTATGGTCGACGACCGTTTGCGCGAACTCATCGGCGACCCCGATCTCGGATTGTCCTTGGGAGACGCGCTTCGCGCCCGCTTGAAAGAATCGCTCGTCAGTCGGGAGCGCGTTACAGGCGACGAGGTGGCCGACAAACTCGGTTTGCGCTGGTAGCCGGTCATGCCCTGGTTCCGCATCGCCTTTCGCCCTGCCGTTCTCGCCGATCTCTCGCAGATCGACAAGGGAACGGCCCAACGGCTGTTCGATAAGACCAAGTGGATCGCCTCCAACGTCGGCAACCTCCGGCACGAACCGGTCGCGCCGGATCTTCAGTCACTTTCCAAATATGCAGTCGGCGATTGGCGGATTTTTTACTCGATCGATCGCGAGGAGTCGCTGGTGAATATCCACGCGATCATCCCTCGTTCGAGGCTGCGATAGCGAGGCTGCGACCGGCGTTCAGTAGCGCTCGCTGACGTTTCCCAGGTGCAGCGGAAAGTCCCCGTTCGACGCATCCTTCACATAGCGCCGCAGCGCCTCGGCCACGACCGGAAACGCGATCGTGTCCCAGGGAATTTCATCCCGCCGGAACAACTTCGCTTCGAGACTCTCCGTCCCGGCGCCGAACGTCGGCGTCAGCAGCTTCCCACGAAAAACCATATAGACCTGCCCGATAAGAGGCATACTCAGCACGGCGTACAGCGCCGTAATTTCCACATCGGCCAGCGCCTCTTCCTTCGTCTCCCGTGCAGCGGCTTCCTCCGTCGTTTCGCCGATTTCCATGAATCCGGCGGGAAACGTCCATAAGCCGGATCGCGGCTCGATCGCGCGCCGGCAGAGCAGGATACGATCCTGCCACTCCGGAATACAGCCTGCGACAATCTTGGGATTATGGTAATGAATAGCCTGGCAGCGGTCGCACACGTAGCGCAACACATTGTCGCCAGGCGGAATCTTTTGTATGACCGGCGCGCCGCAAGCGCTGCAGAATTTCACGTGACCGTGTCTCTTCCGGGTTGATAAGGATGGATAGCATAAATCATCGCGCCTTTGCACCCTGCCCGCGCGGATTGGAGCCTGTGCTTCGGCAGGAACTCGAGGCCCTGGGCGTAGCGGACCTGACGCCAACCGAAGGCGGCGTCGGTTTCACCGGCAACCTGTCCGCCGTCTATCGGGCCAATCTCGAAAGCCGCATTGCCAGCCGCATCCTCTGGCAGCTGACGCACGCAGTCTATCGAACCGAGCAGGACCTCTATACCCTGGCAGCCGGTATTCCCTGGACCGATTGGTTTGCCCCCAGTCGCACCATCAAGGTCAAGGTCAGCGCCAGGCAATGCCCCCTCAGGAGCCTCGACTTCGTGACGCTGCGCGTCAAAGACGCCATCTGCGACGTCTTCATGCAGCGCACCAAAGTACGGCCCTCCGTCGATACGGAACAGCCCGACATCCGCATCGACGTCTTTCTCGACCCGACCCACGCCACCATCTATCTCGACACCTCCGGCGAGCCGCTCTTCAAGCGCGGGTTCCGCCGCACCCGCGTCGACGCCCCGCTGCGGGAAAACCTCGCGGCCGGCCTCATCAAACTCAGCGGCTGGACCGGGACAGTCCCGTTCCTAGATCCCCTGTGCGGGAGTGGAACGATCCCGCTCGAGGCCGCCATGATCGCGCGCAACATCGCGCCGGGTCTGGGCCGACACTTCGCCTTCGAAAAACTGAACCGGTTCGATGGGGATCTGTGGAGGCGGATTCAGGAAGAGGCACGGGCCAGACAGCAGCCGACCGGCGCCGCTCACATCGTGGCGTCGGACCGTGACGGCCGCGCTGTCGAAGCCGCCGCTCGCCAATTCGAATCGGCTGGCGTGAGCGGCGACATCGACCTGAGCCAGCAGGACATCTTCGAACTCACCCCGCCGCAGGAACCAGGCATCATGGTCATGAACCCGCCCTACGGGGTCCGCCTCGGCACGCAATCGGACCTGGATGTGTTCTACCCTAAGCTCGGATCGTGGCTGAAGACTCGCTGCGCCGGTTGGCGCGCGTATCTTTTCACCGGCGATCTGCGCGCGCCGAAACTCATCGGCCTCGCCCCCTCCAAACGGACCCCCCTCTTCAACGGCGCCATCGAATGCCGCCTCTACGAATTCGTCATGGTCCAGGGAGGCGCGAGACGCAAGCTCAGCGCGCCGCCGCAGGAGTGAAAGAACGCCGCGATGTCGTCCACGACGGACGCGGAGTTGAGTGTGAACCAGGAGAGCGCCCTCAGTAGGCCGCTGTGACTGACCGACGGATAGATGATCGAGCGGACGCACCCGCCTCGTTCGGCAATACGTGTTTCCAACTTGTCCAGGTTGTACTGTTTCACGACCGTATCGTCGTCGCCGTAGAGCAGCAGCATCGGCGGTTGGGTACCGTCGACGAATGTGGGGACCTGCATGGCCGGGTAGTTGTCCGGCGGCCCGAACATGTCGATCAAATCCGGATCGGTCGGCGTGAACGCGTAGGGACCGGCCAGCCCGACAAAATCCCGAACGACCGCGGACCGGTTTTTCCCCTCGCGCGCCAAATAGCGAGCGTCGGCCGTCAGCAAGGCACCGATGTGGGCTCCGGCGGAATGACCGACGACGTGGATTCGCCCGGGATCGCCGTGTGACGCGGCAATGTGGTCATGAACCCAGGCCAGGGCCTTCGCCCCGTCCTCGACGAATGCGGGAAACCGGACCTCCGGAAACTTCCGGTAGTCCGGAATCACGACGACGTAGCCCTTGCTCGCGAAGGTTGCCCCGACGAACCGATATTCCTCCTTGGCTCCGTAGCTCCATCGCCCGCCATAGAAAAATACCACCACATCTCGAGGCTGGTCCGCCGAACCGGCGGGCAGATAGAGATCCAACTTTTGCGAGGGCAAGGAACCGTAGGATACATCGCGCAAGACGGCAGTCTCGTCGAAATGGGTCGGAAGATTGGCGACGGTGAACACTACCGGCGAACACGCGGTCTGGGTGAGGGCCACGGCGCAGAACAACAGGCACGCAACTAGTCCGAGGCGATTCGAGGAACCGATTAGCACGAAGCCACCTCCTCCCTATCCGTAAAACCCCATCCTTGACGCCCCCACCGGCAAGGCGTAGGGTCCTGGAAGGAGTCCGTGCTGTACCATACACCATGCTCGCCGCCGAGCGGAGAGGAAGGCCCCATGAATACGAAGATCTCCGAACTGGTCGCCCACATTACGGAACTGGAAGCGCAGTTGGAGCGGGCCCTGGCGGATGAAATGGACGCGAAACGCCGGCAGTTCCTCTATGCCGTCGACAAGGGAAAGGTCGCGTTCCAACAGGAAGCGCGCGAGATCCAGAAGACGTTCCGCCAGAGTATCCCGGCGTTTCTCCGGGAAGCCCCGATCAAGACGATCCTGGTCTCGCCGGTCATCTATTCGGTCTTTCTCCCGCTGGTGATGCTCGACGTCTGGTTTTGGTTCTACCAGACGATCTGCTTCCCGGCGTTTGGCATCGCCAAGGTGGACCGGTCTCGATACATCCTGCTGGATCGGGGAAAGCTGCCCTACCTGAATGCGATCGAGCGGTTCAATTGCGACTACTGCGGATATGCCAACGGGTTGATCGCCTATGCCCGGGAGATCGCCGCCCGCACCGAGCAATATTTCTGTCCGATCAAGCACGCCCACCGCTGTGCCGGAGCCCATTCGCGCTATCGGGACTTCTTCGATTACGGCGACGCCCGCGCCTATCGCTCAGAGCTGATCAAGTTGCGGAACGATCTGAAGCCCTGATCCGAATCGCCTGAGCGCCGAACGAGCCGGCGTCATCCGTCCTTTTCAGACAAGGCAATGGCGACGTCGCTCTCCAGGGCGAATCGCCCTCGTCCCCGCGGGACCAGCCGCACATCGGGACACTTCTGCTCCAATCGCTTCCGCAAGAGGATCAGTCTGGTTTCCAGGTTGTCTTTGAATTCGGGAAGTCCCAACCAGGCGTCCATGCGCAACTCCCGATTCGTAAACTCCACCCGCCCCTCATCCCGATGCTGCGTCAGGATGCGCCAGAGAATCCGCCCCGGGACGTTGCGGATCAAGTACTCCCCGTCGACAAACACACAATCGTCGGCGCGATAAAAATAGAAGTTCCTCGTCCGGACCGACGTCGCGCCGGAACGAGCGGGTGCCGGGCCGGAAGGCGCGGCCGACAGACCATCGTCCATCTCCCGACTGAGTTGTTCGATGCCGGTCGCGAGTTGCGCGGCAATGACCGTGAGCAGACTGTCTTCCCTGGGCAGAAAGGCCATCGGATCGGTGCTCTCGATCGCCAATACGCCGATCAAGCGATTCCTTGTCACCAGCGGCACCGCGATCTGGCTGGCGGCATTCGCCAGACCGGGAAGCGGAATCTCGCGGCAGACCGCCTCGGCGCCCGCGACCGCTTCCGCCCGCTCGCGCACGGCCCGCGCATACCGCAGACTATGGTCGATGGCCGAGAGGCACAGCGCACGGCGGGCGCGGGCCACCATGCCAATCAGCCCGTCGCCGTATCCGACCTCGGACCCGACACCGTTCTCCGGATACCCCCGGCTCGCGATCGTGCACAGTTTCCCGTTCTGTTCGTCCGCGAGGAGCAGGATGGCATGACAAAACCGAAGCCGTTCCTCCAAGAGTTGCAGGGCGGTCTCGATCAAGTCACCGAGGGATTCGCTGCGGTTCAACCGTTCGGCGAATAGCCGCAACAACTCCAGATCCGCCTCGACGAACATGCGCGACGGCAGTTCCGAGGGCGGCGGGGTCGGCAGGCGCGTGAACCCCGCTACTCGTTCGATATGCAGGATGGCGTACACGTCGGCCGCGAGCAGGCGAAACACATCCGTCATCCCCGCATGTGAGGCGATCGCCTGCAACTGGAGCGACATGGAATCGAAGAGCGGTCCGGAGGACTCGGAATGGTCGTAGCGGAGTTGCAGCCGATAAGCCTGCAAGGTCCTGGGGTCCAGCATCATGGCGCAGGCGTAGGGATGCTCGCGGACGTTTTTATGGGTCTTATTGAAGAACTGATGCGAGATCGCGAGATGGCCCGCATCGACGTAATAGAGCTGGCTGATGAAGGTGATGTTCGGAATACCGTCGCGCGAGCAGGTGCTGAGCACCGCGGGAATCATTCCTTGGAGGCAGGGCCAGAGGTCTTCGAGCTTGATCGGATCGGCGGCCATCACACCTTCCCGCCCGTACCGGGTCCCGGAGTCTGGTGAAAGACGTCCGTGACGTCGATCTCGACCGCCAGCGCCGGCTCGGTGATCCAGGCCGAGGGCAGTTCGCCGGGCACGCCGATGGCCACAAGCTCACCGACGAATTCCCGATGCCACCGCCGGCTTGCTTCCCGCTCCCGGTCATCGGCTGGCCGGATGGTCCGGACGCGTCCCTTCAGCTGGCAGGCGACATGATCGGTGGGCCTCGTGCAGCTGATCGCGATGAGACCGTTCTCGCGGAGATTCGCTAGCGTCCTGCCGGAGATCGACTCGGTGAGAAAAATCGTCGCGGTGCGCCGATCGCCTTCGATGCGAATACCCCAGGCACGAGTGCATTCGGGCATCAACGCCGCATCCCGAGTCCCCACCACCACGGACACGCCGGTCCTGAGCAATTCGATCATGGCGGGAGGGATCATGGGCGGCGTCACCATGGGCTTAGGAAAGAATTAGGGCCACGATAGCATATTCTTAGGAACCGCCGCTCCACCTCCCATGCTAGGGTCTCCTCGCCACATCGTGAGGGAGACGTCACGACGAGCGATGCGAACGTTGAGCCAGTCAGACTCATTCCATAAGGAGGTTGCCATGTCGAAAAAACCAGTCCTTCATGCGCTGATCTGTACCGCCTTACTGCTCGGGCTGACCGAGTCCCCGATGGAGGCCATCGCCGGTTCCTCGGGTCATTCCGCTTCGGAGGAATCGGTCACCTTCACGGCCCGCGATTTTGGCTTCGACGGACCGGACCGGATTCCGGCCGGCATGACGACGGTCACCGTCGTGAATCAGGGGCACGATCTGCATCAGGTGCAGTTGCTCCGGTTGGAAGGGAACAAATCGGCTGAAGACTTTCGGCAGGCCTTGGCCACGGAAGGACGACTGCCCGCGTGGATCAAGTTCGTCGGCGGTCCGAACGCGGTAGTTCCGGGAGACCGCGCCTCGGCCACGATGAACCTGCCGGAAGGCAACTACGTGTTGATCTGTCTCATCCCAGACCACGACGGCGTGCCCCATATGGCGCTCGGGATGCAAAAGCCGCTGTCGGTCAAAGGCGGCAAACCGTCGCTGGTGTCGGTCACGGAACCGAAGGCCGGCGTCACGATCACCCAGACCGACTTTCAGTTCAGCCTGTCGAATCCGGTGGCGGCGGGCACACAGACGATCCGGGTCACCAACCACGGCGGACAGCCGCATGAAGTCGTGCTGGTCAAACTGGAGCCGGGAGTCTCCGCGAAATCCTTCGCCGAAGCGGTGGAGTCCGGCGCCGCCGGTCCCCCTCCCGGTCGTCCGATCGGCGGCGTCGTCGGCCTGGAGATCGGCGATCAGGCCTTCTTCTCCACTCGGTTGGAGCCGGGCCATTACGGGGTAGTCTGCTTCTTCCCCGATCCGGCAACCGGGAAGCCGCATTACGCACAAGGCATGGCGACCGAATTCACGGTTAAGTAACCGCTCGTTCCTTTGAGTGGTGTCAGCCAGTAAGAACAGGGGCCGCGACAGTCGTCGCGGCCCCGATCAAGTCCTCGCATTCGATCAGCTGATCGGGATCGGCACATGCTGCCGGATGTAGGAGCTCAGCGGCTCGATGTCGGTGTGGGAGTAATAGTGCCTCCGCACCCCTTCCTCGAAAACACCCAACGCCTCCCGCACCAGGGCCTGAGCCAGAACCGGATCGTTGACTTCCTGGGTCTTCGCCGCCCGGTTCAGGAGGCCGAGGACTTCCTTCTTCGGAATGCGGGGATCGTTTGCATAGATCATCCAATAGTCGTTCTTCAGCAGTTCCTGCTTGATGGTCTTCACCCACGGCGTCATGGAACTCTCGGCATCGGAAATCCAGGGAGCACCCTGCGCTGAGGTTGGAACCAGCGCCACCCCGCCGAGGAGCAGGGACAGCACGCACACAACGGCGGTGAGTTTCATATGTCCCTCCTTGTGGTGTAGGGGTTGTGACCCGGCGGGCGTCATGCGGCGTCTCATCCAAGAACGGCCTGACGACTCCGCCAACGCCGGTGTAAATAATCCCACTGGATCGGAAGTCAAGCGGCGGTCCGCCTAGCCAAGAGGCGAATACAATGCGACAGACTCACCGCCCCGTAACTCCCGATTGACTCTCCAAGAGAGGACCGGTAGGTTGAGCGCCCGGACGACAGAGGGAAAGTCTCGTACGATGAGCGATCGCGAGTTGTCGGCGTGTCGTGAGAGCAGAACCGTTCCTGTTCGCAGTCTCGCCTTCATCGGATTGATGCTGGCGCTCACTCTCGCAGGCTGTCCTGCGCTCGTTCCCAAATCCTCTCCCACGAACATCGCGTCGAAGAGCCGCCTGTATAGCTCGGTCGTCGATCGCGCCGCGCCGATCGTGCAGCCGGAGATCGACACTCTCCAGGGTCCGCAACAGCAACGGGTGCTCGCCACGCACGCCATCGGGCGGGACGTGCCGGCCAAGTACAAGCGCCGCATCGCCCTGCAGAGCCTCACCGATCCCTGGGCTGGATTCTCGACCCTGGAACATCAGGGCCTCCTGATGAGCGAACTGGCGTCGGGCGGCACGGACAATCTGCCCGCGCTGTTGGACGTCATGGAAGCGGCGGTCGATCGCACCTCGGAATATTTCAAGCCGATTCCCTTCCCCGCCACGACCGCCCAAAAGGAAGTCGTCGCATTCCTGACGGACACGCTGGAGGATGCCGCGATTCAACGCGAGAAAGCGTTCGCCAACCTATCGGAGGACGAACGGCGGTTTCTCTTCAAACACGCCCGCACGCTGGCCGAACAATTCCATCCCCGCTCGACCGACCAGGCCAAGCTCAAGCTCGACGCGGAATTCGCCCGCCTGGTAGACGAACAGATCGACTACGCCGCCTTGATCACCGCCGCCCAGGCGGTCGCCCGTCTCGGCAACGAACGATTTCTTCAACATCTGGCCCTGACGTTTCAACAACGCCCCCCGCTCACGCAACCGCCGCCCGGCATCACGGGCGACGTGCTCTTCGTGCAGCAAACTAGGGCCGGCCTGATCGTCATCGGCGGCGCCGGCGCCAACACCTACGACCTTGACCGCCGTTTCCTCCTGGTGATCGATCTCGGCGGCGACGACACCTATCACGGCATCATCGCCGCGCCCGGTGACATCGAGCACGGCATCAGTACCGTCATCGACCTGGCCGGCAACGACACCTACACGAGCGATCCGCTCGGTCTGGCCACCGGCCGCCTCGGCATCGGCCTCTTGATGGACCTATCGGGCGACGACGTGTATCAACTCGACCAAGGATCCGGCGGCACCGGATTCGCCGGACTCGGTCTGCTCTTCGATCGACAGGGCAACGACGTCTACATGGGCAATCGCTTCACCCAAGGCGCCGCCTTCGGCGGGCTCGGCCTGCTGATCGACCTCGCCGGCAACGACCGTTACACCAGTCATGGGTTCGCCCTCGGTTTCGGAGGGCCACTGGGTATCGGCACCGTCCTCGATCGTTCCGGTAACGACGTCTATCAATGCGGCGACAAGTATCCGAGCGCGCTCAACCAACAGGACGCCCCGACGGCCAAGCCGGGCGATCCCGCGTTCCAATATCTCTGTGTCGGAATGGGTGCCGGCGCCGGGGTGGACGGAGGCAGCAAGAAAGCCGATTCCGCGCAGCTCAATCTCGCCGGGGGCCTCGGCTATTTGATCGACCTCGAGGGCCAGGATCAGTATCGAAGCGGCACCTTGTCACAGGGCGCCGGCCACTACTTCGGCGTCGGCGTCATGCTCGATCTCGGCGGCGACGATACGCGCAGCGGCGGCCGAACCAGCCAGGGCGCGGCGACCCACTACGGCATCGGCCTCCTCCTCGATGCGCAAGGACACGACCGTTACGCCGCATCGGGCGCGAAAGCCATCCTCGGCACGGCCAGCGACCGAAGCGTGAGTCTGGCGATCGACGGTGGAACCGGCAACGATGGCTACGATTTGACCGGTGGGTCCGGACTCGGCGATGCCGAGGGCGAATCCTGGTCGCTGTTCGCGGACGAAGGAGGCACCGACCGCTACACCGGGCTGTCCGGACTCGGCCGGGGCACGCCGGACAGCCTCGGACTCTTCTTCGATCTGACCGGGGACGACACGTACGAAGCGTCGTCCGGCACCGCTCCCACCAGCGCCTCGGGTCGCGGCAACGAACGGACGATCCGAACCCCGGGCAGCCTGTTCGTCGATCGTTAGCCAGACCCTCGTGCCCTGTGACGCCCTTGTGCCAGGCCCCCTGTACCGCTCCAACTGAGAATACCCGTGTTTCGTGCGAGCGATTTCATTGACTCATTGCAGGTTTGGACGGTAGCGTGTGGACAAGTGAAGATGGGGCCGGGAAGCTATCTATCTTTAGGATGATATTGGTCCGATGTTACAGGCGACCGAGACGCACGGCCCAACGTTGCCGATAATTCGTAGGTTTTTGCGCAGGTGTCTCTGGCCTCTACGAACAGCTCTCTTGCTCCTTAGTGTGCTGACCACAGCGTGTTCAACATGGCACCCCTCTCCCCCCCTCTCCCCCCAGCACGATTCATTACTAGACCGTTTCGCCCCCATCGTGGAACGCGAACTTCTCGGCGCTGACTCCAATCCTCTCACGCGCCTCCAACAGCAGAACAACCTGGCACCGGGGCAATTCAAACTCACACACGCGACCGAGACCTTTACCCACCCGCTGAACGGGCTAAAGGCTATCGACCAATTCAGTGTTCGCCTCGCTGAGCTTGCCAAGGACGGGCCGGACAATGTATCTGCTTTACTGACACTGCTTGACGCTGGTCTCGATCACCCATCACAACACGTTGACACCACGCCGTTGCCTGCTCCTCGCAATGCCGACGCTGTCTTGGCTGCCATCCTAAGCGCCCTTCAGCAAGCCGCCGTTCATCGGAACAATGCCCTCGCCAAACTATCGGAAGAAGACCGTGAATTCCTGTTCCGGCACGCGGCGACGCTCGTGTCTCACTTCACTCCGCAGTTCTCCACGATGACACCCGAAACCATGACGCTCATGAAAGCCAACCTCCGCTTTACTCATCTGGTTCGGGAATACATCGATCACTCGGAACTCCTCGCGGCCGCGCATGCCCTCAGTCCCTTGATTCAGAAGTCCTGGGGAAACCACGTCCTTGCCGCCTTGGCCTCATCACCACCCATTAGAGAAACCATTCCCGGTATCACCGGCGACATCCTGTTGCTTCGCCAGACAGACTACGGACTCGTCATCATCGGAGGCCAGGGCCCCAATCACTATGATCTGGATGATCGATTTGCCATGATCCTCGATCTCGGCGGAGATGACCACTATCGAGGGATGATCGGCGCCTCGAGCAATCCCAACCAGGGGAATGCTTTGGTCATCGACCTGAGTGGCAATGACCGCTACACTGCCGACCGGCTCGGACTTGCCACTGGCCGGTTGGGAGTCGGCCTCCTCGTGGACGGTGCCGGCAATGACGTCTACGAGCTCAGCGAAGGATCCGGCGGAGTAGGTCTTGCGGGGCTAGGCATTCTCCTCGATGTCGCCGGCCATGATGTCTATAAGGGAAGTCGCCTGACACAAGGCGCAGCGATTGGTGGGCTTGGGCTCGCCGTGGACCTAACGGGCGACGACACCTACTCCAGTCATGGGTACGCCATCGGATTTGGCGGTCCACTTGGAATCGGCGCCCTCATCGATGTTCAGGGCAATGATACGTACGGATGCGGGCATACCTATGCCAGTGCTTACAATGCCCAAGACGCACCAACCGCCAAACCCGGAGATCCTTCCTTTCAATACGATTGTTTTGGGCTCGGCGCAGGGTCGGGCTCGCGCATCCTCAATAGCCGGGCGGACTGGCGGATCTACAATCTCGCCGGAGGGTGGGGCCTCCTCATCGACAGAGCAGGACACGACTCCTATCAGAGCGACAACTTTTCTCAAGGCGTCGGATATTTTTGGGGCATCGGAACGAAGCTGGACTTAGATGGAGACGATCTGCACCTGGCGGCTCGCTATGGCCATGGGGCTGCGGCCCATCACGGAATTGCACTGTTCATGGATCGGTCAGGTCGCGATCAGTACGGTTCGACCGGCCCGTTCTATAATGCGGGGGTCGCGTGGGATCATAGCGTCAGCCTCGCCATCGATGCGGGGAACAGTCCCGACAACTATGTCTTCGACCGCTCCACCGGCCTTGGACGGGCCGACCATTCGAGCTGGGCGGTCTTCCTGGATGAGGGGGGACAAGATCACTACATCACGCAATCAGGTTTTGGGAGTTCCTCGGAGGACAGCATGGCAGGTTTTTTCGATTTGGAAGGAGAGGACCTCTATCAAGTAGTCCCGGCATCGACGCATCCTCAAAGCTTCCAGCCATCCAACGCCATCGCATTCCGCCACGAACACAGAGGAGTGTTCTTCGATCGCTAGCATTAGAATTCCCTTATCTTCCACACGTTTCTCCTCGTCGGCGCCCCTTGACTTGCCCTCCCCCCGAGCTATCTCTGTCCTGACACACAACCGACGTGTCTCTTCTCACGGATGAGAGGAAGAAAGGACAAGATGGACAACGAGACCAAAGTGCTTTCCCTTCCGATATTGCCGATCAAGCGGACCGTACTCTTTCCCGGCGTCATGATGCCCCTCACGATCGGACGGGAACGCTCCGTCGCGGCAGTGCAGACGGCCATGAAGACGGAAGAGAAGACGATCCTGATCGTGGCGCAGCGCGATCCCCAAACCGAGGAACCGGGTCTCGACGATCTGTACACCATCGGCACGAAAGCGACCATCCGGCAGGTCGGCCAGTCGTCCGAAGGCGCCATCCATGCGATGGTGCAAGGGCTGGAGCGGGTCGCGCTGATCGAAGAACTTCAAGCCACTCCCTATCTGATCGCGCGAGTGCGCGCGGTCGATCGTCCGTCCGACAGCGGCACGGAAGTGCAGGCCTTGCACCGGGCGATCCAGGAACTCGTCACGGAACTGCCCCGGCTCATCCAGGCGCCCGGCATTCAGGAAGCCAGCGTGGCCCTGAGCAACGAGGACGACCCCGTCGCCCTCGCCTACCGCATCGCCTCGTTGGTGAATTTGACCGTCGCCGAGGAGCAAAAACTGCTCGAAAGTCCGACGACCGTGGAATTGCTGCGCGGGCTGTACAGCGCCCTGTCCAAGGAAATCCAAATTCTCCAGCTACGCGACAAGATCGCCAGCGACGCCCAGGCCAAGATCGGCAAGAACCAGCGCGAGTACGTGCTGCGGGAGCAGCTCAAGGCGATTCAGCAGGAACTCGGCGAGGGTGAGGGCGAGGAACAAGACGTCGCGCTCTTGAAGAAAAAGATTCAGGAGGCGGACCTTCCGGAGCATGTGCGGAAGGAGACGGATCGCGAACTTGCACGCCTCGCGAAGATACCTGCGGCATCGCCGGATCACCAAGTCATTCGCACGTACCTCGAACTCGTGCTCGAATTGCCCTGGAAGAAGTACTCGGAGGACCACCTCGACCTGGCGAAGGTCCGGCAGGTCCTGGAAGAGGATCACTACGGCATCAAGGAAGTGAAGGAACGCATCGTCGAACACCTGGCGGTCTTGAAGCTAAACCCGACGGCCAAGGCGCCGATCCTCTGCCTCGTCGGCCCGCCCGGCGTCGGCAAGACCAGCCTGGGGCAATCCATCGCCCGCGCGATGGGACGCGCCTTCGAGCGGTTCAGCCTGGGCGGCGTCCATGACGAAGCGGAATTGCGCGGCCATCGCCGGACGTACGTCGGCGCACTGCCGGGCCGGATCGTCCAGGCCATGCGGCGCGCGGGCGTCAGCAATCCCGTCCTGATGCTCGACGAAGTAGACAAGATGGGGCGCGACTTCCGAGGCGATCCCGCGGCCGCGCTGTTGGAAATTCTCGATCCGGCGCAGAACCACACGTTCCGTGATCACTACCTGGATCTGCCGTTCGATCTGTCGAAGGTGTTCTTCATCACGACCGCAAACACCCTCGACACGATCAGCCAGCCGCTCTTGGACCGGATGGAGATCATCCGGCTCCAGGGCTACAGCGAGCGGGAGAAATCCGAGATCGCGCGGCGATACCTCTGGCCGCGACGGCTGAAAGAATCAGGCTTGAACGCGGAACAGGCGTTGCTCTCGGACGAGGTGTTGAATCTCGTCATCAGCCGCTACACGCGAGAAGCCGGTGTCCGGCAACTCGAACAGATGCTGGGCCGGTTGACGAGAAAAGTGGCGTTGACCTTCGCGGACCTGCCCGAAGGCGCCGAACGTGCGCCCGTGTCCATCCAGCCGGACCTCCTCGGCGAATGGTTTCGGTCTGGAACGGTTCATGCCGGAAGAAGCGCGCAAGAACCTCCCGCCCGGCGTGGCCACAGGCCTGGCCTGGACCTGACCGGCGGCGACGTGCTCTACATCGAAACGACCTTGCTGCCCGGCAGCCAGGCGAGCTGACGTTGACCGGACAACTGGGCGACGTGATGCAGGAATCGGCGCGCGCGGCCCGGAGCTACCTCTGGTCGCACGCCGAAAGCATGGGGCTCGACATTTCGCGGTTCAAACGGAACGGCGTCCACATTCACCGTACCGTCGGGCGCCATTCCGAAAGACGGCCCGTCCGCCGGCATCACCATGGCCACGGCACTGGCTTCAGCTTCAGGTCAAGGCGCCGTCCGGAGCGATACGGCGATGACGGGCGAGATCAGCTTGAGCGGCTTGGTCCTGCCGGTCGGCGGGATCAAGGAGAAAAGGCCGCGCATCGCGCGGGCATTCGCCGGACTGGCTCTGCCGAAGGCGAATCAGAAGGACTTGAAGGATGCCGCAGTGGCGCGGGACGAATTCGCCGACCTTCATCCTGGCCGAACGGATCAAGAAGAGGTCCTGCCGCAGGCATTCAACAAGGATGTCGACTTCGACGGACCGACCGGAACCGCTCGCCGCATCAGCTGCATCAAGAACAAGAGGCCTACGCAAGCCGGGGCCTCCCCATTACATAAGACTTTCCTCGCGCATCCCAGCCAGCTCGGCACATTTCAGCGAGCAACCTCGCAGAATTCCTGGATGAGGGCTGCCTCGGACTCCTGTAGCCTTACCAGGTCAGGGCCTAGAATCGCTACGCCTAAAAGGCGGGCGAGGAATTTCGCCAAGAAGGCCGAGTAACCCCTCTGCGTCATTGCTTTCCTGCTCGGCACAATGTAGTTGTGGGTAACCAGGTAGGCGAAGAGGTTTAAGGATGCTTAGCGGTAGTGGATAGAATTCAGAGGTACGGTTGCTAATGATGGGGGATTTTTTTCATCACAGAAACCTTGCCGAATCCTCAGCCTTGATGGTGGTGGCGCCAAAGGGTTCTACACACTTGGTGTCCTCCGCGGATAGAGGGGATGGTTAAGTGCCTGTCGAGAAGTTTGATCTGATCTTCGGGACCAGTACAGGCGCACACAGGTTACCGGCGCTCGGCAGAAGTGTGAAGGAAATCAGTGACCTCTATGAGAACACGTCCCAACCGTGATGGAAGCAAAAGTCGACGCGCAAAAGTCATCGTTGCTCGCCAAGCTTTCGGAGATGAAACGGGTGATACTTTCGACAAATGAAAACGGGCGTTGGTATCGTCGCTACCCGATGGGTGATCGAGCGGCCGATATCTTCAAAACTAGTATCGAACAAGCCCATGGTCGGATGGGAACGTTCTCTCCAGGCTTCGGTGAAGGTATCTGATGCAGCAGGCATCTTGTTCTGCCTTCCCATTTTTCGAGCGAAGACGGTAAAGACCGATAAAGGCGATCTCGTCGAGCTAATTGATGGGGATACTGCGCTAACAATTCAATTTGCTCTATGCGATTGCAGATGCCATCATGGCACTCAATCTCCCCATCAGAGCACATCCGGTCGTAAGTGTCGGCGTGGGCGTATATCCGTCACCAAAGCCATCTTGGTTCAGCATCACCAGGTGGGCACAAGTTTCGCGAGCGTCCAGCTCTTGCCAGAAAACCCTGGAGATCAACTCACAGTCAATGGATCAGCTAAGGCATGTCCTTTTTTCGTCACGTCCCCACCGTACGGATCAGCGATACCTTCGGAGCAACCTGAAATGGCGACCGATATGTTCGAGCACAATATGACAAAGCTCAACATCTTGCGACAACGTGGGGCCGAGTCGTTCGCGAAACAAGAACAGGTGCTAACAATTGCTTTCAGGAAGTGCTCAGTGGCGATACCGAGTCACAGCTTGATACGTGGTCTAGGCAAGGCTCGATCTCCAGTCCCGCGACACATACGCGGCTGTCAAAAGAATGTGCCTGATGCGCGCATTCCCTACTATCCGAAGACATTCGCGTCCTTCCTCCAAGGCTCGTACGCGAACGATACGAATGTCTATCGCGACAGCGACGTTGATGTAGTAATGCGCTTTGATTCTGCGTTTTACCACAACGCGCTGCTGCTTCCGGCTGATCAGTACCAGGCATTCGCGCAGGCTTATCCGGGCACAGCGGACTATGGCTTACCGGAGTTCAAGACCCAGGTGACGGCATGGCTCAAGCAAAAGTTCAATGGTGTTACGCTTGGATCGAAGGCGGTCTTCATTCCCGGCAGCGGTGCCCGCCGAAACTGTGACGTGCTCGTCTGTGCAAAGTTTAACTACTACTACCACTTCAAGAGCGCTTACGATCATAGCGTCGTTGAAGGTATCTGTTTCTTCTTGAAGGATGGCACACAGATGGTGAACTTCCCAAAGCAGCATTCCGATAACTGCACAGCGAAGCATAAAGTGACAAACCAGTGGTTCAGCCAACAGTCCGCATCTATAAGAACATGCGGAACTATCTGGTTGAAGCCAGCATGCTTCGTGACGCCATTGCACCTTCCTACTTCATCGAAGGGATGCTTTGGAACGTGCCAAAGGATGCGTTCGGGAAGAGCTACAACGAAACGTTTGTTGCGACGTTCAACTATCTAGCTAACGCGGATCGCTCGACATTTATGCGCGAATACAATCCATCCACTGCTGCAGGAAGGTTCTCACGTCTCGTGGTCCCCTGTGAGCTGCCAAGCGTATTTAGATGCACTGCGCAACCTCTGGAACAACTGGGGCTAGGGGAATGTCGAATATGACCAACTGCCCTTGTCATTGCGCGGATGGAAATATAGATCCAGACTCACCGCAGCAACCTTCTTAGCTGGCCACTGGCAAGACATGAGCAACAACGTTGTCTCCCACAATGAAATGTGTCTACGCGAAGGAATCAGTCTCCAGAGAGGGATGAATTATGGTCTAGGCGGAAATCATTCCGTTATCCTAATGTCAGCCCGCCCCAATGCCCCCTACCGCGATCGCCCGGAAGACGGTGGAACCACTCTGATCTATGAGGGACACGACCACCCCAAAACTGCTTCGTCTCCTAACCCGAAGGTAATTGATCAGCCTGGATCCCTTCCATCAGGGCGGCTTACTCAGAACGGCAGGTTCCATGAGGCAGCGCAAAGATTCAAAGATGGGAAGCGTTCACCTGAGCTGAGTTCGTGTTCGCGAAAAGATCCGGTCAGGTATTTGGTCTTATAACGGCGTCTTTCATCTTGTCGATGCCTGGCAAGAACAGGATGAACATCGGGTCGTTTACAAATTCCCAGCCATCGCCGTCGAGGGCGACGAAGACTTTGCACAACCTGTTCATCTCGATGCAGAACGACGGCGTATCATCCCCACCTCCGTCAAACTCGCAGTCTGGAAAAGAGATGGCGGGAAATGTCAGCTCTGTGAAGCCACAGATGAGCTCCACTTTGATCACATCCTTCCCTTTTCAAAAGGTGGCACCCTGCTCACGGCTGAGAATGTCCAGCTCCTATGCGCACGACACAATCTCCAGAAACGGGACAATATCGAGTAAGCAACCAGTCGATGTATGCGCCACGGATACATGACTGACCGTTACAACCTCCACCGCTTCCTCACCGCCCAAGCGCGCCCACCTACGCCACAGTCCTTGCTGAACTCCGAGCCGGAAGAAAATCCAGTCACTGGATCTGGTTCATCTTCCCGCACTGCCGGTCTTGTCGCAGTGGAACAGCGAATCAATTCGCCATCGCCTCCCTCGACGAAGCCAAAGCCTATCTCCTGCATCCGACCTTAAGTCCCAGACTCCGCGAATGCACGCAGCTTGTTCTCGATGTAGAAGGACGTAGCGCTGAGGGAGATCTTCGGCTCTCCCGACCATCTCAAATTCCGCTCCTGCATGACCTTGTTTTCGACCGCTGCCCCCGACAACGCCCTCTTCAAATCTGCCCTGTCTCAAATACTTCCACGGCCAGCCTGACCAACAGACCTCGACATCCTGGCAATCGACCTAGCCGCCTACACCCAATCGCAGCACAAAACAGTCTCTCCATCTTCCTCTCTCCAAGGGGCTGAGGCTCAACGCGATCGTCGCCGGAGGAGCGGGGACCCATCGAGGTTCTGCTACAGGGGAAAGCGGAAACTGACCGAGTCCGCGAGGGAATTTCCGAAGGCTTCCGCTTCGCAGAACCCGAATGGGTCGCTCCGGGAGGTGCGGGAGCGGTTGAGCCTCAGCCCCATCCACCCTCCTTGCCCTTCCGTAAACCCCTATGTAAGGATTGCGTGGTCGGATCGACTGACCGGCAGTCACCCGTGAACCAAGGAGAACGCTATGCCAGCCAAGATGGAAATAGGCCAGATCGTGAAAGTGACCAAGTCCGACGAGGAATGGAGGAAGCAGCTTGCGCCGCTCGCCTATCAGGTGCTGCGCCACGAGGATACGGAGCGGGCCTTTACCAATCCCCTGCACGAGAACCATGCCTCCGGCCTCTACTTCTGCGCCGGCTGCGATCTGCCGCTCTTTTCGTCGGAGCACAAGTTCGACAGCGGCACCGGCTGGCCGAGCTTTTGGCAACCGATCGACCCGAAAGTGATCGAGAGGCGAACCGATACGAAATTCTTCATGACTCGCGTCGAGGTTCACTGCGCCCGCTGCGGCGGCCACCAAGGCCACGTGTTCGACGACGGGCCGAAGCCGACGGGCCTGCGCTACTGCATCAACGGCGTGGCGCTCAAATTTGTCGCGAGCTGATCGGCCGGATCGTTTCGCGATCACTCCAAAGGGGGGAGGCCCTCCTCCCCTCCGCCCCTCGAATGACCGGTAGCACCCGTCTGGCGATCCAGGTACAATCCGAGACAGTCTTCTTCTGGAGTGATCTGTATGCCATCGTTCGGTCGTTCCCTGTCAGGATGCGTCGCCCTCTCGCTGTTGGTGACGGGGTGCGGCCCGTCTCCCAGCTCGTTCTTGTCCGGCACCGATCCCTGTACGCTGCTCACAGCGGACGAGGCCTCCCGTGCACTGGGCGAAGCGGCGCAGCCGGGGGTCGCGTCCGATGCCACGACCTGCGTCTTCAAAGCCGTCGGTCACGAAGGCTATGCCGTCACGGTCCAAGTCGACGAAACCAGCGGCAAGGACCGGCGGGCCTGGTTCAATAAAGAGCGGCTGCGCCGCGACAGTATCCTTATCTCGGGACTGGGCGACGGCGCGGTCCGCATCGACTCCCCTCCCTCGCTGTCCCGCGTGAGTTTTCTGCGGGGCGACTCGCTCGTGACCGTCATGGTCTCGACGACCGGCCGAACCGATCTGGCCAATGCCGCCATGGTCGTGGCCCGAAGCGCCGCAGAACGGTACGGGGCCACGGTCGCGCCGCTCGACGCCTCTCCGTCGGCCAGGCAGGTCGCCGGCGCCCGTCCTGGCACTCAGCCGGCCTCCCTCGCGGCACGGACCGTCGAACCGGTCGCGGAGACGCAATCCCGTTCCGTCCCGCCCGGCGATCTTGCCGGCCCGGTCAAATCGACGGCGCCGGAGCAGACCTCGCTCGTCGGAACCTGGCGCACCCACATCATGCAGGGCACGACCCGGCACGAGTTCCTGCTCGTCATCGACGGCACGAAGCATTGGACCCTGTCGTCGCTGATGCAGTTCGAGGGCGTGCTCGATGCCCAATCCGGCCGCTGGTCGCTGGATCGCGCGAATACGTTCAAGGGCCAGTCGTGGAAAGGCACGTATCTCAGCACAACTCCTTCGGCGTTTTCGACCACCGGCAGCGTCCACGCCGAGTGGTCCAAACTCGAACCGGACCAGGTTCCCACCGGCATTCCCGTCGAACTGTGGAACCTGCGCCGTGAATCGACGAGCGTCCCGGTTTTCCAGTTGAAAGCCGTCGATCAAGCCTTGATCGGGAACTGGCAAGGCAGCGGCACCTATGCGGGAGGTCCGGCCACGTTCGTCTGGTCCATCAAACCGTCCGCCGCCACCGATCTCTTCATCATGGACACGACCCGCGGCAGCGTCCTGACCAAGAACGGCCTGATTCAACTGCAACCGGTGCAGAAGCGCCAGCGGAGTCTCGGCATCGTCTCCGTTCAGGACGACGGACTCACGACCACTGACGGCAAAGCCACATTGCGGTGGACCCGCGTCGAGCCGACCCCGGCGTCCACCGACACACTCTCATCCACGTAATCGCAGCCGCTGCTCTCGAATATCCCGGAGTCTCTACCATGCAAGCCTCGCGTGACTCGATCGGATTTGTCGGTGTGGGACGGATGGGCGCCAACATGGCCAGGCGGTTACGCGACTGCGGCTACGCGATCGCCGCGGTCTACGATCGCCACACGCCCGCAGCGGACGCCCTGGCGGCCGAACTCGGCTGCCCCGCCGTGACCAAGCCGGCGGACGTCGCCGCGCAGGCCACGATCGTCATCACGGTCGTGACCGACGATGCGGCGATGGACCAGATTTTCTCCACCCAGGATGCGGGCAGCTTGCTCGCCCATGCCGACGGCCGGCTCTTCATCAACTGCGCCACGGTCTCGCCGGCCATTCACCGGGAGATTGAATCGCGCGTCGCGGCCCGGCGCGGCCGTTCGCTCGAAGCCTGTATGGCCAGCAGCATTCCGCAGGCCCGGCAGGGCACGCTTTACTTGATGTGCGGCGGTACGCCGGACGCATTCGAACGCGCCAAACCGGTGCTGGACGCGTTGGGCAAAACCGTGCGGTACATCGGCCCGAGCGGAAACGCGGCGGAGGTGAAGGCGCTCGTCAACATGGTGATGAACTGCAATACGGCGGCGCTGGCGGAAGGGTTGGGCCTCGGATCCGCGCTCGGTCTCGACCTGACCATGTTGCGAGAGGTCTTCAGTCAGACCGGGGCCAACTCACGGGTGTTGGAAACCGACGGCGAGGACATGCAGCACCGCGCGCACGACTGCTACTTCTCCGCCGCCCACGCCGCGAAAGATTCGGGGATCGCCGTGAACTTGGCGCAGTCCGTCGGCCTCACCCTGCCTGTGGCCGAGGCGACATTGCGACAGTATCAGCGGTTGGTCGACTGCGGCAAAGGCGAGCTGGATAAATCGGCGGTGGCGGAACTGACCTTCAAGAACCGGTCAGGCACCTAGAGCCGGGAAGCTGCGGCGCGGCGAGGATCTCGCGCACTTTGGTACTCAGCATGGACGGTGTGTAGGGCTTCTTCAGCATCCACCCACCCATCACCCCCTGAAAATTCGCGTAGGACACGAGCCCGGAGACGAAGAGAACCGGCAATTCCGGTTTTTGAATCCGCAACAGATGGGCCAACTGCGGACCGGACATTTTCGGCATGACGATGTCCGCCACCAGCATCGCGATCCGATCGCTGTGCTCATCGAATACTTTCAACGCCTGCTCGCCGCTTTCCGCGTAGAGCACGGAATACCCATGATACTCCAACATCTGGCCGGTCACATGGCAGACCGCCGGCTCATCGTCGACCACTAAGATGGTTTCCGCGCCTGGCGTCGGGGCGTGATGATCGGACGGAACGGAATGCGCTGATTGCATGACAACTCCTCTAGACAAACGCCTCCATCTGTACCATGAAAGCCGCTGGTCACCAAGCAGGTGTTGCTTCTTCACCGGCCAGAACGACACGCTAGGCAATGCCGGCCAATCGGCTCCACAGGCCGATTACCAGCCACAGGACGAGCGCGATCATCGCCAGGAGAAGTCCCACGGTTCCCCCGATCACGACGGCAACGTACGTCCAATCGCCGGCCGTATTTCGGCCCGGCCGCAACGCGGCTTCGCGCAGGAGTGCGGCATTCCGCGTGTTGCTGCGGAACCATACGGAAAACAGATCCCCGAGCACGGGGACCGTTCCGACGATTCCGTTGATCAGGAGATTGAGGCTCATCCGGGCCACGACGATGCGGGGAACCTGTAAGCGGGTCGCCAAACCCAGGATGACCGCGCCGATCATGCCGGCGATCGCGTCTCCGATCGCCGGAATCAATCCCAGCAACGGATCGAGACCGATGGTAAGGGCTGTGCCTGGAATCCTGACCGTGGCATCCAGCACGTCCGCCAGCACCTGGGCGGTCTTGACGTAGGCGTCGCCCGACACGCCCTCGGACTCGGAAGTGGATCGGTTACTCATATGCGCGCCATGCGGCGTGGTCCTTGAGCCAACACCGATCCATCACGACGGCAAGCCCCGCCTGCCTCGCTCGTTCCGCCGCCGCATCATTGACGACGCCCTCCTGCATCCATACCGCCTTGGCCCCTTTCGCGATGGCGTCTTCGACGATCGGCAGGACCTCCTCGGATCGCCGGAAGATATTCACCAGATCGATCGGCTCCGTCACGGCCATGAGGGACGGACAGGCCGCTTCGCCGACGACTTGACGCTCGTTCGGATTGATCGGTATGACGCGGTAGCCTTGCGCTTTCATGTAGGCGGCCACGCGGTTCGATGGCCGCAGAGGATTGGACGAGGCTCCGACCACGGCAATGGTCCGGCACTCCCGCAGAATCCGCCTGATCACGTCGACGTCACTCACACCGGCACACGCTCATGATCCCACCCGATTCATAAAGCGACGCACGTCCGCACTCGACACCAATCCGACCAATTGATCCCCCTCAGGCCCGATCAGCAGCGGGACGCCTGAGTGTCCGGTGCTTCGCCAGGCCTCATCCCATTGCTCCACCTGCTCCCCGATCGTCTTATCGTCCCATGGGGCGCTGTCCATATAAATCCCCGACCTCGCCATCAGGTCGTTCAGCACGACAGCATCTGAAAGATCCGCTCCGTCCCGCCAGAATGCGGCATACAAGGCCCGAACGAACTCCTCGCCGCGCCGCGCATCCTGTCGGAGTGCCGCAGCTGCTGCAGAAATTGCCCGGCGGGTACTCGGTTTCCCGGGCGGAACCGAGATCGCCAAGGCCGGAGCCAGCTGCTTGACCCATGCCACCTCTTGCCGCAGCTCGGCCGCATATCCTCCCTGCCAGACCTTCATCGGCACCGGAAGGTGCGACGCATGCTGCACCCCGCGCCATTCCACGTGAGCGATCGTCCCCGATTCGACCAACTGCTCATGCATCGCGTAGCAGAACGGACAATTGAAATCGCTGTAACACACAACTCGCGTCATCGTCAGAATCCCGGTGTTCTCCGTCGCCGGGCAGACTACTCGATGACCGGTTCGGAGGTCCAGTCCACGATGGAGGTCTGTCTGATCGGGCGATTCAACGGCGTGGTGAGACGACTGCGACGGGGGTTAGGTTCGGCGAAGCGCACGATCCAGCGTCGCGCGCAATACGGGGAGCGTAACAGGCTTGGTCACGACGGCATCCATCCCAGCCTCCTTACAGATCCTGGCGTCCTCGTCGGTCGCATGCCCCGTCAGGGCAATGATGGGAAGACGGGTCCCCTTGCCCTCCTCCCTCTTCCGGATTTCTCGCGTCGCTTGATATCCGTCCATGTCCGGCATATTGCAATCCATGAGGACGGCATCGTATGCCGACCGGCCCAACGACTCGACGGCTTCCCGTCCGTTTCGGACCACATCGACGTGATAGCCGAGTTTCTGGAGAAATTTGCTGGCGACAAGCTGGTTGATCTCGTTATCGTCCGCGACCAAAACCCGCCGTTGACCAAGCGCGCCTCTCCCAACGGCGGTCTGGTCGTCTCTCCGAACGGACAATCCCGGCCGTTCGCTCGCCGGCATCAGCAGCGTGGTGTAGGTGAACGTCGTCCCCTCACCCAGTGCGCTCCGCACGACAATCTCTCCTTCCATCAACTCGACCAACTGCCGACAGATCATGAGCCCCAAACCGGTTCCACCAAACCGCCTGGCCGTCGACGACTCCGCCTGCGAATAGGCCTGGAAGAGCCGGCCCTGCTGCTCCTCCGTCATGCCAATGCCGGTATCCGACACGCTCCATTCCAACAACACCGCGTCCGGCGTATGATCCGGCGACGGCTGCCGCTGAACACGGACTTCGACTCGTCCTGACTCGGTGAATTTGATCGCATTCCCGACGAGATTGAACAAGATTTGTCGGAGGCGCACGGGGTCGCCGCGAAGATTGTCCGGTACCTCCGGAGCCACTTGGACCGTTATCGCCAGTCCTTTCCTCCGAACCATCTCGGATACCAGCGTCAGGACATCGGCGATGAGCGAGTGGAACTGGACATCGGCGATTTCCAACGTCATCTTTCCTGCTTCAATCTTCGAGAAATCCAGGATGTCGTTGACCAACACCAAGAGCGCGTCGGCGGAACGATGCATCGTTTGAATCAGTTGGCGCTGCGTCTCGGTCAGCGACGTATCCTGCAACAGTTGCGTACATCCGAGCATGCCGTTCATCGGCGTTCGCAGTTCATGGCTCATAGTGGCAAGGAAGATGCCCTTGGCGCGGGCCGACTCCTCCGCCGCTTCTTTCGCCCGACGCAGGGCCACGTCCGCCGTAATGTCGACCCCGTACGCGCGCACCAGCGGCAACTCCCCCACGGGAAAGAACGACCAGGCGATGATCACACTCGCCATCGGATGCTCCACCCGGCAATCAGGCGTGCGTGTCCGCAGACAATCTTGCAAGATCTCCCTGAGGTTGGCCGGCAGCACGGCTTCGAATCCCTGTTGCAGGGCACCGCATTGCGTCATCAACTCCACCATCGCGGTGTTGGCATACAGCATCGCGCCATCGGCATCGAATTCGACGATGGGATTCGGAGCATCCTCGGCCAATCGCGCCACCCGTTGCACGTCTCGTTGTGCTTCGATAGCCGCAGTCAGATCTCTGCAAACCACCACCCCGCCTACCCGCTCCCCTGCCTGTACCCGTGGCCAGAAGGAGATCGCGAGGTCGAAGACATTCCCGTCCTCCCGCCTCCAGGACTGCGACGCGACCATGGCCACTTCACCGGTCCTGATCATCTTCTGATGGGGGCACACCGATTCGCCGGCAGGCCCGGTCGCCACACAACCCACGAGGTCGTGAAGCCCGTTGCCGACGACATCACGAGTGCGGCCCACCAACTGCTGGGCCATCGGGTTCAGGGCAAGGATACGGCCGTCGCGATCGGTGATGAACACACTCTCGCCGGACGATTCCAGCAGGAGATGTGCGTCGTCTCGTGTGGGCAGCCACACGACCGGCGCGGATGCGGCCGGTTCGAATCGCGCATCGGGTTGTGCACTCATGCCGCGACCTCCCTCAGGACGGACTCGACGTCAATCCCCACACGGCGAGGATCGCATACATCCAAGATGACCCGCCCTCCATCCGGCTCACGCACGAGATCCAACTCGACGGGAGGCACACACCCATGTCCACTCGCATCACGACACACATAGAGCGTCGGAAGGTGGGCTTTCCCCGGCGTAATACCGCCTACGATTCCCAACTCGCCCGAATTGAGCGAGACCAGGCTATACAGCGGATAGACCCCGATCGTTCTGACGAGGTAGGACACGGTCTCTTGCAGGCCCTGCTGCTCTCGGTATCGCTGATACAGCTGCGTCATGGCCTGGCTCGACGACATGGGCGGTAATCCCGACTGTCCCGTCACAAACTCGTCGTATTGATCCACGACGCCGACGATCCGTGTGAGCTCATACACCATCCCGTGAGTCTGGCCGGCCGCACTTGTGACTCGCACCAAATCGTGATGATTTCGAATAGCCGAGAGCACGGCTTGGTCGTCGACCCCGCTCCGCTCGAGCATACTCACGCCCTGCGAGGCATGACTGTCATACAAAGCCTGATGGGCAGGCGCCAGCCCTGGACTTCGCTTGGTGATGTTGCGGGGCAATCGTGTCAGACCGATGTCGTGGAGCAATGCGGCCAACCCGATGCGCTGCAGCACCTCCCGAGGATGACGTAACACTTGCCCCATAATGATGGCCAGCGTACACACGGTCAGTCCATGTTCATAGAGTGCGGGGTCGGATTCTCGCAAGCTGGTGACGGCATAGCAGGCCGCTTGCCGTTCGACGATGACCCCGATCATGTCCTCGACCAATTGGCAGGCCTCCTCATACGACACCATGCCGGTCGCCCTGGTATGTTCGAACAGATGATTGAGCCGATTCATCCACTCCAACCGCCGCTGCTTGGCGACCGCCAAATTATCCGCCAACACGACGACCGTCGGTACCTTGACGGACTCCACAACCCGTTTCGCCCCTGCATCGCTCTCATCCACCGAATCGTTCGACGCCGGCGAACCCGCCTGCTGGGCGAGAGTGGATTCGGGAACATCGAGCCCCTGTTCAGTATCGATCGTGACTTCTCTGACACCCGATTGTCGCAGCAACGCGATTTGCTCACAGTCCGTCACTGTGAACTTGTGGCGTAGAAATGGGGTCTGCAACCATGACCGATCGAGCCCGACGAGATACATGCCTACGGCCAGGTCAGCCAACAGAATCTTCCGATGCGCCATGCAGACAAATCCTAAGGATCAAGACAAATGATCGGCCCTACTGTATCGGCTGCATAACCCGGACCCTTGAACGCAATACAGTCCACACCTACTGAATGCCGCCTAACCGGATTCAGTTTTACTCATTTGTTACGACACGCAATCGTCGACAATCCCCCTCTTTGCACGCATGTGCCATGATATTCCTTCAGACCTGGCTCAAATTCCGAATCCGCATGTGTCGATCGTCTTTATCCTTCATTGGTGTCCGTCCTTCTTCGTTACACTCGAATCCAAGAGCTGGCTTTGTGCTACACTTGAGCTGTCGGGTTGAGGGAGTTTAGATCTCGCTCCGGCACGTGATAAAGGCAAACCACCTGAGAGGGTGGGACGCAAAGCCAAGGGACCTAGGTAGGGACAGACGATGTTCCAGGGTCAGCCTAGCCGCCACGCATCCACAGCTTCTGTAGTCCGCGCGTGCGGCGCGCTTCCCTCGCAGCATCTCTTCCCGACCACCCGTCTCGACCACATCACTAGACGAGGAGGTGGCATATGATGTCCGCACTCGACACCGCACTATCCGGCCTCACAGCATTCGCCAAGAAGATCGAAGTGTCGGCCCACAACGTGGCGAACGTGAATACCGACGGTTTCAAGAAATCACGGACGGAGTTCGTGGAAGCTGGACCGGGAGGCGTGCTCCCAGTCGTCCAGAAGGACGACTCGGCGGGACCGACTGTATTGAAGGACACCGGCTATGGTGCGGCCCAGGTTGAGCTTTCCAACGTCGATCTCGGTGAAGAAGCCGTCAGCCAAATTGTCGCGCAGCGAGGGTTCGAGGCGAACCTCCGGACGCTGAAGACGGCCGACGATATGTTGGGCAGCATTCTGGACACCAAGCGCTAAGGCACGGCGCGCTCGCGATCCGCTGACTCAACGGGGCACTCCTCATAGCATTCCCGCCGGGCGATGTGCTATGTCGAGTGCATGGCCACGCCCCGCGTTCTGTTGCTCATTCCTCCGCTCACTCAACTCAATACACCCTATCCCTCAACCGCCTATCTCACGGGCTTTCTACAATCGCGCGATATTGTCAGTGAACAGGCCGACCTCGGCATCGAAATGGTCCTTCGCTTGTTCAGTCCCGCCGGATTGCGCCAGGTCTTCGGTCTCGTCCGTAAACAACGGGGCGCGCTCCCACAGGAAGCCACCGACATGCTCGCCGCTCAGCGGGATTATCTCCGGACGATTTCTCTGGTCATCGAATTCTTGCAAGGACAACGGCCGGATGTAGCATCCCATCTGATCGAGCCCGGTGTTCTCCCGCAAGGACCGCGGTTCAAAGGGAAAACCCGGTTCCCGCGGCAGATGTCGATGGAGGACCGAGCCAAGCACTGGGCGACCCTGTACCTCGAAGACCTTGCCGACCTGGTGCAGGCCACCATCGCACCTTCCTTCGCACTGAGCCGGTATGCCGAACATCTCGCCCATTCCGCCTCCTCATTCGATCGACTCAATGAGGCGCTCGCTGAACCGCCGAGCTTACCTGACACCTATATGATCGAGGCACTTCTGCTCCACCTCGATCGCGTGCGTCCCGACCTCGTCGGTCTCACCGTCCCGTTTCCCGGGAATCTCTACGGCGCCTTTCGTCTCGCACAGGCGGTCAAACGCTGGAACCCGAACGTGGCCGTCGCACTGGGTGGCGGTTATGCCAACACAGAGTTGCGCAGGGTGAGCGACCCCCGCGTATTCGACTATGTAGATTTCATCACCCTCGATGACGGGGAACGTCCGCTGCTCTCCCTCATCGAACATCTCTCGGGCCAACGTCCGCTCACCGCGTTGTGTCGAACCTTCTATCGGGAGCACAGCCGGGTTCTCTTCGCCGACAACCCCGGCTCTCGCAATTTCAGCATGAATGACGTCGGGTGTCCGACCTACCGGGGACTCAAGCTCGACCAGTACCTCACAATTCTGGACAGCACAAACCCCATGCACCGGCTGTGGTCCGAAGCTCACTGGAACAAGTTGACTGTGGCCCACGGTTGTTACTGGAAGCAATGCACATTCTGCGACGTCGGCCTTGACTACATCGGGCGCTACGAGATGACGCCGACCGAGCGGTTGATCCAGCAAATCGAACAACTGATTTCGGAAACGGGCCATCGCGGATTTCACTTCGTCGACGAAGCCGCACCCCCTTCCGCACTCAAGGCGCTGGCGCTGCGAATGCTCGAACGCGATATCCGGATCCGGTGGTGGGGAAACATACGCTTCGAGCAAGCCTTCACTCCAGATTTGTGCCGACTGTTGGCAGCTTCCGGCTGCATCGCTGTGACCGCCGGACTGGAAACAGCTTCGGATCGTCTGTTGGATACGATGAAGAAGGGCATCACCGTCGATCAGACGGCACTCGTCGCCGCAGCGTTTCAACAGGCCGGTATCCTGATCCACGCTTACCTTATGTACGGGTTTCCCTCTGAGACGGTTCAGGAAACAGTGGATTCCCTCGAACGTGTCCGGCAACTGTTCCTGAACGATCTGATTCAATCCGCTTTCTGGCATCGGTTCACCGCCACGGCGCACAGTCCCATCGGCCTCGCCCCGAAAGCACATGGCCTGCGCATTCTGGGGCCGGCATTTCAGGGCTTTGCCGACAACGACCTGATCCATCTTGATCATGTCGGTGTCACGCCGCCATGGATCGGAGAAGGACTCAGGCGTTCGATGTTGAATTTCCTCGAACAGCGAGGTCTTTCGATGGACGTCCGGCTTTGGTTCGATCAGGACGTTCCCCGTCCCAACGTACCCCGAGGCTGGGTTCGGTCGGTGCTTCGGACATCACCCACCGAGGACCACGTCGGCAAAGAACGCCGGTTGGTATGGTTGGGGGACATACCGGCAGTATCCAGCCATAGGAAACTGACGCGTCTCTCCTTCGACGGTCAATCGATCACGCTCCCATCTTCCACGAGCGAATGGCTGTCAGACCTCTTGGCCTCTGCCAGACCCACGCCAACAAGAAACGGCCACTATCCCCGCATGCATGACCTCCAAGCCAGCTTCCCCGGCACTCGCCAGGAGTTCGACAAACTGCTCGGCAGCAGATCATGGAAATCACTCCGTCGAGCAGGCCTTCTTTTGGCCTGACCCCACAAGCTCTCCATTCTCCCGCGCACAGCGATGCCACAAAATGCGAAGGGCGGGACCGACTTGCGCCGATCCCGCCCTTCAGAGCACTGTTGCCGTCGATTACTTGTTTGGCTGAGGCGTGTACCGCAAGTACGGCTTGACGACCTTGAAGCCCTTGGGGAAGAGCGTCTTGGCTTCGGCATCGTTCACCGCGGGAGTGATAATGCAATCCTCCCCATCTTTCCAATTGGCCGGTGTCGCCACTTTGAACTTCGACGTCAACTGGAGCGAGTCGATCACGCGCAACAACTCATCGAAATTCCGTCCGCAGGACGCCGGATACGTGAGGGTCAACTTGATCTTCTTGTCCGGACCGATAATGAACACCGAGCGCACCGTCATATTGTCGATGGCATTCGGGTGAATCATGTCGTAGAGAGTCGACACCTTCTTGTCCGGATCGGCGATGATCGGATAGTTCATCGTCGTGTGCTGCGTTTCATTAATGTCGTTGATCCATCCCTTGTGGGAATCCAACGGATCGACGCTGACGGCGATCACCTTCACGCCCCGTTTTTTGAACTCGGGGTTGATCTTCGCAACCGTCCCCAACTCGGTCGTACAGACCGGGGTATAGTCTTTGGGGTGCGAGAAAAGAATGCCCCAGCCATCTCCCAGCCACTGATGAAAATTGATCGTCCCTTCCGTCGTTTCCGCCGTAAAATTCGGCGCCTCATCTCCCAGTCGTAATGCCATATCGAACTCCTTTCTACATATCGCTCACAACATGATCGGATCACCGCCCATGAACCGGGGTACCATACTGACTTCCGACGCATGAAGGCAAGCCCTCTCTCATAGAGAGCCGGACAGAATGGGCCGCCACGCTTCTCTCAAACGGAGGTCCGTTCTACGACGAATTCCCTTAGATTGCCGGGGAACTTGTGAATCGAACATCAAGGCCTTGATAGCCCTGGTTTTCACACTCACGTCTTAAGAATTTCACCCCCTCTTCCGATAGAGATATGACCCAACATCTCCAGGAGGCATTATGAATCCCCAACCCCCGGCCCAACCGACACTGCACATGTCTAACGATCCGATGTACAAACTGCTCCGGGAAGGCTGCATAAAAGAGTTCAACGTCAAGAAAGCCGCGGGCGATACGTGCGACCTGCGAAACACCGACCTCCGGGGCCTAGATCTGAGAGGGCTGGATGCTGCGGGGCTCGATTTCAGCGGCTGCTATTTCCGTCAATCCGACTTGCGGGGAATCGACTTCAGTCAGTCGACCATGAATGGTGCGTCAATCAATGCCTGCAAGATCTCCGGTGTACTCTTTCCTGTCGAGTTATCAGCCTCCGAAATCGAACTGTCCCTTCTGCACGGCACCCGAATGCGCTATGCAAAATGACCGGCGGACCATTGTCGACCTCGCCTTCGAGCAACGACTATTGTAGTCACGCTGCGACACAGGCATTAGAGCCCCACCTTCAGGGCTGATCCATCAGCGGGCCGTGATCTTGAGCTCGGTCGGAACGGCCGCTCCGCTCCCCTCGTTCATCCTCGGCTCGAGCAGAAACACCCGCGTCTCTTCGATCTTCCCCTGCTGCGTCAGCCAATCCCGGATCCGCTCGCTTCGAGCCTGAGCTAATTGTCTGAGCGCTCCATCCTCAACCGGTATCGCAGCGATCAACCGGGCTTTCATCTCCGGCACAGGCGGCGCCGGCGCGGACGGTTGACCGGACACGGAAGGAAACTGTTTCGCATACCACGCCGCCGTCAGCCGCGTTTCCTCCTCCGGGGTCAATTCCAGAGCAGGGGCTCCTGCGACTGGCTTCCCATTTTCCTCCAATTTCAGTTGCCGCAATCGAGCGTGGAACTGTGACTCAGCCAGTACACGCCCATCTGCCTTGGCATCGGCAGTCCCGGCGACATCCAGGGACAAGGCCGGCCGCTCCGTCAGAACATTCGCCAGGGTAGTCAGCTTTTTCGTCTCCGAATCCGCCAACTCGCTCCTTCCCACAGGGAATTCGATTGCATGCAATTCCTCGCCGCTGCCGCCGACCAGGGAGCCGACGAGCGCAAAAGGCGACGTCACCGCCTTTCCCAGTAACGTCAACATCGTGTTCAACAACACGCGACCGTACTTGAAATCCGGATCCTTCAAGTTTCCGCGAATCGGCAGATCGATGGCGATCTGCCCTTTCCGGTCTTTCAGTAATGCGACGACCAGCGGAACCGGCAGCGAGGTGGCATCGGGACTGTCGGTCTTGTCCCCGAACCCCAGTTGGTCGATTAACACCCGGTTTTCTGCCTCCAATTCCTTCTGCGACACCTTATAGGCCAGATCCAGAAACAGCTTGCCCTTCCGAATCGAGTACCCCACATACTTACCGCTGTAAGGCCCGGCGGTCGTTAAGTCGATGTTCTCGAACTTGACCGTTACGTCCGTGTAGGCATCCTCGCTCAAGGGATTGATCTGGCCGGCAATCCTCAGCGGTGCCACCCGATCGAGTTTCCCAGAAAGATCCACATCGGCCTTGGCGATTTGTTTCGACGAAAGACCCTTGACCGTGCCGGTCAGTTCGTACAGTCCAGTGCGGATCGTCGGCTGAATAGATTCATCCTGGAATGCTACGGCCCCCTTCATAAGCTTCACGGTCTTCACGGCGATGGTGGGAGCCGGTCCGGACCGTTTAGCCGGCGTAGGCGTCCCCGCCTTCTCCTCATTCGACGGGCCGGCTTTCACCAGTTTTGCCAAATTGATCGAACCGTCCGCCTGGACGATCAGGTCTGCGCGCGGTTGATCCAGACCAACCTCTTCAAGTGTCACCGTGGTGGGATCGACCGTAAGCGTCAGCTGCCGGAGCAGCAAGTGTTTCCAAGACACGATCGGGACGCTCTCCTCTCGATTCACAACAGCCAGGGATCTCACCCCCACATTGCCCCGGAAGGTCATCAATGGGGCCTTGGGGTGTTCGACGGCCAGATGTAACGCTCCGTCCACATCGAGAGCTCCGTTGTCGATGCCAACCCGCGTGGCCGGTTCGAGATAGGGCTCGAACGGAGCGAGTCCCAGGTTTTTGATGACCACGGTAAAGTCGGCCTGAAAGGGAGCCACCAACATCTGCCCGTCTAAATTGAAGGAACCGGTCTCATTGATCGTCTGCTCGACCGAGAGCGGGATCGGCCCCTTGATCGGCCAGGAGAGATCGTGCGAGCGCGCGGATTTGACCACCACTTTGGCCTGCATCGTCGTGGGCAACGACCGGTCCTCAAACTCAATCGTGTGGTTGCGATCCTCCACGCTCTTGACGGCCACCGACCACGGCGCGTCGGCGGACTTCGGAGTGGAAGAAGGAACGGGCGCCGGCTGTTGGGCGGCCGGAGCATCAACGGGGGCAAACAACGTCTGTAGATTCAGCTTCTTGTCCGCTCCCATCCAAACGCGATCAAGCGCATCCACGATGGTAATCGACTCGATTGAAACCTTCTGATCTCTCAACCCGACATGGATCCCGTCGATCTTGACCGAAGGGACCACCATCACCGGGTCCAGGTCGCCCTTCTCCACCACCTGGATATCGGCCAGATGCAGCGAGGCATCGGAGACTTCGACATCCGGGGTAGCCGCTGCATTGTCGAACCGGTACCGCGCCTTGGCATCGAGGTGACCGCCCGGGAGGTCGAAGTTGAACTGCCCCTGCACATATTGAAACAGCGTCGGCAGCTTCACTCCGCTCAACGCGAGCGTCCCTTCGGAACGGAGCGGCTCCAGGGAAATCGTCCCCTTCCAATCGAGCACTTCCCCCTTGCCCAACTCGGCGGAAAACGCATAGGTGTTGTCCCCGCCCGGCTTCGTATGAAAATTGTTGAGCACAATCCCGATCGGCACGATATCGATCGTGACGGGAGCCGGTTTCGACTCGTCGCGAAACTCGACGATGCCTTTTGCGATCTCGAATACTCGGATCTGCACGGCCGGAATCGACCCCGCCGGCTCAGGCGACTTGGGCGGCACTGGCGGGGTCGGTTCTCCCGGCGGAACCAGATCGAGGAGATTCACATGCCCGTCCGGCGCCACCACGACGGAAGCATAGGGCATCGTCAGGCGAATCTCGTCGAATACATAGGCGAAGCGCACCGCTGAACTGGCTTGCACATTGACGAAGAATTCTTCGAATCCGACTATCGGGCGCTGGTCACGGTCGCGGATTTCCAGCCCCGTGATTCGCACGGATAACTCAAACGGATTGATGGCCACGTGTTTCACGACGACCGGATGGCGAATTAACTCCGCGACTTTCGGCACCCCGTAGGTCGTGATCAAATACGGCAACAACACGAAACCGGCGAGCGCGTACAGGGCAAGACAGGAGAGGAGAAGGACGGTCAGGGGAACGGGACGAAAGAACCTGCGCATGCAAACGGCCCTATGGTGCGCCCGGCTGGAATCGAACCAGCGACCCTCAGCTTAGAAGGCTGATGCTCTATCCGACTGAGCTACGGGCGCATACGTGAAGAATTCTTGGGGACCTGAACGGTGGCTAGTCTGAAGCGTTGCCTGCGTTCCGTCAAGTGCCGAAGCGGAGAAAAGCTGAGAGAAACGCCGTTACGGCTCTCATGGAAGCATTACGAGCAGTACTAAGTTAAAACGTCCCCTGGCAAACCGTGCTGTAGGCATCGATTACGATACATGATGCTCGTTGCATGTTCATGTTAGGGAAGCCCACTTGAGTGAAAGACGAAAAAGTCCTGACCGCGAATACTGCACGAGACGGAGAACTTTTCTCGCTTGGAACTAACAGATGAGCAGGGTGTATGTGGTCGGGGCGAGAGGATTTGAACCTCCGACATCCTGCTCCCAAAGCAGGCGCGCTACCGGGCTGCGCTACGCCCCGACATGACTTGTTGATTGACCGGCGCGAAGGATGGCTTTCGCCTGCAAGAACGCCTTCGCGCGGTGACTGATGCGATTTTTCTGTTCCGGCGAGATCTCGGCCAACGTGGCTCCCAATTCCGGCACGTAAAATACCGGATCGTACCCAAACCCTCGTGCTCCCGCCGGTGCTTCCGTAATATAGCCATCCAGTACGCCGTGGGCGACTTGCGGCGGCTCTCCGGGCGCCACGATCGCCGCGACGGTGACGAAGCGAGCCGTTCGTCGCTCACACGGCACCCCGGACAATTCATGAATCAATTTTCTGCAATTGTCCTCGTACGTCGCGCCCTCGCCCGCGTACCGTGCGGCATATACTCCAGGCCGGCCGCCTAGTGCGTCAACTTCAAGCCCCGTATCATCCGCGACGGCGGTGAGCCCAGTCGCCCGAGCGATCTCCGTTGCTTTCTTAATCGCATTGGCTTCACAGGTCAGACCATCTTCTTCGACTTCCGGTGCCGAGGGAAATTCGTCGAGCGTCCGAATCCGGATACCCAAGTCGCCGAGCAATGCGGCCAACTCCTCGCCCTTGTGGCGGTTTCTCGTGGCTAAAACCAGTTCCCTGATCACCGAGTTTCCTCTAATCCAAAGCCCCGATCAAGTCTTTCTGGATTGCCGTCAACCGCTGAATCGCCTGCCAACCCAGATTGAGAAACTCATCCATATCCTGCTTCGCGAACGGCGTCCGCTCAGCGGTCCCCTGCACCTCGACATAACGGCCGCGTCCGGTCATGACGAGATTCATGTCGACCTCGGCCATCGAATCTTCCGTATAGGCCAGATCGACCATGACTTCGCCGCCGACCTTGCCCACGCTGATGGCGGCCAGGTAGTCGGTCAATGGAATCCGCTTGATCAAATCCTTCTTCTTCAAAACGGCGAAGGCGTCCGCCAACGCGATGAACGCGCCGGTAATCGACGCCGTTCGGGTTCCCCCGTCGGCCTGAATCACGTCACAGTCGATCCAAATACTGCGCTCGCCCATCTGCGTCATATCGGTCACCGAACGTAGCGCCCGCCCGACCAGCCGTTGGATTTCGAGCGTTCGGCCGCCTTGCTTACCCTTGACGGACTCCCGTGGAGAGCGGTCGTGCGTCGAACGGGGCAACATGGAATACTCGGCCGTCACCCATCCACTCCCTTTCCCCTTGAGAAAGGGCGGAACTTTTTCCTCGATCGACGCCGTACAGATAACCTTCGTATCTCCCATCTCGATGAGGACCGATCCCTCAGCATGCTTGATGAAATTACGAGTGATTTTGACCGGTCGATGCTGATCCTTCCGCCGGCCGTCGAAACGTACAAGTCCAGTCACCGCGCTCATGTGATGCTCCTCTGCCTGTCGGGAAGTGAGGGTGGAATTATAGTGGAGGCTCCCCCAAAGCGCAAACCACGCAGTGGAGCCAGTCGAGTCAGCCAGCACCCTCTTCACTTCAATACAATCGCCTTGCCAGTGTACCAATTGCGACCACGGTGCAGACGAATTGTGTGCGCGATGACATCGATGCGCCCTCGGCTCACACACTACATCCATCCCGCGTGTCGCAGAACAGAAATTCACGATTCACTCGCCAGTCGCGGCAGTTCGTGACAAGATCGGGCCCAAGCTGCGGGACCGGCCGATGATGACCGAGACCTCATCCCCCGTGGATCCGAATGGCACAAAAGGTGCACAAATCAACTCAACGCGCTCAGAGGATGGGCTCAAGAGTCCACCCGATCGGCCGATAAGATTGTGACGCCTCGCACACCAGACAACATCTTGACGCCACAAAGTCCCATGCCAACCCAGCTCCATCGCGAATCCCAGCAGGCATTGCTCGACAACCGCGCGATCCTTGTCGTCGACGACGAAGAGCCCATTCGCCGCCTCCTCGGCTACATGCTCCAAACACATGGCTATACCGTGACGCTCGCCGCCGATGCACGCGAGGCGCGTCAACGGATGGACGAACAACCGTTCGCGCTTCTGCTGTGCGACGTCAACATGCCCGGCGAGTCGGGAATGGATCTGGTCCGCAACATTCTCGGAGAACGTCCTCATACTGCCGCCATCATGGTCACCGGCCTCGACAGCTCGGTGTTGGCCAACGCTGCCCTCGATATGGGCGCCTTCGGCTACATCATCAAACCTTTTGAGTCCAACGAAGTGCTCATTGATGTCGCCAACGCCTTGCGCCGGCGCCGGCTGGAAATGGAAAACCGATTCCACCTAGAAAATCTTGAGGACATCGTCCGCACCCGCACGATGGCACTGCAGCAGGCTCTGGAATGGCTGGAGCGTAGCGAAAAGGAACTCCGCCTCTCACAGGAAGAAACCATCGAACGGCTGGCGATCGCCGCGGAATTCCGTGATAACTCAACGGCCCAACATATTCAGCGCATGAGCCACTACTGCGAACTCCTCGCACGCAAAGCCGGCCTCTCACCAGAACGATGCGACCTCATCCGCACCGCGAGCCCCATGCACGACATCGGCAAGATCGGCACGCCGGACCATGTCCTCTTGAAGCCGGGAAAGTTCACCGCCGAGGAATTCGACGTCATCGCGCAGCACGCCGAAATCGGCTACAAGATTCTTTCGGGCTCCGATTCGGAATTACTGAAAGTCGCCGCGACCATCGCCTGGACTCACCATGAACGCTTCGACGGAACCGGTTACCCGCGCAAGCTCAAGGGCGAGGAGATTCCGATCGAGGGCCGCATCGCTTCCATCGCCGACAATTTCGACGCCCTCACAACCGAACGGGTCTACAAGCCGGCTTTCGACTTCGACCATGCGAAAGATTTGATGTTGAAGGAACGCGGCAAGCACTTCGACCCCGAACTCCTCGATCTGTTTCTCTCATCTCCGGAAGAACTCCGACGCATTCACGACCAATACACCGACCGGACCAGACAGAATCCGCCTTCCGCCGCGTAGTCACGTTCCGCGCAATTCGTTGACCGTTTTTTTGCTCACCGTTATACTTTTTTCATTGTTCGCCCAACTTGCACGGCTCGTCCCATCTTCCCCGTGATCTGGGCATCGATGACGAAAGGGCAGCCTCCTATGACAAAGAAACCCAGCGTGAGCCGCACACGGCCCGCCACCCGCAATTGGATCGCCTATCTGTGCGAAGCGCTCGTCACCTCCGGCGTCATGCCGACGTGGGAGGCTGCCACGTACTTAACCGAAAACCTGTTCGGCGAAAAGCCAAACCCCCGCTTACTGTCGCCGTCGAACCCCCATGAGGCCACCACACAGTTCCTCCATCGGCTCTACCGCCCGCTGGCCGAAGCAGCCGCTCGCGACTGCGATATGTCCACGACGGCAAAGCTGCATGTCTTCACCGACATCAGCTTGACCGGCAATTCGGCTGTACTGGTCGTCCACCTCCTCGGTTCACATCAGCCGCAACAGTTGTTGTTGCTCGACGCCGTCAAAGCCTGGGATCTGGTATTCGTAGACGCCGAATCGTTCAACGCTTGGGCGGAAGAGCGCTATCGCACAATCCTTCACGCGCTCCGAAGCGCGGCCGTCCACATCGACGACGACCTCTTGACCGAAGCGGTCTAGCAATCGCGCGATCCAAGACACTTCGATAAGACTCACTGTTAAGTCCCAGCTCGCTTCGAGCCGTGAACGACTCCGAGTTCTTCTTAGAAACCGGTCGATTCTGCCAAGTCGGAGGCAGAATGCCCGTTTCTTCACAGAAGGGTCGCTGCGTAGAAAGATCGTGACGCTGAGATCTACTGCGGATCGTAGTTCAGATTAGGAGCGAGCCACCGTTCGACAATGCGAAGTTCCATGCCCTTGCGGTGGGCATAGTCGTCGACCTGATCCTTGCCGATTTTTCCCACGGCAAAATAAGCAGCGGCCGGATGGGCAAAATACCATCCGCTCACTGCGGCGGCCGGCAGCATGGCGAAACTCTCGGTCAGGGTGATGCCGGTTTCCTGTTCGACATGCAACAGATCGAATAGCAACCGTTTCTCCGAATGGTCCGGACAAGCCGGATACCCTGGCGCGGGACGAATGCCGCGATACTTTTCCCGAATCAAGTCCTCGTTCGACAGCTGTTCTCCCTTGCCGTAGCCCCACTCTTCCCGAACCTTCTTGTGTAACCATTCCGCGAAGGCTTCGGCCAAGCGATCTGCCAACGCTTTCGCCATGATCGAGTTGTAGTCGTCGTGATCTTGGTCGAATCGTTTGCACAGCACATCCAAGCCGATCCCCGCCGTGACGGCAAACGCTCCGACGAAGTCTCCCCGCCCGGAGTCTTTGGGAGCGACATAATCCGCCAACGCCAGATTGGGATGGCCCTGCGGCTTCTCGCCCTGCTGTCTCAAGGAATGCAGCGTGGTCAGAACCTTGGCCCGGGAACCGTCGGCATACAGTTCAATGTCGTCCCCGATGCTCGCGGCGGGAAAGAAGCCATAGACCGCGTTGGCCTTCAGCAGATTCTTGTGAATAATCTCGTCCAACAGGCGGCGCGCATCGTCGTAGAGCTCTTTCGCCTTCGGCCCGACGGTCGCGTCGTCGAAGATGGACGGATAGCGCCCGCGCAGCTCCCACGTATGGAAGAACGGCGTCCAGTCGATGAACGGTACCAGCTCGGCCAGCGGCTGTGCCTCGATCGTTCGGGCGCCGACAAACGCCGGCATCGGGATATCGGCCGTCGCCCAGTCGGTGACGAGACGATTGGCGCGGGCACGGGCGATCGGCAGCACCGGCTTCGCGCCGCGATCCTGATGTGCCTGCCGCATCCGCTCGTAATCGTCCTTCACCTGACGTACGAAACCGGATTTCTGTGTGGGGCTGATCAGACTCCCCACCACCCCGACAGCCCGGGACGCATCCAACACGTGAACCACGGACGGTGCATACGACGGCGCGATCTTTACAGCCGTGTGCGCTTTGCTCGTGGTCGCCCCGCCGATCAGCAATGGTACCTCGAATCCCTCGCGGGTCATTTCCTTCGCCACATGCACCATTTCATCGAGCGACGGAGTGATCAATCCGCTTAGCCCGATGATGTCGACTTGTTTCTCTTTGGCCGCGGCTAGAATCTTCTCGCAGGGCACCATCACGCCGAGATCGATCACCTCGTAATTGTTGCAGCCCAACACGACACCGACGATGTTCTTGCCAATGTCGTGCACGTCGCCCTTAACCGTGGCAAGCAACACTTTCCCCTGCGCCTGGAAATTCCCAAGCCGCTTCTTTTCCTCTTCCATATAGGGCATCAGATAGGCGACGGCCTTTTTCATCACCCGCGCACTCTTCACGACTTGCGGCAGAAACATTTTGCCAGCGCCGAAGAGATCGCCGACGATATTCATTCCGGCCATCAGCGGCCCTTCAATCACGGCGAGGGGCTTGGGATACTTCTGGCGGGCCTCCTCCGTGTCCTGATCAATATAGTCCGTAATACCTTTGACCAGTGCATGCGACAATCGTTCTTCCACCGTGCCCTTGCGCCATTCGTCATCCTTGACGGCCGCTTTTCCCTTCTGCTTCACCGTATCGGCAAAGGCCACCAGCCGCTCGGTCGCATCCGGCCGGCGATTCAGCAACACGTCCTCTACAAGCACGAGCAAATCCTTGGGGACTTCCTCGTACACCGCCAACTGGCCGGCATTCACAATACCCATATCGAGTCCGGCCTTGATCGCGTGATACAGGAAGGCGGCGTGCATCGCTTCGCGGACGACGTTGTTGCCGCGGAAGGAGAACGACACGTTGCTGATTCCGCCGCTGACCTTCGCACCGGGCAGATGCTGTTTGATCCACCGCGTCGCTTCGATGAAGTTGACCCCGTAATTGTTGTGCTCCTCGATCCCCGTCGCCACGGTCAAGACGTTCGGATCGAAGATGATGTCTGCCGGCGGAAACCCGACCTGCTCCGTGAGAATCTTATAGGAGCGTGCACAGACCTCGATCTTCCGGTCCAGCGTATCGGCCTGTCCCTTCTCGTCGAACGCCATCACCACGACCGCCGCGCCGTACCGGCGGATCAGCGTGGCCTGTTCGATGAACTTCCGCTCCCCTTCCTTCAGGCTGATGCTGTTGACGATCGGCTTGCCCTGAATATTGCGCAGCCCAGTCTCCAACACGTCCCACTTGGAACTGTCGATCATGATCGGCACTTTGCAGATATCCGGCTCCGACGCAACGAGGCGAAGAAATTTCTCCATCGCCGCCCTGGAATCGAGCATGCCTTCGTCCATATTGATATCGATGATCTGCGCGCCACCTTCGACTTGCTGCCGCGCCACGGACAAGGCCGTTTCGTAATCGCCGGCGAGAATCAGCTTCGCGAAAGCAGGAGAGCCGGTCACGTTCGTCCGTTCGCCGACGTTCACGAAATTCGAGTCTGGCCGGATCGTCACCGCCTCCAACCCGCTCAGTCTCGTGTAGGGTTCGACGGCCGAAATCGCGCGGGGCTTCAATCCACGCACCGTCTCGGCGATACGTTGGATGTGGGCCGGAGTTGTGCCGCAACAGCCGCCGACGATATTGAGCCAGCCGTTGCCGGCCCAATCGCGCAACTGCGGCGCCAACGTGTCTGGCGTCTCCGGAAAGCCGGTCGGCAACAACGGATTGGGCAACCCGGCGTTCGGATGCGCACTCAGATAGACCGGTGCGATCCGCGACAGTTCCTCGATCAGCGGCCGCATCTCCTTCGGCCCCAGCGCGCAGTTCATCCCAACGCTCAATAACGGGACATGCGAGATGGAATTCCAGAACGCCTCGACGGTCTGCCCGGTCACCCCACGATTGCTTCCGGCTTGAATGAAGGTGACGGAGGCCATGATCGGCACGCGACGCGCGCCTTCGTCGAAGAGTTGCAGAATGGCGAAGAACGCCGCCTTCGCGTTTAAGGTATCGAAGATCGTCTCGACCAGGAGGAGATCGACCCCGCCGTCGAGCAGACCTCGAACCTGGTCGCGATAGGCAGCGACCAATTCCTCATACGTCGCCCCGCGTGCGGCCGGGTTGTTGACGTCCGTTGAAATGGATGAGGTCTTCGTGGTCGGACCGATCGCTCCGGCAACGAAACAGCGCCGGCCAGGCTGAGCAGCCACCACCAGTGCCACCGCCCGTTTGGCGCACTCCGCACCGGCCTTGGACAGTTCGTACCCCAACGTCTCCATCTGATAGTCTGCCAACGAGATCGATTGGGAATTGAATGTATTGGTTTCAATAATGTCGGCGCCGGCTTCCAGATATTGCCGGTGAATGTCTTCAATGATGGCCGGCTGGGTCAGATTGAGCAGATCGTTGTGCCCCTTCAGATCCTTCGTCCAATTCTTGAACCGCTCGCCTCGGAACGCCGCCTCATCCAACTTGCGCTGCTGGATCATCGTCCCCATCGCGCCATCGAGGACGAGGATGCGCTCACGCAGAAGTTGTTCGATCATCGACTGATTGTTGTTGGCCACGAGACAGACTCCTTGCTGATTGACGGCATCTTACTGGAAGGGGTGTGGCCCGGCAAGGCAGAGCGCTTTCTTGACAGACCTTCGAGTCGATCGATACGATGCGCGCACTATCCGGAGGGGATCCGTTGCACACCCGACAATCCCGGCACAGGCTCTGGTGGTCGCTGGTGTACTGGCTCGTTTTGTCGCTTCCGGCCGTCGCAGCCGCCGATCCGTACTTCGAAGACGGCTATCTCGGCCTCACGCAAAAAGAACTGCACGAGCGGTTGGGCATGCCCCAGGCGGTGCGCGACCGCAAATCCGCCCTCCGGGTGTTCACCTACTATCCCATTACCGACTGGCAGAAGTATTTCAGCAAGCTGGTGTCCCCCGAAAACGGGGAAGACGTATACACCTTTACCCGAGACGGAATCGAGGTCCGCTATTCGTTCGCCTACGCCGTCGACCCGAACGATACCAGCGACTCACGCCCCCTCTTCGTCCGCTTGGTCGATATTGAATTCACGCCGCCCGTACCGATCGCGCAAGTCCCCGCCCTGGTTCCGGAGTTCAAACCGTCGTTTGACGCACAAGCCCCGGCGTTCCGCTCGAACATCTGGCTGCTCCTGTTCAAAGGGAATCCTTCGCCGGCCGCGCGATTTCTGATCCGCGAAAAGGGCAAGGACCAACTGGACTGGTCGCTGGCATTCCAATTGTTTTCATTGCAGGGACTGCCCGACCGTTTGACCACCAAGGCTACGGTCGACCGCATGGAGATCGGCACACAGAGCCTGCAACTCGTCAAGCAGCGGCAACGCCACACCCACGAATCCATCATGAATCCCTACTCGCCCGAGTTTGCCCAACAACCGCCGCCCGCTCCTGCCGCGAAAAAAAGTATTCCCGTTCCGCATTACGCGGAATAGCTACCAAAACTGGTTGAGGATATCCCCGGAAGAGGTCGGGTTACCGCGCGACTTGATTGACGCGGTCGACTTGGGCCTGGCCAGCGGCGGTCGCTTTTTCCTTCATGACGCTGAACGCGCCGTTGTCGCCGATATACAACAAGACCGGCGTGCCGATACCCAGGGCGATCAGCAGGCACAGCCCCAGGAGCCGGACTAACTGGCTCTTGCTCAGATACATCATCCCCAACAACACGACGGCGGCAATTCCCGCATAAGTGAGGATCTTCTCATGCGCGTCGGCTGTTGCGGCAGAAGGCCTGGAAGCAGGAGCGGCCGACGGTGCCGAACCGGGAAGTGAGAACCCAAAGGATTGCAACAGTTCATTCAGCTTTTGCTTCAAGGTGGCCAGATTGGAGGGAGACACCACGGATCGGACCGACTCCAGCGCCGTCGGCTGCTTGGGCTCGGGCGTCGGCTGCTCGTGGGTTTTCACCTTTGCACGATACTTGTCCGGAACCGTTTCGATGGAATCGCTGAACCGCGGATTCCCCTGGTCGTCGATATAGGAGTAAATCGTCGTCGCCAGAGCCGGAACTGTAGCGAGGCACCACACCATCCCCATGATCAGCCCCAACAGAACCGATGCGATGCGCAGTTGTCGGTCCATGCGATACCTCTCCCGGCCAGAAACTCGCCCAGCTGACTCAACGCTATCCTGCGGAATTATCTGAACAACCGGCCCATCTTGCTTGACTCACCCTACCCCCCTTGTTAGCATGCGCTGATTTAAAGAGGAAGTAATTACGACTATGGAACAGCCCACGACCTCGCTGAGTGATACGCCGTTGTCGCTTGAAGAACAACCGTCGTTCATCCGCCGTCCGGCAGTCCGCAAGATCATCTATGTCTGTCTGGCTGTCGCATTTCTATTGATGGTTGTCTGGCCGATGATCGTGCATCTGCAGGACCCCGATTTCCAAAAACATATCGAACAACATCGAGTCATGGCCGGGATGACGAAGGATCAAGTCCTCAAATCCTGGGGCGGACCGCAAACCATCAATACCTCCTTCACCGCCGACGGATTGCGGCGGGAGGAATGGATTTTTGAAGACTGGATCAGCACCTCGGATGTGAAACATCGTTACCTCTACTTCGAGGAGGGCGTGCTGATCGGCGGCTGGTTCGAAGGTTCGGAAGAGCGGAACCCCGTCAACGCGCCGGTGGACTCTCCCCACCCCAAGATGGGACGCTAGCCGCTCGCGACGAGGAACCCGAGGATATGAGCTCGACCCCGCACCTCAGGACCACCAGGCAATTCCGCGCGCTGCTCCAATCGAACCAGCTCGAATTCATCTGTGAAGCACACAACGGCCTCAGCGCGAAGATCGTCCAGGAAGCCGGGTTTAAGGGGATCTGGGCGAGCGGTTTGTCCATCTCGGCCCAATTCGGCGTGCGCGACAACAATGAAGCGAGCTGGACCCAGGTGCTGGAAAACCTCGAGTTCATGTCGGACGCCGTGACCGTTCCCATCCTGCTGGACGGCGACACCGGGTACGGCAACTTCAACAATATGCAACGCCTCGTGCGCAAGCTCGAACAGCGCAAGATCGCCGCCGTCTGCATCGAAGACAAGTTGTTCCCCAAGACGAACAGCTTCATCAAGGGCGGCGCGCAACCCATGGCGGACATGCATGAGTTTTGCGGAAAAATCAAAGCCGGCAAAGACGCGCAGACCGACCCGGATTTCTCGATCATCGCGCGAGTCGAAGCATTTATTTGCGGCTGGGGACTGGCGGAAGCCCTGCGGCGCGCCGAAGCCTATCATCAAGCCGGCGCCGATGGCATCCTGATTCACAGTGCCCTTTCGGTGCCCGATGAAATTCTGGCGTTCAAGCAGGAATGGAAGAATCGCTGCCCGGTCGTGATCGTGCCGACCAAATACTATGCTACGCCGACCGACGTGTTCCGGCAGCACGGCTTTTCCATCGTCATCTGGGCCAACCACATGCTCCGCTCCTCGGTCACGGCGATGCAAAAGACCGCCAAGACCCTGAAGGAGCAGGAGCATCTCCTGTCCATCGAGGATAAGGTCGCGCCCGTGGCGGAAATCTTTCGTCTGCAGAATGCGGCGGAACTGCAGGATGCCGAGGACCGGTATCTTCCCAAAGGCGCGGAAGACACCGCGGCGATCGTCCTGGCCGCTTCTCGCGGCGACGAACTCGGCGACTTGACCGAGCACCAACCCAAGACCATGGTCAAAGTCCAGGGTGCGCCGATCCTCTCGCACATCGTGGACGCCTACAATGCCGTCGGCATCAAGGACATCACGGTTGTGCGAGGCTACAAAAAAGAAGCCGTGACCCTGCCGAACCTCACCTACGTAGACAACAACGAGTATGCAGACACCGGTGAACTCGACTCGCTATTGAAAGCCCTGAAACGCAGAAAGGGCGCGGCCCAGAGTGTCATCGTGTCCTACGGCGACCTCCTGTTCAACAAGTACATCCCACAATCGCTCTGTCAGGAAACGGACGATCTGGTCGTCTTCGTGGATAGTAACTGGAAGGATCAGACCGGTTACAAACGGCTCGGCGGGTTCACCGAATGCAGCATGCCGAATTCGCGCAAAGCCTTTAACGTTAAAATCACGCTCAAGCAGCTGGGCGATGCCGTTCCGAAAGAGAAGATCCACGGAATCTGGATGGGGTTCCTGAAAATCAGCCCCCGCACCCTACCCTTCGTCACCAACGTCATCACCGAGCTGCTGGCCAAGCCGGGCAACCGCAAGGCCGGCGTCGCACACCTGCTCCAGGAACTCCTGAAACGGCAGCAACCCATCCGCGTCCTCTACACCGTGGGACACTGGCTGGATATCAACAGCCTGGAAGACGTCGTGCAGGCGGGAAACTTCTAGCGCCGGCGCGGTTACTGAATCGGTTCGACCTCGCTGATCGGCAGGCGCAAGCGGCGCAGGAGGATGTCCGCGCGCTCCCAATCGATCTCTTCGACCAGCACGCGACAGAGCAGCGCGGAACAGCCGGGATAGAGACTGCCGAAATGTTCGTGTTGCAACAGGTACTCGATGCCATTGGCATCGAACAGACTGTGCAGGATGGCGAGTTCGCCTTGATCCTGAGCGGAAGTCAGATAGCGCATCGCCATAACAATCCCACTTGACTCTCAGGAAATCAGACAACCGTTTGCACTTTTTCCCCGTCCCCTCTACACTCGCTGAGGCTACGGGGTTTCGGTGATGCGAACTCGGCGTTCGCCACCGCCGCCGCCGGACACTGTGAGCACGCGTTTCCACTCGCGGACTTGATACACAGCCCAGGCATTCGGCTGGCCCTTGAAGAACGCGGTGGGATCTTCGCCGCTAGCGTTGAGATAGATCGGTTCGGTGAACCCTTCTTCCAACACGTAGTCCAACAGCGACTCGGTCGTAAAGCCGGGACCTCGCAACGCTACGTCGGCCAAGAGGGTCAGGATATCGTCGGGATTCTGAATTGTAATCGGGTTCATGGCAACTCCTCAGCAGGCCGCCGGATTCTAACGAGGCAGCCGTAACGAAGGCAAGGTACGATGACCGCACGCATGACGCACGCCCGTTTCACCGAGGCCCTCCTGAAAATCATGGACGGGAAGCACCACTGGGCCTGGGACCACTTCGCCACCGGTGTGCTGACCAAGGACCAACTCAAGATTCATTTTCAGCAAGAGTATTTCGTCTACGTTCGGGACTTTCCCGTCATGCTCGCCCGCATTCACGGCCATAATCCTCCTCCGTCGGTCCGGCGCATGCTGGCGGAAAACATCTACGAGGAAGACACCGGGGGCCTGTCGCTCGGCAAGTCCCATCCGGAATTGTTTCTGACAATGATGGAAGGACTCGGCTTTGCGGCAAAGGACTTCGAGAACATCCGACCTCTGCCGGCCAGTAAGGTTTATCGCGCCTGGCTCGACCAGATGTCGAACCACAAACAGTGGGTGCTCGGAGCCGCCGCATTGACCGTGTTCGTTGAAGGCAGCGTCAAGGATCGGAAAGAACTGCTCGAACCGTCCAAACCCAAAACGGCTGAAGAGATCGAAACCGTTATCAAGAATCATCCGCTGGTCCGCCACCACGGCGTCTCGCCCGACAACATGGATCTCATCCGCTCCCACCAACTGGTCGAAGCCGGCCATCGGCACGACGCGTATAAAATGGTGACGGAGCATGCGGTCAATGCCGCCGTGCAACGTTCGGTGTTAGCCGGACTGAAGAAAAGTATGCGCCTCTGGCTCGCGTACCGCGACGGCATCGCCAAAGCCTGCGGGATCAAGAAGAAGCGATGACGCGGTTCGCTCTCTGCGTCCTGCTGTGTTCGTTTACATTCTCAGAACCTGTTCCCGCCCTGAACGCATCGATGCCTTCCGACATGGTGCTGATTCCTGCCGGCGAATTTACTATGGGCACACCGGACGGAAGCGACGGTCTGGCCGATGAGCATCCCGAACGGCGCATCTCCCTCTCTGGGTTCCTTCTCGACCGGTTCGAAGTGACCAACGCCGCCTACTTTGAATTCATTCAGGCTACGAACCATCGCGTTCCGGAGAATGCGAACCCTTCCGCGACCCTCTGGGCCCATGGCTTTCCGCTCCCACAAGTTCTGACGCACCCCGTCGTCAATGTCAGCTGGGAAGACGCCGCAGCTTACTGTCTGTGGGCCGGCAAGCGCCTGCCTACCGAAGCGGAATGGGAAAAAGCCGCACGGGGGACTGACGGCCGCCGTTATCCCTGGGGCAACGAATGGGACCTCACCAAAGCTAATAGCGCGAGTTACTGGGCAGGACGAACGGTCGAGTTTCGGAGCGGCGCGGAGTGGGACGCCTTCTGGCTCCGCGGCGACGGGGCACGTCTCGCCGAGGAACGAGGCGTGCGCGGCGTGCTGACCCTGCCGGTCGGCAGCTTCCCCGGCAACGCCAGCCCTTATGGAATACACGATCTGGCAGGCAACGCAGCCGAATGGGTAGCGGACTGGTACGACCCGAACTATTACCGGCATGCGCCGCTGACGGATCCCACCGGGCCCAGCCGAGGCGCCATCAAAGCGATGCGCGGCGGTTCCTGGTTGAAACCGGCCGTCAGCTTACGCACCACCGATCGGGACTGGGGAACAATGGACAGTCGGCCGAGCGGAACCGGATTTCGTTGCGCCAAAGATGCGTTCTAGCCGAACAGCCATCGAGAACCTCCGACATACGCATCACGTCAAGTAAAAAGACCGACGGGGCTGTAACTATGCCCCGGCAACACCGCACTCACCTCGCTCGTCGTCGCGCCGAAATGTCTGGTCAGCACATCGCAAAAGATATCCCGAAATTCCACCCGGGCAGGGACGTACCGCCCGCTGTCGAGATTTGCATCCGCGAGTGAGGCTGGCCACCCGCCGGCTCCGTGGTAGAGGCCGCCCTTGACCGCCCCGCCGACCAGGAACCAGACCGACGCCTTGCCATGATCTGTTCCGCCGCTGGCATTTTGCCTGACGGTACGCCCGAATTCCGTGCAGGTCAGCACCACCACATTGTTCATCAGCGGGCCAAGATCATCCACAAACGCCCGAATGCCGCCCGCAAAATCGGCCAGCCGTCCGGCCTGACGATTGCCGGCGTTCCCGCCGGCTCCTTGTTCGTCATGCGTATCCCATCCGCCGATATCGACCGTGGCCACCTCCAACCCCAAACCGGACCGGATAATGTGGGCCAAATCCCGCATCTCCCGGCCGAATGTGGAGTTGGGATAAGTCGCTCCGTTCTGCGGCGCGGCCGCGCCGATTGCCTCAATGGCAGCGAGGCGATTCATGAGTTCCGGCCCCAACGCGTGAACGGCCGACCGGGCGGGATTGTCGGTAGTCGACGCAGGATCTTGGGCGTAGATCGCGCGAAAGTTGGACTCGATGGACGACTTGGAAGAGCCGAGACGGGAGAAACTGAACGAAGCGACGTCCGTCAGCGACGGCACCAAGACTGTCCCGCGTAGGGATTTCGCCACATCGTCACCGATCGCTGCGGCGCGCAGCGTCGAGACTCCGGCAGCCGGCACCACGGCCAGATAGCGGTTCAGCCATCCGTCTCGCAGATTGAAGAATCCCTGCTCGATCGTGTCCTGGTCGGTGAAATGCGACTGGGTGCTGCCGGTGAATCCCGCCGTGGTCACAACAGCCAATCGATTCGCGGTGTAGAGGCCGTGCAAGGGCATGATCGAAGGATGCATCGCGAACCCGGTTCCTGGCAGATCTAATCCCGCTCCGTCACCCGTGCCGGGAGGCAAAATTCCGATTCCGCCGTTCGTCGAACGGGGCCGGACGACATAGTATTGTGGATCTGTATAGGGTACGATCGTGTTCAACCCATCATTGCCACCGCGCTGAAACACGACCACCAGGGTCTTCCCCGCGTTGTTCGCCGCCTGCACCCGTCCTGGAAACAGCCACTCCAATGAACACATATTGGCAGCGATGGCCGTCGCAGCCATGCCTGCGGCCCGCTTGAGCAACGTGCGCCTCGACACCGTCTGGAATGTCGAGGAACAACAATGACAATGTGCCATGATCATTCTCCTCGCTTCGTACGTGTCTATTGGTAGAGATACCGGGGATTCGCCAGGATCGTCGCCAGTGTCCGATCAAGCGGCAGTTCGCTGCCCGCACTGTCGAGGTTGAGCACGCCGCCACTCCGCAACGTCGAAAGGTACACCTGGTACTCGGTCGATGAGGCGACGCGATCGGTCGTCAAATTGAGCAGGAAGCCCAGCACCTCCTCTTCCGTCCTCAGCCCAAGCTCCTTGAGCCATAATCGAGTCAACCCGCCGCTCGTATCGGAGCCGAACCGCACCGTGGATCCAAAACCGGGAATCGTCGTTTCATAAGCCGTCGCGACTTCATGGAAGAGCACATGGGTATTGAGCCAGTGATCGGACTTCTCCTTGTAACCGGTTGGCGGCGGCATTTCGTACAACCCCTGCCCCGCCGTCGTGAGGCGCCTTCTGATCGGATCGCGCGACGACCATACGCCCAAATTGCGGTACAGGCCGACCATGAATTCCAGCGGAGTCTTCACCAATCCGCGATAGTTCGCCACATCATTGAAATCAGGGGACGTGAAAATGGCGATCAGAACCTTCCGAATATCCCCGCCCGAATCGGAGAACACCGACGCAACTTCCGTCACCAGTGACGCAGACGGAGTCTCACTCACAAAATACTCGCAGAGCTTTCGGGAGAGATGCCGAGCGGTCGACGGATGAGCCGCAGCGATCCGCAGCACCCGTTCGCCCTCGCCGGGACCCGTGCCGTCGAATGAGATCGTCTGTCCCAACACAGTCTTCGAGCCGGGACTATGCCGCTGTGGAAGAAACCGGAACCCCGGAGCCACTCCTTCAGGTGTCGTCCATCCCGTGAAGGTCTTGGCCGCTTCCACGATGTCGGCCTGGGTGTAACCGTTCGGACGTCCCTGCTCATCCGTCCCCAGGGTATGGAGTTCGAACACCTCACGCGCATAGTTTTCGTTGGGGTTCTCTTTTTTGTTCACATCGGTATTGAGATACACCATCATCGCCGAGCTCTTCCCGCTCACGATCAACAGCTCCTCGAATCGCGCGAAGGCGCGCATCCGGAACGCGTCGTTCTCGTAGATCTCGTATTGTCCCCTGAAATGGGAGCGGTAATCGGTATTGAAATGGTTGTCCCAAAAGTAGACCATTTTCTCGAGCAACTGACGGCGGCTGTGCAATTTCCGGATCAAGTCTGCATCCTGAATCTGGTTCAGTTCCGGCTTCAGCACCGTCGGTTCCGGAGTATCCGGTTTCCACGTGCCTTTGGCCGAAATCAACAGGAGATCGGTATCGGTATCGACGATCGGGATTGCGGACGGGAGTGGGTTCGTCGAATGCAAATCGCTCGGCCAGGGTTGCCCCGGATCCAACCCAAGTTGCTCCTTCAAGTAGCGCGTCCCCCACTCCCGGACCTGCACGGCATTCATGTGGGAGACCAGGTTCAGCTGGCTCGGCGTCCCTCCGAACGTAATGCGATTGAGCACGTGATAGCCGAACCAGTTCGCGGGCGCCACGGGCAAACCTGACGGCGGCGGCCCGAGCGGCGGAGCCGGAGGCGCGACCGGCTCAGGTGGAGTCGGAGGCGACACCACTCGCAGAAGCCCGGGCATCTGATTCAGCAAGCGCTCGACTCCCCGGTTGCCGGATCCGGCAGGCGGAGTCACAACCGATGAAGACGCGATATTCGGGCTGATGGGGTGACCCGATGCGACCGCGGCGGAAGCGACGGCCGACGATGATCCGCCTGTACTTCCCATGGCTGTGGCCCCCCCCATCGTCTCCGTCATCGAAAGGGCTCCAGACACAGCAGGAGCCCCAGCTTTCATCCCTTCTCTCATCGACTCTCTGCCCGCCTGAACGGGAAGCCTGACTGTCCCCTGATCCGGCAACTCAGCCTGGGAAGATTTGGCCGGTGTCGGTGGAGCACCGGCAGACTCGACCGGTTGAATCCTCTTCGTTATTTTCTTCCGGCTTGCATCTTTTCCGATGGCGGGCTTTGGTTCAGCGACGCGGTTGCCCTGCATCGGCGCCGGATCAGCGGAACGACCCGGCCGCAAGAGGGAATGTCGCGTGGAAGATTGAGCGTCATGCGCCAAAGCTGTTCGACTCATATCTCCCAAGCCCGCCGTCGCCGCCAAGGTCGCGAGGACGAAGGTACTGCGGCGTAACCAGCTACGAGCAGCCATTGACGAAACCTTGTCGCATTCGTCGTTCAGACTCATGGGCTCCTCCCTGAAACCAAGCCTCATGCAGCTTCTATGACTCAGCCCGGGTGAGCAAAACCAATACCCGTAGGAGCAGACCTCGCGGCCTACAGGGAGATCTTGTGAAACCGGTTACTTGGGGGAGGAGCCCCAGAGAGACTGGTTGAATTCCCCTACAGGGAATCGAGGGATAGCCCGCTCGGGCTTCGTACAGAAAGAACCAACCGACGGTTGAAATTCCCTACAGCCGTAGCCGGTTCGCGGGGCTTTGCGAATGCAATGACACCGGCATCACACACGTAAAGGGCAATGCGAACGGATGGGCGCGGGGATTTACGAAGACAAGAGATAGTGAATAGCCTCGACCCGCACAAACGGCATGATCAGACCCAACCCGTCCTGGTCGTGAGAAAAGTCATACACGACGGACTCGTCGGGAATCAGATGCCCCACGAAGACCACCGTCAGTTCGACGCCGTGTCCGTCGGCGAGTGTGCGACGAAGGTCTGCAAGATGGTCGGGCGAAGGAACGGCCCGGAGATCGCCCGGAAGGTCTTCGGGCTTGAACCGTACCTGGCCCCATTTCGTCGGAGAAACCACCGGCCCGAGCGCGATGGAAAACCCGCCGGTCTCCGGATCAAACCGCGAGAGTTCCCCCGTCCAGCGAAACGCGATCCGCCGCTGAAGCACAGAATGTCCGGCCCGCCGCTCGTCCCGTTCCCGATTTAGGTTGAACAGTCGCTCATCGTGGCCGGGATCATGATGCCCCTGCCCATACACAGTCGCCCAGTCCGGAGGATGGCTTTCAAGTTCATCGAGAAATCCTTCAATCGAAGACGGGTCGTCGAGGACGAGGATATCGGGAGGGAGAATCGATGCCCATTGTGAGAGCGAGAGGCGATGAATCGGCCCGACTCCCGTGACCGCTTCTCCTCCGAAGACCGTCTGGCCAGGCCCCATGATGAGCAGACAGAGGAGAATCGCGGAAGGAAGCCCCGGCCTCATGAGCCGGACGGCGCCTCGGCGAGCGTACGGGAAAAGGTCGACTGGAGAGAGGCCACTGACGGATGGTCGGGAGGAAGCACGCCCGACTCAATCAACACGGCCAGCCGCGGCGCCGGATCGATGCGCCGCAAGGCCGCCTGCGTCAGGCCCGATCCTGCAACCGTCTTTTCGTAGGTTCCGATCCAGGCCTCGACGATCGCCCGCAACCCCGCATCGCCTGGTTTCATTCGACCGAGTTTCACCTGCTGCAACAGCTTGATGATCGGATCGGACTGGGAAATCGTCGCGATAGCGCGCTGAAGATCGTGCTCGGCACTCATCGGACACCGCTCAGTTCATCGAACAGGCGCCCGGTCCCCGAGGATCGCCGCAGCTGCCGCAGCCCCCGCCTCCTGCCGGCGCCCAGCCGCCCGTCGCGCCCACGCCGAAGGCCGAGAATTTCTTTTCGAGCTTGGTGGCCTGACATTTCGGACAGACCGCCTGGGTCGATCCCTGGACGAGCAGCTCGAACTGATGTTTACATTCGCCGCACACATATTCGAAGATAGGCATCGGTCATACTCCTGGTTGGCCCCATTATAAAATCGCCGCGGCCGGATCGCAATGAGAGGTCTCATGTACCGAGAAGAACGTACCTTCACCCTGAGATTCAGTCTGGAAGCCGCCTTTCCCGATGATTACGAGGGCGACGACGATCATCACGCCTGGACCCGCGAGTGGGAAGCCAAGATGAAACCGGACCTGCTCAAAGTCGTATTCGACGCTCTGCGCCGTCACCCCGGCTGGCAGGCGCACATCCGCAATCGCGGGAAATCGGCGCAGGACGAGATCGAAATCGCTTTGGAACAGGATTTCTCGAAACCGCGGCCGTTCGGAATCTGACCGATGTCTCAAGCGCGACAGATCGGCCTCTACATCCACGTGCCTCTCTGTCGGCAGCGCTGCCACTTTTGCGCCTTCTACCTCGAGATTGCGACCGCCGCCCGCGTCGACGCCTTTCTCTCCGCCCTACGGCGCGAGGCGGCGCTGTATCAGGAACGAGGCCTCGTGGGAACGCGTGCGCTGCAAACGATCTACTTCGGCGGAGGCACGCCGACCGCGCTTGCAGCCAAACAGCTGACCGCACTGATCGACGAGATCCGGCATCGGTTTCCCGTCTCAGCCGACGCGGAGATCACGGTCGAAGCGCACCCGTCCACTATCACACATCATGCCCTCGCGACGCTCCGCCAGGCCGGCGTCACCCGCATCAGCTTCGGCGCCGAATCGATGGCGCAGGAGGATTTTCTTCCCATCGGCCGCCCCGGAACCGTGAGCGACACGGGAGTAGCCGTGAAGGCCGCACGAGAGGCCGGATTTACGGACATCAACCTCGATCTGATGTACGGACTGCCCGGACAAACCGTCGCGTCGTGGAGGGCCACGCTCCGTCGATTGCTCGAGTTGGAGCCGACTCATATTTCCTGTTACGCCCTCACCGTCGAACCAGAGACCAAGTTTGCTCAAGAGGTCGCCCGGGGGACAGTCCCGGCGCCCAATGACGATCTGCAAATCGAAATGGAATCGGCTACCGAATCCATGCTCGACACCGCCGGCCTCACTCAGTATGAAATATCCAACTACGCCAGGACCGGCTTCGCCTGCCGCCACAATCGTCTCTACTGGACAGATCAGGACTATCTCGGACTCGGCCCGAGCGCACAGTCCTATGTCGATGGCGTTCGCTTCGGCAACGTTGCTGATCTGGAAGACTACGCCGCCCAGTTGCGCGGCGGCACCCTTCCCGTCTCGGAGTCCGTCCCGCTGTCTCCCGGCGAACAACGCCGCGATGCCTTGATCTTCGGTCTTCGTCTGGTAAATGGCGTGTCACGTCAGCTGTTGCATCCGGACATGCCGCAGCAACGCACGCTGGCACGGTTGAGCCGCGAGGGCCTGATCGAATGCGCCGACGACCGGATCCGACTCACCCCGCTGGGCCGTCGATTCGCGGATACGGTGGCGGAAGAGTTGTATTGAGACGTCCGGCGACTACCGCCGCACGACCAGAAAATGGAGCGCGGTGTCCATGAGAATACCCGCCCAGGCCATGGCGTTCACCCACATCAGACGGGGCGAGCCGCCCTTGCGGTGCTGGAGGATCAGGAGCAGAAGACAAATTTGTGTCGCGAGCGAAAACGGTCGGTGGAGATTGACCGGGACGGCGCCGCGCTCGCTGGCCACTGCCGAAACCGCCGCCATGAGATAGCAGCCGAATGCGCCGATCTGAAGCCAGAGTGCCTTCCCCTGCTGTCCACCACGCACGGCGGCGACGAGCGCCCAGGTCAAGGAGACCACGACGACCAGCAGGAGCAGCGGAAACAGAGGCCACCAGACCCGTCCATCCAACATGGGCGGAACTGTAACAGCCGGCCCGAGGCTGGTCAACGAGCCCGATCCGGCCGCCATTGACAATGGCTGCATCGGGAAGAGAGACTACGGTCACCGCACGAGGTACCGCATGCCCGTCAACATGGACCCGAACAAGAAGCGTCGTAAGGTTGAAGCCGAGGTCGCCGTAGCGCCAACCCAACCGGCGGAAGATGTGCGCCCCCCTGTCACCTCATTCGGAGAGGAAACGGCCTCCGACCGCGAGAAAGAGCTCGCAGACGCCGAGTGGAAGAATTTGTGGGATGCGACCGAAGTGATTGATGCGGATACGGTGTGATGGACGGCTGTTCTTCCGGCACAGCACGGCCGGAGGACAGTTTCAATGTCCGTTACGCCGGCAAGAAATAGAACGCAATCGCCAGCATCGCATAGACCCCGACCAACATCGCTCCTTCCATCCAGTGCGACTCGCCATCCATCGCGACGAATCCAAGCACAAAGACCGATACGGTCACGGCGGCCACTTCAAAGGGTGTAAAGATCAGGTCCAGGGGCGTGCCGAAGAGATAACTGGCGAAGACCAGCACCGGAGCCACCAGCAAGGCGATCTGGAGGCTCGATCCGACCGCGATTCCGAAGGCCAGATCCATCTTGTTTTTCATCGCCACCAAGACGGCCGTCGAATGTTCCGCCGCATTGCCGACAAGCGCGACCAGAATCACGCCGACGAACACTTGCGTCAGCCCCAGCTTGTGCGCAGTCGGCTCGATCGCCCCAACCAGAAACTCACTCATGACGGCAATGAAAGCCGTCACCACCGCCAGGACCGTCACCGACAGTTTGAGGCTCCAGGGTTTCTCGCCCAAATCCTCGGCATCGTGCGCTTCTCCCGCGAACAGATGTTGGTGCGTCTTCAGGGAGAACATCAAATTCAACCCATACATCACGAACAGGACGATCGCGATTTCCAAGCTCAGTTCCCGCTCGACCACGACGCCGCGATCCGCGGCCGTGAAGTGGAACAGCGCCGGAATGATCAAGCCGATCGCCGCCAGCAACAGCAAACTGGATCCGGTCCCCGCCGCCGTCTGGTTGAACTTCTGCCGCTCGAATTTCAGACCGCCAGCGACCATCGATGCACCGAGCACCAACAAGATGTTGCCCAGAATCGACCCGGTGAGCGAGGCCTTCACAACGTCATGCAAGCCCTCGCGCAATGCCGCCAGCGCGATGATCAGTTCCGCCGCGTTGCCGAGCGAGGCGTTCAAGAGACTCCCCACACCGGCGCCGACATGGGTCGTCAGATGCTCCGTGGCCCGGCCGAGCAGCCCGGCCAACGGCACAATCGCCAGCGCCGATGCGGCGAACACCCAGGCGGGATCGGCTTTGAGCAGTTCGAGCGCGAGCGCGAGCGGGATGAATACCAGCAGCGTGTCGAGCCAGGAAGAGAAGATTCGTTTCATGGACGGAAAACTAGCATGAGCGCCGGGGATTGTCGATGAATCCCGCGCCTGAAACCGACGCCCTGTTCTACCCGTTTCATCTGTGTCATGCGGAGACGCTGACGCGTCTGCTCGCGAGGTTTCCGCGCGTCCACTTTCGCGACTATATGGCGCTCCAGCTCACTCCCTTCGCGGGCACCACCGCCTTCAACGATCGGATGGGCGGCAGTTTTCCCGAACTGGTGGCGAACGGCCGTCTCGTCCAGGGGTACAATGTCAGCGGCCCGCTCACTGACAAAGCCCGCGCTGCCGTTGATCACGACCTGCGCGATCGGTCTTGGCGAACGTTATTTCACGAGGCCTTACGGGAAGACCGCCGGTTTCAGCGCGGCCTCTTCGACCCCAGTCACACAATGACGATCGGTCATGACGTGGTACCAGGACCTGCCGCCTTACTCCGACTTATGCAGCCCGATTTTCTAGAAATCGACTGGACGGTGAAAGATCTACAGACGCTCAGCGGACAGCGATTGAGGGGAGATCTCGCTTATCGATTCGAGTACGGTCTGGCCCTGGTGAAAACTGCCGCGGCGCTGCACCACACTGTTACATTGGCACAGGCCCACCGGCTGGCCGCCGTCACAGATTCTCCGGCTCACTTCCAGCTCCTGGGACACACACTGAATCGTGAACGGATCACCCTTTCCAATCAATTGATCATTCGCTCCGGGTATTAACCTCCTCGACAGACTCTGCTAAGATTTTCCGCCATGGCGAAGCCTTCTGCTCCACTCTCCACCCCAGACGTCACCGAAGATATCAGCACTGGCTCCGGAGACGGCCTCGAAGCCCGCGTGATCGTCTACAACTGCGACTGCCACACCTACCAGCAGGTCATCGCACTGTTTTGCACCTATATTCCGGGCATGACGTCGTCGCACGCGTTCGAACTGGCCTACCGGATCGATCACGAAGGAGAAGCGATGGTGTTTGAGGGTGCCAGACAGGAAGCCGAGCAGATTGCCTCGAGCCTAGCCGGAGGCGGGCTACGAGTAGTCGTACAGTAACCGCGCCAAGGCGGAATGCTACTTGGCCTTGCGCTTGGCGGGTGCTTTGGCAACCTTGGCTTTGGCCGTCGGCTTGGCTTTCGGAGGCGAGGCCTTTACCGGCTTGGCCGGTTTTTCAGGTTTCGCCGACTTGCCGGCTTTCGGTGGCGCCGCGGGCTTGGCCGGAGGCTGCTTGGCCCCCTTCGAGTGTTTGCCGGACTTTGTCGCCTTTTCCGGCAGCGGCATGGCCGCATACACTTTATTGATCTTCGTCAACTGATCCGGGCTCATCACCCGTACCTGATACAGCTCAAACAGTTTGGCGATGGCCTTCTGGTCGCCTTTTTTCGCCGCATTTAACAACTTGCGGCGTTGATTCATCTCTTCTTCTTCGGTATGAGAAGCAGCGCGTCGTTCCATGCCTAGTCCATCCTTTTTTGAGCCCACTGCGGCGATAGCGGTCCGTTTCGGGAAGCGGGCGCGAAAAAATCGGCGAACTATATCAGATTCCACATAATTTTTGAAACAGGCCTTTCCCGTCAACTCTCCCACGAAACCCACCGGCACCCATTGAGCCCCGTCAAACCGGCTGCGTATAATCGAACCATTCACACACGTGCTGCTTATTCACAGGAGAACACACCATGTCGATGCATACACCGCCGCCCTCTACCGTCGCCGACGATCCGAACGCCCGCGAGCTACTGCGTCAAGCCTTCGAAAAGACCGCCCGCTGGCAGAAAGACTTCAAGGGATTTACGGCCGACCTGACCGTCAATATCAACGGCAAGACGACTAGCGGACCGGTCATGGTCAAGGGCCCGCGCGAGGTCTCCGTACAACTCGGCGATGCCGACGTGCAGAAGTGGGCACAGGAACAGCTCGGCATGATCGCCGTCCATCGCGGCCCCCGCAGCTTCGAAGAGTCGGACGGCAAATATACCCTGACGATGGAGGAAGACGGCCATCCGTTCGGAATCAAGCTCGACATCCACGGTTCGAACTCGTTCTACCGAGTGAAGGACACCCGCATCACGCAGATCAACCGGAAGATGGCGCATCCCGGCATGCAGCCCTTCGCGTTCACCATCAACGTGGAAGAAAGCGCCGTCACGCAGGATCAGAAGAACCTGACGACCCGGTATACCGTGTATTACTACTCCCCGACCGACGGGAAACTGAATAACGTCGAAAGTTTCACCGACACCCACATTCGGGTCGGATCGTCGGATTTGCCGGCCACCCGTCGCATCATCGCATTTGAAAACGGCCAGGTCGTCGTGAAGAACCTGACCTTCACGAACCACAAGCTGCTCTAGACCGATCGATGGATCTGCGGACACAGTTTCCCCGCAGCATGCGCGCCAAGCTGGAAGGCCATGTCCACTTGGCGCGCATGATCGATAAGTGCCGCGCCGTGCTGGCTGGCACCGAAGGCGAATACATTTATCCCTGCCCCATGGATTTCCGCCTGCTGGAATTCGCCGGACTGAGCGATGCACAGTTCACCGACGCGGTGAGAAGCAATCCGACTGATGAGGGAGTCGCCGCGTGGTTTCGACAGACCGCCAGGCGGCATACGGCGGCCGAACTGGAAAACTTCAATCAGCATCTCTTACAGCGGGGACCGAGTTCCCCGGAGAGCGCGGAGAAGTTCAAGAAATACCTCAACGCCGTCGATCCGTCACGGACGGATCTCACCACCTGGTCGGATTTGCAAGATTTGGAAGAAGGACGGGTTGTACCGCGACGGAGCTAACGGCGAGACACTTCTTCGCCACCCGGATAAGATTATCTGCACGCTCTTCTCCTTGACTGAACAACCATCCACGCATTGCAGGATTCCCCCTACAATCCGATCATGGGATAGTTTTCCCATTTGTGCAGGCTCCTACAGTCGACACCTGCACGTCGCGAATACCTGATTCCCTGCCATCATCGTGTAAATGCAGCAGATCGGTAGTGGCACCCTCCTTGCTCACCACGTGCCCGTGTCCTGCACGTACCAGCAGAGATGAGGCACTGTCCGCTGATCGACAATTCTGTTGCAAAGGAGTTCACTATGAACAGGCTCCTCGTTCGAACTGCTCCCATCATTCTATCTGCGACGATTCCGATCGTTGCGACTCCGAATTTCAGTCACGCCTTTCCCAGCTTTGGCCCGGGTGTCGACACGACATGTCAGGCCTACAACGGGACCACGCCCTATGCCGACCAGGGCTGTGCGCTTTGCCACGTGAACGGAACGAATCCCGACAAAAATCTTACAACCGCGGGGACGCTCTTCAAGAACAATGGCTTCACCGCGACCACCGCCATGTGCCCAGCAAAGAACACCCCACCAGTTGCGAATGCAGGGCCGAATCAAACAATCACGCTTGGGGCTACGGTCACACTAAATGGCACAGGCTCCAGCGACGTCGATGGCAATCCTCTGACGTATCAGTGGTCGTTCATGTCGATCCCATCTGGGAGTGGCGCCACACTGACCAACCCCACCACGGCGAAACCGACATTCTTGGTAGATAAGGCGGGGCAATATGTTGCGCAATTGATCGTCAACGACGGGCTCGCGAGCAGCGCGCCGGCCACGGTGATGATTTCAACCGCGAATACAGCACCTGTCGCTAACGCAGGACCAAACCAAACGGTGGGCGGCGGGGCGACCGTAACTCTCAATGGAAGCGGATCCACGGATGCCGATGGCAATGCCTTGACCTATCAGTGGTCGTTTGCTTCGGTGCCAACGGGCAGCGCGGCAACCTTGATCGGGCCGACCACGATGAAGCCAACCTTTATCGTGGATAAATCGGGAGACTACGTCGTGCGGCTGGTCGTGAATGATGGTACGGTGAACAGCGCGCCTGCCACGGTAACCATCACAACCACGAATACCGCGCCGGTCGCGAATGCAGGTCCGGACCAATCCGTGACGACAGGCTCGACCGTTACCCTCAATGGTGGCGGGTCGAGCGATGTCGACGGCAACCCGATCACCTATGATTGGTCGTTCCTGTCGGTTCCGACAGGAAGCACCGCGACGCTCTCCAATCCCACAGCGGCGAAACCCACATTCGTCGCCGATAAGGTTGGACAGTACGTGGCGCAATTGATTGTCAACGACGGTACGGTGAACAGCACACCTGATACGGTGACGATCACGACGGCCGGAACCAACACGGCACCGGTCGCCAACGCCGGCCCTGATCAGACCGTCAACGCCGGTGCCACCGTCCAACTGGACGGCAGCGCGTCGAAGGATGCGGATGGGAATGCACTCCGTTACCAGTGGGCATTAACCACCAAGCCAACGGGGAGCAAAACCGCGCTTTCGAATGCCACTACCATGATGGCCAGCTTTATGGCCGACATGGCTGGCCAGTACGTGGCCCAACTCATTGTCAACGACGGTATGGTGACTAGTGCGCCGGACACGGTGACGATCACCACTCTCGGTGGGAACACGTCTCCGATTGCGAATGCAGGACCAGACCAGACAATCGCTGTCGGGATGCTTGTGACCTTGGATGGCTCCGGATCGAAGGATCCGGACAGCACGCCGGTGTCCTACCAGTGGACACTCATCTCTAAGCCGATCAACAGCACGGCTGTGCTGTCCGATCCGAGTGCCGTACGGCCGACCTTCAAGGTGGATCTGAGCGGTGAATACATCGCGCAACTCATCGTAAGCGACGGAACCGCATCCAGCGCCCCGGATACTGCGGTCGTAAAGACGACCCCGACGCCTCCTTTGTCAGGCGTGTATATCCAACGCGCCAAGTGGAACGGCAGCACCGGCAAGCTCATGCTTGTTGGACGCGCCCAGAAAAACACGACCGTAGACATTCGCGATGCCGACAGCGGGACGACTCTCGTCACCGTGACGGCAGGCGACACGGGGCGATTCCGGGCATATTTCACGCCGCCCTTCGTGCCTTGTGCGGTCCAAGCAGCGACCAACGGCGCGATCAGTGAGAAGACACCCGTCGGCGGCGCGCCAGCGAACTGCGGGATCAATGGCGGCGCCCCCATCCCGAGAGCAACACAGGAAAGGGAACGGGAAGATTCAGACCAAACCCGGAAAAGCAGGACGAGACGCTACGTGCAAGAGTAGCGACCTCGCCTCAGAGATTGGGCGGAACATGGCAACATGTTCCGCCTAACTGTCGCACAAGACAAACCTGTGGGCTGAGCACGCCTCGCTATCAACCAAGGCGCACCGATACGTTGCCGCAGATTTCTTTCCCCCGGCTATCCAGATCTACCGCCACCCTTCTCCGCTCATGCCTCCGCCGAAGCCGCCCCAGTTTCCGCCGAAACCGCCCTGGCCGGTCCCCCAATACTCACCGCGCTGAATCCGGCGAAAGGGATGGCGCAGATCGGGCCGACTGATCCACCAGAAGAAGGACAACGCGCCGACGCTGGTGAAGAGCGTGATCCAGAACCCGACTCCTTTGAAGTGATGCTTGGCCAGTGAGCCGACGCGCACTTCTTGGGCCGGTGCCGCGAGCGCCACGACCGTCCGGTAGAGTCCATCACCGAAGTGTCCGAGTTGAATGGCGGGGTGCAGCGTGCCTCCCCCGACTTCGCTCATGATCGCCGGCGTGATCACGGGCAACATCTGCCGGCCGAGCGTGACCGCCGCCTGCCGTTCCTGCACGGCGACCAGCACAAGCACACCGTGTTCCTGCTGCGCCGACCCGATGCCCCATTTTTCGTACAAGGCCTGGGCGTATTCGATCGCGGTTTCGTAGGGCTTCAACGTCGGCACCGTGACCACGACCATTTCGACGCCGGTCTTGCGTTCGAGATCCTGACACACGGACCGGATACGCGCCTTCCAGTCGTCGTCCAACACGCCGGCATGGTCGCTGACGTACCCCATCGGGCTCGGCAGTTTGGGGCGCTCCTTCGGACGGTCGTACAGAGCCGACGAGCTCGCGTCACCCCACGGCAAAACCGGGCTGACGAGCAACACCAACACAACGACAAGCACAGACAGACGGTTCATCATCATCAGTATTACCCGAGAATCGACTCGACCTTCTGCATCAACTGTTCGAGATTTTCCGCATATCGCCCGAAGAGGCGCGGTACCTCTTTATGACCCGGAGAAATCTGGCCCCGCTTCAAGAACAGCGCATCGCGCAACCCGGAACAGTCGAGCCCGAGATATTGCTCGATATCGTCGAGAAGCGGCCCGCTCTGGGAGAGCACCGGCCGTCCGGCCAGCCGTTGGACACCCCGTAGCGGCGGACATAATGCGGTAATCGACAGCGGCAGCAGAATTGTGACGGTCTCTTCCGTTCCGCCGCCCTCGATGAATCGTTGCCGGACCCGTAAGAGATTCCCTCGGATGCTCTGGAGCACTTCGCCCGCCAGACGAGCCTGATCGACCTTGAAGCCGACGAACGGATCCTGCCCGGCGAGCACGCGATGATAGTCGTGCAGCTCGAGATACTCGAGGGGAAACACGCGCGAAGCGGCCGGCATATCCGTCTGCGTCAGGAACACAGGAACGACGATCTGTTCCTTCGCCCAGCGCCGGTGCAGACCCGCATACTTCTTCAGGCATTCCGGATCGTACGACTTCACGACCAGCGCGATATTCAGATTCGAACGGCCCGGCAAAAACTCGCCCCGCACGGCGCTTCCGTACAGCACCATGCTCTCCAGCTGCTCGCCGTAGGCCGCACGCACCTCCTTCACATAGGCCCGCAACTGCTGGTGAGAGTCCTCGGGCAGCCCGTCGATCACCCATTCGCTCGTCGCCATCGCTTTACCTCGTCACCGTCTGCGCGGCCGGATCCGGCAGGAACCCGGCGGCCATGACGCGATCTATCAATGAAAACGGCGCCGTCTGCCGGAATCCCGCCGTCGTGGAGAGCACGCGATACCGCAACCTCGGATTCCGGTCCAACGTATGAAACACCCGGTCGCGGAGGAACGCGAGCACCGGATTGGCCGTATTCCAGAAGAGCACCTGTTCATCCGCCAGTTGTTGCAACATGGTCACCTGCGGCCGGCGGGCCGTTTCGAACGGTTTCAACGCCGCCGCGGAACAATCGCCCTTCGCTAGACAGTCCGGCAACAAATCGGCGACCGTCATGGCGTCGACCATCGCCTGCATCCGCCCTTGCGACGCGTGCGGATTCATCGCATGGGCGGCGTCGCCGATCAGCATGGCGCCGTCGGCCACCCAGGTCGGCGTGCGCACACGGCCGGTGGGCATGAACGCGGTTTGATTCCAATCCTTCAACTGTTCGAACAAGGGCTTCAGCATCGGATCGATCGCCGTCCACGCGGCCCGCAAGGCCGGCAATCCCCGCGCCTTGACCTGATCATAGGATCCGGTCGGGATCATGTAGAAGCAGTAGACCTTGTCGCCCGCCGCGGGGAACAGGCCCAGGATCGTTTTCTTCCCGACAAAATACTTCGCTTCGGTGATCGGTAACGGGGAATCGACGATCGCGATGAGATAGCCCTGCGGGTAGAGATGGAGATCGGCGGGAATCCCGAGGGCCGCGCGGACTTTCGAAAATGCTCCGTCGGCCCCGACCACGACCTGGGCTCTGATGGTCAACTCCTCGTCGCCCCGCTTCGCCGTCAGGCCGACGACCTGCGTCCCTTCCTTGAGCAAACCGACGAAACTGGTGCCGTACCGGAGAGATACCGACCGTTCGGCCTCAAGAGCGGCCAGAATGGCATGATGGGCCACATTCGGCAGCGTGACCACGGCGCGATTGTACGGCGGCGAGAGATCGCCGTAGTCCACGGTACACAACCGCTCTCCGCCGACCCGGCAAAAATGGAACTTGTGCACGGCGCGCGTGGCGTCCGTCGGCAGCTTGTCCAGCAGACCCAGGCGATCGAGCACGGCCTGCCCGTTCGGTTGCAGAATTTCACCGCGCAACCCCTGCGGCGGCCCGCCCGCCTGCTCGATGATGACCGTCTTGATCCCCTTCTGCGCGAGCGCGAGCGCCAGGACGGCCCCGCCGCCGCCTGCCCCCACGACCGCAATGTCGGTGACTATTTCCATTCCCGATACCGGTCCCGATCGTGCCACATCGCCAGAAACTTTTCGCGCGCCTTCGCGGTCATCGCATGATCGCGAATCACGTCGAGCCGCTCATCATTGTACCGGTTGCCGCTGCCGGTCTGATTCATCGACCCGGATGTATTGATCTCATCGTCGATCACGGTCTGTTTCAGGTGCATCAACCCGTCGTGCCGGTTGATCAAAATGGGAATGCCGGCGAGATGCAGCGTCTCGATCGCCGCCTGCTGCTTCTGGTCGTCGAGTCGCTCGCGATCGGTGATGATCCGCACGTCGACGCCCCGCTTCTTGGCCTCGACGAGCGATTTGACCGCGACCGGCGAAGTCAGCCCGTAGACCGACACATAGATGTATCGAGACGCGTGATCGTACAGTTTCGCCAGGCGCGTCAGCGGTTCGTCTTCGGGCGCATAGTAGATTTCGACCGTGGCCGGAGCCGCCCAACCGATCGCTCCGCCGGAGAGCGTGAGACTGAGCGACAACAGGGCGGAGAGGAACGGCGGACGGACTGGCACGACAGGCCTCGTTACTCCGCTTCGAAGAGGTCGCGGAAGTGATCGTCGGACGCATCCCACGCCTGCGGCGCATGGGACTGCAGCCACCCCCTGAGAAACTCTTTTTGGCCGGGGGTTAGTTGCTGCTTGATCTGGTGTGAGCGCCCCTGGAGGGGCTGGAGAAACCCGACGCGCTTTTGGAAATCCAGCGTGGCGGTCCGGACATAACAATTCGTGTAGGCCGACGGCTTGTCCTCATCCCCGTCGCCTTGAATCCACACGGACAAAAACTTCTCTAAGTGCAATCCGGCGCTGTCCATAGCCGGATCCGTATCGTGAAAGAGTTCCTGTTCGGACTCTTTCAGCGGCGTCGCCTCCAACGCACGGAACATAAAATTCTGCTTCCACATTGAGGGCCGTCCTCCAAGAGGGAGGCATACTGTATGGGGACTCAGCGGAAAGTCAAGCAATGCGAATGCGCATCTGCGCCATTTGACAAGCGCGGACGGTCTTTGTTACCTTCATCAAATTCCCTAATCTCTAGGCCAACTTGGGAGAATCCATGCAGGTCAAGATCAACGGAAAAGCAGAGGACATTCCCGGCGGGAGCGTCCTCGATCTACTCAGCCTCAAAAAGATCGAACCGCAGATGGTTGCGGTCGAAGTCAACGATAAGATGATCGACCGGGAACACCTTGCGACCACCACCCTCGCCGAGGGCGATCAGGTCGAATTTCTGTTCTACATGGGAGGTGGCCGGTGACGATGATCCTGCACAAGGAGATCACCGAACTGATCGGGAAAACCCCGCTCGTCCGGTTGAATCGTCTGTCGAAACCGGGCTCGGCCTCGATTTACGGCAAGGTGGAGTTTTTCAATCCGGGCGGCAGCGTCAAGGACCGCATCTGCCTGAACATGATCAATGAAGCCGAACGGCAAGGCAAGCTCAAGCCGGGCGGCACCATCGTCGAACCGACCAGCGGCAACACCGGCATCGGACTGGCGCTGGTGGCGGCGGTCCGCGGCTACAAGCTGATCCTCGTGATGCCGGAAAGCATGAGCATGGAGCGGGCCAGCCTGCTCTCCTCGTACGGCGCTCAACTGGTGCTCACGCCGGCGTGGGAGGGCATGAAGGGGTCGATCAAGGAAGCGGAAAGCATCCTGGCGCAAAACCCGAGCTATTTCATGCCGGATCAGTTTTCGAATCCGGCGAACCCGGCGATGCACCGGATGACGACGGCGCCGGAAATCCTGGATGCGCTCGGCGGCAAGATCGACGCGTTCGTCGCGGCGGTCGGAACGGGCGGCACGATCACCGGATGCGGCGAGGTGTTCAAGGAGAAGAACCCGAACGTGAAGGTCGTGGCGGTGGAACCGGCGACGTCACCCGTACTCTCAGGCGGCGATCCCGGTCCCCACAAGATTCAGGGTATCGGCGCGGGGTTTATTCCCAAGGTGTTGAACCGGAAGATTCTGGACCGTGTGATTACCGTCACGGACGACGAGGCGTATCAGACCGCCAAGCAATTGTCGAAGAAGGAAGGGCTGCTGGTTGGCATTTCAGCCGGCGCCAACGTATTCGCCGCGCAGAAAGTCGCCGAGGAACTCGGCCCGGATAAGAACGTGGTGACCATTCTCTGTGACACGGGCGAGCGGTACATCAGCGTCGAGAAATATTTCAACATCTAAGACGATGGAATTTACTGAAGAACAAATAAACCGTTACAGCCGGCATATTCTCTTGCCCGAAGTCGGCGGCAAGGGGCAGAAGAAGATCGCCAAAGCGAAGATTCTCCTGGTCGGTGCCGGTGGACTCGGCTCCCCTGCCGCCTTGTATCTCGCGGCGGCGGGCGTGGGAACGCTCGGACTCATCGACAGCGACGTCGTCGATTTGACCAATTTGCAACGCCAGATTCTCCACCATACGTCCGACGTGGGTCGCCCCAAGGTGGTGTCGGGCCGAGATAAGATTCAGGCCTTGAATCCGGACGTAGATGTCCGGATGTATGAAGAGCGCCTGACCGCCGGAAACGCGCTCAAAATTTTCAGCGACTACGACGTCATCATCGACGGGGTGGACAACTTCACGGCCAAATTCTTGATCAATGACGCCGCCTTCTTCGCGGACAAGCCGCTCGTGCACGGCGGCATCCTGCGGTTCGACGGCCGCGTCACAACGATTCTCCCGAAGAAATCGGCTTGCTATCGGTGCGTGTTCAAGACACCGCCGCCGCCCGGCCTTGTCGCCTCCTGCCAGGAAGCCGGCGTGATCGGCGTGCTGGCCGGCATCATCGGGACGATCCAGGCGACCGAAGCGCTCAAGCTCATCTTGGGCATCGGCCGGCCGTTGACCGATCGCCTCTTGGACTTCGACGCGAAGAAAACGCAGTTCCGTGAGATCAAAGTGAAGCGCAATCCGAATTGCGCCCTCTGCGGCGAACACCCGACGATCACCGAGTTGTTCGACGACGGAGATCCCTATGCGGGCTGTGCCGTGCGCCCGAGTGCTTAACTAGTGAGGATGGTGTCGCTATGCCAAAGATGAAAGCCCTTGTCTGCCGGGAATGCGGGAAAGAATATCCCACTAAAGCGATCCACGTCTGCGAAATGTGCTTCGGTCCGCTCGAAGTGAAGTACAACTACGACGAGATCAAGCAAGCCATTTCGCGCAAGAAGATCGCGGAAGGCCCCGACAGCATGTGGCGCTATATCGACTTGCTGCCGGTCGAAGGCGCCAATTTCGTGGGACCGCACGCGGGCATGACCCCGCTGGTCCGCGCCAAGAACCTCGGCGCCTATCTCGGCCTCGACGAGTTGTACATCAAAAATGACACGGTGAATCACCCGACCCTCTCGTTCAAGGACCGGGTCGTCGCCGTCGCGCTGACGCGGGCCCGCGAACTGGGATTCGAGACGGTCGCCTGCGCCTCGACCGGCAATTTGGCTAATTCGGTGTCGGCCCACGCGGCCGCGTCGAATCTCCATTGCTACGTCTTCATCCCCGGCGATCTGGAAGCCGCCAAGGTCCTGGGCAACTTGATCTACAAGCCGCACGTGGTCGAGGTCGAAGGCAACTACGACGATGTGAACCGGCTGTGCAGCGAAATCGCCGGCGAACATGGCTGGGCCTTCGTGAACATCAACATCCGCCCCTACTACGCGGAAGGGTCCAAGACCCTCGCCTTCGAAACGGTCGAACAGCTCGGATGGAAGACGCCGGACCAGGTCGTGATTCCCATGGCCTCGGGCTCGCTGCTCACAAAAATCTGGAAAGGCCTCCACGAAATGAAATACGTGGGGCTCATCGACGAGGTGCGGACCAAGATCAACGGCGCCCAGGCGGAAGGCTGCTCGCCGATTTCGACAGCGTTCAAGGCCGGCCGCGACTTCTTCAAGCCGGTCAAGCCGAAGACCATCGCCAAATCCCTCGCGATTGGTAACCCGGCGGACGGCTACTACGCCCTCAAAGCCACGGCCGAGAGCAGGGGTGCCATGGACATGGTAACCGACGAGGAAGTGGTGGAAGGGATCAAGTTGCTGGCGCAAACCGAAGGCATCTTCGCGGAAACCGCCGGTGGCGTGACCATCGGCGTGCTCAAGAAGCTGGTCAAGCAAGGGGTCATCAAGAAGAACGAAGTGACAGTCGCCTATATCACGGGTAACGGATTGAAGACGCAGGAAGCGGTCATCGACGCCGTCGGACGGCCGACCCGCATTCAACCCAGCCTCGTGGCGTTTGAGAAAACCTTCAAGCTCGGGAAAAATGGTGGTGGTGACGCATGATTAAAGTCCGCATTCCAACGCCTCTCAGACCGCTGACAAAGAACCAGGGTGAAGTCGACGTCGCCGCTGGCTCCATCGAAGACATGGTCAACACCCTGGAAGCCTCTTACCCCGGCATCAAGGCGCGCCTCTGCGACGACAGCGGCGAGTTGCGCCGGTTCGTCAACATCTACGTCAACGAGGAAGACATCCGCTTCCTGAAGGGCAAAGACACCGCATTGAAAACCGGCGACGAAGTGTCGATCGTGCCGGCGATCGCGGGAGGCTAGCCATGGCACACGTTTCACATTTGCGCTTTCACGTCCGGTTTCCGGAAGACAAGGTCAAGGAACCGATCATTTATCAGATCGGCCGCGAGTACAACATCGTTACCAACGTGCGTCGCGCCGACGTGCGCGAAACCACCGGCTGGGTCGATGTCGAACTCTCGGGCGAGACGGCGGAAATCGAGCGCGCGCTTGAAGGGCTGCGCAAGAAGGGCTGCGTCGTCGATCCGATCGAATTGAACGTGGTTGAGTAACGATGGATTTGTCCGAATCTGAAATTCAACGCTACAGCCGCCATATCATCCTCCAGGATGTCGGCGGCAAAGGCCAACTCAAGCTTAAGCGCGCCAAGGTGCTGCTCATCGGCGCGGGTGGACTCGGCTCCCCTGCCGCCTTGTATCTGGCGGCCGCCGGTATCGGGACCATCGGCCTCGTGGATGGCGATGTCGTCGATCTGTCGAATCTCCAACGCCAGATCATGCACTCGACCGCAACCGTCGGAGTCCCCAAGGTCGAATCCGGACGAAGGACGCTCTCGGCAATCAATCCCGAGATCACGATCAACACCTATCATCAGCTGGTCGATGCCGACAACATTCTGCCGCTGATTTCGCAGTACGACATCGTACTGGACGGATCGGATAACTTCTCGACCCGCTTCATGGTCAACGACGCCTGCTTCTTCGCCAAGAAAACGCTGGTGTCCGCCAGCATGTTCCGCTTCGAAGGCCAGCTCACGACGATCAAGCCGCACGCCGGTTATCCCTGCTATCGCTGTCTGTACCCGGAACCGCCGCCGGCCGGCCTCGTGCCGAACTGCCAGGAAGCCGGTGTGCTCGGTGTTCTGGCCGGGACGATGGGCATTCTGCAGGCCTCCGAAGCGATTAAGGAAATCCTCGGCATCGGTGAAACCGTCGCCGACAAGCTGGTGATCTACGACGCGCTCGAGATGAAGTTCCGCAAGGTCGGTCGCCCGAAGGACCCCGTCTGCCCGCTCTGCGGACCGAATCCCAAGATCAAGGATTTGAATCTCGACTACACGGTCAGCTGCACCATCTAGGACGAGCCGTGGCTGATCTCGTGATTCCTCAGACCATCCTCGACGACATGGTCGCCCATGCGAAGGAACTCGCGCCTTATGAGTGCTGCGGGCTCCTCGCCGGGACGGACCGGACGGTGACGAAGATCTATCGGATCAAAAACGTCGTCGCCCTCGAAGGCGCCCAGCAACTCGCATCGTTCGACGCGGCCAAGATAGCCCATCTGGAACGCTTGAGTCCGGAAGAACGGGCTGAAATCGCCTTTGTAATGGACGCCCAGGATTTGGCCCTCGCACAGAAAGACATGCGCCGGAACGGGTTGACGCTGCAGGTCGTCTATCATTCCCACCCGCACGACCCCGCCCGTCCCTCCGTCACAGACATCAAGATCGCCACCGATTACGAGGACTATTGGGGAAAAATCAATCTCCCCGTCCCCGCCTATCTCCTCATTTCTCTCATGCACCAGGTCCCGGACATCCGCACTTACTGGATCAAGAAGGGCGTCGTCACGCCCGCGCCGATCGCCGCCGCCTGATCCCCCTCGCGTCCGAACCCGAGAAATTGATATTTCCTTCTCCCCGGTGGGATGCGATAATGCGCCCCATCATCGACCTCTTTCCAAGGAGCGATCGTTATGGCCTTCCTGCGAACCATCGTTTTCGCTTCCGCCTTGGTTGCGCTCATGACCGGCATGAGCCACGCCGAAGACAAGAGCTACTATAGCCCGGTCATTCAGATCGACGTCGAGAACCACCGGATCCTGATCTCCAAGCTCGGCGGCGTCTTCTATATCGACGTCCCGGAAGCGGCCCGTCCCCACATGGAGAAGCTACCGATCTCGGGGTTAGTGGACTTTCTGGTTGAATGGAAAGGCGAGGATCAAATGCCGGTGATCAAGACCTGGAAGGTCAAATCCGGTGAATCGACCTGCATGATCTTCAACGGGAAAGAGTGCAAGTAAGGCCGAGACCCTACTCCGAGCTCCCGAGCATGTCGTCCACAAGCGGACGATTGATGTCGGTGCAGCCTATGCAGATAGTATCGAAGAGCGCTTCGTGGTTGGAGACGAAATTCCTTCCGTCGACCAATTTTTCTGCGATGACCTGATCGTAGCACGTATCGCAGAGCATCATGAGTCCTCGTGCGACGCCCACGGTTTTCCGGCCTGAACTGCTGGGCATGGTGA
>JAXLZJ010000017.1:0-88447 GCA_046350995.1 Nitrospira sp.
GTCGGTGATGGTGAGAAACCCGTCTTCGTCCAGTGTGGCGATGTCACCGGTGATGTACCAGCCGTCTTTCATGGCCTTCGCCGTGAGGTCTTCGCGGCCGAGGTAGCCGTTCATCACGTTGGGCCCTTTCACCAGCAACATCCCGGCCTGCCCGGGCGGGAGGATCGCCCAGGTCTCCGGATCGACCATGCGCACCGAGACGCCGGGAAACGGTTGTCCGACCGTGCCGCGGCGCGACGCGACCTGATAGAAGCCGGAGGCGCGATAGTCGGGACAGTTGCAGGAGATGACCGGCGCGCATTCGGTGACGCCGTATCCTTCGACGGGCGCGACACCGAACTTGTCTTGGAACGCCTGGGCTAGCCGTAACGGCAGCTTCTCGGCGCCGGTGATGACGACGCGGAGATTGCTGAATTGCTCCGGGGTGCACCGCCGCAGATACAACTGGAGGAATGTGGGGGTCACCACCAGGAGTGACACGCGATAGTTGCTGCATTGCTCGCCGATTGCGGCCACATCCAAGGGCGAAGGATGAAACACGATGCCCGCGTGGTTGCGTGTGTAGAACCAGAGCAACATGTATCCGAACGAATGGAAGAAGGGGAGAATGCCGAGCGCCCGGTCGTCTTTCGTGATGTGGATGACTTGTCCGGCGCCTTCGACGTTCGAGTTGATCGCGAAGTGGGACAGCATGACGCCCTTCGGTTCGCCCGTGCTGCCGCTGCTGAAGATGATGGTGGCCAGATCGTCCACGTCGATGCGTCGCGAACAGCCGCAGGCCCGCTCGATGAGCCTGACCGGCGCGAACAGCGCGAGAAGCAAGGCCGTCAGCTTCGTGCCGCCGGAGATCTGTCTGGCGATGTCTTCCAGATAGAGAAGGGTGACGCCGCCGGGAATTTCGAGCTTGGCCTTCTCGATGAAGAACCGGCTGGTGACCACGGTCTTGAGCCCCGCCTGCATGATGGCGGACTCCAGACCGGTGCGGCCGACCGTATAATTCAAATTCACGCTTGTGCGGCCGGTAAGCGCGGCGGCGATATTCAGTAGGGCGCCGGGCACGCTCGGCGGGAGGAGCAGACCGACGTGCTGTTGGTTTGCCCAATGGGATCGCATCGCGCGGGCCAAGGTGATCGTCCCGACTAACGCCTTGAATCCGGTCACATGGGGGCGCGACGCGTCGGCCATCGCAAAGTAAAAGGGGCGTCGCCGCCAGGCCGCTACGACAGGGCGGTGAATAGGGGCTTGATCGTCCTTCCGCAACCGCCAGGCGGCTTCGCCCAATTCACGGACGAGGCGGCGAAGCTCGTGGGACGGTGTGTCGGCCGGTTGCGGAGTGCCGAACGAGACCGTGACGGGGTAGGGAATCTGCTCCGGCAGTTTCCAGATGAAACGACCTTTCACGAAACTGAACAGGCTGCCCCACACGCGATCAAGGTGTACTGGGATGATCGGCACCGTGCGGCCTTTGACGATTCGTTCGAACCCGCGCCGGAACGGCAGCAATGTGCCGGTCCGCGTGATCTGTCCCTCCGGGAAGATACAGACGATTTCGCCGTCATCCAGCGCCTGGCCGGCTGTGCGCAGTGCCCGCAGGATCATCCGCGGGCCTCCCGAGGATGAAATGGGAATGACTCGCATGATGTCCATCAGCCACTTGAATAGGGGGTGGGTCGCATAGGCGGCGTCGACGACGAAGCGAACGGGGCGGTCCAGGCTCGCGATCAGGAGAAAGCCGTCGACCAGCGACATGTGGTTCGGGACCAGCAGGGCGCCGCCGGATTGGGGCACGTGGGCGACATCGACGACGCGGACCCGATAGAGCGTCTTCGTCAACAGGATGAGGACGAGGCGGACAAAGGCGCTCGGGACAAGCCACAACGCCCAGAGTGTGCCAAGAAGAGTGGCCAACGCTGCGGCGAGGAGAATACCGGTGGTCGAGAGGCCGAGTGAGGCGAAGACACCTCCGCTGAGGGATCCCATCAAGACACCACTATACGTGCACGTGTTGGAGAGCGCAATGATACTGCCGCGCCGGTCGGCGGGTGCGCGCCACTGGATCAACGAGTTCACCGGGACGACGAAGAGTCCGCAGGCCACACCCAGCCCGCTCATCAACAGCAGCGTCCCGGCCAGTCCTGGCGCGAGATGTCCCAATCCAAAGAGGAACACACAGATGCCGAGGGCGCCGAGCGGGATGAGACCGTATTCGACGCGGTTGCCGGACAGTTTGCCCGCGATCACGGCGCCGGCGCCGATGCCGATCGACAGGAGCGCGAGCGGGAGCCCGGAGAGCGAATCGGACAGCGTGAGGACCGTTTTGGCGTAGACGAGCATATCCTGGCCGACCAGGCTCGCCACGGTCCAGAAAAAAGCTGCGCCGAGAATGCCGAGGAGAAGGGTCCGATCGGCCAAGACGGCCCTGACCGCACCGCCGACGGTGGATGCGATGCCGCCGTCGTTGCGTGCGGGGGGAACAATCGGCACGGTTAGCGAGGCGGCGAACCCGATCGCGGCCAACCCGGTCAGGACGAGAGGCGCAAGCCAGGTTGTTGAGCCGACGCTGTCGAGGAGAATTCCTCCGATGGCGGTGCCACCGAGGATGGCCAGGAACGTGCTCAGTTCGAGGATGCCGTTGCCCTGGGTTAGCCGGTCGTGCGGGAGAAGTTCCGGGAGAATGCCGTATTTGGCCGGGCTGAAGAGGGCGCTGTGTACGCCCATGCAGCCGAGGACGATCATCGGCAGGAGGCCGCCGCCCGGGTTCACCATGAGGGCGACGGTGCCGGCCGCCATCAGGACGACCTCGACGGCTTTCATCGCGACGATGATGGTGCGTTTGCTCACACGATCGGCCACGACACCGGCCACGAGGGAGATCAGCATCAGCGGGAGCGTGAAGATGACGAAGGTGAGGGTCGTGTGCGCCTGCGAGGCCGATTCCAGGTCGGCGCCCGGCGCCACGGCTGCGGCAATCTGGCGGATGCCGAGCAGCGCGACCATGAGTTTCCAGGCGTTGTCGTTGAAGGCGCCGAAGAACTGAGCGATCAAAAGCCCGCGGAGCGGATGCGACGGTTGATTCGTCATGCGACGTGCCCGGGTGAAGTGAGATGGTTCGCATCACTATGGGGCAAGCTCATCCGGAGGTCAAAGAAAACCGTGGTTGCAGGTATTGAATCAAGGGCAGATGATCGCGTACTGTCCACCGCATGCCCTACGCGTCGATCAACGGGACGGAAATCTTTTACAAGACGGTTGGTCGCGGCGAGCCGTGCCTCGTCATGCACGGAGGGCTGGGGTTCGATCATACAATGGTTCATCCAGGGTTGGACCCGCTTGGAGAGATGTTACAACTTGTCTACTACGATCATCGGGGTAACGGTCGATCCGGTCGACCTCCGATCGAGACTCTCTCGTGGGAACAGCTGGCGCGCGATGCCGACGGGCTTAGATCGCATCTCGGCTTTGACCGGATTTCCATTGTGGGACATTCCTTTGGCGCATTTCCCGCAATGGAATATGCCCTGCGCTATCCGGGACAGCTTCAGCGCCTCATCCTCGTCTGCGCCGTGCCGGCGCTCGACTATTTCCCGGACATTGTGGCCAACATGCGCGCGCGGGGAGCATCGGAAGAGTTGGTGGCGCTGTTGGATTTTTCCAAGGCCGGTAACGACACGGTCTGCAAAAACATCATGGGTCATCTGGCGCCGCTCTATTTCCATCAGCCTGCAGAGCGACTCATTCATGAAGCGATCGGCCGAATCCTGTTCTGCGCTGATGCCTACCGTGAAACTCCGCGCTGTCTTGCAGGGTATTCGCTCGAACCACGGCTGAAAGAGATTCGGGTCCCGACCCTTCTCCTGGCCGGGGCCGATGATTTTTTCATGCCGCTCGCGCAGATGAGGCGGTTACAGAAGGGAATTCCGACCGCGACGATGGCCGTGTTTGACCAGAGTGGTCATCTGCCCTATCTGGAAGAGCCTGGGAAATTCTTCCATGTTGTACGTGAGTGGGTGAAGGCGAACCCCTAGCCAAAGCTAGGCTAAACCTCAATCCAGCGCGTGGACGCATATCTCTTTCGCTCTTGCCACCGCCGCCATTCGCGTTTCTACGCCGAGCTTGATGTAAATCCGTTCCAAATGTTTTTTCACGGTCGCTAGTCTGACTCCAAGGACTAACGCGATCTCGTCGTTCGTTCTGCCTTGTGCAACCCACCGGAGTACTTCAGTCTCACGCCGCGAAAGACCGGCCTCGTCAAGAGCTGCTTGATTTATTTCGTCATGATGCTCTTCCATGATGATCCACCATTCGTGTCTTTCCTTCAGGAGGCGGATCGATAATTTTCCATGCTCGCGCTGAAGTATGAGTGGATGTCGTAAGGCCAACCTTTGGGTTGACTCGACTTGAGTGGCCATCTGAGAGCGAAACCATTCTCCGATGAGCGGCGGCAGTTGGCTCGGTGGGACGATCTTGCAGTACGACCGCAAATGTTCGATAGCGTTGTCTGTAGCCCATTGAATTGTCCCATCACAGTCCACCAGGAGTGCAGCCAGTCCGGTAACGGTTAAGACGCCATTGAGCGATGGGAGCAGGGTTTTAAATCGCGAGACGGCTTTTGCATTTCGATAGGCCTGGGCGAGGTGCGGACGCAAAAGATTGAGGAAGAGCCTCTCGTGGGCTGCAAAGTCGGACTTGTGACGATTGAATGCGAAGGGGATCAAGATGTCTTTCGTTCCATCGATGTTGATTGCCAATTGATGTGTAATATCAAGCTTTCGATAAAACTCCTGATAGAGCGCAAGGCGCTCAAACTCTCGCTGGTTCAAAAAGTCTGTAATCTGGAAGGCGTGTGTTTCTTTGTTCCGATGTCGTTGAAGATGTTGAACGACCGGGTGTTGATGCATCAGTTTGGCGAAAGTGGGATTTAGGAGAAGGACGCGAGGATCCTCCGGTGTGTGTTTTATGTAAGCCTGGTGATGTTGAAGATCCATTTCGTTGTAGCTGATACGTTCACAGGGAATGAGAGCGTGTAGCGATTCAAGGACGTGATCGACAAAGGTCTCATGGTCGCGGAAGGCGTAGAGGTCGAGGAGGAAATTCGAGAGTCGATCGAACTCGCGGTGAGAAAGTCTCGGCATCTCACGCTCCGATGCGTCGCTGGCACCTAAGCAGGCTGCTCAGAAAAAACCCGTACGCCGATAGGCGTATTTTCATATCACGCGACATGAGCTAGGAACAATCAGGATTTTTCGTAGGCTCGTAAGATGCAAACAGCTTTTGATTAGCAATGTAAATGCCAGACTGATGAGTAAAGAGATTGGAAGTCTCACCCAACGGGAACGGGAAGTGTTGGAGTTGTTGACGAACGGAGACTCCACTCGTGAACTCGCCCAGCGAATGGGGATCAGCTCGCGAACGGTGCAGAAGCATTTGCAAAGAATTTACGCGAAGTTAGGGGTGAAGGGACGGCTTTCTGCTGCGCTTCTAGTTGCTGGAGCCATGGCAAGCCGGAATGGGAATTAGGTGGCGGCGATTTTATCTCTTGGTTGGGAACAGGGAGAACCCTCGTTTGTGCGAGTCGTACTTACGGTACATGAGATTGGATGCGTGTACGCGCTTTAGCGTACGACTTTAGAGGAATTGTGCGGCGAATGATAACAGCAGATTCTGACTCGCATTAAATCCGGTCAGGAGGCTACTGAATTAGGGGATTGGTGGAAATGGTGAGTGATGCGTGGCGCTGAATGTGTCTTGATTCACTTTGAATCGGATTTGATTCACTCACCTGGAGACGGAGAGACTGGAATTGATGAGTGGAAATCGTAGTCGATACGAATTAACAGACAAGCTGGGAGAGAGAATTCTGAAATGAGCAAGAGCCTGGTGTGGGTCAGAAAAAGTTGGCCTACCGATTGCTGAGAGATCAGCTGGCGCATTGCACACGGATTTAAAGGACGCAGAAGGGGGAGCGTTATGAACACAGGGAAGATGACTTTGGTGTTGATGATTGGTGTGGCGATGCTGCTGGCGGCCTGCGGTGGCGGTGGGGACGGAGGCGGGGGCACTCCACCGGTTGCAGCGCCATCAATAGGAGTCTTCATCGACAGTCCGGTGCAGGGGCTCGGGTACAGCGCTGCTCCATCCGGACTGACAGGTGTGACCAATGCGAGCGGTCAGTACAATTATTTTCCTGGAGACACAGTGACGTTCACCCTCTATGGCCGCCAAATTGGCGCGACGGTCTCAGCTGGACCGGTCGTGACGGCGCTCTCGGTCTTCAATGCAACGAGTCTCACGGATCCTCGCGTTGTAAACTTGTCACAGCTGTTGCTGACTCTTGGCGGAATCCCTGCCGCAGGTAATCCGATTCAGGTGCCCGTGACTCCGCCGGCCAATTTCCCTGCGACAATCGACTTTTCTGCTGCCGGATTCGACACTTCATTTCCTGGCCTGCCGCTAGTTTCAGAACCGACGGCCAATACGCATTTGGGGACATCCTTCAAGACAATGGCCGTCACTATTGTGAATAGCGGCACGGTGACCTCGAATCCCGCTGGTATCAATTGCACGGCAGGGACTTGCTCCGCCGTCTTCACAACCGGAACCGTGGTGACATTAACTGCGACCGGAACTGGATTTAGCTGGGCTGGGGCTGGTTGTTCGGGAACAGGCAATTGTGTGATTACGCTCAGTGCCGATGCTGCGACAACGGCGACCTTTCCAGTCGCGCCGCCACCTCCAACGGTGACTATATTATTGCCGAACGGGGGCTCGGGAACGGGTTCTGTCACGTGTAGTGCGAATCGTGGCGGATTTGCTGCGTGTGCGGCCTCGTATCCGAGTGGAACACCGTTGATCTTCCGTGCGACGGCGACTGGGAGCTCAACATTTACTGGTTGGACTGATGGGACGGGGAATGTCTTAAGCTGCAATGGTACGGCTGTGGACTGCTCAGTGAATCTAACTGCGAATTCTGCGATCAGAGCGAACTTCACGCTGCCTGTACTCAATACAGTCACAGGCAATCCTGCTACTACCAACGGTGGCGGGGGTACAGTTGTCTGTAGCGCAAACGGTGCTGTAGCCGGTCCGTGCGGAAGCTATGCGGTCGGGTCAGCCATGTTGTTGACCGCTACACCTGACGGGAACTCGAATTTCACAGGATGGAGTGGAGGCACGGGAACGGCAGCTGTCTGTAACGGTTCCACGGGATCTTGCAGTTTCACCCTGACGGCCAATACGAGCATCACGGGTAATTTCAATCGCCCGACAGTTACCGTCAATATCGCGGGAACTGGCACGGTGAGTTCCAATCCTACAGGAATCAGTAATTGTACGACGAGCTGTAATGCCCCATTCAACAGAGGGACGTCGATTACGTTGACGGCCGGATCTGGTTTAACGAGTTGGAGCGGCGGCGGGTGCGCAGGCACGGGAAGCTGCATCGTGACCCTGAATGCGAGTACAACGGTGACGGCGACGTTTGGAGGCGTTGCCGCTTCATCACGGTACCATTTTATTTGGGCATCAGGAGGAACATCCCCGCTGCTTGCGATTCATCCCTCGTCACCCACTGCGGCTCCAGCTACGGTCGCACCGACCAGCGGCCTCGCACAATCAGTCTTGACCGCTGCTTCGTACGATGGTGCAACGCAAACCTTCAGTGCGGTGAAGTCAGATGCTGTGTTCTATACCTCGAGCGGAAGGTTATTTAAGGTAGATTCCCGAACAAGTGCGGGAGTCCCTGGCGGGGCTTCGAATCCTCCAGTCCAAATATCCAATGAAACAGGCCTTCTGCCGGCCGGATGTGATGGGACAATAGTTCCGAATCCGTTGGGCACGAGCATTGTGATGTATGAACTGCCAGGGGTGGATGGAGATTGCTCAACCGGCAGCGACAACGTGTTGAAGTACGTTCCTTTGACGGCGTCAGCGACAGATCAGCCCGGGGTTTTCCCCTCGGGACTCCGAATCAACGGAGCTGGTGTTGTGTACAACTTCTCAACGGGACTAGCATCTCACGCATTTTTGCTCGACGAGGCGAATGCCAATGCGCTCAAAATTGTCAATCTGACTACTTTTGCGGTAACAACGATTCAAGCCAATGTGGGCTATGTCGAAATTGTGGCGCAGGATACTTCGGATCGGGTGTTTCTCATGTCCGCAACGTTTGGACCTGTGAACACGCGATCGCTTTATCTCTACACCATTTCGACCAATACGCTGACACCGTTGCTGACAGGCACTTCTGATCTTCTGTGTGGGGGGGACACATGTTCAGACGGGGCTGGCCTGTTCATCGCGGAAGCCGCCGGGAAGGTTTATCGTGTGCCGCTCTCGGCGACCTCCTCAGCCAATGTCACCACGATTCTTAACGGAGCTACGCGGATACAAGAGGTTGCATTAACGGCAAATAGGGTGTTCCTCGTCACTGATGTAGGGGTATCAGGATCGACAAACAATGGTCTCATTTCATTGCCCAAAGCGGGCGGTGCGACGACGTCGCACGTGACGCCGGGTGGCGATATTATCGTCCATCTATTCACAACCAACAACGCGGTATTTTTCAGCCGCTTTATCGCCAATACTGCCACCATCATTGCTGAAGACGGCGTAACCATCGCTGGGCCGCTTTCCGGACGGTGGTTGGGGAGTCTGGACAGCCCCTCTTTCTCACTTCGCGTTCAATCGCCCCCGATCGTTAAGATGGCACTATTAACTGGGTTGTTTTCGCCCGGTACGCCGGTGCTGATCTACGATGCGGCTTCACCAGCAGGTGTTCCTCCTGTGGCGATGGGAGGACTTCCTGCTACAAGCTCACCAATCGATCTGAGCTTTCTTGGCGTGAACGCATTCGCTGGAATTCTAGACAATGCCATGTTGGGGATTACTCCGCTTACGGGATCTAGCAACTCTGCTGTGTTCTTCATGGACACCACGATTCCAAACTCTTTGGTGTTAGTCCCGACGCCGACGGGAAGTTGGAGCCCTGAGATCTTTTGAGAAGTAGGCGAATAGTGTAACTTCGAATAGGAACATAAGGGGAAGTGAGAGACGATGATGGTAAAGGAAAGGCCTGCAGGAAAAGCAAACCTCGTATCAACGTTGCTGTTTGCCAGAGCAAGTAAATGTACCGGGAGTATTTTCTTGCCAATCGAGGATTGGCCGTGGACGATCAGACGGTGAGTGGATCCCCCAAACACCGGCTATCGGGTCAGCGACTGTCCATCGGAAGGGCCCTGGTGACAAATCCAGGAACAAATTGGCGAGCGGAAATGTGAATTAATCGGACCTTCCCCGATTATCATTACGCTCTCTTCAATCGGGAACTTTGCATTGTACCGCTCTCGATTTCTTGGACACGGTTATAGCCATAGTGGACCCGACCGGTGGATCGCGCCGCTGGGCGATCGCTGTTCCTGAGCCAACTGTGGGCGTCGTGTTTTGAGGGCCACTTCACAAGATGCCCCCACTCCTCGATGATCGACCTTGTCACGCGGCCTCCGACGTAACCAGCAGGTCCCGACGGACCTGGCGTGGTGAGCGGAACCCATGCCGCTCGACCAACCACTGCTCATTATATAGCGGCAACCAGTTGAGGAGCGCCTGGCGGAGCTCCTCCACCGTCTGGAACGTGCGCACCCATAAGAGTTGCTCTTTCAGCGTCCGAATGAACCGCTCTGCCACGCCGTTGCCTTCTGGGGCACGGACAAACGCCGGACTGGATGTGATGCCCAGGAATCGGAGTTCAGCCTGAAAGTCGTCACTCATATATTGACTGCCATGATCATGTCGCACCTGCAGACCCGCCGCGATGCCGGCAGAGACGGCCCCGAACTGCTGGCGCACCCCTTGGCGAATCGGTTCTAAGGCCTCGAAGCGGGTGGCTCGCTTCGCCGCATGGATGCCGATCCCTTCGAGCGTACAATGATCCACACCGACGAAGACCGTGACGGCGCCGTCCGCTACCGTCACCGTGCTGGTTGCATCGGTGCCCCACATCTGATTTGGGCGCTCGGTGATAATTGTGCCATCGTGAACTCGCGGCCCCACGACGCGCGGTACCCGGCTGGGAGCCAAGAGGTCGGCCTGCCGCATGAGTCGGAGCACGCGGGGTTTGGACGTGCGAATCCCCTGCGCCCGTAGTCGTGCCCACACTTTGCGATGCCCCTCCCCAAGAAATGGCGAGGTGGCCAGCACGTGGCGAATATGCACGGTGAGCACTTCATCCGTGTACGCGGTCTTCGGGCCCCGTTTCGCCGGCTCACGGGGCAGTGACACCCGACGGCCCGGCTGGGCATAAAACGAGGAGCGACTCAGGCCCCATTCCTGACAGACCCGGACCACACCATACGGACGTTGCGTGGAAGGCGACGGGGTGTGGCTCATCGCGTCGACCTCCCGGTGGCCAAAGGGGTGCCACCTCGGAGACGTTGGACCGCTTCCCGCGACAGTTCCAGCCGCATCGTCAAGTCTCCAACCAAGGCTTTCAACCGGGCGAGTTCGTCGTCGCGGCCATCACCGGCCCGACTCTTCAACCCGGCTTGGCCACTCGCCAGGAACTGGTCCCGCCACGCCGACACCGTCGCGGCGGTGATCCCGGCTTCCCGCGAGACCATATCGAGATCGTCACCCCGCAACACGCGCAGCACCACGTCCATCTTCTTGCGCGAGGAAAACCGACCGCGCTCTGCCTTCGATTTCGCCATGAACACCTCCCTCAATGCTGGGGGCAGTATGCCCCAATGGTGTGTCCAAGGAAATCGTGGGGCGGAGGAGCATGATCTTGCGCTTAGCTCACTCTTAGCGAAGGAGGATGCCATGAAAATATTCCGGCTCATGAGCGTGGTTTTAATCCTGTTAACAATACTGTTTTCACATAATGCCAATGCACAAATGCGGGATATGTATGAGGCTGAAGCGGAGGCGCTACGCCAGGCAATACAGGACACCGACGATTCAGTGCTCAAGCGGGAGTATCGTTCTCAGCTCAGGCAGGTGGAGAATAATATTCGAGCACTGGAGTCTGATGCTCCGGTGTTTCGATTTGAAGATGCTGCAACTGAATTTCAGAGGAAATTAAATGAGGGGCAACAGCAATTACTTCAACAGCAGCGAGAACTAAATGCGATTGTTCAGGAGAAGCAACGTCAGGCTACGTCTCCTTACAGGTGTTGCAGAAAGGCTGATTAACTAGGGCTTGTTGACACCGTCGCAATCCATTGATGATCAAAGACGAGAAATTGGGGTCGCGTCCTGCAACCCTATGCTTCGGTTAAGGGTTCTGATGTCCGCGGTTCGCTCTCAAAAAGGTTGGGAGGGGCTCCGTTGACAACGGTGTAAGTGGCTTCGATCGATGGTGAGGAGTCTCACGGGAAGTCCAAGGGCCTTCGCTTCCATCGCGAGGCGACGGTCTGCGGTGAGTGCTGCGGCTTCTCGTGAATCGGCGACAGCTAGATGCAGGGCATCAAGCGAGCTGAGGACTAACAGGTAGGTGGTACAAAAAATCCCGGCTGGTCAATCCGTAGCGCAGTAGCGCATTAGTGGTTGGCCTCGCCGTAGGGTGCGATCGAAATTCAACGTGCTGGCGGACACGGTATCCTGGAAGTGCTAGTGCTGAGCTCAATCGTATAGAGTAATTCTGCTCGATTCTTTCTGGGAGCAATAGAGTCAATATCGTAAATAAATAATAGACTCCAGTGCCTGTATTAATATCGAGGCTTCTTATGCCTGTAGATGGATGAAGTATGAGGGGGTGGAGATGAAGAGATTATCAGTTGTGAGCTGTTTTGCGCTGGCGAGTGGGCTGTTTGGAGTGGCGTCGAGTCAGGCGGTTGAATTTGCAGTGGTCGGTGCGCGGGCAGCGGGGATGGGCGGGGCGGGTGTGGCGGTGACGTCGGATGCCTATGCGACGTACTGGAATCCCGCTGGGTTAGCGATGAGCAAGACGGTCGATATTCGCGTGGGGTTTAGCTTTCAGGGGATTGACCGGATTGGGATGAACGATACCTTGAAGGAGATCGATAAGGTTGATCTCAATGACGCTTCGGCTGGGAACCAGGCACGTCTTCAGAGCTTGATCGATAAAATCAACCGACCAGGGGCCTCGGTATCCGCTATTGGTGCGGGAGGACTGTATATCAAGGGATATTACGGGGACCATGCTTTTGGCATCAGTGTCGCGGATGTGGCGACGGCAGGGATGTTTGCTCCCACTCGGCTGACCGTGGCGAACACCGGAACATTGAGCGTGAATGGGCAGCTAGCCCTGCAAGGACTGGAGGCCAGGCAAGCAACGTTTTCTTACGCCTATGCCTTTTTAGACCGGACGTTGTCGATCGGTGTGACGGGAAAACTGATTCAAGGCGCGGCCTACAATGGCACGGCCACGGTAACAGATGGCGAGATCGACGTGTCCGATAAGCTGGGGAAGGCGAAGCTCTCGACGGCGTTTGGCATTGATGTGGGAGCGGTCTACCGGCCGTCCTCTTGGCTGCGGCTCGGTATTGTGGCGAAAGATATTAATGCACCGTCCTTCGATACGAAAACGGCGGGGCAGCAATTCAAGCTGGAACCACAGGTGCGCGGTGGTATTGCCGTCAATCCCTGGGACTCACTGACGGTAACGGCTGATATGGATGTCACGTCGAACAGGACCCTGACGCCTGGGATTAAGAGCCAGGTGCTGAGTGTTGGTGCAGAGCAGACGGTGTTCTCGGAAATGTTCGCGTTCCGGGTCGGGGCATTCAAGAATACAGCCGATGCCAATTCATTCATCACGCCGACGGCCGGCATCGGGATTCGCCTCTTTGCGCTGCGTGTGGATGTAGGCGGTGGCTATGATTTCCGCGAGCGAGGCGCGTTGGCGTCTGGCACGGTGGCCATGACGTTCTGACAATTCTCGAGAGCGACGGGCATGAAGGAGACTCATTGATGAGAACGAAGCTGGCAGGATTGCTGGGTGTGGGGCTGTTGGTGTTGACCGGGTGCGGAGGCTTGCAGGAAGTGTGGGAAGGGCCGTCCGCTGCAACCTTCAAGCCGAGAACGATTGCGGTGCTGCCCCCGATGGTCGGCGCATATGAGGGGGCGCGCGAGTCGTCACAAGCGGTGTTAGTCAGTGTATTGAGCAAGTCCGGACGATATGAATCAGTCGTGAATCCCGATCAAGTCAATGGCGCCTTTTCTGCTAAGGAAGCCAGCGATCTCTTGGCTGCCTACTACTCCAAGCTGGATACGACCGGGCAATCTGATCCAGGGATGGCCATAAAACTTGGACAATTGGTACAGGCTGAGGCGTTGCTCGTGCCGAAGATCAACAATTGGGAATATGGTCGTGCAGAAGGGGATAGCTTTGGGAAAGTGGGGATGGGTGTGCGGCTGGTTGATGCTACGACAGGCGCCATTATTTGGAAGGGGCGCCACGATAAGGCGAAGACCTACATGATGTTCAAGCCGGCGCTGAAGGACATTGCCGAAGACTTGTCGGAATATATTGTGAAGTACATGCCGAAGTAGCGACTGGCAGTTGACCTCAATCCGGTATCGGTTTTCTCCTCCTGAGAAGCCGGTGCTCCACCAGGCGGAGGGGACATTACGTTTCCTCCGCCTGTTTCATTATTACTTATCTGCTGGGTTGTTCTGCGATTTAGGAACTGGCAGTCCTTCCAGTTCCATAATTCTCAGCGCATTGGTCGTCGGGCAGGGCCCCGGTCTTAGTTTGTAATCGAATTGCAGCGTGCCGGCGGCGACGGTTTCCTGGAAGTGACTGTTGATCAGACCCGGGGTGGATTGTTCCAGGTCTGTAAGCTCCAGATCGTGGGTGGTGACGAGTCCGTACCCGTTGCTGTGGGCCAAGGCCTGAATGTAGGCGCGGCTGCCGATGAGCCGCTCGCGGTTGTTGGTGCCTTTAAAAATCTCGTCGATCAGGAAGAGGACCGGCGGGGCGGTGCGGTCCTCCGTCGCCGAGAGAATCGTCTTGAGCCGTTTCACCTCTGCGTAGAAGAACGACAAGCCGGCGTCCAGCGAGTCGTCGACGCGAATGCAGCAGGCCAGGCGGCTCCAACTCCATTCGAAGGCGGCGGCACAGACCGGAGCGCCGGCTTGCGCCAGACACAGATTGAGGCCGAGGGTGCGGAGAAAGGTGCTTTTCCCGGACATGTTGGAACCGGTCACGAGATGGATGGTGCCCAGCCCGGAAACGGAGAAATCATTGGCAACTCGGGAGGCCGGCGGGATAAGCGGATGACCGAGTTGGGAGGCGCGGATGCCCGGCTCCGTTCTGAGGGAGGGCCAGGCGTAGGTTGGATGGAGGTACGCGAAGGTCGCGACGGCGGAGGCCGCTTCGACTTTCGCGAGACAGTCCAGCCAGCGGGGCAGTAGTGCGCGGATGCGGCGCTGGAACTGTTGCAGCCGGAACGTGAAAAACAGATCCCAGGGGCACAGTGCGTTGAGCACCAGATGGATCAGCGGATGCGCCTTGACGCTCGCGCCATGGAGGGCCCAGGCGAGATGACGAATGACGGCGGAGGGGGCGGTGTCGAATTCGGTGAGGGGCCGACAGGCGGCGGCAAGTGCCGAACCAGGGCGCCGCGCCTGCGATTCCAGATAGCGGAGCACGACTCCCAGCTTCTCGACCTCATGGTGCAAGCCCACGGCATGTTCGAGCAGTTCCTCGCCCTGGTCCGTTTGGAAATAAATGAGCGCATAGAGACCGAAGGAGAACATCCAGTAGCCCGGCATCCAGTGGAGGAGCGAGGCGATCCCTAGCGTAAGCGTGGTAAGGGCGAGCAGTGCCTGGATCGGCAGGACGATGTGCAGACGCGGGACGTGCAGCTCATGCTGCATCACGGCGGTCAGGCGCTGGCCGCTGAGTTCTTCGTCGCCCAGGAGCCGGGCCTGCACACTGAGACGGTCGCGGAACAGTGTCAGACGGGTCAGTTCACGAATGAGGCGCTGTCGTTCGGTCCAGGAGGACTCACCGGGCGGTTGGGTCAACAACCAGGAGGCCAAACGTGCCCGGCCTTGGGCCGAGGCGGTGGTATCGAGCAGATGCAGGAGCGAATGAGGGCCCAGCAGATCGAGATCGCGCGCGTACAGATGCCCGTCGGCCGTTACGGTCGGCGCCGGGTGAAGCGAGGACCAGTCCAGGCGCAATCGGGCTAGGTGCCGGCGTTTGACGTCGGTCCAGAGCCGGAGCCGGTGAATCCGGTGTTCGAGCCTGTTATGATACGCCGCAACAATGAGAAATCCGATAAGAAAGACCGCGACGGCGCTGTTTCCCGTGGTGTATTCCCCCAGACGATAGAGGCTGACGACGACGGCGAGACCGGTGAGGAAGATGGAAAGACGCCACCGGGAGAATGTGGCGCTTGCCGCCGCCTCGCGCCGGAGAAGCCGTTCACCACGCCGGAGCACACGGAGCAACGAGTGTTCGCGAATGGAGGCTGGTGGTGACAGAGAAGTGACGTGCACGATGAGCTGGACGATACTGGGAAGGGAGCGATGCAGTCAATCGCGAAGGAGCAGGGTGTCATGACGCTCGAGTGGGTGGATGTCCGGATTCCGGCGCAAATCGATTCCGGCGAGTTGCTCGGATTGTTGGGCGATCCGCTCGTGCAAGGGGCATGGGACGAGGCCGGCACGACGCATCTGTACTGGTCGCGTCAGGATTGGACGGGCGAGCACCTGGGTCGATTGCGGGCGGCCATCGATCATTTGGATCCGACCGGCGTCACCAGCGCGGCGATGCAGATCGGCGATCTGCCGCATCAGGATTGGAACCGCCAGTGGGCGCAGTCGGTGAAACCCTTGCAGATCGGGCGGCGGATCGTTATCCGTCCCAGCTGGGAGCCGGTGACGTTGGCTCCCGCTCAGTTCGACATCATTCTCGATCCCAAACAGGCCTTCGGCACCGGACACCATGCCACCACGCGGATGTTGCTCGAATGGCTGGAAGACCTGATTGTCGGCGGCGAGACGGTGTTGGATGTGGGGTCCGGCAGCGGCATTCTGGCGATGGCGGCCTTAAAACTGGGGGCGCGCTCCGCGATCGGCGTGGAGAACGATCCGGTCGCGGTCGAATGTGCCCGGGACTACGTCCGTGACAATCGATTCGGTCCGGAGTTGGAACTGATCTGCGGGACGCTGGAGCAGCTCAATCCAAGACGCCACGTCGATCTCGCGTTGGCCAACCTCGACCGGCAGACGCTTCTGAGCGTGGTCGAGGAACTGGCCCCCTATGGACTAGCCGGGGCGCGATTGCTGTTTTCCGGCGTGCTGGTGGATCAGGAAGAAGAAGTGCTGGCCTGCTATGCGAGCCGAGGGCTCTATCGGACTGCCCGGCGGGAGCAGGACGGATGGGTGGCGTTGGAGCTCCAGGCGGGCGAAGGATGCGAGGGGATGGGACGATGATGAACCAGGGACGTCCGCCCTATCCGCATGTTCATCAGGTCAATGTCTCGGACGGAGGGGTCCCGAAACTTCCGGTCTTCGAAGCGCGGATTACCGCCCAGGGGGTGGAGGGCGATCGGCAGCGTAACCTCAACGTTCATGGCGGCCCGGACCGTGCCGTCTGTCTCTATTCGTGGGATCTCATTGAGCGTCTGCAGGACGAAGGGCATCCGATCGATCCGGGTTGTTCCGGAGAGAATCTGACCTTGGCGGGGCTGGAGTGGGATCACGTAACGCCGGGTGCCCGGCTGACGATCGGGCCCGAGATCGAAATGGAAGTGACGAGCTATACGGTGCCCTGTCGTCACAACGCCCGATGGTTCCGTGACGGCGACTATCAGCGCATCTCGCAGAAAACCAACCCGGGCTGGAGTCGCGTGTATGCGAAAGTATTGCGCGAAGGGATCGTGCGGCCGGGTGATGAAGTCGTCGTGAAAAAGAGCTAGGCGAGGGAGTGTTTCATCGACGCCCCCGGTTCACCCGTAACACCCAGAGAAACGAATGATGGACAGATTGCTTGAGCCGGAGTTGATGGACGATCCGCAGCAGGCGCGGGCTTATGCGGAGGCAGATTTCTCGGCTGAGAACCAAGGGTTCGTCGAGCGGTTTCGGGAATACTTTCCGGACTTCTCGGAAGGGCACGTATTCGATCTTGGCTGTGGGCCCGGCGACATCCCGCTGCGCTTTGCCCGTCTCTATCCGACCTGCCGGGTGACCGGGGTCGATGCATCCCGTCCGATGATCGATCTGGCCGAGCGGGCGGTCGGCGAGGCAGGCTTGTCCGAGCGCATTACCCTGCGGTGCGACCGCTTTCAAGATTTGGCCGGGGCGAATCAAGCCGACGCGGTCATTTCCAACAGTCTGCTGCATCACCTGCCGAATCCACTGCAGTTCTGGCATAAACTCCGTTCGTTCGTGAAGCCGGGATCACCCGTGCTGATCATGGATCTGCTGCGGCCGGAATCGCCCGAGGCGGCGCAGGCGATCGTCGACCAGTATGCCCACGGCGCGTCCGAGATTCTGCGGCGGGACTTCTACAACTCGCTCCTTGCGGCGTTCACCGAAGACGAAATCGGGGCACAGCTCGCCAGAATGAATCTGTCGCGTTTGTTGATTGATGTGGTGGATGATCGGCATTGGGTGGTCGGCGGCCTCATCTACTGAGCAGGATGGTGAAAACAATCCCCAGCGGCGTTCTCGCTCGTATGCCCGCCTCGACGTACCGCTCGCGTACGCCTCGGCGCTCCTCCTCGCTGCGGCCTTGCTGGATGATCGTTTTGACCATCCTGCTTGTGTTACAGGCTTTCGAGGCCTTCGCTCAACTCGATCGGCTTAGGAAACGGAGTGCGCCTGAGCCGGAGGGTGTGGCCGAGGCACCGATGGTTGAGGTGCCGGCCGGGGAGTTTACGATGGGCGTCGACGGGACGCAGGCGCTGGAGGACGAACGGCCGGCGCACCGTGTGTGGGTCGATCGGTTTGCGATCGACGTCGAGGAGGTGAGTACGGCGCGATATGCCGCCTTCATGCGTGCGACCGGCCGTACGGCACCGTGGCTCTGGGAGCAGGTGAACCTGACGATTCACCACGACCGTCCGGTGATCGGAGTCGATTGGCACGATGCGGATGCCTATTGCCGCTGGCGGGGCAAGCGTTTGCCGACGGAAGTGGAATGGGAGAAGGCGGCGCGTGGGCCTGATGCCAGACTGTATCCGTGGGGCCATCACGCTCCGACACCGGAGTTGGCGAACTTCGCACTCGGCGCGCGGTTCAGCTACAGCCAGGTATTGATGCCGGTCCAATCGTACGACGCGGGCAAGAGTCCGTACGGTGTCAGGCAGATGGCTGGAAATGTGTGGGAGTGGGTGTCTGATTGGTACGGTGCCAACTATTATGAGCGGAGTCCCGACAGGAATCCTGCCGGTCCCGATACTGGGCAATTCAGAGTCCTTCGCGGCGGGTCCTGGTCTGACCTGCCGAAGTATCTTCTGACCTATGGGCGATTCAAGCTGCCTCCGGAGACGCGCAATAGCTACACCGGCTTCCGTTGCGCGCGATCGTAGCCTGCTCCATTTACGATAGGCCGATTCAGCAACTCTTAGAGAAGGCTCTTGCTCACTTCGGCAGAGAGCGGACTCTCGTTGCCCGCGTTGTCATAGGCGGACAGTGCGAAGAAGTAGGTCGTGTTGCGCTCGCGACCGGCAAGGGTGCTGCGGTCGAGATTGGACTGCCGCACGGGAGTCAGGAATAGCCGGAGCCGTCCTTGGCGATCCTCCGAAAGGAGGCAGCCGTAGCAACTACGTGCCGGATCCGATCAAATAAGCGGGCGACGCAGAGGCGGTTGGCGAAGAAGAGAGCGGGGAAACTGGCGGCAGGGCCGCGAAGGTGAACGGTCTCTTTGTCAACTTGTGGCGCTGAAAGGAGAGGGCCGGCCCTGCCGTTGAGCGTGGTGTCCGTGACAAAGCTCTCGATTGGGCTATGGAAAACGTGGCCGGAATAGAAGGCCGGTGGATGAGGCTGTGACGCCGTGGGCTGTCCGTTTCTCCAGCCCAAGCGGGTCCCCCGAGGAGGGCCGAGCCAAGAAGGATGGCCGCGGTCCCGGCTATGATTCGGCGTGTGGTCACGGAGTCATCTCGATCGAGTCGTTCAATGCATCGGTTACGTCAACTATGTAATAGCAACAGATGTGCCTTTTACGTATGTAGTTTCTTCAAGATTTGGTATCGGAACCTGTTGAATTGCAAGGGTGTGAGGTTTGCCGGGGAAAGAATGACTGGGACTTATGCAGGGGAAACCATGCAGGGAGAGGACGAGATCGTACGGAGCTAGGCAGAGATTTCTCGTTGCAGAAAGTCCTTTCAGGACCGTGAGGGGATCAAGACCGAAGTACAAGGGCAGCCAGTACCAAGCCGGTCAGTACGGTCAGGATGGTCAGATAGACAGTGAAGCTCCGATCCTGATCCCATTCGGACTGCCAATGTTTCGGATAGAGAGAAGGGCTAGCTTCCCCGTGGTCGTTGAACAGGCCGAGGGTACGCTCCAGTGTAATGAGCATCTGCTTAGCCTGTCGATGCCGATCGTACTGCTGCCGAAGCACGATCGCGAAGCAGGAAGTGAGCGCGACGGTCCCGATGCCGAGAAGAGGCTTCGATCCAGTGGCGGCAAGGCTCGGTGAGGGGATCAGCACAACGATCAGCAGGAGGCTCATGAGCGAGCCAGCCCCCACGGCCGTCCACACCATCATCCGGTCGCGGCGGTCGTATACTTCGCGCTTGAAGAGCGGATAGAGCGCCAGCAGCGTCTCGCGCTGTTCTGTCGGGGTGATCATGGCAGGTGGGCGAGGAACCAGTTCGCGATGAGGTCGGTCATGCGGCGAAAGTCATCGGCTTTGGTGAATTGGTGGTCGGCGCCCGGGAGCAGCTCCATGTGTTTGGGGCAGGTGAGTGCGCGATAGAGGTCCTGGCTCTGGTGCAGCGGGACGCATTCGTCCCGGTCGCCTTGTACGATCAAGGTCGGTGCGGATATGGCGCGGGACGGCTCGTAGGCGATGTGCCGGAGACAATCTTCGTAGAAGGCGTACCGCAATCGAATGCGGTCCGTGCCTCCCATGATATTAGAAATGGTGTCGGTCGAGCGCCACTCTGCCATTTCTCGTTCGCCCATCGTCACACGCAGCTCTTCGGCAAAATCGACCACGGGACACTTCAAGGCGAGGCAGGCTAGATCGTTCCGCTTCGCCGCCGTCAGGGTAGCCACGAGTCCACCGAAGCTGGATCCCATCAGCCCCACCGTACGAAATCCCTTCTGGTACATCAAATCAACAGCTGTCCTGGCTTGATCGACGGCCCGTCCGACGGTGATGGCTTCGAACGGTCCGTCGCTCTCCCCTTGGCCGTAGAAATCGAACGCGAAAGTGGCGATGCCCTGAGCGTTCAGGATTCGCGTCAACGTCTTGTTGGTCGAGCTGCGTTTGCCGGACAGGAACCCGTGGCATAGGACGGCGACGCGATCTGCCGCCGTTTCAGGGGTCGCAAGGACGGCGGCGACGCGGGAGCCCTGGGGATCGAGAAACGACAGCGCCTGTTCCATGATCGAAGGGCTCAGTGGCTGGCAGGCTCGGTTTCGGGGTCGGTCCAGAGCATGGTGACCAGCTTGACGCTGAAGAGGGTCAGGCCAGTGAGCAACAGCCCGAACGAACTCCACATGGCGATGTGGATGTAGGGCGAGGACAGCGGTACATTCCAGGTGAGGGTGGCCAACAGCGCCAAGCCCATAGTCCCTAGACTGAGGCTGGCAACCTGTATCGTCCGCCAGCGATCGATGACACGCGTCAGGTGGTCCAAATAAGGAGCCCGTTTCTTGGGACTCTGAATGCGACTGACGGCCACGGTGATCGGGATCAGGTGAGACAGGGCGCCGAGGATCGTCTGGAGAATGAATCCGACCAGCGCGAGATGGGTGTAGCCGATCAGGTGCAGTGAGCCGAAGGGCATCGCCGGCGGGTTCGACATGCTGTTGGCCGCGATCAGTACGCCCAGTACGAGCGTCAGGACGAGGAAGAATGTGCCTATGAGCATGTGATCCGATGCCGCACTGCCGGTCTGGCCGGCCGTGAGCCAGGTTTTGAAGATGTTCAAAGCATAGAGCAGCGCGCCGACAAGCAACACACCACCGCCCGCCATCTCGATGTACACCGACGAATTTAGGAAGCCGGCGATCAGAGTGGCCAATCCGACCGGGAAAAGAACCATCACCGCCCGGGCCAGCGCGGGGTTGTGCAGTGGAACGTTGAGTACCGTGGGGAAAAGATTGTGCATGGTGCCGACGATTGCCAGCGTGATGAAACCGAGAATATTCAGATGGATGTGCGCGAGGCGGACATGGCCGAAGTACTGCGGCGCCCATCCGAACGCGAGCGTGGCTCCCCCCGCCAATCCGCCGAAGAGGGCCAACATCGCCAGCCCGTAGAACCAGAGATTGAGCGGCGGAGAGTTCAGGCTCTTGCGCACCTGTCCCCATGCGTCTTGCGCCATCCACAAGAATGCGGCGGCGACCAGTAATCCGCCAAGCCCGACCACGGTGTAGTTCCGGAAGCCGAATCCAGCCACCATACCGATAGCGGCGGCATTGACGATCAGGAATAGCATTGGGTGCGACTCGCGGCGCTTCTGTCCTGTCATCAACAGAGGGGGAATGAAGACGAGGAAGGCGCCGAAGATCATTTGGGCCACGCCACCGACAAGTGCCGCGTGCACATGGGCATGGCGGACCCATTGTGGCAAAGGCGTGCCGCGGACGAGACCGACGAGGATCGCCAGTCCCACCAGCGACGACAAGAGCAGCCAGGTAAAACCGATCAAGAGAAACGTGATGGGGCGGCCAGGAAATCGCGACATGGAGCGCCTCTACGATGGGAGAAAGTAAAAATGATTGGTCGGGCCCGTGCCATGTCCGATGGCAAGCCCATATCGAATAGCCTCGGTCAGATAGGTTTTCGCTGCCTGGACTGCGTCCGGCACCGCCTTGCCGCGGGCGAGTTGCGCCGCGATCGCCGAGGCGAAGGTGCAGCCCGTGCCGTGGGTATGCGGAGTCTCGATGTACTCGCCTTTATAGAGCGTGAAGAATCGGCCGTCATAGAGCAAATCCGTGGCGCGATCCGAGGCCAAGTGGCCACCTTTGATCACGACAAATTGCGGGCCAAACCCGTGGATGATCTTCGCGGCGCGCCGTGCATCGGCCAAGGAGGTGATCGCGAGCCCGGACAATTGCTGTGCTTCGTGGATATTCGGCGTGACGACCAGCGTGAGCGGGAGCAAGAGCTTCTTCATCGCCTCGATGGCGTCTGGGTTCAACAAGGCGGCACCGGTCTTGGACACCATCACCGGATCGACGACCAGGTGGGTGACCTTCTGGACTGCAAGCATTTTGGCCACGACCTCGACGATGGCCGCCGAGGACAGCATACCAGTCTTGACCGCCGCGATGTCGAAATCGTCGAAGACGGCGTCCAATTGAGCGGCGACGATCGATGGGGGCAGTTCGTACACCTGGGTCACTTCCTCGGTGTTCTGCGCCGTGATGGCGGTAATGACGGACATCGCAAAGACGCCGTTCGCCGACATCGCCTTGATGTCGGCTTGAATCCCGGCGCCGCCGCCGGAGTCCGATCCGGCAATAGTCAGCACTTGTTTCAAGGTGTGTGAAGCCATGACGGTTCCGATCTGGTTAAGGTGCGACCGGCGTGACGGATGCCGGCGGAGTGTCGACGGTCAGTCCGTCGATCGTGACGGTCGCGTCGCGCCGCGGTAATTTTTCATGGTAGGACAGGGTGAATTGCGTCGCGGTCTGCGCATCGGCCGGCGCAGTGAAGATCAAGATCGCCCGATCTTTCTCGCGGGGAGAAAGCTCCAAGCCTCTCGTACAAGGTCCTTCACGATTGTCCTCCACGCGCAGCACCCACTGTCCTCCGTGTTCGTCTTTCAGCGTCGTGTCTTGTAAGAGGCACAGAATTTTTACATCGCGTGGCGAACGATTTTCAATCGTGAGATCCAGTCGGGCCTGGCCGTCCTGGCGCTCCAGTGACCGGACGACCAGTTCGTAGAATTCATTGCGATGGAAGCCCAGTCCCTCTGGGATGTCCGGCCCTTTCGGCACCTCCACTTTTACAGCAGGCGGCTTGGCAGCATCCTTCACCAATTCGACCAGCGGGCCGATCTTGGGGATCGTGCCTCGGGCGGCGCCGATGGCCTGCGCGTTCAATGGGCTGACGAGTTTGGCCGTCACGAGCAAGCCTTCGGGCGCGTCGAGGTAGGAGCCGACGACGAACGCGTCCGCCCGGACCGCCTTTGCGGCGCGTTTGACGGAGGTTGCCGAGGCGCTGTCCACCTGTGCGATCTTAAACTTCTTGAGCGTGGAGTTGACCAGCTTCCGCTCCAAGACCTTCACGTCGCCCCCGACGAGAATCTGCGTGCCCAGCTCTTCCGCGAGAAACTGTCCGATGGGAGTGGACACGCCTTTCGCATCGACGAAATCCACGATGGCTAGGCGAGACTTTTTGGCTTTGACCGCTTCGGCAATCACGCCTTCGGCCAGTTGCTTGAGATTCTCCTCGTAGTTGCCGGCGGCCAAGACCTGGCTGGTCAGCGTCACGCTCACGAGGAATCCTGCTGTTGTGAGGAATCGTCCGATCATGGGGGTGAGGCCATTATACTCGCGCCGATTCCGGTGTCCAGCGCGGTCTTGAGTGGGGAGTAGGAAAGGTGTCACACCGGCCATTCTTCCTCGTTCCAGGCCATCTCCCAGAACATCCATTCGTAGCGTGAGCTGATGATAAACGCCTCTTCCATGCGGCGTTTCTCGTTGGTGCCGGCGGTCTTGGCCCACTGATCTACTTTCTTCCGCATCCAGGCCTGTACCTCGGCGAACTCCGGCGAGGCATAGAGCATGAGCCAATCTCGGTAGGGATGATTCTTCTTAGGCGGGCCGTGTTTCAAAAGGTGGCGGCCGACGACACAGTAAATCCAAGCGCAGGGCAGTGCGACGACGGTGAGCTCCGCGGCCGAGCCGCTCTGGGCGATGGCCAACATGTGGCGGGTGTAGGCGTAATTCGTCGGCGCCATCGGGACTGAGGTCATCTGTTTGGGCGTCAGTTTCCATTTGGTCCCGTAGCTCTCGTGGAGACTCCGTTCGACGACGATCGTGTCTTCCGCCAGCTTGGCGAATCGAAGCGCGCTCTCCGAATCCGGAGCCTTTGCGGCGGCGGCGGCGAACACGCGTGCGAGGTCGCCGAGAAAACGGGCGTCCTGAAGGATGTAGTACTTGAACTTTCGCTCCGGCAGGGTGCCGTTCCCAAGCGCGACGACGAACGGATGGGTCAGTTGCACGTCCCAGATCGGTTGCGCCAGCTGTCTCAGGTGATTGGTAAAAGACATAACGCCTCGTGTCGTCAGGAGCCTCGCGTATGATCGTCAGGAGCTGTTCTGTTGTAGCGGCCAGGGTCTGGGCAGCCGGTTGATGCCGTCCAGCGCGGCGACTTTATAACATTCGGCCAGTGTCGGATAGTTGAACACCGTGTCGATGAAATACTCGACGCGGCCGCGGTAGGCCATGACGGCTTGTCCAATGTGGATCAATTCCGTCGCCCCTTCGCCGATCGCATGGACGCCGAGGACTGCGCGCGTGTGGCGGTGAAACAACAGTTTCAACATGCCGGTCTCATCCCCGATCAGCTGGCCGCGCGCGATTTCCTTGTACCGGGCGATCCCGACACCGAACGGGATCCGGTCCTTCGTGAGTTCCTCTTCGTTTCGTCCCACCATCGAGATCTCCGGAATCGAATAGATGCCGTAGGGCAGCAAGGCGTTGTCCGTACGATCCGCCACGCCGAACGCATGGCAGGCTGCGTGGCGACCCTGTTGCATGGAGGTCGAGGCCAGCGCCGGAAATCCGATGATGTCGCCCGCGGCATAGATGTGCGGGACGGCGGTTTGAAAGTGCTCATTGACCGAGAGCCGGCCTCGGCTATCCGGCGCGAGGCCGACCTGTTCGAGGTTCAGGCCCCGGGTGGCGCCGACGCGACCGATCGCATACATCAACGTGGTGGTCGTCAACGGTGGAGCCTGTTGCAGTGTGACGGTAATGGCGCCGTCGTCGCCCTTCTTGATCGCGACCACCTCTTCCTGGTGGTACAACGTCACTCCGATGTCTTTCATTTGCCGCTGAAGCGTTTCGATGATTTCGGTATCGACGAATTCCAACAACCGGGGCCGCTTGTCGATGAGCGTGACGGGCACGCCAAGCATGGCGAGAATCGAGGCATACTCCGTTCCGATCACGCCGCCGCCCACGATGACGATCGAGGCGGGGAGCTGCTTGAGTGTCAGCAATCCATCGGTGTCGATGATGGACTGCTCGTCGAAGGGGATGTCGGTCGGCCGTGCCGGCTCTGTCCCTACGGCGATGACAATGTAATGCGCGGTATGGTCCTCGATCCCGCCACCGTGCCGGACACGGATGCGATGCGGATCGACGAAACTGGCGGTGCCGTAGATCATGTCGACGTGATTGCGCCGCATCTGATCTTCGACGATTCGGATTTCATTCGTGATGACGTGCGTGGCCCGCAGGATCAGATCTTCAATCGTGACATCCTTCTTGACGCGGTATCCCGTGCCGTAGATGCCCCGTTGCCGGAACCCCGACAGGTAGAGGACCGCCTCGCGGAGCGATTTACTCGGAATCGTACCGGTATTGATGCAGACTCCGCCGACGACCTCCTTGCGCTCGACGATGCCGACCTTCTTCCCGAGCTTGGCGGCCTGCACCGCGGCCTTCTGGCCGGCGGGGCCGGTGCCGATGACGAGGAGGTCGTAGTTGGCCATGTCAGCTGGCCGTCACCAGCGAGCGGGCGAATCTGAAGGCTTCGTCCAGGTCGGGTAGTTGCGCCAGTTCGGGTGTGATCTGGAGGTAGCGGACGACGTTGTGCGCGTCGACGACCATGACGGCGCGAGTCAGGAAGTGCGGGTCGCGGAGGAACAGCCCGTAGGTCTTGCCGAATTCCGCACCGCGATAGTCCGAGAGAAAGGTCACATTCCGGATCTTGGCCTCCTCCGCGAACCGCTTTTGTGCGAAGGGTGTGTCGATGCTGACCGTAATCAGTTCGACCATCTTATCCAGGCCATGATTCTTTTCGCTCAGCTGGTGAGTCTGTTGTTCGCAGACTTTTGTGTCGAGCGAGGGGACGACGCTGATGATACGGACCTTGCCGCTTCCGGCTGTTTGGGCGATGTTGACCAGCGCCAGATCGCCGTTCGTGAGCTTCACGTCGCGTAAGGAGTCTCCCACCTTGATGCCGTTGCCGGACAGCATAAGCGGACTGCCTTTGAACAGGACCGAGTGGCCCTCGCCGGCAGCGACGGTGCCGTCTGCGATCGGCAGATTTTTGTAGAGAAAGCCGGAGCCGAGGGGACCTCCGGAGCCGCCACAAGCGGAGAAGATTCCGGTGAGCAGGAAGCCGACTAGCAGAACGGACCATTGACGTGTCGTCATTATGGACTCCTGGATGGAACGGAAAACGTGAGGGACTTCGAGGAAAGTATATCCCGAGGTTAACGGTTGCTCAAGGCGCGAGGAACGAGCGAATCTGCACGTTGACCAGGTCCGGTTGTTCCCACTGGGGAATATGCCCGGCATTCGGGACGCGGAGGAACTGCGAGCCCGGGATGAGCCGGTGCAGCGCATCCCCGACCGCGAGCGGAAACACTCGGTCTTCCTCTCCCCAGATCACCAGTGTGGGCTGCGTGATCGTGCCGATTCGCGGAGCAAACTCACGTTCCCAGCGGGGGAGATTCGTCCCGACCGTGAGCAGTGCGCGGAATAGCCCGGGACGCTGGCGGTTGCGGTTGGATCGATCGAGGACCGCCGGTGTCAGAAGGGCCGGGTCATGAATAAACTCGCGCAACGTCGATTCGAGCATCTGGCCGCCGAAGAGCCAATTGCCGAACGAGACGAGCCACGACGGAGCGGGAGTCGTCAACGCGCGCCGGAGTGTCGGGCTGCCGAGGTGATCCAGCACCTTCGGCGGCAGTCCATCGATGAGGACGAGGCTGGTCACGCGGGTCGGGTGGTCGAGAGCCAAGCCGATGGCCAATCCAGCGCCCATTGAATTGCCGATCATCGCGGCCTTGGGAATCTGGAGCGCGTCCAGGAAGCCGGTCAGAAAGTCCAGCAGTTGCTCGGGGGTGTACTCGATGTCCGGTTTGTCGGAGAACCCCGCTCCAAGGAGATCCGGCGTGATGACTCGAAACTGTCCGGCCAACGCGGCCTGCTGGTACTCCCACTGCCACATCGAGCCGCCAAACCCGTGAATCAACAGGACGGGCGGGCCCTGCCCCTGATCCAGGTAGGCGATGCGGTGGCCGTTGACGGTGACGGATTTGAGCGGAAGTCGGTCAATGGCGTCGAACCAGGGAGGCAGCGGATCGGACGTGGCGCAGGATACACTGGACATGCAGATGATTCCCACGGCGACGATGCGAAGGAAAGCCTGCACGAACGACCATGCCCTCAGCAAGGCGCGAACGGCCTATTCGAGCTGAATGACGGTTTCGTCGGTTTTGACGTTCTCGCCTTCGGCCGCCAGAATCGCGGTGACCTTGCCGTCGATCGGGGCCGGCACACGGCTTTCCATCTTCATCGCTTCGATGATGAGGAGCGGATCGCCGGTCTTCACGCGCGCGTCTTTGGCGACGAGAATCTTCACTACGCGACCGGGCATCGGGGGAGCGACGTCGCCCGGCTTCGAGGGACGCGGTCGCTTCGGCTTCGAGCCCCCGCCGCTGTCCGGTGCCTCCGGCACGCCGGCCAGCACTTCCTGGATCGGTTCCAGCGAGACTTCTTCGAGCTTGTCGTTCACGCGAATGTAGTAGGGTTTCCGTCCGTCGACCTTGCGGCCAGACCCGGACAATTTCACGTGATAGGTCTCGCCGTGGACGGTCACGTTGAATTCCACCGGCGCCAGATGCAGTTCGCCCGCGACCGCGGGGCCCTTGGCGGACGGCTTTTCCAAGGCCTCCGGCACGAGGTCGCCTTTTTCACGCGCTTCAAAGAAGTCGCGCGCGATGGCCGGGAACAATGCGAAGGACAGTTGGTCTTCCGGCGTCGTAGCGGTGACGGGCAAATCCTTCTTCAGCGCTTCCAGCTCGGGCTCGAGGCGGTCGGCCGGGCGGGTCTTGATCGGCTCTTCGTCGCCGACCGCGCGGGCCATCACTTCGTGGTCTACCTGTCCGGGCGCACGCCCGTAGAGGCCGAGGAAGTAATTCTTGGTTTCGTTCGTGATGACTTTATAGCGCTCGCCGGTCAGCACGTTCAGCGTGGCCTGCGTGCCGACGATCTGCGAGGTCGGTGTGACCAGGGGCGGGTAGCCCATGTCTTTTCTGACGCGCGGCACCTCGTCGAGCACTTCCTTCATGCGGTCGAGGGCGTTCTGCTCAGTCAACTGCGCCGCGAGGTTCGAGAGCATGCCGCCGGGAATCTGGGACGTGAGAATTTCCGCGTCCACGCCGGTGAAGTCGCTCTCGAATTGCCGATACTTCCGGCGCACGGTCCGGAAATGCTCGGTGATCGGTTGGAACGTCCGCAGGTCGAGACCGGTATCGTAAGGCGTGCCGCGCAACGAGGCCACGACAGTTTCCGTCGCCGGGTGGGACGTGCCGCCGGCCAACGGCGAAATCGAGGTGTCGAGCATATCGAGCCCGCCGAGGATGGCCATGAAGGCCGACATGGATGCCATACCGGATGTGTAGTGCGAGTGTAGGTGGATTGGGACCTTGACCGCTTGCTTGAGCCGACGGATGAGGTGATAGGCTTCCATCGGTTCCAAAAGTCCGGCCATGTCCTTCACGCAGAGGGTGTCGGTACCCATGTCTTCGAGCTGTTTGGCGAGATCGACGAACCGGTCGATGCTGTGGACCGGACTCACCGTGTAGCTGATCGCCGCTTCGACGTGTTTGCCGCAGGCTTTCACTTCGCGGATCGCCCGATCGACGTTCCGGACGTCGTTGAGCGCGTCGAAGATGCGGAATACGTCGATGCCGTTCGTGGCGGAGCGTTCGATGAAGCGTTCGAGCACGTCGTCCGCGTAGTGCCGATAGCCGACGAGGTTCTGTCCCCGCAGCAACATCTGGAGCCGCGTGTTCGGCATGGCGGCGCGCAGCGCCCGAAGCCGTTCCCACGGATCCTCTTTCAAAAAGCGCAGGCAGGTGTCGAACGTCGCGCCGCCCCAGACTTCGAGCGACCAGTAGCCGACCGCGTCCAGCTTCTGCGCGATCGGGAGCATGTCCTCGGTTCGCATCCGCGTAGCGAGGAGGGACTGATGGCCGTCGCGGAGCGCCACGTCGGTGATGAGAACTTTATGCCCGGCGGACGGCTGCAAGTGCAGGTCTTTGGGACCGGGTTTGGGCGTGCGGGAGGTCTGAATGGCCGGTCCGCGCGCGGGCTTCTTCGTCGGTTTCTTTTTCGATCCTGTCGTTCGTCGTGACGCCATCGTCGTTGCGTGCTCTCAGGTGCGTTGCGTGGTGATGCCAGCGCCGGCGCGGTGTCGGTCAGAGGCCTTCGTAGGCGGCGATCGCCGCGGAGATGGCCAAGACCAGGTCTTCCGGCTGTTCCAGTTCGTCGTAGTTGTAGAGTTCCGAGTGCGTGTCGAGATAGGAGGTGTCGAACCGTCCCGCGAGGAAATCCGGGTCCTTCATGATGGCTTTCATGAAGGGAATCGTGGTTTTCACGCCGCGGAGCACGTATTCCTCCAGCGAGCGCCGCATCCGGCTGACGGTTTCCTCCCAGGTGCGGCCCCGGACGGTCAGCTTGGCGAGCAGCGCATCGTAATAGGGAGAGACGGTGTAATCCTTATAGACCGCGCCGTCGATGCGCACGCCGATGCCGCCCGGCGAGAGATAGGCCGTGATCGTCCCCGTGCAAGGACGGAAGTTGTTGCGGGGATCTTCCGCGTTGATCCGGCACTGAATGGCGTGGCCCTGGAGCGTCACGTCGGACTGTTGGATTTCCAACGGCTTGCCGGCGGCGATGGCGATCTGATTCCGGACGATATCGATGGCCGTGATCTGCTCGGTCACGGTGTGTTCGACCTGGATGCGCGGGTTCATCTCGATGAAATAATAGCGGCCGTCCTGGTCGAGCAGGAATTCGACGGTGCCGGCGTTGTCGTAATTGACGGCTCGGGCGATCTTCGTCGCGGCTTCGCCCATTTCCGCCCGCAGGCGGGGTGTGAGGATGAGCGAGGGCGCAATTTCAATCAGCTTTTGATGACGCCGCTGGATCGAACAATCCCGTTCGCCGAGGTGAATGATGTTGCCGTGCTTGTCCGCCAGGATCTGGAATTCAATGTGATGCGGCCGCTCGACGTATTTTTCGATGAATACGGCGCCGTCCCCGAATGCCGCCAGGGCTTCGCGGGAGGCTACTTCCATGTTGTCGCGTAGTTCCGCGTCGGTCCGGACCACCCGCAGGCCCCGCCCGCCGCCGCCGGCGCTGGCTTTGATCATGACCGGGTAGCCAGCGCTCTTGGCGAAGGCGATCGCTTCCTTGACGTCGGTCACGCCGCCTTCGGTTCCAGGGACGACCGGGACGCCGATGTTTTTTGCGAGGTCGCGCGCCTTGATCTTGCTCCCCATGGCGTTGATGGCCTCGGGGGACGGACCGATAAAGGTGATGCCGGAGGTTTGGCATAGCTCCGCGAATTCGGCGTTCTCGGCCAGAAACCCGTAACCCGGGTGAATGGCGTCGGCGCCGATCCGCAGGGCCAAGTCGACGATCTGCTGTTTGTCGAGGAATCCTTTTACCGGACCGGGTCCGACAAGGTAGGCCTCGTCGGCTTTTTTGACGTAAATGCCGGTCGAATCGGCCTCGGAATAGATGGCGGCCGTGGCGATGTCCAACTCGCGGCACGCGCGGATGATCCGCATGGCGATTTCGCCGCGATTGGCGACGAGAATTTTCTTGAACATGAGCGTTCGGGCCTTGGCCACAACGAACCTCGCACTCGGGCAATTCCGGCGCAAGGGAGCGCGTAACCTAGCATAGACTCAAAAGTCCTGTCGAGGGATCCGAGAGGCGAGCTGGACTGAGCGGAGTCCCGGGAAGGGCGCGAAGCCCTTCCCGGACGGATCGTGGGACGAATTACTTAGCTTGAACGAGAAAGCCCTTAGACCGGGCGTTGCCGCCACCGGCGACCACGTCGATGAAAGACATGCCGGGACGGACGTCTGGCACCGTCGCTTCAATCGTCGTCTCGTTCACGAAGGTGTACTCGATTTTTGTCGGCCCTGCCGCGCTGAAGGCGACGCCGTGGAAACACTCCTTCGTGCCGAAGTTCTCGCCCTTGATCGTGACCTTCTGGCCTGGTTTGGCTTCATCCGGTTCAACCTTCAGGATCTTGGGGCGCCTGCTGCGATCGCAAACAGGGTCGCGCTCCACCTTATCGGTGTCCGAGCCTTTGATGGATTCGGTGCCGTAGAGGGTAAAGCCGGCTCCTTCGACGATGGCGCCGGCCTCCTCCGCCTGTGTGACCGACGGCATGGCCGTCAGGAGAAGAACCGATCCGATGAGAGCGAATGACCAGACCGAACGCATAGGAACCTCCTTACGGTGAGGATCTACTGACCCGGCATGGGAATATAAGTCTCCGCAATGATGGCTTGTCCAGGCGCAGAACGGGCAAATTGGGCGAAGGCCTCGATGAGCGGATTCGGCTCCGGCTTCGACAGCAGGAGGATCGGTCGGCGGAGCGGATAGCGCCCGTCTTTGACGGTCGGGGCTTCTGGTTCGACCTTGTCGACTTGAAGCAGTCGGACGGCGACCCCTGTCGACACCACCGAAAGACCCGTACTCAGTGAAATGTAGGCGACGGCGGAGAGCGGAGGCAGCGTCCCGACGACGGTCTTGACCACTTTGTCGTCTTTCCCAATGACTTTGGCCGAGTCCGTAATCTTGCCGACAATTCCCAGTTGCGACTCGAATGCCTCGCGAATATTTTGGTTCTTCGGACGATCGATGACGAGGATCCTCGTATCCGGTCCTCCGACATCCGCCCAGGTGGTCATCTTTCCGGAGAAGATCTCGGCGATCTGCTGCCGGGTAACTTCCTTAGTGAAATTGGAGAGGTGAACTAGAATGCCGATTCCATCCCATCCGACCTGTTTCGAGGTGAAGCCCGGTTCTTCCGAGCCTGTAACTGCAATGTGCGCCTGGCCCGACTTGACCAGATCGAGCGGCTTGGCGGTGTCTTCCCAGACGATGTCGATATAGGCACGGGGGTTCGCCTTTTCGAACGCTCGGGCGAGCGCCTCGACTGTGCTCACTTCCGGACCGTTGCCGGCGATGACCAAGCTGCCAGAGAGTTCCGCTCTGGCTGAAGGCGGACACAGCGTCATCCCGATGAAAAGGAGGCCACAGGCGAGTAGCCGACTGCCGATCATACGAGATCCTTTCTCTCAACGTAGTTCCACGTGGAATCCGACCTTGAGGGGAAGCGCATCGGTCAAGAACCCATGCCTGCGCCCGTGGGCGGATTGGAATCGCTGGTGGTATTCGGCGGCGGGACATTGCGTTTGGCGTTCAAGGGGGGGAGTTTGGCGAACTTATCCATGCGCTCGTTCAGCATGGAGCTGGCTTTCATTTCGGCGAAGCCAGGTTTGTGGTCGCCTTTGACCGTCGAGGCAAAAGAGGACATCAAGCGCGTCGCTTCTCGGGCCTGGCAGAAGGGGCATTCGGTATCTTCCACCCGTGCATGAACAGATTGTGTAACCTCGAACTGTTTCTCGCATTGTCCGCATCGGTATTCGTACAGAGGCATGACACGGGTCCTTTCTGTGTCCGGCTCGATCCGCCGGTGTCGGGGAAGCGGAAAACTCCGCATTCCTGGCGCGCCCGCGCCCTTGACCGGCCGACAAAGTTTGCCTTATTGTAGCACAACCGTATAGTTGAACCGCCAGTGTGACCAGAGGAGGATTCGATGGCAGTGCTGATTCGGAAGTACAAGGGCAGCAACGGCATGATGCAGGAAGAACGGATCGATGACGATGACCGGATCGAGCGGTACATGCGGCTGTTCGAGAAGGACGATCTGAAGAAACTGGAAACCGGCGTCAAGGTGTTCATCGAAAAAGACGAATGGCAGCTCCTTCCCTAAACCGCGAATGAGGATAAGGTCGGGGAACGGCATGATGTCTAATCCCCGGCCTTCCTACCTTGTTCCTCACGAAGCTACATGATTTATTGGGTTCACATCGCGCGTTCCATCGACCGGGTGACGCTGCATAAAGACCGGTGTTCCGAAGTGCCGTCCAACGTGTCCTCCAGCGATTTCTGGGAGGGCGGGTGGTTCGATTATCCCGATAAGGAGCGGGCGCTGCGGGCGATGGAGCAGGCCGGGACATCGGACCAGCGCCGGTGCGCGCTCTGTAAACCATAAATTCGTGACGGGTGACGTGACGATCATTCTGGGCCTAGCCCACCGTGCTCATCACTGATTCCCCTTCACTGATCGTGCAACCTCCCATTCCATGCCCCGACTTGCACTACTGCTGACCACCCTCATTTGGGGCGCAACGTTTCCCGCGACAAAGGCGGCGCTCGAGCAGATTCCTCCGCTCTCATTCCTGTTTCTCCGCTTCACCTTCGGTGCCCTCCTGGTCGGGCTTGGGTTGCTCGTCATGGTTAGGCAGTTGTCGATGGACCGGGCGGTGCTCCGCGCTGGCGCGGTCGCAACCGGCTGGTTGTTTCTCGGGTATGTGTTACAGACGGTTGGGCTAGGGTATACCACGGCGTCAAATTCCGCCTTCATCACGGCTCTCTATGTGGTGTTCGTTCCCCTCATCCTACGGCGGTTCGGCGGGAAATCCTGGCTGGCGGCGGGTATCGCGACGGTCGGATTATGGTGCTTGGTCAGGCCCACGACCGCCGTCAATTTCGGCGATCTCTTGACGCTCGGCTGCGCGGTGGCGTTTGCCGCGCATATCGCCTGCCTGGAGCGGTACACGCGGGAGTTGGATGCGACATCGCTGTTTGCGTGGCAGATGATCGCGATGTCGGGATTGATGCTGTTCGCGATGTTGTGGGAAAGGCCTTCGGCGGGAGCGTTCGCTCCCACGTCGGTGTTGGCGATCGGTTTGGTGGTCACTGGAGGACTGGCGACGCTCGCGTTCGCGGTTCAAATGTGGGCGCAGCAATTGATTCCGGCCCAGCAGGTCGCGCTGGTCTTTGCGTTGGAACCGGCTTATGCGGCGTGGCTCGCCTGGTATTTTCTCGGTGAGTCGCTCGACCTGCAGGGCTGGATCGGGAGCGGACTGATTTTGTTCGGGGTGGTTGTGGGCTCGCTTGGATCGAGTGAGCCTGAACCCAAGCCGCTTCCGCAAGCCTCGGCGGCAGTCTAGCAAAGAGGGGATCGTATGGCGCAGAAGTTCGGCAATGGACGGTGGGTGCAGGAGGGGTTCTTGGACAATCGGATCGATGGCACGGTCGTCGGCCGTATTACATTCGCGGCGATTGGTTCGGTCGACCTTTATCTGCGGGGAAACTTCAAAGGAGAGATTGCGGGGACGATGATTCAGTTTCGGAACAGGCGGTTTGAGGATGACGATCTGGCCGGTCAGGTCATCGGCGATATGGAAAGTCCGCAGCTCGGCGATGTGAATCTCATGTCGTTCGATCCGCATCCGAATCTGGTTCCGCATCCTTATGTCGAGTGGTTCTCACTGCGCAAGAATCACTATCGATTCGAACTGGAGCCGGAGGACGCGTGGATCGTGACGGGAGCGGATCTGGCGGTCTTGGATCGGGAGAGTCAGCGTATTCGAACGGCGTTAGAGGGGCAGGTTTCCAGGAAACCTGCCCGTGACGAATCCGATTGGGTTTGAGTGTGCTGAACGAGAGCTGTTAGCTGGCGAGGGCTTCCTGCTTGGTCTTGCCTTCCCGCACGTACTCAGGCACATCGCGAATGTCCCACACGAGTCCGAGCTTTTCCATCAGCTTCAGCAGGTAGTAGGACATGTCGACTTCCCACCAATAGAAACCCTGCCGGGTCGAGGCCGGGTAATAATGGTGGTTGTTGTGCCACCCTTCTCCCATCGTAATAAGAGCCAGGATGAAGTTGTTGCGGCTGTCGTCGCCGGTCACGTAGCGCTGGGAGCCGTAGACGTGCGAGAGCGAGTTGATCGTGCAGGTGCCGTGTAACAGAGCGACGGTTGAAATGAAAAATCCCCAGATCAGCATCTGAGGACCGTTGGTGCCGAGGCTCGGCGCATAGGCCTCCAAGGCCCGCCCCAGGAAGAACATGCCGAAGCCGACCAGTGTAGGTACGAGGATGTCGAACCGATCAATGAATCGGAGTTCGGGGAATTTCGCGAAGTCCTGCACATTTTTCAAGCGTGGCGCGAAATGAGTCTGCGAGGTAAACCAGCCGATGTGCGACCACAGAAATCCACCCTGCCTCGGTGAGTGCACGTCATCAGGCGTGTCCGAGGCAATATGATGGTGTCGGTGATGTCCGGCCCACCACAGCGGACCGCGCTGTGCACAGGAGCTGCCGAGCAGTGCAAAGAGGAATTGAACCGTACGGGAGGTCTTAAAGGTTCGGTGCGAGAAATACCGGTGATACCAGCCCGTAATGGCGAACATGCGGGCGAAATAGAAAGCCACGGCGACGGCAACAGCGGTCCAGCTCCATCCCACCCAGATAACGCCGAAACACATCAGGTGGACAGCGATCAGGGGAATCGATCGGATCCAGTCGACTTTGGGGGGGCCGTCGGTTTTCATATGTTCGAGGCCGGCCCAGGAGTCAAACCAGCGCAGGACCGTGAACCAGAGTTGTTGGCCTCGCGTCGGTTGTATGGCGCGCACTTCGGACATTCGTTACCTCCAGGTCGGGGATATTTCGGTATGGCTCGAAGCTCGCCATACCGGGAGATCCCGGTTACGTTCCACTCGATCGCGGCACAGGGAAAAGCTGTGTGAGGCAGGCCGCTGACGCCGATCGTTCTTCGTGAAGCGGGAAGAGCCGGCTGAATGTTGGAACGTCATTATACAGGGTTCGAGTTCAAAAATGAACCGCCTGAGCCGGGGAAGCCGGTTTTTTTGTGTTGGCTGTATTCTACGTGAACGGGCAACGCTGTCTACCTTTTTGCTCACTTGCTACCGGGAGACGGTCGATTATTCGATTTTGTACTCGGTGATTTGACACGCTCAGCCCTGCCTCTCTAGAATGCGCGACCCATGAATGACCGATTTCTCAAAGCCTGTCGACGTGAGTCCGTCGATTGTACGCCGGTGTGGTTCATGCGTCAGGCTGGCCGGTATATGTCCGAGTACCGCGCGCTCCGCGCCAAGCATTCCATTCTGGAGATGTGCAAGACGCCGGAGTTGGCGGCTCAAGTCACGCTCCAACCGATCGAGCGGTTCCCGCTTGATGCTGCGATCATTTTTGCCGACATTCTGCTTCCGCTGGAGCCGATGGGGATCAGTCTGGAGTTCGCTGAAGGCGAGGGGCCTGTCATCCACAATCCGGTCCGCGATCGGGCGTCGGTCGACCGGCTGAAAGTTGTGGACGGGAGCGAACTCGACTACGTGGCGGAGGCCATCCGGCAGGCCAAAAAGATGTTGAACGGGCGTGTGCCGTTGATCGGGTTCGCCGGGGCGCCGTTCACACTGGCCAGTTACGCCATCGAAGGCGGCGGTTCGCGGAACTATCAACATACGAAGCAGATGATGTACAGCGATCCGGCGGCTTGGCACGCGCTGATGGATAAATTCGCTCGCGTGATCACCGGCTATTTGCGTCGCCAGATCAAGGCTGGTGCTCAGGCGATACAGCTGTTCGACAGCTGGGTCGGGTGTTTATCGGCTGGCGATTATGCCGAATATGTAAAGCCCCATGTTCAGCTCATCTTCGACGGCCTCAAGCACGAAGGTGTGCCGTTGATCCATTTCGGGACTGGGACGACCGCCATTCTCCGGCAGATGAGAGAAGCCGGTGGCGATGTCATCGGGGTCGACTGGCGGGTCCACCTGGACGAAGCGTGGGCGATGATCGGCCATGATCGTGCGGTACAGGGGAATATGGACCCATTGGTCCTGTTCGCGCCGCTCCACGAAATCGAACGTCGCGTCGAGGATATTTTGCGGCGGGCCGGCAACCGGCCCGGGCATATTTTTAATCTCGGCCACGGGATCCTGCCGACTACGCCGACCGATCATGTCGCGGCCACCATCGACATGGTCCACAAACTCAGCCAGCGTTAATGTCACAATCTGACACGTCGTCGGCGAAGCGGATTTCGCGGGAAGTCGCTGCTTTTGTCGACCCGCTTCACGTGTCATGAACGACGAGGGGCCGATGGAACATTCTTCAAGACCGGTGGCGGTGCTCCTCATGGCCATGGGTGGGCCGGACTGCCTGGACAACGTCGAGCCGTTCTTGAAAGATGTTAGAGGCGGGCGGCCGACCCCGCCGGAGCTGGTCGAAGAGATTCGCGAGCGGTACCGGGCCACCGGCGGCAAGTCGCCGGCCGTCGGGATCACGCAGGAGTTGGCCAAGAAGCTCGAACAGCGGCTGAATCAAACAGGTCAGTCTGCCTACCGGGTCTACATGGGCTTGCGACACTGGCACCCCTTCATCAAGGAAACGTACGAGGACTTGCTCAAAGATCAGCCGGAGCAGGTGATCGGTTTCTGTATGGCCCCGCAGCAGTCTTCACTGAGTACCGGGGCCTATCGGAAAAAGGTCGAAGAAGCCCGCACTGCGTTCCAGAGCACCTGTCCCGTGAGCTACGTCGGGAGTTGGAATCGTCACCCGCAGCTTATCGCGGCAATCGTGGAGAACATTCGTCGGGGGCTCTTGCTGTTTCCCGAAGAGATGCGGCCGCGCATACCCGTGCTGTTCACCGCACACAGTCTTCCCGAACGGATTGTGCAGATGGGGGATCCCTATCCGCAAGAAGTGCGCGGGACGGTCGAGGCCGTCACGGCCAGGCTGGGCTCACAGCCGACGCGCTTCGCCTATCAGAGCCAGGGACGTTCCGGCGAAGCCTGGCTTGGCCCGACCGTGGAATCCGCCATCGAGGACCTTGCGAAAGAGGGACAGCGGAATGTCCTGGTAGCGCCGATCGGGTTTCTGTGCGACCATGTCGAAACCCTGTACGATATCGATATCGAATTGAAGCAATTGGCGGCGAGTAAAGGAATTCGGTTGGAGCGGATTCCCATGCTCAACGCGTCACCCGCGCTCGTCGAGACCCTGGCAGCGGTGCTCGCGGCGCACCAGTCGTCGGCCACGCTCTCGTGACGAATCCCCGCACAGTCGCCGTTGTCGGCGGAGGAATTTCCGGTCTGGCTACCGCATTCGCTCTGCAGGAGCAGGCGGTGTCGGCGGGGATTTCCCTGCGTTGCACCGTATTGGAATCCGGCTCATCCTGGGGCGGGAAAATCGTCACCCATCGCATCGGCGATCTCGTGACCGAAGCCGGGCCGGATTCGTTTCTCTCCCAAAAGCCCGCCGGGTTGGAACTCTGCCGCAAACTGGGGCTGACCGAGCAGCTCATCAATACCAACGAAACAGGCAAAAAGGCGTTCGTGTGGTCGCGAGGACGATTGCATGAGTTGCCGGAGGGATTGATCACCTTCGTCCCAAGACAATTGGGGCCCTTCCTGCGCAGCGGCCTGCTCGGTTGGGGTGCGTTGGCCCGTATGGGATTGGATGTCGTGCTGCCCAAGGGGTCGGTCGACGGCGACGAGTCGCTTGCGTCGTTTTTTCGGCGGCGGTTCGGGGCGCAGGCGTTCGATCGGGTGTTGGAGCCGCTCATGGCCGGCATTTATGCCGGCGACGCGGAGCAGATGAGTCTCAAGGCGACGTTTCCTCGGTTTCTGGAATTGGAACAACAGTACGGCAGCATCATCCGCGGTATGGCTGCGGCAAAAAAGAAGGCGCCGCCTCCGGGGCCTGGCGCGCGTCGCACCATGTTCGTTAGCCTGAAGAACGGGCTCGGCGATCTGGTTGAGGTGTTGGCGACTCGGCTTGCCGGACAGGGGGTGGAGTTGCGGACGGGATGTCGGGTCGATGCCTTGAGGGTACGGTCTCATCAATTGGGGCGGTGGATGTACGACCTGATTCTGAACGACGGATCGGCCCTCTCGGTCGAGAGTCTGGTTCTCGCGACGCCCGCGTACGTCAGCGCCGAACTCCTGCGTCCGTTGACGCCTATGGCCGGCGGCCTGCTGGATCTGATTCCCTACGCCTCGACCGGCACGGTTGCAATGGCCTATCCTGCGTCGGCGGTGAGTGGAGCGGTAGAGGGATTTGGTTTCATCGTGCCGCGTTCTGAAGCCCGTGATCTGATCGCGGCGACCTGGACGTCGCTCAAATGGCCCCATCGGGCACCGGCAGACCGTGTGTTGATCCGCTGTTATGTCGGCGGGGTTGGGCGTGACCGGATTCTGGAGCAAGACGATGAAGCGCTCGTGAAGACCGTGCGGGCCGAGTTGGCAACGATGTGCGGCCTCACTGCGGAGCCAAGCTATGTAGAGGTCAACCGTTGGTGGAAGGCCATGCCGCAGTATACCATCGGACATCTGGACCGATTGACACAACTCGATGCCGCGCTCAGCCGCTACGGCGGGCTGGTCTTGACAGGGGCCGGTTACCGCGGCGTGGGGATTCCGGATTGCATCCGAGACGGGGCGGTGGCTGCCGAAAAGGTCGTGACCTATCTTAGGGCTGGCTAGGATCGTCCGGCTTGTCAGGGAGCCTCGCGAGCTTCTATAGTACGGTGTTTGTTCGGTGTCGGCAGTCTCTACTCAGGTTGAATTCATGGACAACAAACTGACGATTTCCGATGTGAGCGGGCCCTTTCGCGAACCGCGGGAACCCATATTCTCGTATGATTATTCCATCCAGCGGCAAACCTGGGCGACGCCGCACGGTGTGCGGGTGAAGGTGTCGATTCCAGAGGAACTGGACCCGGTCAAGCGCCAGGTCATGGGTGAGGTGACCGGGTCGGCGGGGCAGCAGTTGGTGATCGGGAAAATTCTCTCCCGGGCCATTGCCGATTGGAAACTGCAGATCGCGGAAGAGGAGGGCCTGTTTGCCGAGCGCCGCGATGTGATGCTGGACCCCTTCATCGGACCGCTCGCGCATCTCATGCCGAAGCTGCAAGCCAGGTTGGCGCAACACCAGGCCTCGGTCCGGAGCGAGATCACCAAACGGGTCGGGATCTGACGCCGCCATGAAGTCTCCTGCCGCCTGAACGATCTAGAAAATCTTACGGTAGTGTTTCGAATGAACGCCTGATTCGTCGGCGAGGCCGAGCGAGCCTTTGTCGGGCGCGCCGGTATCGTTGAGATCGATCCGGTAGTGTCCCCGTACGGCTTCCATGGCGAGTTCGAACGGAATGGCGGAGGGCAGCAAGGTGCCGGGTGCATGCGCGCCGCGGGCTAACGTTCTCACCGCTTCCGTTTCCGCATACTTCGCGTCGGAAAATACATAGATATCGGCAATCGCATGGTCGCCGAGCTTGTGGCCCGGCGTGGTTGCCGGGATATGTTCCCCCAGAGTCCCGGCGAGGCGCTCGCCTCTCAGTTTTTTGAGCAGTCCGACGATCTGACTGTCGGTTGCCTGAGCCGGGACGACGAGACTGACGGCGTTCATGTCGTTGACCGTACTCTGTACTTTGAAAATAACCGGGGCAGCCTCGGGGTCTTCCACCAGCGGCGCGGTCGGTCCTTCCGTGCCGGCGGCCTGCTTGTTGCGCGAGCTGGGAATGATCAGTGCGACGAACAGCCACAGTCCCAGGAGAATCCCGAAGACCACGAGCAGCGGGTGAGCGCCGGCGCGTTTGCCTTCTTCGTACGGGTTGTGCTCGTCACTCATGGGCGGCATCCTTCGTCGTGGTGGGCGATGGGAATGGGGGAATAGTCTGACGCAGCCGGCGCTTGGCTTCTTCCCAGAGGGCGTCGAGCTCCGTGGCCGACATAGTCGAGAGTGCGCGTTGTTTCTCGGCGGCCTGCGATTCGACCAGCGTGAACCGTTCGACGAATCGGTTAGTCGACAGCCGAAGCGCTTCTTCCGGATTGACCTTTAGAAAGCGGCTCAGATTCACCAGCGAAAAGAGCAGATCGCCCAACTCCGCCGTAACCTCCTCCGTCGGCGGAGCGCCGACCGAGGCATCGGCCTTGGCATCCAGCGCGGTGCGGAGTTCGTCGATCTCTTCGGAGATTTTCCCGAAGACGTCCGCCAAACCGGCGGCGTCGTGCGACCAATCGAAGCCGACGCGGGCGGCGCGTGCCTGGACCTGATAGGCTCGTAACAGCGCGGGCAAGGTCTTGGGTACCCCGTCCAGTGCCGACTGGGCGCCGCCCGCCGCTTGCCGTTCCGCTCTCTTGATCTCTTCCCATTGGCTCAGCACCTGCTCGCCGTTCGCCGGCTTGTCGGCGGCGTTCTGGCCGCCGAAAACGTGGGGATGGCGGCGGATCAGCTTGGCGGCCAAGTGGTCGACGACGTCGTCGATTGTGAACGTGCCGGCCTCCGTGGCGATCTGACTATGAAAGACGACCTGCAAGAGCACGTCGCCGAGTTCCTCGCGAAGCTTCGCCGTATCCTGCTGATCGATGGTCTCCAACACCTCGTAGGTCTCTTCCAACAAGTAGGGCTTCAGCGAGTCGTGGGTCTGCTTGCGGTCCCACGGGCACCCGTTCGGTGCGCGCAGCGCGGCCATCAACTCGATCAATTTCGTAAAGCGATCCGACATCGTGCTCCTTCGAGGGCCTCACTCTATACCGACAGGAACAGCGGCTTCAACGCCCCGGTCGTGCTTGCGGGCCGTCGGACCCTATGGTAGGGTACCGGTCGATTCTCTGGAAACCAGGCAGGAAATCATGGCGACCCAGGAAGAAGGATTCGTCGTACGGGATCGTCGGGGCGGCGGGGCTGGATCTTCTTCGGCTTCATCGTCCGACAGCGGGTCGACGACCACCCCGCCCTCCTCATCGCCGGTACCCGGCCATCATGAGGAAGCCCCGGTCCTTCCGGTCACCTTCTCATCGTTCGTCATCTCCCTCGGCTCCTCCTCGCTGATGCTGATGGGCGAGCGTCTCGATCCCAACCAGCAGTCGGTCCCGGTGAACCTGCCGCAGGCCAAAGAAATTATCGATCTGCTCTCCGTCCTCGAAGAGAAGACAAAGGGAAACCTCACCGCCGATGAACAGACGGTGCTGCGCGACATGCTGTACGCCCTGCGCATGAAATACGTGTCGCTCACCTCCGGCAAGGCCTGATCCCGTCTACGCGGCTTCTCGTTCGCCGTCGTCCCCTATTCGTTTTGAGTCGGCCTGGCCGTTCCGTTATAGTGGGGCCATCTACGGAATCGAGCATTATGCCGGATCTTGATCAGCCATCGCGTGCCTTGTCTCCAGCGGGAGCGGTAAGGGCGGAGCCTCTGTCGCCCCCTCAGGAACGGTCCGCGTCCGGGCGTTCCCGTGTTCACGAACCGGAACGCAAGGCGCCTCATCTGCGGCCGGTGTGGATCGTCCTCATCCTGCTGATTCCCTCCCTGGCGCTGACCTTCTATTATTCCCAGACGGTCGTGCCCGGCGGTGAGCAAAGCGATTCCCTGCTGCCGACGACCGGGTACGCCTTCGTTCTCCTCCTCCTGAATCTGGATCTGATCGGCTTCGTCGTCCTTACGCTCCTGCTGTCGCGGAACCTGATCAAAGCCTACTTCGAACGGCGTCACCGACTGGTCGGCTCGGGATTCCGGACGAAGCTGATCGCCGCCTTCATCGGGTTCTCGCTGATCCCCACGATTTTGCTGGCGGTCGTCGCGAGCGGATTGGTCAACAAGGCCGTCGACGTCTGGTTCAACGAACAGATCGAGCGGGTGATGAAAGACTCCTACGAAGTCGCGCGCATGCAGCACGCCGGCCATATCGCTCTGGCGGTGAACAGCGCCCGCGCGATCGGGCAGGAGTTGTTCCGCGAGGATCTGCTGACGCCCGAGCAGCGGGATCTGCTGGTGGCCGCCATGGCGCGTAAGCGCATGGAGTACGGCGTAGCCGGTATCGAGGTGTTTTCCTCGAAGATGGAAACCTTGACCAAGGCGTTGGATGTGGATGTGCCGGCGGGGGTGTTGGATTTGCCGATCAGTCAGCTCGTGCTGCAGGTTATCAACGGCAAGCAGGAATTCACCTCGGTGCAGGAGGCGCAGACCGGACGGCTCGTGAGGGCCGGCGTGCCGGTGGCCTCAGGCGGCAACCGCGGCGATCTGGCCGGTGTCGTGGTGGTGGAAGCCTACGTGCCGGAATCGCTGCTGACCAAGATGGAAGGCATCGGGCGGCAGTATGAAGAATACAAACAGATCAAGGCGATGAAGAATCCCATCAAGGCCGGCGCGTATCTGTTTGTGGCGGTCGTGACGGTCATGATTCTGTTCAGCGCCACCTGGTTCGGGTTTTACGTCGCGCGGAGCATTACGGTGCCGATTCAGCGGTTGGCGGAGGCGACGGAAGCGGTGGCGCAGGGCGATCTCTCCGTGAAGATCGACGCGAAAGCCACCGATGAAATCGGAACCCTGATCGAGTCGTTCAACCGGATGACCGAAGACCTGCAGGGCAGCAAGTCCAAGCTGGAGGACGCCAACCGGTCGTTGCGGCAGACCAACGTGGAACTCGATCGTCGGCGCGCCTACATCGAAACGGTGGTGGAAACGATCGCCGCGGGGTTGCTGTCGATCGATCGCCGCGGGGTCATCACCACGTTCAATCCGTCCGGCGAACGTATTCTCGGGCTGGCAGCCGATCAGATCCGCGATCGCCCCGCGAACGAAGTGTTCAAGGAATTCGGCCTCGACGTCTTTCAGACCGCCTACGACCGGATGCAGGCCGATGGACGCGACGATCTGTCGGTCGAAGGCCAAGCAGACGTACAGGGGAAGCACGTGACGCTGCGACTCAACGTGTCGCGCATGCGGGATGAAACCAGCAAGGATCTGGGCTTCGTGTTGATCTTCGACGATCTGACGGAACTGATCAAGGCGCAGAAGGTGGCGGCCTGGCAGGAAGTGGCCCGGCGGGTCGCGCATGAAATCAAGAACCCTCTCACGCCGATTCAGTTGTCGGCGCAGCGGCTGCGGAAAAAGTTTTTCGAAAAGTCGCCGGACTTCGAGAAGATTTTCGACGAAGCGACCAACGTGATCGTGAACGAAGTCGGCAGTCTCAAGCATATGGTCGACGAGTTCTCAAAATTCGCCCGGTTGCCCCAGCCGCAGATGTCCCGGCAGTCGCTCAACGACGTCATGCGGGATGTTTTGACGTTGTACCGGTCGGCGCATAAGGACATCGAGTTCGTGGTCGAGTTGGACGAGGAACTGCCCGAGTTGAATTTCGATCGTGAGCAGTTGAAGCGGGTGTTGGTGAATCTGTTCGACAACGGCATTCAGGCGATGAGCCAGACGGGGCGGCTCTGGGTCAGCACCAAGTATGAGACCAAGCGCAAGCGCGCCGTGGTGACGATCGCCGACGAGGGCGTCGGGATCGCACCGGAGGATCAGGAGAAACTGTTCGTGCCCTATTTCACGAGAAAGAAGACCGGAACGGGCCTGGGCTTGGCCATCGTGCGCCGGATCATCACGGATCACGACGGCCAGATTCAGGCCGGGAACAACCAGCCCAAGGGCGCCGTATTCACGTTCGATTTGCCCGCGTAAGCGGATCTGTCATCGAAAGGACCAGCGGAGCTATGTCAGCCTCGATTTTGATCGTCGACGATGAAGCCGCCATCTTGACCTCGTTGCGCAGCATTCTGGAGGACGAAGGTTATGAGGTGGCGGTGGCCAGCAGTGGGGCCGAGGCCCTGAAAATCTATACGACAGATCCGCCGGATCTCATGATCCTGGACATCTGGATGCCGGAAATGGACGGGCTAGAAACGCTCAAGCGCGTGAAGGAATTCGTGCCGACCGCCCAAGTCATGATGATGTCGGGGCACGGGTCGATCGAGACGGCAGTCCGTGCGATCAAGCTCGGCGCGTATGATTATATCGAAAAGCCGCTCTCGCTCGAAAACGTCACCCTGCGGGTGAAACACGCACTCGATCAATATCGACTGGAGCAGGAAAACCGTACCCTGAAGACGCGGGTGCAGCGCAAGTTCGAGTTGGTGGGGCAGTCCCCGGTGATGCAGCAATTGCGGCAATTAATCGAAACGGCCGGACCGACCAACAGCCGGGTGCTCATCGGGGGTGAGAACGGCACCGGCAAGGAGTTGGTGGCGCGCGCTATTCACGCGCACAGCACTCGCGCCGATCACCCCTTCGTGGCAGTCAACTGTGCGGCGATTCCCGAGACGCTGATCGAGAGCGAACTGTTCGGCCATGAAAAGGGGTCGTTCACGGGCGCGACCTCAATGAAACGAGGCCAGTTCGAACAGGCCGACGGCGGGACGTTGTTTCTGGACGAAATCGGCGACATGAGCCTCAATACCCAGGCGAAAGTATTGCGGGCATTGCAGGAACAACAGTTTACCCGGGTCGGGGGTGCCAAGCTCATGAAGGTAGATGTGCGCGTCCTGGCGGCGTCGAATAAGGATTTGGAAAAGGAAATCGCCAAAGGCAATTTCCGTGAGGACCTGTTCTACCGGTTGAACGTCGTGCCGATCATCGTGCCGCCGCTCCGGGAGCGTCGGGAGGACATTCCCGCGCTGGTGCGCCACTTCATGAAGATTCACGCGGAGGAACAGGGGTTGCGGATCAAGGACGTGACGCCCGATGCCATGGTGGTCTTTCAACAGTATGAATGGCCGGGCAACATCCGCGAGTTACGAAACCTGATCGAGCGGTTGATGATCATGGTACCCGGCGGCGTGATCGATGCCCCGCAGGCGACGGTGTCGCTGCAGGGGCGGGCGGGAAGCCAGAGCGCGTCGGCGGCGCCGCAGGCCGCGAATCCGCTGCTGACGAAGTCGTACGATTCGCTGCGGGATGCGCGTAACGCGTTCGAGAAGGACTACATCGGCCGTAAGTTGCGCGAGCATCATTGGAACATCTCGCGCACCGCCGAGGATCTGAAAATCGAACGGAGCCATCTCCATCGGAAAATCAAACTGCTGGAAGTGGAAATGCGCCCGGAGAGTTAAGAGGCGGCCCCGCGTGAGAAGACATCTTTGAGGAGATCGGTCACGCGGGCCGCGGGATTGGCCCGGATCTTTTGTTCTTCTTCTCCCAACACCAGGAACAGGCCGTCGAGGCTTTTCTTCACGACATACTGATCCACATCCACGGTCTCCGTTTTCGGGAAAGGAATCGACCGGAACCGCTGCAGCAGGTCTTTATACTGGCGAGTGACGCCGACCTGGTTCATCGCTGTCTCCACGTAGGGGTGGAATGCCGCCGCCAGTTGATTCCAAGTCTTCGCGCGGAAGTACTCCGTCGCGGCAGTGTCCGGTCCCGAGAGGATCTGCCGGGCGTCGGCGATGGTCATTTGGCCGATGGCAGCGGCGAAAATCTTCGCGGCTTGCGGCGCAGCCTGCTCGGCGGCCCGATTCATGCTCAGAATAAATTCATCGACTTGAGGCCCGAATCCGAAGACCCGCAACCCTTTTTCAAAGGCCTGCAATTGTTCGGGCATTGAAATTTTGATGGCTGGATTGCGGTAGAAGCCATCTGTTTTTCCCGTGAGCGCGGTCGCGTTGCCGGTGCCGATGCGCAGCGCTTCTTTGAGCCCCGCCGCGATCCGATCCTCCGAGAGCGTTGCCGGTTCTTGGATCCCGAACAGCCGTAGCGATTGATCCAATTCTGCGCAGCCGGGGAGCGCCAGAAGGATCAATCCAATCCATGGGATGAACAGCTGCATGGCCTGCCTCCAGAAGGTAGTTGGGCCGGGTCGAAGCGGGGGGCAGTATAGTGGAATCGGCAGGCCATGTCTTGGCCAAAAACCGGACGGGTGACCGGTTCGGACTTACCGAACTCGTGCGTTGACCCTTGGGGAGCGCTCCGTTAAGATGCGCCCTCCAATTATGACCACCTATCGCGAAGCCGGGGTCGATATCGATGCGGGAGACGAGTTCGTCGACCGGATCACTCCGCTCGTCCGTTCCACCTTTCGCCCTGAAGTGCTGACGGACCTTGGCGGGTTCGGTGGGTTGTTCCGTCTGCAGGCCGATAAGTATCAAGATCCGGTATTGGTATCCGGCACCGATGGCGTCGGCACGAAACTCAAAGTGGCCTTTCTCGCGGACCGTCACGACACGGTCGGGATCGATCTGGTCGCGATGTGCGTCAACGATATCGCGGTCAGCGGCGCCGAGCCGCTCTTCTTCCTCGATTATTTCGCGACCGGAAAGTTGTCGGTGCCGAAGGCTCAAGATGTCTTGAAGGGCATTGCGGAGGGTTGTCGTCAGGCGGGCTGCGCGCTGATCGGGGGCGAAACCGCTGAGATGCCGTCGATGTATGCGGACGGGGAATACGACTTGGCCGGGTTCGCCGTCGGCGTGGTGGATCGTCCGAAGATTATCGATGGCCGCTCCATCGTGCCGGGAGATGCCGTCATCGGCTTGGCCTCATCCGGGCTGCACAGCAACGGCTATTCGTTGGCCAGGAGGGTTTTGTTGGATCAGGCCAAACTGACGGTCTCCAGTCACGTCCCCGAATTGGGGACCACGCTTGGCGACGCACTCCTGGTGCCGACGAGAATTTATGCCAAACAGATCCTGACGTTGGTGCGTGAATTTTCAATCAAAGGCATCGCACATGTTACCGGCGGCGGAATCACGGAGAATCTACCCCGGGTGTTTCCCGCCGGCGTGGCGGCGCGCATTCATCGGGACCGGTGGCCGGTGCCCCCGATCTGCTCGCTCATCAGCCGCCTCGGCCATGTCGATCGTGAGGAGATGTTCCGCGTCTTCAATATGGGCATCGGCCTGATCCTGGTCGTCCCGCCGGCGTCGGTGGATGCCGTCCTCGCCCGGGCCCAGGCACTGGGCGACCGGGGGTACCTCATCGGCGAGATCGTGTCGGCAGGGGAAACCGGTCGGCAGGTGGAGTATGCCGGGTAAGCGTGCCTCTCCATTGCGGCTTGCGGTGCTGGCCTCGGGCCGTGGGTCGAATCTCCAAGCGATCATCGATGCCATCGAATTGAAGCGCGTCGATGCCACGATCGTTTCTGTCATCAGCAATAAGAAAGACGCGGTGGCATTGGAGCGAGCCCGGAAGCACGGTATCAAGGACCTCTTCGCCGATCCGAAGCCATTCGCCGGGCAACCGGATAGCCGCGAAGCATACGACCGCGCGTTGTTGGCGATCTTACAGGAGCATCAGGTCGAACTGGTGCTGTTGGCCGGCTACATGAAAATCGTCACGGGCGTGTTGGTGAACGCGTATGCCAACCGCATGATGAATATCCATCCTTCGTTGCTACCGTCGTTTCCCGGTCTTGATGTCCAGAAAAAGGCCATCGAGTGGGGGTGCAAACTGGCCGGCTGCACGGTGCATTTCGTGACCGAAGGGGTCGACGAAGGCCCGATCATCGTCCAAGCCGCTGTGCCGATTCTCGATGCGGATACTCCGGAATCGCTCGCAGCCCGTATCCTCGAGCAGGAGCACAAGATTTATCCCCGCGCGGTCCAGCTGTTTGCCGAAGGTCGGCTGCGGGTCGACGGGCGACGCGTCATGATCGAGGAAGGGAAGGCTGTCGGCGAGGCGGTCATCAGCCCCACGTAGCCCCGGAGGGAACGAATTCCCCCTAGAGACTCGCGATACGGTTGTGTATAATGCGCTCACGTGGGGGCGCGAGCCAGACTTCCTCCCCGTTCTTCTACCGCAGTATTCAGTCTGCATACTGATGTGCAGCAAACCCTGCGGGATTAACGGCTCGTGTCGCCCGTTCCCAGAGGTGGGGGGCTAGCTCAGTTGGGAGAGCACTACGTTCGCAACGTAGGGGTCGGGGGTTCAACTCCCCTGCCCTCCACCAAACTTCTACACCCCTCGTTCCCGCTTTAACTGCAGGTGTCTGCCCATTTTATAAATTCCCAAGGGTTTCTGCTCGTTCTGGTCCTGCCTTTGCTTACCTAGGCGTAGGCGTTTCCTATAAAGCGATGATGACCGGTTTTTGTGGCGATTAGCCTCATGGGTTGGTTTTGTTCTGTGGCGAATAGGGACATTTGTTCTTTGCGGATCCTTGCTTGTGACAGTGAACGCCGGACGTTTTCTCAATGAGGGAGTCGGGCATGACTGAAGAATGGGGCGCCGTGCTGGTTGTCGACGACGATGCGGAGATGCGCGAATTGGTGTACGACGTACTCAAGGAGCGCGGGCACCAAATCTCAACGGCCGGGAGCGGACAGGAAGCGCTCAAGATTCTGGCTGAACAAGACTTCGCCGTTGTGCTGACTGACTTGCGGATGAAGGGAATGCAAGGCACCGAATTGCTCATCGAGATCAAGCGGCTCTATCCGGACATCGGAGTCATCCTGATGACGGCGTTCGGCTCCGTCGAGACCGCAGTCGAAGCGATGAAACGGGGAGCCAGCGACTACCTGACGAAACCAGTAAAAACGGAGGAAATCGTTCGCGTGGTCGAACGGGCCGTGCGCGAAGCATCGCTGCGACGCGAGGTCAGCCGGTTGCGGAAGGAAGTGCATCGCGAGTACAGCTTCCACCATATTCTCGGGAAGAGTAAGGCCATTCAAGCCGTGTTCGACCTGATCCGCCGGGTCGCCGATAGCCCGACCAACGTGCTTATCACCGGCGAAAGTGGAACCGGAAAGGAATTGGTGGCGAAGGCAATCCATTATAACAGTGACCGGAAGGATGCGCCGTTCGTGCCCGTCAACTGCGCCGCGATTCCCGAGCAGCTGCTGGAAAGCGAGCTGTTCGGCCACATGCGCGGGGCATTCACCGACGCGAAGGCGGACAAGCGAGGCCTGTTCGAGGAAGCACAGAAGGGCACGCTGTTCCTGGACGAGATCAGCGAATTGCCCTTGATGCTCCAGGCGAAATTGCTGCGGGCAATTCAGGAGCGAGAGATCAAGCGAGTCGGCGCCAACAAGCCGATCGCCGTGGACGTTCGGATCATCGCCGCGACCAATCTCAATCTAGCCGAAGAAGTAAAGGGCAAGCGGTTCCGGGACGACCTCTATTACCGGCTCAACGTGATCGAGCTGAAGCTGCCGCCCTTGCGCGAACGCCGAGAGGACATTCCGTTGCTGGTCGAAGCGTTTCTGAAAAAATGCGGCGCGGCACGGGGCAAAGAGGTGAAAGGCGTCAGCGAATCGGCGCTCGCCATGCTGATGGATTACGGGTGGCCGGGCAACGTGCGGGAGTTGGAAAACGTCATCGAGCGGGCCGTAACGCTCAGTCGGGGGGAGAAAATTTCGCCGGACGACCTGCCGTCGGCCGTGCAGGGAGCGCGCGGCGACCGTCGCGTGCTAGACGAGGCCTCCGAAAAAATGCTGCCGTTGCACGAGATCGAAAAGGAGTACATCAAGAAAATCCTCGAAAAAACGGGCGGCAACAAATATCAGGCGGCGCAGGCGCTCGGCATCGACCGCAAGACGCTCTATCGCAAGCTCGGCGAGATTGAAGAAGAAAAAGCGCACGAGTAGACTACGGGCTCACACACGGAATCGCCTGGACATCTGTGAGCCACCCATATCCAACCTCCCAGTTTGTCACCACCGGTACCATCGTGGTGTTGACGGCGGCGATATTCGTCGTCGATCTGTTGACGCCGCTGGAATGGGCCGATTGGCTGCTCTATTTTATCCCGCTAGTGCTCACACTGCAGTCCACACGCGACCGTGACTCCTATCAATTTGCTGCGCTGGCAACGGTGCTGACGATGTTGGGCGGCTATCTGTCACCGGGCGATATCCATCCGGCTGTCGCCCTGTTGAATCGCTGTTTTGGCATGTTGGTCATGTGGGGGTTCACGTGGATGGTTGTGCGACAGAAACAGGCGCGGACGCAATTGGTCGGCGCCCGTGCCGCGCAAGCCCAGGCGGAAATCCGTCGGGAGGCTGCCGTGGCGGCCAGGGAATTGGCGGAAGCCAGCGCGATCGGCGCCATCCATCGCGAATCCCAAGCGGCGCGGGAATTGTTGCTCAGCAGCCTCCGGCTCGACGGAATCGTCCGTTCGGCGATGGATGCCATCATTACCAGTGACGAGCGGCAACGGGTATTGCTCTTCAATGAAGCCGCCGAACGGATGTTTCACTGTCCGGCGAAAGAAGCGATCGGCCAGCCGTTGGAAAAATTTCTTCCGGCGCGGTTTCGCGAGACGCATCGTCATCACATCGAACAGTTCGGCCAGTCCGGGACGACGAGCCGCAAGATGGGGCAACTCGGGAGGGTGTTGGGGCTTAGGGCCACCGGTGAAGAGTTTCCGGTCGAAGCGGCGATCTCGCATATCGAGGTCGAAGGCAAGACCTTCTACACCGTGATTCTTCGGGACATTACCGAGCGGCTCCAGGCGGATGAGCAACTGCGGAGGGCTGAAGAACGGTCGCGTTTGGCGCTCGAAGCAGGCCAACTCGGGGCCTGGGAGCACGATTTGGCGAGTGGCCGAGTGCAGTTGGACGGAAGGTCTCGATCGATCTACCGCTGTAGGGCCATTGAGTCGCTGGCGACCATGCTCGCGCACGTGCATCCTGAGGATCTTGGAGCGCTGAAGGATGCAATCGCGGCTGCACACCGGCCCGACTCGGTGGATCCCCGATTTACCGCGGAGTTTCGGATGCGGTATCCGGATGGGGAGATCCGTTGGATGGTGATGCGCGCCCAGGTTCTGTTTGAAGGGGAAGGGGAGCGGCATCATGCGGTCCGGGTCGTCGGTACGACCCAGGACGTGACCGCGCGTAAGCGGGTGGAGCAGCTCATCCGGCAAAGCGAAGAGCGATATCGCCGTTTGATTGCGGTGTCGCCCTACGGGATCGTGGTCACGCGAGACGAGCGGGTGATTTTCGCGAACGACCAGGCGCTGAAGTTGTTCGGCGCGGTAAAATCCGAGGAGTTGCTCGATCGGTCGCCCTATGAATTGTTTCATCCCGATTGCCACGAAGTGATCCGCGCACGCATACACGAGGCCTTGGTCGGTCAGCCGGTCTTGCCAACGGTGGAAGAGCGGGTAGTCAAGGGCGATGGGACGTTGCTGGATGTTGAAGTCAGCGCGGCCCGCTTCTCGGATGAAGAGGGGCCGGCGGTATTGCTCATGCTGCGCGATATCAGCGAGCGGAAACGATTGCAGGAGCGATTGCGAAAGACGGAGCGGATTGCCGAGCTGGGTACGGTGGCATCCGGCATGGCTCACGAGATCGGCACGCCGATGAACGTAATCCTGGGTCGTGCCGAATACCTGATGGATCGGGTGACGGACGACACCGTCAAGCGAGGATTGCAGACGATCGTGGCTCAGGTCGAGCGGATCACCCGGGTCATGAACCAGTTGCTGGCGTTCGCCCGCCGCAAACCGCCAGAGCGCGGTCCGGTGCTCCTCGGTGAAGTAATCGAGAATAGCGTCGAGATGTTCCAGGAGCGACTGGCTAGAAATCAGGTCGAGGTGGAGCTGCATCTGGATCCTGCCTGTCCAAAAGTACAGGCGGATGCCGACCAGATGAATCAGGTGTTGATCAATCTGATCATGAACGCGCTGCATGCCATGCCGGATGGGGGCGTGCTTCGGATCGGAATGATTCCCTCGGATGGCATGGTGAAACTGACGGTGGCCGACACAGGGCACGGCATCCCGCGAGACGTCCTAGCCAAGGTGTTCGATCCATTCTTCACGACCAAGGAGTTCGGTAAGGGTACTGGTTTGGGGTTGACCGTTGTGAAAGGCATTATCGAAGAGCACCAAGGTTCGATCTTGGCCGACAGCGAGGAGGGGAAGGGGACGATGTTCACGATTCTGTTGCCCGCGCATCGGCCATCTGGATCAGATGTCTAAACATATCTTCTCCGTAAGATGTTTTCCTCCCGCTTTTCGCGGCGCGTGCCCGTAGCGTGGGTTGTGGCGTCTCGCGACAGTCCGGCCTTGTTTGATTGGGGTCTTTCTCGCCAGTTCCCTCCAATGTCTGAGTTCGAACGAGTGAATTGCCATGAATTTCTCATGGTTTCAGCGCATTCTCCTGTCATCCATGATGGCATCCCCCTTGCGTGACGGTGTAGCTAGTGACACTGGCCGGAGGAAGGTTGTGTGTAATGGATCGGATCTACTCGATTTTAATGGTGGAAGATGACCGCGATATGCGGAGTCTGCTTCGCGACGGATTGTGGGGCGAAGGGTATCAACTGATCGAGGCTCGTGACGGCTATGAGGCTCTACGTACAGTGATGCGTTCCGCTCCGGATTTGATTCTGACTGATGTCCGCGTTCCCCGAGGGGGGATCGACTACCTCTCCCAGTTGCGATTCGTGGCCCCGGGCTGCCCCATCGTCGTAATGAGCGCATTTCGAGATGAGCGGTTGCGGGAGGCTGTGCTTCGGGCTGGTGCGACGGCATACATAACCAAGCCGATCCATCTGACCGAGTTGCGGAAGTCCCTGCGGGTGCTGTTGAGTCCTGCCCCTCAGCCGATCAAGTAGGTCAATAGGGGCAGGGAAGAGTGAGTGGTAGGAGCGACAAGATATTAGGAGTGTCAGAGATGGCCGGATCTCAGGCTGAAGGTGTTCCTCTCGTCCCCTTCGACGATCCTGTGTTGGTTGCCCGCGTAGAGGCGATACGGCAGTTGGCTGGCGGGGTATCTGATCGGGTTGCCGTGATGGATCGTCAGTTTAATGTTGTATATGCCAATGCGTCAGCCTGGGCGACCGAGGGGCATCCAGGTATGCCTGTCAGTCCTGCCAAGTGCTATCAGGCCTTTGCCCACCGACACGATCCGTGCGGGACGTGCCCGGCAACGAAAGTGTTCGAGGCCCCTTCCATCCAATCGGTGTCCTGCGGCAGCGGTGGTGATGGGGCTGCGTGTGGGATGCAGCAGGCCTTTCCCTTGTTGGCCAGTGACGGGAAGGTCGCGTCCATGCTGGTGTTGTTCAATCAACATGTAAAGTTGCCGACCGTGACGCCAATAGACGACGGCGGTTCATGTGAAGTGTCGCCGCCTGCGGTTCGCGAGCATCTGGGTGACTTGCTCGGCCGCAGCTCCGCGATGCAGCAGCTGTTCGACATGATCGCATTGGTAGCGGAGAGCCAGGCGACCGTACTCATTCAAGGGGAAAGCGGCACCGGTAAGGAATTGGTCGCCAAGACCATCCATAAGCTGAGCGATCGCCGCGATCAGCCCTTCGTCGTGGTGGACTGCGGGTCGTTGCCTGAAACATTGTTGGAGAGTGAGCTCTTCGGGCACATGAAAGGCTCATTTACCGGCGCGACGGCGAATAAGCGCGGGTTATTCGAAGAAGCGCACGGTGGCACAATCTTTTTGGATGAAATCGCCGATACGACAGCGACCTTTCAGGCGAAGTTGCTGCGGGTGTTGCAAGAGGGCGAGATCAAACGCGTCGGTGGAAATCAGCCGATCAAGGTCGATGTGCGGATTGTCTCGGCGACGAACAAGGACCTGGGAGAATTGGTTAAGGTCAAGGAGTTCCGGCAGGACCTATACTATCGCCTTGCGGTCTTGCCGCTTTATCTGCCGGCGTTGCGTGAGCGCCGTGAAGATATCCCTTTGCTCGTCGAGCATTTCGTGGCCGTGTCGTGCCAGCGCCACCGCCAGCCGCTGCGATCTGTGTCGCCTGATGTCATGCATGCGCTCAAAGAGTCGGCGTGGCCGGGGAATGTGCGGGAGTTGCAGCATTACATTGAGCGGGCGGTCGTCACGACGGTCGGTCCGGAATTGACCTGCGGCGATATTGTGTCGCTGGGGTCATCAGCCCGTCCCGAGGACCTGCGTTCCGTAGTCCGTGACGCCGTCAGTCACGCGGAGCGCAGCCGTATCGTCGAGGCTTTGAGAAAGACCGGGGGCAATCGTCTTCGGGCTGCCAAGTTGCTCAAGATCAGTCGCGCCAGTCTCTACAATAAACTCCGCGAGTACGGAATTCAGTAGCTCACCGCGTGCCCCTATTTGCCTCAAGTTGTCATTCAGAAGTGTCTATCTTTGTAGACTGTACAACACATTGAAAACGTTGATGTAACATTTTTCGTCATTCTTGTGACTGTCTAAGTCTGTGGAATCTCATCCTTATGCAACCCATTGACCATTCTCCAGAAAAACCATGGAACGCCAGCCTGTATTGGGAATTCTGATGGGAGGTACAATGGCGTCGATTTCGGCATGGCGCTTGCGCTAGAGATGGACGCTGGTGAAGGCCTGGGTGATTTTGGACCGGCCTCCGAATGACCCAATCCTTCGCAAGAAGGCACCCTTCACCAGCACTTAATCCCTTCGGGGAAGGCCGGGTTAGGGAAGGCCGGTTCCGACAGAAGTGGAACCTGGGGTGACGCAGTTCGGAGTGGCAGTTTTCAACCAACCGCCGGTCTAGGCGGGTTTTATTAACAGGGGGAGGCCGTGATATGAGGTCTTTTCTATTTCAACCACAGCAGAAGCGGCGGCGCAGTAGCCTGTCGCTGATGCTGCACAGTGTACTGCTGACAAGCAGTCTGGTGGCGACACCATGGCTGTTTGCAGCCGGTCCGGGAGATACGTCGCATAACGGTCATGCGACGCCAGTCTCGATGCCGGGCTGGACGCAGCAGTTGAAGGGCCAGACGGTGGTGGAGAACGCCATCGAAGGCCGGGCGGGCAACGCTGAGAAGATGGAAATGCAACACCATCGACTCATGGAGAAGTTGGGGCAGCAGGCCCAACAGGATGCCCATGCCCAGCAGACCTCTGGTGCATTCAACAACATGTCCATGATGCACCAGTACATGGGTCAGGACGGCAGCAGTTTCTTGCTCATGACCGATTCGAGCAAGGGCGAGCCGGTTTTGTCGAGTGGCGGCAAGTGTCCGGCCAACGCGCCGGTCAAGAAGTTCGACGTGTCGATGATCAACGTCGAAATCTCCTTGAACCGGTGGCTCGATTTCTATCCGGGCTACATGTACGCCCACACGCATGACCTGGATAAGATCCGCGCGGAAGAGACCAAGAATAAGGCGGCGCGCGAGAAGGACGGCTTCGATCCGGGTGCCGTGACGACCGGGTTGCAGGGCGACGTGATTCAGCCGCTCGTGCTGCGCGCGAATCAGGGCGATTGCGTCAAGATGACGCTCCGCAATCAGATGGAAGGCGAGGATGGCAGTTTGGTCATTCAAGCGTCCAGCATGATCGTGAGCGCCACCGGAAAGCCCGCGACGACGACGAATCCGGACACGGTCGTCGCCCCCGGCAAGACGCAGGACTTCGAGTGGTACATCCATCCGTACATGCAGGAAGGCGTGCGGCAGTTCCACTCCTGGAGCCATGACCGCGAATTGACGGTGTTGGGTCTCTTCGGCGCCTTCATCGTGGAGCCGAAGGGTTCCAAGTATCTCGATCCGCTCGGCACGGGCGCTGCGCCCGAGACCGACAGCGGTTGGCAGGTGAATATCGACAACGGGTCGGGACCGGACTTCCGCGAGTTCGTGCTGTTCTATCACGAAATCGGCGATGAAGCCTTCCGTCCGCTGAACAAGAAGGGTGACTTCTTGCCGCAGCGCGATCCGTTGACGGACGCGTATCGTCCGGGTGGCCGCGCGTTGAACTATCGTAGCGAGCCGTTCGGTATCGATCAGATGCACCTGCAGCACGAGTATTTCGGGTTCGAGGATGAGTCGATGGCCTACGTGCCTATACGTTCGGCGATCCTCCCACCACGGTGGCCCGCGGTTACCTGGGTGAACCGGTCAAGTGGCGCGTGGTGCACGGCGGTTCCGAAGTGTTCCACAGCCACCATCCGCACAGCGGCACCATCCGCTGGCAGCGGAGCCCGGTGACCGAGCCTAACACCATGTGGGCGATGGGCCAGGATGGACCGGTGAAGTACCCGGTCGTGCGCACCAAGTCGGATCGCGTAGACGTGGAAGTCATCGGCCCGTCCGAGGCGCTCGACTTGGAGCCGGAGTGCGGTGGCGGTGGCTGCCAGCACCTCGCGGGTGAGTTCCTCTATCACTGCCACGTGGCGCACCATTATGTCGCGGGCATGTGGGGGTACGGCCGGTTCTACAACACGTTGCAGGTCGGCGCGGCGCATACCGACACGATGCCGGATATGCGTGAGTTGCCGGATCGCGTGGGCCGCATGAAGCAGGGTGTTTCGTCGGACAAGTTGATCGGCGCCACGGTCGACTGGTTCGGCAAGACCTTCAAGATCGTCGATAAGAGCCAGAAGACGAACTGGAAATCCGATCCGGTGATCGTGAACATCAAGGATTGGGTGGAAATGTTCGTGCCGGCGCAGGGTCAGCCGGGTCACACCAACGACGAGAAGGGCCAGATCCTGGCCTATGACTCGACAGTGTGGGACTGGAAGTGGGATGGCAACGTCGCTAAGGGCGAGCGGGAGAGCACTGCGGTGAATCCCAAGTACCCGGCGGCAGCCAAGTGGGATGACAGCACCAGACCGGCCATTCTCTTCGACCCGACCACGGGCAAGATGGCCTGGCCGCTGTTCAAGCCGCACCGGCAAGCGCGTGCCGTTCTCCGCAAACCACAGCGGAGCACCCTGGCTGGAGCCGATCCACCAGGATGAAAACGGCGAACGGACCTCCGAGCCGGCCAAGCCGGGCGAGCAGGGACGCTGGAGTCTCTGCCCGGAGAATGCGAACCGGAAGCTCTATAACATCCACTTTGTCCGTCTGCCGATCACCCTGGCCAAGAAGCAGGGGAAGGAGCCGGCCATTGTGGACAAGGACGGGTTGATTTATCTGCTCCACGAAGAAGAGCGGTTGACCCGGGCCAACGATGATCTCAAGCTCCCGGCGGTCATTCGCGCCAACGTGTATGACTGCGTGGACTTGTTGCTCACCAGCGAGTGGGACGACGACGACTACACGAACTTCCAGTCGTCGAAGATCAACATCCACCCGCACTTCTTCCAGTTCGACACAGGGAACTCGGACGGAGTGATCTCGGGCATGGAGTACGAAATGTCCGTGCGCCCCTTCACCATGTGGGGCAAGAAGACCAAGCACGGCTTGCCCGCTCCGATGGTCGCCAAGATCATCGGTGGAGCGAAGGCCGGCGCGACCTCGATCAAGATCGAGATGGCGCCCGGTGCTAACAAGTTCCATGTGAACACCGAAGTGATGGTGGGTATGGACTGCTTGGAGAAGGGTAACGATGCGACGGCTTCTCTGCCTCGTGATCGGAGCTGCTCCGAAGTCGCCCGGATCAAGGAGATCAAGGGCGATCAGGTGACCTTCTTCAAGCCGCTGAAGAACAACCACCCGGCGAACGACCTCGTGTCGCCGGAGTTCGTGCGGTATCGTTGGTGGGTAGACGTGGATTTGGGGACCGTGTTCTGGCATGACCACGCGTTCGGCGCGACGACCTGGCCGCATGGCGGGTTCGGCGTGACGATCGTGGAGCCGTTCGGGTCCACCTATCACGATCCGAAGAACGGCAAGCTGGTGTGGAGCGGTCCGGTGGCGGACATCCACAGCAACGAGCCGATCGGAGCCGGTGTGAGCGGCAGCTTCCGTGAATTGATGGTCTCCATCCATGACACGGTGCCGCACACGGTCAACGTCATCGAAGCCGGCAATCCTCCGGGACAGCCGATCGAAGTGGCGTTGGAAGCGGGCAAGACGGTGTCGTTCCAGATGCCCGACAAGATCTTGAACGCACCGAACAAGTACATCAACGGCGGCACGCATACGACCGGCAGCGGTTTCAATTTCCGCGCGGAACCGTTTGCGCAACGCCTCTCGAACAATCCGGATACGTCTAAGCTGTTCAGCAGCGCGGTCCACGGCGATCCCGATACGCCTCTCTTGCGGGCGTACACCGGCGACACCGTCGTGTTCCGTCTGTTGCACCAGCTGATGAACGAATCGCACGTCTGGACGATCGCCGGCCATACCTTCCTCACGGAGCGGTATGCGGCGGATGCCAACCGGAAGTACTCGATCCATGTGGGTATTGCCGAGCGGTATGACCTCGTCACCAAGGCGGGCGGATTCCAGGGGATGCCGGGCGACTACATCCACTTCAACGGTCGGAGTTCACACTTCGCCGAAGGTGGATGGGGTATCTTCCGCGTTCTCGACAAGCAGACCCCCGATCTGATGACGTTGCCGAGAGGCACGAATCCGGCGGGTATTCCTGCGACCCCCAGCTCGGTGTGTCCGGCTGATGCGCCGGTGAAGAGCTTCAACGTCGTGGCGTTGGATCGCCCGATGAAGCTCAATCCGAAGTCGCCGGATGCGATCGAGGTGGACTTCGAACGGAAGATTGAAATGACCATGCCGGAAGGCAAGATCTTCGCGCTCGAAGAGGAAGCGACGACGGTGGCCAGCGGGGCGACGCCGCATCCGCTGACGCTGCACGTCAACCTGGGCGATTGCATCAAGGTGAATCTGAAGAACAAGATGAAGGCGAGCCGGGCGTCGTTCTTTGCGCCCGGGTTGGCTTTCGATCCGAAGGACAGCCAGGGCCTGAACGTCGGCAACAACGGCGGCGATCAGACTGCCGGTCCTGGAGAATCCCGCTCCTACACCTACTACGCGCATCCGTCGAACAAAGAAACGACGACGCTGGTGTGGGACGGTGGCAACATTGTCGTGAATCCGCGCAACGGGTTGTACGGCGCCATCGTGGTCGGTCCGAAGGGCTCGCAGTATCGCGACCCGGTGACCGGTGCGGATCTCTCGCAGAAAAACTCCTGGAGAGCGGACGTCATCGTCGACGCCAGCTTGCCGGAGAATGCGGGCAAGCGGAACTATCGTGATGTGACCCTCTTCTTCCAGGACGAGGACAACATCATCGGCACCGCGTTCATGCCCTATGTGCAGAACGTGGCCGGTTTGACGTCGGTGAACTACCGCGCCGAACCGTACAAGTTCCGCGAAGAACAAGGCTGCTCACTCGGGAAGATCTTCCAGCCCTGCGCGGTGGATAAGCCCGAGGATCCGGTCACGCCTCTGATCGAGGCGCATGCCGGTGACGCCGTTCGTATCCACGTGGTGGGTGCGAACAGCGAGCAGAACGGAATGTTCGGCATCGAGGGCCACGAGTGGCCGATCGAGCCGTACATGCCGGGTGCGGACATGATCAGCGTGGTGGAGTACGCCGGGTCGGAAACGCTCGATGTGTTCCTCCGTGGCGGTGCGGGTGGACCGTATCGCCAGGTGGGAGATTTCGTGTGGTCCAACCAGCGGCTGCCCTACACGCAGTCCGGACAGTGGGGCTACCTCCGCGTGTTGCCGCAAGGCGATTCGCGGATCCAACCGCTCGGCGCGCCAGGCATGGGTGCCAAGCAGGCGGAAGTGGAGCCCGCAGTGAAAGCCATCCCGACCGCTATGAAGTAAGCGGAGGCGAGATGGTGTAACACCTGGTGGGGGAGCTGCAAGTATCACGCGGCTCCCCCACTTGTGTTTTCGAGTGCAGGAGGAAGGCTGAGGTTTGGGCTGGGCACCCCGTGTAGGCAGGCGTGCAGCCGCAACCTGAACCTTTCCCGTAAGCGAGGCCGGAGATCAAATGATGGCGAGGGTAGGACGACTACTGGCGATAGTGACACTCGGGTGCCTGTTGAGTCCGGTCGCGGCGTTGGCGAATCATGAATCTTCGGCGCAACCGCCGGTCTGGACGCCGATCGATGAAGTCGAGCAGATGGCGGCGATGGATGTGCCGGGTGGGATGGTGTCCGTGCCGGCGGGTGAGTTCCTTATGGGCAGCGATCCGCACAAGGATCGAGCCGCCGGCCCGCAGGAGTTTCCTCAACACCCCGTGTATGTCGATGCATTTGAGATCGACCAGTATGAAGTGTCGAACGTGGATTATCTTCGGTACGCGCTGGCGACTGGCGCGGATTGGCCTCCGTTTTGGCGCGCCAAGCCGTTTCCCTACAAAATGGCGACCCATCCGGTGATCAATGTGAGCTGGGAAGAGGCCGACGCCTATTGCCGGTGGGCCGGCAAGCGATTGCCGACGGAGGCGGAGTGGGAGAAAGCCGCGCGAGGCGGGGACGGGCGCATGTTTCCGTGGGGCGATGAACCGGCCGGTTGGATCAAGAGTAACATCGCGCATCCCGGATCCAAGCGAGGGGCCAAGTACCCACCGCTGGCGAACGTGAATCGATACGACAAAGGCGTGAGTCCGTACGGTGTGTACCAGATGGCGGGCAACGTCAGTGAGTGGGTCTCCGACTGGTTCGACCCGGAGTATTATCGCAAAGGGGTCAATGAGAACCCCAAGGGGCCGGACACTGGCGATCTCAAGGTGTTTCGCGGGGGGTCGTGGAATGAAGATCCGGAGGTGGCGCGCTCCGCAGGCCGGAACGGCGGCGAACCCACCAGGAAGAGTTATTTAACGGGCTTTCGATGCGCGAGGTCGGTCGCAGCATCGAGCATTCATCGTCAGGCGTCAGGCGGAGAGGATGAGACGAAGACCGTCTCCTTCCGATCTAAATAGCGCATGGCGGATATTCACAAAGGAGGCCGAGTCGTGAATGGGAAACAGGGACTATTGCGGTGGATCAAACCAATTGTGCTGGGCGGCATTGCTACGGTGCTGTTGGCCAGCAATGGGTGGGCGCTCGATACGCAGGATATCATCGTCGAATGGACGCCGGAGGGGAAGGCGCTTGCCGAGCAGCGTGTGGCCATGATGAAGCCCAAGGAAGGAATGGTGCTGGTGCCGGCCGGCGAATTCGTTATGGGCAGCGATAAGAAGACCGATCGTTTGGCCTATCGCGCCGAGATGCCTCAGCGGCGTGTCTATCTGGACGCCTATGAAATCGATAAGTACGAGGTGACGAATCTACACTATTTAAAATTTATTCTGTCGACCGGAAAATTGCCACAGCTGGATTGGCGGTACGACGGAGGGAACTTTCAGGAGACGATGGCGAACCATCCCATCATGCACGTGAGCTGGTACGACGCGGATGCCTATTGCAAATGGGCGGGTAAACGTCTGCCGACCGAAGCCGAATGGGAGAAAGCGGCGCGGGGTGAAGATGGGCGGCTAAACCCCTGGGGCACTCAATCGGCAGGACTAAGCCGTGCGAATTTTGGACGCACGGGCCTCTCAGGTCCCGTCCGCGACCGTCCCGAACGGCTGCTGATGTATCCGCCGTTGATTTCGGTCGATAAGTACGACAACGCCGTGAGTCCCTATGGTTTGTTTCAAACGATGGGCAATGTGGCCGAGTGGGTCAACGATTGGTACGATCAGGACTACTACAAGACCGCGCCGGACCGGAACCCGAAGGGACCAGAGGCCGGAACGCAGAAGGCGTTCCGTGGCGGAGGCTGGATGGACAGTACGACTACGATGCGTGCCGCGATGCGGAACGGGACGGATCCGAACACGAAGATCAACTGGATGGGGTTCCGCTGTGCCCGCGATGCGCAGGGTGATGCGGGCACCAAGGTGTCGATGGCAAGAGAGTAGTGTGTGAAAGGGAGCGGAGTGAACGTGCTCCGTTCGGCCACATCTAGCGGCCGGTGTGACTCTAGACGGAATTACGGGCGACGGGTTCTCCGTCGCCCGTATACGCGCCTCGATCTCGCGCCACGATAATGCCACCGCGGGAAATCCTTTGGGGGTTCCCTGCGGAACGTATTTGCGCCGTTTGCGATACCACCTACTGCAAAAAGAAGCTTTATTCGGTGGCGATCGGGTCGGTCGAGCGACTGGAAGAGTGTCGATTGGCTCCAAAGTTTCGACCGGGGGCCGACGATTGGGATGAAGAGCTAATCTGAATTCGGCGTGAACATGCCAGTGGACCTTGCTTCGAGTCGCGCTCCATCGCAAGGTGTTGGGTTCGCGCAAGGATCGGTAAGTCGTGAAACGGAAGCCCTGTCTCATCGAGCATTGCGATACCTGTGGGCTTCGTGCGAAGGTGGTGCTGTGCGATATTGAAGGAAACGACCTCGCCGAATTCCAGAAGATCAAACGCACCCTCGATTACGCACCTCACCAGACTGTCTTTTACGAAGGCCATTTGTGCTTAGGCCTCTATTTGTTATGCGCGGGCAAGGTCAAGCTGACTCGTTCTTCGGCGCGAGGTCAGAGACAGATTGTCCGAATCTTGGGTCCTGGTGAGTTGATCGAGAAACACGTCTTCGGGGATGGTGCTCTTCATGAAGTGACGTGCGAGACATTGGAGCCCTCCCAAGTGTGCGTCATCGACAAGGAGCGCTATCTCGAGGTCATCCGCAGAAATCCTCACCTGGCGATCAAGCTGATCCAACTCCTCAGTAATGAAGTGGGAGTCAATATGGATCACCTCGATCAGTTCACGTTCAAGACGGCCCGCGAGCGGCTGGCCGGCCTGCTGCTGGAACTCGGCGATCGATTTGGAAAAAAAGACGACGATCATGTCCGGGTTGGGCTCACGCTCAAACGGGAAGAAGTGGCTGAGATGGCCGGGATTACGGTTGAAACCGCCATCCGCCTGCTCGGCGTCTTTCGGGATGAGGGGTTGCTCACCATCGATGGAAGAACCATCACCTTGCTGAATCCAGACCGTCTCGCCAGAATTTCCCGGCGCTGAACGCAATCCCTCAAACGGTATTCGTGACGCGCGACAGGCGCGACGCGAAGTTCACGGTTCCGGGTCCGACATTCTGAACGCCATGGGCATGTCCCCCTTCCCACTGTTCCCGTAGGGCTTGCTCTTCTCACCATACAGTTCTTGTCACGCCATTGGAGACATAGGTCCAATGGCCTATCCAAAACATTGAGATAAATCATGGGCCGGGCTGGCCAATCCCAGTGTGCGCCTGCTGTGCTGCCCGGTACAGTGCATACGGCATAAGGCGGTCGTGTTGCTCGCACGTCGAGCTTCCGTACGTGGGATCTTGGAATGATGGTGCCTCAAGCATGCAGGCGGACGAGTATCTCCGTCGATCCGGTGGCCCTGCTCAAACGGGAGCACGGAATGATTCTGGACCAACTGACCATGATCGAAGCGGCGATGAGTCCTCGCTCTGTCGGGCGGGGTAAGACGAAGGGAACAGACCGGGCTACGTTGCGAGAATTGCTCCAATTCTTTACCGGTCCCGTGGAGGTGCACTTCAAACGGGAGGAGGTGTTGGTCGGGGATCTTCAGCGAATTCTTGGCCGGAAGCAGGAGGGGCACGAGCAGTTTCAGAGTTTTTTGGACGAGCACCTGACGCTGAAAGCCGACGCGGCAGCGGTGATGAGAAAGCTCGGGAGAAAGCGGGCCGACGGCCAAGGTTCGGCGGCGGTCAAGACGCTCGGCGGATTGCGGACGCTGAACGCAGAGATTCGCGCGCTGATTCGTTGCTATCGTGGGCACATCGCCTCCGAGGAGCGGTTGCTGTTCGTGTTAGCGGAGATGCGGTTGACCGCCGAGCAGAAACGGCGAATCAGTCGGTGCATGTTGCAGGTGTGACATCGAGCGTGAGTGGGGGCCTGGGTGAGGGGTCGATGACGAGCGCGACTCGCTCTCGTGGGGCACCACGAGTATCGCGGGTGCGTTTTGGCGATCGAAGTAGAGCTGTGAAAAGGAATGCCCACGATGTTCAGAAGGGTCAACCACGTGCTTACGCTGCTCCTGCCTGAGGCCGGCGAGGGCAAGACAGGGAGCCAGCCGGAGAGCCAATCAGGCTTTTCGGTTCCACATCAAGGAGGGGAACATGATGCAGGTTCGGGGAGTCGTGCGGAACATTGGAGTGTGGTGTGCAGGGGCTGTGATCGCCGGGGGGCTCGCTGTCTCTGGTGTATCGCCGGTCTTGGCTGAAGAGGGCACCGGCAACATGGTGTTCTTCAAAGGCGGGTTCATGAATCTGAGCCAAGATCGGGGGAATCAGATTTTTTCGGACACGAACAATCTGAATGGTGTGGGTACCAATGGCGGTAATGCGGGGTGGTATGCAGGGGCAGGGCTGGATCTCGTGCTGTCGAAAAATACCTGGGGCGCCATGGATAAGACGTGGGTGTTGGGCGAGATTGGGTTGCAGTTCAATCGTGTAAATTCCGAACACGTAACAAATGCGATTAGTCAGGTGTCCACATTGGGAACCCGTAATCAGGTAGTCCAACTCACGATGTTGACCATTGACGTCGCGCCGAAGATCAAGTTCATGGAGGGCAGTGCGTTCCGTCCTTGGATCATCCCAATCGGTTTGGATTTCCATGTGATCAGCCCGCCATCGAATGCGACTCAGTATCTTGACCTGGGTGTGCAGTTCGGCGCGGGGTTCGAGGTCGATGTCTGGAAGGCGATCAAGCTCGGTGTCGATGCCCGCTACCATGTGACGGCGCGGCTGACCAATACGAACAATGATTATTTCCAGGTTGGACCCTACGTCGGTATCTCGTTTTAGTATGTGTCCGGCGCCGTCACGCTATGATGCGTGACGGCGCCTCCTTCGGCGGTGGCGCGATGAACCTGGTCGTGCACATTCCTCATCGGCTGGTGGAAGACGATCTGCGGGCATTGAGCTTGGCCCAGCGCGCGCCTGCCTTTATGATGGAGCGGGCCGGGGGCGAGCATATCTGCATCGCGTCGTTTCCCGACCTCCCGACTGATATCGACTTGGCGTTGCAGGTAGTCGGGGAAGCCGGCCGCTTGCACGGGGCCTGGGCCAGCATCGATGCCCGGCCGATGTCCAATCTGACGAAACTCTGGCAACGGCTTGAATGTTATCGGGAGAGTCTTCTGGCTTCCGATCCGTTGCACCATTGCCGGGAAAAGGCGGAACTCTTTCATACCCTGGTCGGTTGCGAATCGCGTAGCTGTCCGGTACCCTGTCAGTTCCTCTGCACCCCCTGTATGGAACAGGCTTCCGAGCCCGGGGCAGGAGGACATCCGATAGAGGAGATCGCCGTGTCGGGGGAAGTTGGTTGGTGTCCGCAACTGAAGCAGGCCCTACCCCGGCCGACATCACAGCCCATGCGCTTTCATCCGAACCCTACACGTCCCTCGCACGGCGTCTGATCGATGATGCCGCTCGTCCTGGTTTGGATTCATCTGCTGGCCGCCGTTACCTGGATCGGCGGCTCCTTATTCTTATCGTTGGTACTGGCACCTTCCTATCGCGCCATGGCGGCGAAACCTGATGCAGGTGCGCTCTTTCGCACAGCGGCGAAACGGTTCCGTCTGGTCGTGTGGAGCGGCGTCGCGCTCTTGCTTCTGACCGGACCCATGCTCGTGATCGCACACGGGTGGCCGCTGTTCGAGCCGTCCCGCTGGCCGACGGTCTTGGCCGGCAAGCTGACGCTGGTCGCGCTGTTTCTAGTGTTGACCGCTGTCCACGACCTGTTCCTGGGCCCGCGCGTCCGAACGCTTCTCACTGTGCCGCCGGATCGACGTAGCGTGTCGGAGCAACGCCTGCTGGCAGCGGCTTCGTGGCTGCCCCGTGTCGCGCTGGTGCTCGCATTGGGAGTCTTGTTCGCAGCCGTCACATTGGCGAGGCTGTAGCGAAGAGATGCCGCGGTCCTGCTGCTCCGAAAAGAGCGGTCTTTCCAAATTCCCGATTAGGTAAGCGTTCACGACGCCGCTGGCGCGTTCCGCTACAGATATTCGGAAAGATCTGGGGAACAACTCCCCCGCCGCGCATCTCGCACCGGATTCTTTCTGAAAAACTTCTCGGATTTGCCTCTATCTAGCGCATTCGAGGGAGGCATCCGTCTGCCAGGCCTCCTGCTTGCATTTCGAAATACGTCATGCATCCACTTCATCCGATGTTGGTCCACTTTCCGATCGCGTTGCTGTCGACGTCGGTCTTCTTCGACCTCCTGGCTGCTCGCTGGCGTCCTGACGAATGCCGGATCGCGAGTTTGTACACATTGGCAGCTGGTATGGCCGGTGCTGTGGTCGCGGTGATCTCTGGCCATCTGGCGGAAGAGGCGGTGGAGCACAGCGGTATTCCGGAACGGATACTCGAATTGCATGAAGGGCTGGGCTTCGCGACATTCTGGATTTTCGCAGGGCTCCTGGGATTGCGGGCGGCGGTGGCCGTCGGGTGGATGCGCGAGCAGCGCAGCTTATCGGTGGCCGTGGGGTTGATCGGCGTTGTCGTGCTGCTCGTCGCGAGTTATTTCGGCGGCAGTCTGGTCTATGACCACGGGGCCGGCGTCCTGCCGTTTGCGAAATAGAAGATCCGTAAGGAGTCGATGTGAAGAAGTACCTCTGTATCGGGGCGCTGGTCCTATGGGTCTTTACCGTTGCAGGAATCGGCTGGTTCTTTGTACAGGGATGGACCGCGAAAGGAACCGATGGTCGGACGGAAATCAGGCTAGCTGAGGCGGAACGCGATCTGATTCTCGGCGAAATGCGGCAATTGCTGAAAACGATCGACCAGGTGCTCAGAGTCCTGGGAGACCCGCTTCCAGACCGGCAGGCAATGGAGAGTTCCGCGAGGGCTGCGGGGCTGGGCATGGCGGCGGATGTGAATCCGGCAATCATGGCGAAACTGCCGCTGCCGTTCAAGCAGATGGGTATGTCCATTCATCGGGACATGGATGCCCTGGCGGACGCAGTTGCGCAGCAGGAGACTCCGCAGCAGCTCCTCCGCCGCCTTTCGGATATGACCGCGCGTTGTACCACCTGTCACGACCTGTATCGCTTAGGCGTGAGCCGTTAGCTGTCAGCCACCACCCGGAGAAGCCATCAAAATGCGCGTAGCTCGGCGAATCCTCTCCGCTCGTACGGGCTCATACGAGTCAGGCCAAGAGTTCGGATCTCAATAGCTGATCGCTGGCGGCTGATGGCTGACAGCGAGGGAAGGGAGGGCGTTATGGCACGAGTCGTGATCATCGGGGCGTCGATCGGAGGCTTACCGGCAGCCTATGAGGCGCGGGAGTTGTTAGAAGAGAAGCACAAGGTCACGGTGATTTCGAACGTGGAGTCGTTCCACTTCGTGCCGTCGAATCCCTGGGTGGCGGTGGGCTGGCGTAAACGGAAGGATATCAGCTTCGCGCTGGGGCCGGTGCTTGAGAAAGAAGGGATGGAGTTCATTATCCATGCCGCCGCGAATCGGATCGAAGCGGAACAGAACCGTCATCACCTCAAAAGGCGAGGTGCCTTACGACTATCTGATCATCGCGACAGGGCCCAAGTTGAACTTCGGTGCGGTCCCGGGCCTCGGCCCGAGCGGCTATACCCAGTCGGTGTGCAACGTCGATCATGCGGAGCAGGCGTGGGGCGCCTATCAGGGCTTTCTCAAGGATCCCGGCCCCATCGTCGTCGGCGCGGCACAAGGCGCGTCGTGTTTCGGCCCCGCCTATGAAATGGCGTTCATCCTCGATGCCGATCTCCGGAAGAAAAAGCTGCGGAAGAAAGTACCGATCTATTTTGTCACGCCCGAACCCTATATCGGCCATATGGGACTGGCCGGCGTCGGGAAATCGCGGCGCTTGATGGAGGATGAATTCGCCGAGCATTCGATCAAGCCGCTTTCGAATATGTCGATAAAGGAAGTACAGCCGGGAAAGATGTTGCTGGAGGATGGGCAGGAGGTGCCGTTCCGGTACTCGATGATGATCCCGCCGTTCGCCGGGGTCGATGCCGTGGCGGGGACTCCCGGTCTCTGTAATCCGAAGGGATTCGTCAACATCGACTCCTATCAGGCCAATCCGAAGCACCGGAACATCTACGCCGTCGGCGTGTGTGTGGCGATTCCGCCTGTGGAGCAGACGCCGATTCCGACGGGGGCGCCGAAAACTGGGTACATGATCGAATCGATGGTGTCCGCGGCGGTCCACAATATCAAGGCGGACATCGAGAACAACGAGAAGCGCGACACGGCTACCTGGAATGCCATCTGTCTGGCCGATATGGGCGATACCGGGATGGCCTTCGTGGCGCTGCCGCAGATGGCGCCGAGAAACGTCACCTGGGCCAAGAAGGGGAAGTGGGTCCACCTGGCCAAGATCGGACTTGAGAAGTATTTCCTGATGAAGATGAAGCGGGGTGTGAGCGAGCCCTTCTTCGAGAAGGCGATCTTAAAAGCGATGGGGATCTCAAAACTGGAGAATGAGGGATGACGTCATGGGGTGATAACCAGGGCGAGGGCGGACTCCATACGCCTATCGGGACGCGCCGCTCGTTCTTCGGCTGGATCACAGCCGGTATCGCCGGGTTGATCGGCGTCGGGCTGGCGGTTCCCTTGTTCGGCTATGTTGTCTCGCCGGCCTTGAAACGGCGTGAACGGGCATGGGTCGATGTCGGCGGAATCGGAGACGTGCCAGTCGGTGAACCGAAGCAACTCGACCATGTGACGACCGTTCCAGACGGTTACTTGCAGACCCGTTCTCAAAAGGCGGTGTGGGCCGTCAAACAGCCGGATGGGCAGGTGACAGTCTTCGCGCCTAAATGCACGCATCTCGGCTGTGGGTATCGGTGGGCGGCCGAGGAGAAGCAGTTCCTGTGTCCTTGTCACGGCAGCCGATTCGACATCGATGGACAGGTGCTGGCCGGCCCGGCCCCGCGTCCCTTGGACCGTTTGCCGGTCAGGATCGAGAATGGACGCCTACTAGTCGTGTATGAGGAATTCAAATCAGGCATCGCCGCATCGGAGGCGCTGTGATGCGGTTCTATCGCTGGCTGGACAGCCGCCTCAATCTCAAGTCAGTGGAGCGTACGCTCCTCGACGAGCCCATTCCAGGCGGTGCCAGCTGGATTTATGTTTTTGGGTCGGTCACGCTCTTTCTCTTCCTGCTCCAAGCCGTCACGGGGATGTTCCTCGCGGTCTACTATGCGCCGACCCCCGATCATGCCTACGACAGCATCCGGTTCATCGAGACTGAGGTGCTGTTCGGCACGTTCGTGCGCGGGTTTCACCATTGGGGCGCGTCGGCGATGGTGGTGGCGATCGGGCTCCACATGCTGCAAGCCTTTCTTTATGGGGCCTACAAACCGCCGCGGGAAGTGATGTGGATGGTCGGGGTGGTGCTGTTTCTTCTCGTCATGACCTTTGCCTTTACCGGGTATCTGTTGCCGTGGGATCAGACCGCCTATTGGGCGACGCAGATCGGGATCAACATGGTGGGTACGATCCCGGTAGTCGGCGACTTCATGATGCGGGTCATGCGCGGAGGTGATACCCTCGGTGCCCTGACCCTGTCACGGTTCTTCGCGATTCATGTGTTGTTTCTCCCCGGCATCCTCGTGGGGTTGATCGGACTGCATCTCTTCATCCTGCGCCGCGTCGGCCCGGCTGGGCCCTGGACCGACGAACGCAGTTCTCTGACCAGGGAGACGTTCTACCCCCGGCAGGTGTATATGGATGCCGTGGTGATCGGGGGCGTATTCGCCCTGGTGGCGGCGGCCGCCTGGGCATTTCCGTTTCCCCTGACCGATAAAGCCGATCCGTCCGACACAAGTTTCGTCCCGGTGCCGGAATGGTATTTTCTCTTTTACTATGAGTTGTTGAAGTACGTGCATGGACCGCTGGAGCCGCTGGCAACCTGGATTCTTCCGGCGGTCGTGGTGCTGATTATGTTCTTATGGCCCTTTATTGATCGCAACCCCGCCAGAAATCCCATCAAGCGACCGGTGGCGTTGGGGGCCGGAGTGGTGTTTCTTACGGTGGTCCTGTCTCTGCTCGGGCTTTCGGTCAAGAATCTCTATGCCGTGCCGCGGGTCGATCCGGCGGTGGCCAGAGGGAAAACCCTCTATGGACAATTCGGCTGCGCCGGTTGTCATCGCATTCATGGGGAAGGCGGAGCAGTCGGTCCGGATCTGTCCTATGTCGGCGACACCAGGCCCGAGCGGGAATGGCATCTCAAGCATTTCAAGGATCCTCAATCGGTGTCGCCCGGATCCTTCATGCCGAAATTCCCGCTAACCGACCGGCAATTGGGTGATCTAACCGCCTATATGCTGAGTCTCAGAAAAACGCCGTAACGGACTTGACGAATCCTTCGGCGTTGTCCTGCCTCCCATGAGTAGACAGAAAGGAGGGGGCCATGAGACTCAACGATATGCTCAGGTTGATTGCGGGACTCTTTGTCCTGGCCGCCGTGCTGCTGGGGGCTATGGTACATCCGTATTGGAATTACTTCGCCGCGTTCGTGGCGGCCAATTTGATCCAGTCTGCCTTTACCGGGTGGTGTCCGATGATGGCGCTGCTGCGGAAGTTGGGCGTGCAGGAGTAAAGGAGGGAGTGCGGTGAGACGGCCGGGAGAGGGGCTGGGGTGGGGTGTGTTACTGCTGGTCCTTGCAGCCTGCGGCTCGAAAGAGGAGCCGGTTCCTTCGGTCGTGTCGGCCGCTCCGGCGGCGGCCATTCAAGCCGCCCTTGTTGAAGTCGCCTCCGTTCAAATGCCGGTCCGGGTGGAGGTGACGGGTCAGGTTTCCGCCATCCATCAGGCCACGCTCTCTAGCCGCATTCAAGGCACGATCGATCGATTGTTCGTACGGGAAGGTATGACCGTGACCAAGGGGCAAACGCTCCTGCAACTCGACAATCGGGATGTGGAGGCGGACCTGGCGCGTGTGTCAGCGGAAGTCGAGAACGCGAAGGCGCAGCTCGACCGGATGAAGACGCTGTATGCCCAGGACGCCGTCTCGAAGCAAGAGATGGAAAACGCCACCCGCTCATACAAAGTGGCGGAGGCCAATCGTAAGGCGGTGGTAGCGCAGTTGAGCTATACGGTGGTGAAGGCCCCCTTCGACGGCGTGATCACGGAAAAGAAAGTCGAGGCGGGCGAGCTGGCGTCGCCCGGTCAGCCGCTGCTCAAACTGGAAGACCCCCGGCATTTGCGCTTGGAGGCTACCGTGGCCGAAGGCGATCTCCAGGCGATCGTCCGCGGGGACAAGCTACCCGTGTTCATTGATGCGTTACCGGGCCGGACGCTGAACGGAGTCGTCAGCCAGATTCTGCCAGCCGGCGACCCCCAGACCCATACATTCACCGTCAAGGTCGATCTCCCCGACGTGCAAGGATTGAAAAGCGGCATGTTCGGCCGGTTCCAACTGGATAAGGGGACGAGTCACACCATCGTCCTGCCGGCCTCGGCCATCGTCGAGCGGGGCGAATTGACGAACGTGTTCGTGGTCGGGGCCGATCGGATTGCGCGGCTCCGGTTAGTAAAGGTCGGCCGGCGGTTTGATCGCCGACTGGAGATTTTGTCCGGCGTCAACGTGGGGGAGCAAGTCCTGTTGGAGGGCACCCGCGGCGTCGACGGCGTGTCCGTCACGATTCCATCCCCGACGCCCGCTCCCTAGCCGCTATGGATCGATACCGTCCAGGACTCAGCGGTCGCCTCGCCGCGCTGTTTATCGACAGCAAATTGACGCCGCTGATCATGGTGGCGGCCCTGCTCCTGGGGCTGCTCGCGATCGTGGTCACGCCCCGGGAGGAAGAACCCCAAATCGTCGTCCCGATGGCCGATGTCTGGCTACCGTTCCCCGGCGCCTCCGCCAAGGTGGTCGAGGAGCAACTGACGAAGCCGATTGAGCGGAAACTTTCCGAGATCAAAGGCGTGGAGTATGTGTACTCGATCTCGCGGCCGGGCGGTGCGCTGATCATCGTGCGGTTTTACGTCGGTCAGCCGATGGAAGCAAGCCTGGTCGATCTCTACGACAAGCTCATGTCGAATCAGGACCTTCTGCCGCCGGGCGCCGAGCCGTTTCTGGTCAAACCCAAAGACGTGAACGACGTGCCGATCGTGACGGTCACCCTCTCCAGTCAGCGGTATGGGGAGTTGGAACTGCATCAGCTGGCCGAGCGGGTGCTGGAAGCGGCGAAGAAGGTTTCCGGAACATCCGGCGGGTTCATCGTCGGGGGGCGAACCCGCGAACTCCGAGTACAGATCGATCCCGCGCGGTTGAAAGCCTACGGTCTGACTCCGCTCCAGGTCGCCGGGGTGATCCGGGGCGAGAACCAGGCGCGCCCGACTGGACGTTTCGACAGCCGCAATCAGAGCTTTCTGGTGGAGACGGGACGGTTCATCCGCTCCCGCGACGATCTGGAGTCGTTGGTCGTCGGCGTGAGCGAGCAGCGGCCGGTCTATCTGCGGCAGGTGGCCGACGTGATCGATGGCCCGAACGAAGCGAAGCAGTATGTCTGGTCTTGGTCGTCCGATCAGGGGGAGAGTCCCGCTGTTACCGTCGCGATTGCGAAACAGGGCGGAACGAACGCCGTCACGGTCGCCGAACAGGTTCTGCGCAAAGTGGAGGACTTGAAAGGCTACACGATTCCCTCCGATGTGCGTGTGACGGTCACCCGGGATTACGGCGAGACCGCGAAGGAAAAAGCCGACGAACTGCTGTGGCATCTGTTGATCGCGGTGGCGGCCGTCGTCGGATTTCTCGGTTTCACGCTGGGCGTGCGCCCGGCGGTGGTCGTATCGCTCGCGATTCCGCTGACCCTGGCCTTGACTCTCTTCACCTCGATGGTGATCGGCTACACGATCAACCGCGTCACGCTCTTCGCCCTGATCTTTTCCATCGGCATTCTGGTGGACGACGCGATCGTCGTGGTCGAGAACACCTACCGGCACCTCACGTTGCGGGTGAAACCCCACCACGAGGCGTCGATCTACGCGGTGGACGAGGTCGGCAATCCCACGATCCTGGCGACGTTCACGGTTATCGCGGCCTTGCTGCCGATGGCGTTCGTCTCCGGGTTGATGGGGCCCTATATGCGGCCGATTCCCGTGAACGCGTCCATCGCGATGTTCTTCTCGCTGCTCGTGGCCTTCGTCGTCATTCCCTGGTTCTGCCAGACCTGCTATCGCCCCGGTGTGAAGGTCAAGGGGATCGATCATGAAGCGGAGGAACTCGGATGGACCGGGCGGATCTATCGGCGCACGCTGGCTCCGCTCCTGACCCACCCGCTGCTGGCCGGATTGTTCCTGTCCGGCGTCGCGGCGCTGTTGGTCGGATCCTGTCTGATGCTCTACTCCCGCCATGTGGTGGTGAAGATGCTCCCGTTCGACAACAAGAGCGAGCTCCAGTTGGTGATCGACATGCCGGAAGGAACCACCCTCGAGGAAACCGCCCGCGTGACGAAAGCCCTGGCGGAGTCATTGCGGTCGGTCCCGGAAGTCCGTGACTATCAGGCGTACGTCGGGACGGCCTCGCCGTTCAACTTCAATGGGCTGGTTCGGCACTATTACCTGCGGGAGCAGCCGCACGAAGCCGATATCCAGATCAATCTCGTCGCCAAGTCGCAACGCACGGCGCAGAGCCATGAGATCGCGCGGCGGCTCCGTCCGCGGGTACAGGAGATCGCGCAGCAATACCATTCCAACGTGAAGCTCGTCGAAGTGCCGCCCGGTCCGCCCGTGCAATCGGTGTTGGTGGGGGAAATTTACGGGCCGGACTATGGGCGGCAGCTGGAGGTGGCGCGGGAGGTTCGGACGTTGTTCGAGACGACGCCGGGCGTGGTGGACGTAGACGACTATATCGAGGCCGATCAGGTGAAATATGTGTTCACCGTGGATCGGGCGAAGGCGGCGCTGGCAGGTATCCCGTCCGACGACATCGTCCGTACGTTACGGATGGCGGTGGAAGGCAGCAAGATCGGGCTCGTGCATATTCCCCAGGAAAAAAGTCCGGTGCAGATGGTCTTGCGCTTGCCGCTGGCGGAACGGACCGGGCTGGAGCACATCGGAGAGATCGGTATGAAAACAAGCGGCGGCGGCATGGTCCAGCTTTCCGAACTCCTGGCGGTCGAGCAGACCGTGCAGGAGCAGGCGATCTATCACAAGAACCAGAAGCCGGTCGTGTACGTGGTGGCCGATGTCGGCGGGCCGGGAGCCGAGCAGGCCGAAAGTCCGGTGTATGGCGTGTTGGGGGTGGGAAAGAAACTTGAAGCGTATCGTCCCTCCGAAGGCTATCCGATCGAACAATTCTATGCCGCGCAACCGTGGTCGGAGGAAAAACTCGCGCTGAAGTGGGACGGCGAATGGCACATTACCTACGAGACGTTCCGGGACATGGGCATCGCGTTTGCCATCGCGATGGTGCTGATCTATCTGCTCATCGTCGGGCAGTTCCAGTCGTTCCTCACGCCGGTGGTCATCATGGCACCGATCCCGCTGACGCTGATCGGCATCCTTCCCGGCCACTGGCTGGTCGGCTCGTACTTCACGGCCACCTCGATGATCGGCTTCATCGCCCTGGCCGGGATCATCGTGCGGAACTCGATCCTTCTGGTCGACTTCATTCAGCTGCAGGAACGGGCCGGCGTCCCGCTGGGTGAAGCGGTCGTCAAGGCCGGGGCGATCCGAACCAGGCCGATTCTGTTGACCGCCGCCGCGCTCATGGTCGGGGCGTTCGTCATCATCCTCGATCCGATCTTTCAGGGGCTGGCCGTCTCGTTGCTCTTCGGCGTCGGGGCTTCGACCCTGCTCACGCTCATCGTCATTCCGGTCCTCTACTATCACCTGATCGGGCGACAGGTGTCCCGAATCCCCGCGACGCCCGCTTCGAGCGGTTCCTCCGACGCCGAGCCGCCTGAATGGGTGGCTCCCACCCCGCGTTCCTAGCTGACGCCTTCTGCGACAGCGGCCATACGGGTCCTGTAGCAAGACTCCCCCGCACGAGCGACCACGCCATCTAGTGCAATTCGGTAACCGGTGAATTTTGCAGGTGCGAATCCTTCCCGCCGGGCACTGCCTCTCATACGGCGTTTTCCTTGCAAACTTTCAAACGGAGGGGAGCCGTGCGAGCTGCTTCGGACGGAATCAAGATGACACGACGAACGTTCGCGATCCTGATGCTGGCCGTCTGCATGGCCACCGGTGTCCTGACCTCTCCAGCCGTGTCCGCGCAGGACACGGTGACGCCGGAGTTGCGGCTGAGTCTCCGCGAGGCCCTGCAGGCGGCGATCGACAACAACGTTAACGTGCGGTTGTTGAAAGAGCGCATCGCCGCGGCGCAGGCCCAGGCCGATACCAGCTTGGGGGCGATGCTGCCGAACGTGGGTGGGTACCTGAACGGCCGGCACCAGACCGTGAATCTCGCCGCGTTCGGTATTCCACCGGACCGGCTCGGCGGGTTGGGATTGACGCGGAACACCACCGACCCGTTCGAAGTCTACGACGCGCGGGCGACGCTCGTGCAAAACGTCTTCAGTCTCAGTCTGATCCAGCGGTGGCGCGCGGCGCGGGCGGGGGTAGACGTGGCCTCGCTGGAAGCCGAGGTGGCGAAGCGCGACGTCATGGCCATGGTCGGGTTGCTCTACATGGAGGCTCTGCGCGCGGATGAAGCGGTGAAGGCGCGGCAGGCCGATATCGAATTGAATCAACAGCTGCTGAAACTCGCGAAGGACCGGAAAGCCGCCGGCGCCGGGACGGGATTGGACGTCACCCGCGAGGAGGTGCAGTTGGAGAATAGCCGGCAGCGGTTTCTGGTCGCGCAGAATGAGCAGGAGAGTGGACGGTTGAACCTGATTCGTGCGCTCGGGATTGGATTCGACGTGAAGCTCTTGCTCACCGACGAACTCAAGTTCGTCGGCGTGGAGCGGGAGCGGACGGACGACGCCTTGCTTGCCGCGCGCGAACAACGGACGGAGCTCAAGGCCCAGGCCAATCGGGAAAAGTTGGCCTCGCTGTCGCTCAGCGCGGTGACGAATGAGCGGATGCCGTCGCTCGCTCTCAACGGCGACTACGGTTGGATCGGGTTGAAGCCGGACGAGGTGGCGGCGACGCGCGGAGTCGGGCTGACTTTGTCGGTGCCGATTTTCGACGGGGGGCAACGGGAGGGACGTATTTCGGAAACCCGCAGCCGGGTCCGGCAGGAATCGATCCGGATGAAAGATGTGTCGGATCAGGTCACGCTCGAGGTCCGCAACGCGCTTCTCACGTTGGAGTCGTCCACCCAGCAAGTCGGCGTCGCGGAGCGGGGGCTCGAATTGGCGCTCAAGGAGCTGACCTTCGCACGGGATCGATTCGGCGCGGGTGTCTCAACCAGCATCGATGTGACCAACGCTCAGACATCGGTGGCCCGTGCGCGGGACAATCTGATCGAAGCCCTGTTCCGGTTCAATGCTTCACGGATCAATCTGGCGCGGGCCAAGGGAGAGATCGAACGGGCGTTCTAATGGCGCCTCGGCTTTGGAGTGGCCCAGGGGGGACTCCCGGAGAGGGCGCTGCAGAAATGGTACGAGCTCGATGACCAAAGGTCGGATACTGTTTGTGGCGATCGGGCTGGTTGCCGCCGGAGGACTCGGGTATTTCGCCTTTGAGAGAGGGATGTGGAATCACGGCGTGCCGGACGGCCTGATCCAGGCTAACGGCCGCATCGAAGGCGATCGCGTCATGGTGGCCAGCAAGTTCGCCGGACGCGTGATGGAGTTGGGAGCGCGCGAAGGCGACACCGTCGTCAAGGACCAGGTGGTGGTGCGTCTGGATGACGCCCAGACGCGGGCGAAGGTCGAACAGGCCCGGCGGTTGGTGGACATGTTGGGCGCGCAAACGGAAGCGGCCCACACCTCCCTCGCCGTCATGAATCTTGAAGTGCCGCTCGCGATCGAAGCCACGCAAGCGAGGGTCGACAGTGCCGTGGCCGTGCTGGACAAGGCCACGGCGGTCGAATTGGAGGCCCGGCGGGATCTCGCCCGCATGCGGGCTCTGTTGCCCGATCAGGCCGTCTCTCATCAACTTGTCGAGCAGACGGAGGCCCGTTGGAAGGTCGCCGTGAGCGACCGGGTCGCCGCGAACGGAGCCCTGGCCCAGGCGCGAAAGGAACTGGCCCAGGCGGAGCTGGGTTGGAAACGCATCCAGTCCAGAGAGAAGGATGTGGCGGCCTTGGAGCAACAACGGGACCAGGCCGACGCCGCGTTGACCGAGGTTCAGAGCGTGTTGGCAGATCTGACCATCACCGCCCCGACCGACGGCACGATCACGACACGGATGATCGACGTCGGAGAAGTGGTGGCGGCGGGAGCCCCGCTGCTCGAACTCGTCGACCTCGACCGGCTCTACCTTCAAGTATTCGTCCCGGAAATTCAGATCGGGAAGCTGCGGCTTGGTCTGCCTGCGCGGATCTACACGGACGCGTTTCCGGAACGGCCGTACGATGCAACCGTCAAGTACATCGCTTCGAAGGCCGAGTTCACGCCGAAAGAAGTGCAAACGCCCGATGAACGGGTGAAACTGATCTATGCCGTACGGCTGTATCTCGCCGAGAACCCCGATCACCGTCTGACGCCGGGATTGCCTGCCGATGCCATGATCCGGTGGAAAGGCGACGTGGCCTGGATGAAACCGAAGTAACACCAACCGTCAACCGGCGAGCGGTCTCGAATGACATAGGATGAGGGCCTCCATGGTCGATGACGCGACGATAGTGCGAGTGACCGGGTTCAAGAAACGGTACAAGACGCGCCTTGCTGTGGATGGCGTGGATCTGGTCGTCGAGCGAGGCGAGATCTACGGTCTCATCGGTCCCGATGGTGCGGGTAAGAGTAGCCTGATGAAGGCGATCGCCGGAGTGTTGGCGCACGACGGCGGGACGGTCGAAGTCTTCGGAACGGCCATCGATTCGGAGCGAGCGGCCGAGGCGGTCAAGCAGCGGATAGGGTTTTTACCTCAAGGGTTGGGGCTCAGTCTCTACCCGGAACTTTCGGCCGAGGAGAACATCGATTTTTTCGCGCGGCTCCGGCTCGTGCCTGAACAGGCGCTGGCCGAGCGTAAAGCCCGCCTGTTGGCGTTGACGAGACTCGAACGGTTCGCCGATCGGCCCATGAAACATCTGTCGGGGGGGATGAAGCAAAAGCTGGGGTTGGTCTGCGCGCTCATTCACGAGCCGGAACTGGCCATCCTAGACGAGCCGACGACCGGCGTCGATCCCGTTTCGCGCCGGGATTTTTGGGCTATCCTCACCGAGTTGCTGCATGAAAAGGGGATGACCGTACTGGTGTCCACGGCCTATATGGACGAAGCGGCCCGATTTCATCGTCTGTCGTTTCTCTCGGAGGGCAAGACGCTTGTATCCGGTACGCCGGCAGCGGTGCGGGCGCTCGTTCCCGGGTCGATGGCGACATTTGACGCCGCCTCGCAACTGGAGGCTGTCGCCCGGCTCAAGCCCGTCTACGACCAAGTCGAGGCCCTGGGGGCTACGCTCCATGTGTTTGTGAAGGAGACGGATCCAGCGAAGGCTGTCGCGCGCATCAGCGCGAGTCTGGGTGATCTCGCTCCGGGTCATGTACAGATCGATCCCCCCGACTTGGAGGACGTCTTCGTGGCGCTCTTGCTTCGACAGGCTGGCAACCGGAACGAATCGTTGAATCCCGTGGCCATGTCGCGGGAGAAGAATCACGGTCTTGCCATCGAGGCTCGGGAACTGGTCCGTGATTTCGGATCGTTCCGGGCCGTGGATCGCGTCAGTTTTCAGGTCGAGCAAGGCGAGATCTTCGGGCTCCTGGGCGCCAACGGGGCCGGCAAGACGACCGTCATCAAGATGCTGAACGGCATCATGACACCTACCGGCGGCGAAGGTTGGGTGGCGGGGGTGGAGATGAAAGCCGCGGCCGGCGCCATCAAGGAACGTATCGGATACATGTCTCAGGCCTTTTCGCTCTATATGGACTTGACGGTGGGGGAGAATGTCCGTCTGTTCGCCGGGATCTACGGCCTCGACCGGCGAGCCACACAGGATCGGCTGAAGTGGATCGTCTCCATGGCCGGGCTGAAAGGCTATGAGTCCAGCTTGACCGGCCGCTTGCCGATGGGAGTCCGTCAGCGATTGGCGCTCGGCTGTGCGTTGGTCCATCAGCCGCGTGTTCTGTTCCTGGATGAACCGACCTCGGGCGTCGATCCGATCGGCCGGCGGCAGTTCTGGGACATCCTGACGAAGCTGGCGCGCGAGGAGGGGGTTGCGATGCTCGTGACCACCCACTATATGAGCGAAGCGGAGCATTGCGACCAGCTTGCGCTCATGTATGCGGGCCGAATCGTGGCAGAAGGCTCACCCGGCGAGATGAAGCGCCAAGTGGAACGGGAGGCCGGCCAGTTGCTCGAGGTCGAAACGGAACGTCCGGCCCAGGCGTTGCGTCGTTTGGTGTGGGGAGGCTTTCCTGACGCGGCGCTCTACGGCACGAAGATCCATCTGTTGTCACGTGACCCCCGCCGGGACGAGGCGGTACTCCGCCGCCTGCTAGAGGCCGACTGTCTCCGCGTCATCGCCGTCGCCGCCCGTCCGCTCAGTCTCGAGGACGTGTTCGTTCACCGGGTGACGGTGTTGGAAGGGCAGGAGCGGACGGCGGGCACGGGAGCGGTGGCATGAATGTCGGGCGTGTTGCGACGGTGGCCTGGAAAGAGTGGCGGGAGACGGTACGGGACCGGATGTTTCTGCTGTTGGCATTTCTGCTTCCGGTGTTGTGGATGCTGGTGTTCGGCTACGGCCTCGTACTCGACGTGGAGCATATTCCGCTGGTGGCCGTCGATCGGGACCACAGTTCGCTGAGCCGCGACTACCTGTATCGCTTCATCACCTCGCGGTATTTTGATTTCAAGGGGGCCCTCGCCGACGAAGCCGAGGCCGATGCCTGGCTCGAAAGCGGCAAGGCCCGCGCCGTCGTGATCGTACCGGAGAAATTCGGGGAGCGCTTGCTGGCTGGCCGGCCGGTCGCGGTGCAAACGCTGATCGACGGCATGTTTCCACTCCGGACCGATATCACGAAGGGCTATGTGATATCGATCAATAGTGCGTTCAGTGGGGAACTCCTCAGGGAGTATGTAGCTCGGACGCGCGGCCTTTCCCCGGTCGGCGCCAGGACTCTGGTGCAACCGGTCGAGTTGGAGGTGCGCTATCTCTACAACGAGGAAGTCCGGAGCGCCTGGTCCACGATTCCGGCGCTTGTGATGTTCTCGTTGATGTTGGCTCCGCCGCTGCTGACGGCGCTCGGCATCGTGCGGGAAAAAGAATCCGGGTCGATCTACAACGTCTACAGCGCCACCGTCACCAAACTGGAATATCTCGCCGGGAAACTGACGCCCTATGTCGTCATTTCCTGTGTGAACGCGGGCGCGCTCTGGTTGCTCGCCGTACTGTGGTTTGGGGTGCCGTTCAAGGGGCAGGTGGGGTTGTTTCTGTTCGCCTCGCTGATCTTCGTGTTGACGAGCACGGGCATCGGCCTGTTGGTTTCCATCATCGTCGATACGCAGATCGCCGCGCTGATCGTGACGATGATCGTCTGCACCCTGCCCACGATTCTCTTTTCCGGACTGATTGTGCCCGTGTCCTCTCTCAGCGCCGGTGCCCAAGTGCAGGCGCATCTGTTCCCGGGCATGTACTACACCGACATCGTGCGGGGCACCTTTCTGAAAGGCGTGGGGCTGGACGTGTTGTGGACGGACATCCTCGCGTTGGCCTTCTACGCGGTAGTTCTGCGGCTGATCGCTTACCGCCTGTTCACCAAGAGGCCGCGAGCATGATTCCCCCGGCCGAATCTATGATCCGGTGCGCAGCCGTCTGGGGGGGACGGTTGCTCGTCATGACCCGCAAGGAACTGATCCAATTGTTCCGCGACCTGCCGATCGTATTGTTCTTCATTTATTCGTTCACGCTGGCCGTCTTTATCGCGGGCAACGGGCTTCGGTCGCAGCTTCACAACGCCGGTCTGATGGTCTACGATGCCGACCACAGTTTTTCCTCCCGCGATTTGATTCATCGGTTCCAACAGCCCTTCTTTCGCCTGGATGGTGAACTCAGCCGCTCTGACGAGAGCCTTCGCCTCATGGATCGGGGCACCGTCATGGCCGTTCTCGAGATCCCGCCGCGCTTTCACGAGCAGATCATGGCCGGCGAACAGGCGGCGGTTCAATTGCTGGTGGACACCACCAATGCGCCTCAAGGATTGTCCGCCGCTGGCTATGCCGCGCGGATCGTCGGACAGTTCGGCCAGGACGCCTTGCTGGCGCGTATCGGGGGCACGGCACACACGGCGGAAACGCTGCCGGTCGTTATCAGCGAGCACCGGGTCTGGTACAACGCCGACCAGAACGAAGCCTGGTTCGAATCTATCTCACACCTTCTGCGCACCATCACGATTTTCGCCATTCTCTTGCCGGCGACCGCCATGGTTCGCGAGAAAGAGCGGGGAACTATCGAGCAGTTGCTCGTCTCGCCGCTGACGCCCGCGCTGATCATGCTGCCGAAAGTATTGGCCATGACCCTCGTCATCCTCGGGATGACGGCGATCGCACTCTTCGGGGTCATGCAACCGGCGTTCGGAGTGCCGATCAGAGGCAGCGTAGCGCTGCTGTTCGCCATGACGGCGTTGTTTACGTTCACGACGGCCGGCATGGGACTGTTCGCGGCCACAGTCGCCCGCAACCAGGCGCAAGTCGGCCTGATGACGCTTCTCATGGTGGCCCCGATTTTGATGCTTTCGGGTATCACGGCTCCGATGGAGGCGTTGCCCGAGTGGATCGGTACCCTCATGCTCTTGTCACCATTGCGGTATTTCATCGACATCGCCTATAGCATCCTGCTGAAGGGTGTGGGACTGTATGTGCTCTGGCCGCAGGTGGCCGCAATGGTGGCGCTGGGCGGAGCCCTGTTCGGGTTCGGCATGTGGAGATTCCGGAGGCAGTTCCAATGACGCGGACCGGGTGGAGCGGGTGGGCATTCTGCTGGGTTGGTTGGCGGTGCTGGCCGTGTCAGGGCCGAGTCAGATCTGGGCGGAGGAAGCCAAGGCAGAGAGCCCGTCCGATTGTCGCTATGAACATCGGGAGGGCGGAACCGTAGAGGCAGCCTTTCCCGGCGATGATGTATTTCGTCCGTTACTGGCGGATCCGAAACAGCCACAATTCTTCGCCGCCTGGCAGGCGGTACGAACGAGAACAGAGCGAACCTCAGCCAACGTCGGCTCGGTCGGATTCGGCGAGAACTTCGGGTTTTATACCCGCCGAAACGGTTGTAATGGATGGCAGGTCGGCATTCTTGCCGGCGTCTTCTCCCAATTCAATCTGGATGCGCCATCGTCCGATTTGATCAATACGGACTTCATCGTCGGGGTGCCGCTGTCCTGGCGATCCGGGAACTGGTCGAGTCGGGTGCGGTTCTATCATCAGAGCAGTCACCTCGGCGATGAATTTCTCCTGGGCCGGCCGGGGTTCAATCGGCTCAATCTGAGTTATGAAGAGATCGAGGCGATCCTCTCTTACGATTTCCGGTGGGTGCGCCTGTATGCGGGCGGGGGGCATCTGGTGCATCGCGAGCCGGTGTCGCTTGACCGGAATCGGGCCCAGTGGGGAGGTGAACTCCGCTGGCCCGCGATGCGTTCGCCGGTGCTGAGCGGAGAACTGGCGGGGCTTACGATGACGCCGGTGCTGGGCGTCGACTGCAAGGCGTTCGAAGAACTCCACTGGACCGTTAACACGAACGTGGTCGGCGGGCTGGAGTGGTCGCGCGCGGGGTCGCTCCGCCGGTTCCGTCTGCTCGTCAATTACTATTACGGCTTCAATCCCTATGGCCAGTTCTTCGCCCAGAAGATCGAGTCGGTCGGTGCAGGGTTGTATCTGACCTTCTAATGTGTGAGAGTGGGGCGCATCTGTCGCTGGTGGCGGCCCGAGCGATGCGCGCAAGGGAGAAGGCGCAGTGAACAAGAAGATTTCCTTTTCCATCTGGTACGTCTTCCTTGCCATTTGGGCCGTCATTCTCGTCCACGATTTCATTCACGCCCTCCAGAAAATCGAAGAGCTCCCCTACAGCGAATTCAAACGGCTTGTGGCCGAGGAGAAGGTGGCTGAGGTCGCGGTCAGCAGCCACACCCTGACCGGTAGGCTCAAGCCGGAAGGCGACTCCAAGGACGGGAAGCTGTTCAACGCGATCCGTGTGGACGATCCGGATCTGGTGCGTGAGTTGAGTCAGCACGGCGTCAAGTTTACCGGTGTCATCGAAACCACCTTTTGGCGTGATCTCCTGTCGTGGCTCCTTCCGGCGTTCGTCTTTCTCGGGATCTGGTTTTTCATCTTCCGGCGGCTCGGGCAGGCGCAGGGGGGCTTCATGCAGGTCGGCCAGTCGAAGGCCAAGATCTACATGGAGAAAGACATCAAGGTGACGTTCGCCGACGTGGCCGGGGTCGACGAGGCCAAGGACGAGTTGCGCGAAGTCATTGAGTTTCTGAAGACGCCGGAGAAATTCACCAAGCTCGGCGGAAAGATCCCCAAGGGCATTCTCCTCGTCGGACCACCGGGCACCGGGAAGACGCTGCTGGCGCGCGCCGTGGCCGGTGAGGCGAGCGTGCCGTTCTTCAGCATCAGCGGGTCGGAGTTCGTCGAGATGTTCGTGGGTGTGGGCGCGGCCCGCGTTCGCGACCTGTTCGAACAGGCCAAGCTGAAGGCGCCCTGCATCATCTTCATCGATGAGCTGGACGCCCTAGGCAAGGCGCGCGGCATGGGGCCCATGGCGCACGAAGAGCGCGAACAGACGTTGAATCAGTTGTTGGTCGAAATGGACGGGTTCGATCCGCGCATCGGCGTCATTCTCATGGCGGCGACGAATCGTCCGGAAATACTTGACCCGGCCTTGCTCCGCGCGGGGCGCTTCGACCGGCACGTTCTGGTCGATCGTCCCGATAAGACCGGCCGGCTGGCGATTCTCAAGGTTCATGCGGGAAAGGTCGCGCTCGGTCCCGACGCGGACCTGGAGGTGGTGGCGAGCATGACGCCGGGATTCTCCGGTGCCGATCTGGCGAACGTCATCAACGAGGCGGCGTTGCTCGCGGTGCGTCGCGGCAAGGACCAGGTCGGGATCGCCGAATTGCAGGAGGCCGTCGAGCGGGTGATCGCGGGGCTGGAAAAAAAGAATCGCGTCCTCAATAAAATGGAAAAGGAGCGGGTGGCCTTTCACGAAACCGGCCATGCCGTTGTCGCCTTGTCCACCCCGGGGGCCGATACTGTGCAGAAGATCTCCATCATCCCCCGCGGCATTGCGGCGCTCGGCTATACGTTGCAGTTGCCGACCGAGGATCGATTCCTGATGACCAAGTCCGAGTTGGAAAACAAGGTGGCCGTGCTGCTGGGCGGTCGAGTAGCCGAGGAACTGGTGTTCGGCGAAGCCTCGACCGGAGCCCAGAATGACCTGGTCAAGGCGACCGATATCGCTAAGAGCATGGTCAAAGCGTACGGTATGAGCGACAAGCTCGGGACGATCACGCTGGAGCGGGAACGGCAGCCGCAGTTTCTTCAGATTCAGCCCGCGTCGGAGAAGGGGGATTACTCGGAAGAAACCGCTCGTGAGATCGACTGCGAAGTCCGCCGCATCATCGACGAACAGTATGACCGGGTCAGGCGGCTGCTCCAGACCAAGCAATCAGCCCTGCGGGCCGGCGCGACGCTGCTCCTCGAACGGGAAGTCATCACCGGGGCGGAACTGAAAGCGATTCTGGATCGTGGATGAAGCCGCGTCGATAACCGTGCATGGATCGGTGGCCGAATGCCGGGGGAGCTGGACGCTCCCGTTTCTGGCGGGGCTGCAGCATGATGCGGAGGCGTTGTCCTCTGTGCAGGGTACTCAAGTGATCTTCGACGCCGGCGACATCACCGCGATGGATACCGGCGGAGCTCTTGTGCTGCAGCAAAGCCTCGACCGGGTGCGGACCCGTGGCCGGACGGTGGTTCTGGAAGGGCTCAGGCCTGAGTTCGCCGGTCTGCTGGAGTTGGTTGCAACCCAGTGGACGCGGTTGGGACGAGCGATGGGAGAGCGGCGGGCAACCTGGCAGGATCGGTTGGAACGGGCGATCTCCAGGCAAATCGACGCCGGAGTTCGGGGTTTGGCCTTTCTCGGAGAGAGTACGGTCGGCATCATGCGGGCGCTGAAGCGGCCCAGCGGGATCCGGTGGCACGCGCTGCTCAAGGTGCTCGAACTCGACGGGGTCAAGGCGTTGCCGATCACGGGGCTCCTGACGTTCCTTGTCGGCGTCGTCATCGCGTATCAGGGAGCCGAGCAGCTCCGGAAGTTCGGGACGAACATCTTTATTGTGGATCTGGTGGGCATTTCTCTGTTGCGGGAAATCGCCCCGTTGATCGTCGCGATCCTGATTGCGGGCCGGTCCGGGTCGGCCTACGCGGCCGAGATTGGGACGATGAAGGTGACGGAGGAACTGGACGCAGTACGCACGTTGGGGGTGTCGCCGACCGCGTTGCTGGTGATCCCGCGGACCTTCGCACTGGTGGTGGCGCTACCGTTGTTGACGGTCTATGCCGACGTGCTGGGGGTGCTGGGCGGCGTGCTGATCGCGTCAAGCCAGCTCAACGTCAGCTTCACGGAGTTTGTCGGACGGTTCGAGGAAGCGGTGGCGGTGCGGCATTTCGTGATCGGTCTGGCCAAGGCGCCGTTCTTTGCGATGATCATTGCCATGGTCGGGTGCTATCAGGGATTCCAGATTCGGGGCGGGGTCGACGATGTGGGGCGGCATACGACGATCAGCGTCGTGCAGAGCATTTTCCTGGTCATCATTTTCGACGCCATTTGTTCGATTCTCCTGAATTGGTGGGATCTCTGAGATGGCCAGCGCCGCAACACCGGTGATCGAGGTTAGCCGCGTGACGACGCGGTTCGGTGCTTCCGTGGTGCATGACGATATCAGTTTGTCGGTCGAACGGGGAGAGGTGTTCGCGATTGCCGGAGGTAACGGGTGTGGCAAATCCACCTTGTTGCGCGAAATATTGGGGCTGCTCACGCCGACCTCGGGGACGATCCGGATCTTCGGACGAGACAGCCGGGAATTGGAAGTGCCGGATGGGACCCCCGTGCATCGGCGGTTCGGGGTCATGTTCCAGCACGGAGCCTTGTTCAGCTCGATGACGTTGGCGGAAAATGTGGCGGTGCCGTTACGTGAACACACCGGCTTGCCGCCGAATCTGATCCGCGATCTCGTGGCGCTCAAAATCGCGATGGTGGGGTTGCCTGCGGACAGCGGGAAGAAATTCCCCAGTGAGTTGAGCGGCGGAATGAAACGGCGAGCCGCGTTGGCTCGGGCGATCGTCATGGATCCGGAACTCGTGTTTCTCGATGAGCCGACGGCGGGGCTCGACCCGGTGATCGCCGCGGCGTTCGACGATCTCGTCTTGCACCTCAAGGGCGTGCTGGGGTTGACGATCGTCATGGTGACGCACGATCTGGATTCCCTCTGGCGCATCGCGACGCGGGTGGCGGTGCTCGGCGGAGGCAAGGTCGTGGGCGTCGGCACGATGACGGAACTGTCCCGGTCCAGTGATCCGGTCATCGTCGATTACTTTCAGGGCGTGCGGGGGCGCGCGGCGCAACAACAGGCGGCATGGAACCAAAAGTCAATTACACCGTAGTCGGCGCTTTCGTGGTGCTCTTGGGCGCCGCCGTCCTGGCCGGGGTTCTCTGGTTGGGCAAGACCGATCTGCGCGACGCCCACGACCGCTATGATGCCTACATGCGCGAGTCGGTGGCGGGGCTCAGTGTGGACTCGACGGTCAAGTATCGCGGCGTGGATGTCGGACGGGTCAAAGCCATCGCCTTGAACCCCGACAATCCGGAAGAGGTGCGGCTGTCGCTCGACATCCTGCGCGGGACGCCGATCAAAGCGGACACGATCGCGGTGCTGGAAACGCAGGGGCTGACCGGGCTGGCCACGATCAATTTGACCGGGGGGAGCCGGGATGCGTCTCCGTTACAGGCGGCACCGGGACAGGAATATCCGGTGATCAAGACGGGTCCGTCGCTGTTCTTCCGGCTCGACGAGGCGATTTCGCGCTTGTTGTCGGAGAAGGGGCTGACCAAGCTGCTGGCGGACCTAGACCAGCTAGCCAAGGCGGCGTCGGACGTTGTGGATGAGGAAAACCGGGTTCGCCTCAAACAGACGCTCCGAGACTTATCCGATGTGGCTCAGACAGTGGCGTCGCACAAAGAGCAGTTGGATCGCGGACTGACGGGGGCGGAGCGGAGCGCCGAGAATTTGGCGAAGATGACGGGAGCGCTCGACGAGCAGGTGCCGGTGTTGTTGGCCCGCATCAACCGGAGCGCGGCGGCCTTGCAGAAACTGACCGACGAGCTTGCGACGACCAGCAAGGCTGTGGGGACCTTGATCAATGACACGAAGCCAGAAATCGAGCAGTTTTCCCGGCAAACGCTTCCGGAAACCGCCGCGCTGGTGTCGGAGTTGCGGCAATTGACCGGGACCTTGAATCGTGTCGCGCGGGATCTCGAACGCGAGCCGAATGCGCTGGTGTTCGGACGTTCCTCGCCGCGGCGGGGGCCCGGTGAGTAAGGAGGACGGGATGCGTCTACCTGCGGCGTCAGGATGCGCGGTGGCGATGGTGCTGGTGTTGATGACGGGCTGTCTGTCGCCGCGGGCCGACGGAACGGCAAGCCATACGTATCAACTGAGTCTGGACGAAGTCCCTACGAGTGTATCGACGGCCGATCCGATGGGGCCGGTCCTGTTGGTGAGCGCCGCCCAGGCAGAGCCGGGA
>JAXLZJ010000018.1:0-85186 GCA_046350995.1 Nitrospira sp.
CGAACTCCTTCGCATACTCAGCCATGGTATCGATCCCCATCCGCTGACCGACGGTATAAAAATACACGTCGCAGGAATGAACGAGGGCCTTGTGCAGATCGACATAGCCGTGCCCCGTGGCTTTCCAGTCGTGGTACACGCGCTTGCCGAATTGGTACCCGCCCGTGCAGAGCACCGTATTGGAGGGCGACATGGTATTGGATTCCAGCGCCGCCACCGCCATCGGCACTTTGAACGTGGAGCCCGGCGGATATTGGCCTTGGGTCGCGCGATTGTTCAACGGCCGGCCTTCATCCTGCACGATCTCCACCCATTGTTTCGGCGTGAGCTCGCGCGACAAGATGTTCGGGTCGAACCCGGGCCGACTGGCCATCGCCAGGATATCGCCGCTGGTCGGATCCAGCGCGACGATCGCACCGGACTCTTCTCCCAACAACCCTTCCGCCACCTTCTGCAAGCGAATATCGATTGTCAGATAGAGATCGTTCCCTGCCAGCGGTTGATCCACCACGACGGTCCGTTTCTCGTGGCCCAACGCGTCCACTTCGACACTCTTCTGCCCCGCCTGCCCGCGCACGTGCCGATCGAAGGACTTCTCCACCCCGTACTGGCCGACGATGCTGCCCTGATGGAGATCGGCGAACTCAGGCTTTTCGAGTTGATCGGCCGAAATTTCTCCGACATACCCCAGCAGATGCGACGCCGCCATCCCGCCGGGATAGTTGCGCTGTGATTCGACTTGAATCATCACACCGGGCAGATCCAACCGATGCGATTCGATCACGGTCGCATCGCGCAATGTCAGCCGATCTTTGATCTTTCGGGGAAGCATCTTGCTGCCCCGACCGGCGAGCTTTTTCTTGATCATGGCCGGATCGAGGCCCAGCAGGTCGGACAGCTTTTGAATCAAACCTTCCCGGTCTTTCACATCCTCCAAGGTCACATAGAGGCTGAAACTCGGCACATTGTTGGCAAGCAGCACGCCGTGCCGGTCGTAAATGAGGCCGCGTGCCGGCTCCAGCAGGACGGATCTTGTCCGGTTGTTCTCCGACAGATCGCGATAGTACGGCCCCTCGCGGATTTGCAGATGCCACAGGCGCACAGCAAGCAGGCCGACCACGAGCAACAACCCGATCCGCAAGACGATCAAGCGGCGCTGCAGTTCACCTAGTTCGGAATCTTGAAGGCTTCCGGTCGCCACCGTGGTTTCCTATCACTCCACGCCGTCCGCCAGCCGATCGAGATTGAACCGGCTCCAGATCAGCCAATAGGACAGCCCCCCGATCACCGCATCGAAACAGGCTTGCGGCAGGATGATGGTCCGCAACGCCCACCACAGGTCCTGTTGGTCATTCGGTTTCATCGACCACAACACGATCACCCCAGCCAGCATGGACGTCACAATCAATCCGCCGACCAAGATCGGCGGCGTCACGTGCGTGATCTGCCGTCCGGCCAGGCCGGCAAGAAAGCCGACCCCGCCCTTCACCAAGATACTCGTCGCCAGATCCTGCGCCGAGAACAGACTCATGGCCCACCCCAAGATGAGCCCCACGAGCAAGCCGTCGAACTCGCCAGCCAGTAGACCGACGAAACACACCGCCACTAAGCCGACGTCGGGAGTCACACCCCACACACTCACGGAGGGCAACAACGTGACGTGCACCGCCACCAGCAGGAGAATCAAAGCGCCATAGACTAGCAGTTTCATGGCTTGGGCTTCGGAAGCGCCAGATCTTCCTTCCCGTCTTCGCCCGGCACATAGGGCGATTGGATGATCAACACTTCCTCGACACGACTGACGTCCACTTCCGGACGCAATTCAGCGGATTGAAACAACGCGCCTTCTTGCTTGTCGATCGTCGTGATCGTGCCGATGGCTAACCCGCGCGGGAACCCGCCGACAAGCCCCGACGTCACCACCCGATCACCGCTACGCACGTTGGAGAGCAGCGGGATATACTTCAACCGCGCCATTCCTTGCGTCGTACCTTCCACGATGCCTTCGTCGCGCGTCCGCTGAATCAGGCCTGCGATGGCGTTGTTGGGATCAGACACCAGCAGCACGACCGACGTCGCCATCGTCGTTTTCACGACGCGCCCGACCACGCCCGCGGCCGTGATCACCCCCATATCCGCCTGAATGCCGTCGGCGCTGCCCTTGTTCAGCACGATCGTGCGGTACCAGTTCCCCGTGTCGCGACCGATCACCTGGGCGGCAATCATCGTCGGCAGCGCCTGCGCTTTGAACTCCAGCAATGCCGTCAATCGCTCTGTGGCCGACGCCGCTTCGCGCAACTGGCTGTTTTGCCCCTGCAACAATTCGAGCTCTTTGCGTAACCGCCGATTCTCCTCCTCGACACCCTGGAGTGCGACGTAGTGCTCCCACGTCTCGCCCACCCCACCCTGCACGGCCGCGACGACGCGGATCGGCCAACTCAGAATCCAGCCGACCGGCCCTCCGATTTCTTGAAACACCATCTGGAGCTGTTGCGGCAACAGGAAAAACCCGAGGAGAGCGGCGAGAAACACCCCAACGGCGAGACGCCGGGCGCCATACGTTGAACGAAAGTTGGCCAACCGCATGAGGAGGCTGGAACCTTACCGGAGGCTACTGCATTGAGACATGACCGATACCTTCCGGAGCAGATCCAGTTCGTCCAGGATCTTCCCGACACCCAGCACCACCGACGTGAGCGGGTCGTCGACCGTAATGATCGGCAGATTGGTCTCTTCGCGGAATCGGGTATCCATGCCCTTCAACAGGGAGCCTCCGCCTGTGAGTACGATTCCGCGGTCAATAATATCCCCCGCCAATTCCGGCGGAGTGTTTTCCAATGCGACCTTGATGGCATTCACGATCGTTCCGATCGGTTCCTGCAAGGCCTCGCGAATCTCGGCGTCGTCGACGACCAGCGTGCGCGGGATGCCCGAAATCAAATCCCGGCCCTTGATCATCATGGTCTTCCGCTCTTCGAACGGATAGGCCGACCCGATTTCGAATTTGACGCGTTCCGCCATGTGCTCACCGATGAGCAGGTTATACTTCTTTTTGATGTAATTCATGATCGCTTCGTCCATGCGGTCACCGGCGACTTTCACCGACTCGCTGTAGACGATGCCGCCCAGCGAGATGACCGCGATGTCCGTCGTCCCGCCGCCGACGTCGACGACCATATTGCCGGACGGCTCCGTGATCGGCAGTCCCGCGCCGATCGCCGCTGCGACCGGCTCTTCGATGAGGTAGACCTCGCGCGCACCTGCCAGTTCGGCGGAATCGCGCACAGCCCGCTGCTCCACTTGGGTGATGCGCGACGGCACCCCAATGATGATTCGCGGCCGCACGAAGGCGCTCCGGTTGTGCGCCTTGCGGATGAAATGCTTAAGCATCTGTTCGGCCATTTCGAAGTCGGCGATAACGCCTTCCTTCATCGGCCGCACCGCCACGATATTGCCGGGCGTCCGGCCGAGCATCTTCTTCGCATCGGCTCCGACGGCCAGCACTTTTTCGCTCTTCTTCTCCACCGCCACGACCGACGGTTCGTTCAGCACGATCCCCTTGCCATGGACATAGACCAGAGTCGTGGCCGTTCCCAAATCGATCGCCAGATCGTTGGAAAACCATCCGAACACATCTCCCGTGAACCCCACGGCATTGCTCCCTTCGTCATGGATCCGCGATCCTGCGCGCGAATCCCTCAATCGGTTCAGTAACTCGAATCAATCCGGGACGGCGAGTTGCCCCGCATCCAACACTTGCGTCCGGGCCACTTCATCGCCGAGACGCCGCCCCTGTTCGTTCCCGATGATCAGTAAACTCTCGAACGTCAACACCGCCGCTGATCCGATCCATCCGATATAGGGAATGGCAAACAGGACCTGCGCCACTCCGCACGGAAGATTCCGAATGATCGATTCGCGAAAGCCCGCGGTCTCCCGGGCGTCCAGACGCAACGTCTGCAACCCGACCAGCCGCTTTCCGATGCTTCGTCCACCCGCGAATCCGTCTGCAATCAAAATGTAGGCCAGCCCGGAAAGAAACCCGACAGGCGGCGCTATTTCATCAGCCGCCACGACGATAAAGAGGTCGATCAGCTTTGCGATGAAACGATTGAGTACGTGAGCCTTGGGATAGACGGCCCGTTCGATCACCTTCGCGGCTGGCCCTACCCCTGTCAAAGATGCTCCTTCTAATTAGGTGCAAAGTATAACAAAATCAAAAAACTTGCACAAACTAACAGCGCGGTTCAAACAGGCAGGCTCCGGGCATCGGCCCGTCCCGATCATGCCCTCATCGGCCGACCGGTAAATTTCTTAACTGCGGGCATCGATCTTACCGACCCGATGGATGATCTTGCCTTCGAGCCCAGCGACAAGTACAATCCGCGCACTCATTCGATTTAGAGAGGACCGCATGATCAAGGTTTTACGCGACGCATCTCACAATCATCCCTGGCTGCTGAAGTCCATCATGGGAGTGTTGGCCATCGCCTTCGTCATTACCATGGGCTGGTGGGGCTTCGGCGAACAAGCCGACAACTCCGTCGCGACCGTCGGCGAGTTGACCGTCACCCGAGACGAATTCCGCCGGACATACGAAAACATGTACCGGCTCTACAAAGAAAAGGTCCCGGGAGAGTTCAAGGATGAAACCATCAAGCAGTTCGTGATCGAGCAGCTGGTGGATAGCCGATTGTGGCAGGTTGCCGCTAAAGACATGGGCATCACGGTGTCCGACGCCGATCTCCGTGAAATGATCGTTCAGATCCCTGAGTTCCATAAAAACGGCGCCTTCGATCCGGAACTGTACCAACGACTCCTGGCCGCCAATCATCTGACGCCCGCTTCGTTCGAGGCCATGCAGGCCAAGGAAATCCTCGCCAACAAGGCCCGGATGTTCGTCCGCGACGCGGTTGCATTGACACCGTCTGAGATCTCGGAAGGCCAGGTCTTGATGACCCGGCAGCCGGATGCTGACCCGGCGAAAGCCACGGCAGCGAAAGATCGCGTGCTGCAGGACATGCTGTATCAAAAGCAGCAGCGGGCTCTCGTGGCCTATCAGGAAGCGCTCAAGCTGAAAGTCCCCATTAAAATTCACCGGGAATTACTGTAATCACTCCCGTGCCTGTTCTGATTCTCCGGCGCATGACGCGCGCCGGAGAATCAGCATCGCGTCTCCGTAGCTATAAAAACGATACCGCCGTTTCACCGCTTCTTCGTACGCCCGGTAGACCAACTCACGTCCGGCGAACGCGGAGACCAGCATCAAGAGGGTCGTCCTCGGAAGATGGAAGTTGGTCATGAGTGCATCCACGACCTGGAATGAGAACCCGGGTGACACGAAGAGCCGGCTCTCCCCTGTAGTCGGTTGCAAACCGCTCGGCTGTAGCGCCGCCGATTCGAGCGCCCGTACGACGGTTGTGCCGACCGCGACCACCCGACGCCCTGCCGCCTGCGTTCGCTGGATCGCCTGAATGGCCTCGGCACTCACCTCGAACCATTCCTCCCCCATCCGATGCTGCTCAATCTGCTCGACGACCACTGGCTTAAATGTCCCGGGACCGACATGCAACGTGACAGCCGCGGTCATCACGCCTCGCGTCCGAAGCGCCGCGAGCAACTCCGGAGTGAAATGCAATCCGGCCGTCGGCGCCGCGATAGCGCCCTCCCGTTCGGCGAAACAGGTTTGATACCAGACTTGATCGTCCGGCTGAACGGCGCGTTTGATGTACGGTGGCAACGGCATCCGACCCTGTCGATGCATGAGTTCCTGCACCGACGCCGGCCCCGATACTTTGAGCGTCGTCCCAGCCGCATCCCGCTGCAAGACCGTGGCACTCGCGCCGCCATCGAACTCGATCCGCTGTCCAACCCGGAAATGGCCCTTCAGCAACACTTCCCAGACCGCGTTGCCGAGATCGCGTACGAACAACACCTCCACCACCGTCCCTGTCGGCTGCTTCCGACCGGACAGACGCGCCGCCATCACTTTCGTGTCGTTGACGACCAGCAAGTCGCCGGGATCAAGAAGGTCTGGAAGATCGATCACCCGGCGGTGTGTCAGACTGCCGAAGCGCGGGTCGAGACACAACAAGCGTGCCTCGTGGCGAGGCAACACCGGTTCAGTCGCCACCAGTGCCGGGTCGAAGGGGAAATCGAACTCCGCGATGTTCATCTAGGACGTGGGAACCGGCGGCATTCGAGTCAAGGCCGCATTCTGGATTTCGGTTCCGGGATAGTAGTACCGGAGGATGGTCGAAAAGGAGTACCCGAGTTCCGCCAACTCTTTCGCTCCCCACTGACAGAGTCCGACTGCATGACCGGCGCCGTAACCGGCCAACACGACCTCTTGGCCGATCGATTCAATGGTAAACTGCGTGCTCGGCACCACCGTATAACCGACCGCTTTGCGCAGGTCTTCTCCGCGCACGATCAACTCCCCCTTGGAATGCAGAATCCGCAACTTGGCCACGCGACCGGCCCGACTGAAATCGATCGGGGTGATAGTCGCGATCGTACCGAGAGCAAATCCCTGTGCCCGAAGATTCCGCTCCAACATCGACAGCTTGAAAGACGCCTTCCATTGATAGTAGGGCGATTCCACGTCGAACGGACACTCAACCCCTTTGAGATAGGGCAGATCTTTCGACCACACCACCATCGAATCTTCGGTAATTCCCGCCGCCGTGGACGAAAAGGCCGCATAGATTGGCGCGCCTTCATGCGTCACGACCAATCCCCGCGTGGACTCGACCGCCTCCTGCACCCTGGCATCGACGCCCTGCCGCCCGCGATAGACCTGATCCTGAATGCTCGACGCTACGTCGTAGTCCCGGGAGGCGCTCAACATATGCTGATAGAGCGCATACGTCCTCGCGGCTACTGCCTGCGCTTTGAGCATCTCGGGATGCCAGGCCGAATTCACCTCCGCCGGCACAACACCTTTCACATACTCCTCGAGATCGACCTGATTGACGACCAGGAGACCCTTCCCACGATGGACGAGATGCACTAGTCCACTGACATGGAGCGCCGTTTTTTCGTCCGAGGACTGTGCCGTCGAACCGTTCGCGCCACCGTTCGCCCGCGGCAACCACAGCTTCAAATCCTTCTCGCCGGCTCGCAGCGTCAGCTGCTCTCCTGACATCCGCGTCCCGTTGACGATAAATCCTGTCCCGCGCACCTCCACTCGAACAGTCGATTTGAAGGAGTGGGCCCGATCCTGCGCATCGGTGACCCACACAACCTGTTCGGCACGGACATCGAGCCGTTGCACATCCGAGGCGATCAACACGCGGATCGACTGCGCCGCCTCGACCGGCCCGGCGAAGGCACAAACCAGGGCCAGCGTCGCCACCCCCCGCCACACCCTTATCGTTTGAACAGCCATGATAAGAAATAGAATAGCAGACTTAAGACGATGCTGAAGAGCAAGCTGGTGCCCAGGGGAGCGTAAAACGAAATATGGTCCCGCTTGATGGCTATGTCGCCGGGTAGTTTCCCGATCCAGCCGAACCAGGAACCGAGCCCCGAGAGGCGGTCACTGAACACCAGGGCCAGGCCGAGCACCGCCAAGCCACAGCCGGCCACGATCAGCACTTTTCCCAGTGCGCCCCATTCATCCATTGCGGCGACGATGCGGCCGATGTCTGAAGGTCAGTTCTTCACCAAACACTCGGCGATCTGAACAGCATTCAGGGCCGCGCCTTTCCGGAGGTTGTCCGACACCACCCACAGATTGAGGCCGTTCGTAACCGAGACGTCTTCCCGAATACGGCCGACGTAGACCTCGTCTTTGCCGGTGGCATCGAGCGGCATCGGATAAAGCTTCTTCTTGGGATCATCATACACGATGACCCCCGGCATCGCCGCCAGCGCCGCCCGCGCGTCGTTGGGGCTCAGCGGCTTCGCGAGTTCCACGTTGATCGACTCAGAGTGACACCGCAGGACCGGCACCCGGACCGTCGTGGAGGTGACCCGCAACGTCGGGGCGTCCAGAATCTTCTGGGTCTCCCTGACGATCTTCACCTCTTCGGAGCACTCTCCGCCGTCATTGAACGATCCGATATGCGGCAACAGATTGAAGGCGATCTGATACGGGTAGACCTCGGCTTTGACGTCGCGAAATGCCATCAGATCGCGCGTTTGATTCATCAATTCATCCATCGCGGCGGCGCCGGTTCCCGACACGGACTGGAACGTCGTCACTACGACGCGCTTCACCCCCACCGCATCCTGCAGCGGCTTGAGCGCCATAACCAACGGCGTCGTCGTACAATTGGGGATTGAAACGATCCCTTTGGGCAATGACCGTAACGCGGCGGCATTCACCTCCGGCACCACCAGCGGCACTTGCGGATCCATCCGGAACACCGCGCTGTCGTCGATGACCACGATGCCGGCTGCGCCGAGCTTGGGACCGTATTCCTTACTGATCTGGTCCGTCGCGGAGATGAATGCGAAGTCGACGCCCTCGAACGACGAGGACTCCGTCAGTTCCTCGACCGTCCATTCTTTCCCCTGGCAGGTCATGATCTCACCCGCCGAACGTTTCGACGCAAACAGCCGCAGCTTTTCTAGCGGAAACTTCCGTTCTTCCAGAATCTCGAGACTTTCCTTCCCAACGGCGCCGGTCGCCCCGAGAATGGCCACAGTGTACGCGGACTTCTTCTTGATCATGATTACGATCCTACTCCAATGAGAGTGCGCGGATGCGGTGATTAAACGTGTCGGCGATCAGCACGGTCCCGTCTCGGTCGATCGCGACCCCGAACGGATAACACAGCGCCGCATTCAATGCCGCGCCGCCATCGCCGCTCAGGGAGGCCGTGCCGGTTCCTGCGATACGGCTCAGTTGCCGCGTCCGGCGATCCCAGCGGCGGATCAGATGGCTGTCCGAATCCGTCAGAAAGAGGTTGCCGTCGCCGTCTACGGCGATGCCCGAAGGCCGGGACACACTCGGAGACGCCGGCTCATCCGGCGCTTGATACCGATAGCTGCCCCCGTCGCCGACGAGGGTGGTGATCTGACCAGTCGAAAGATTCACGCACCGGATGCGCCCGTTGAACGTATCGGCTACATAGAGCCCATCAGCCCCCAACGCCAAACCGCTTGGTCCGGCCACGGTCGATTCGGCCGCCGGCTTGTTATCTCCGTCGTAGGCCGCGGTTCCCGTTCCCGCGACTGTCCGGATCGCTCCGGTCTTCAAGTCCACCGCCCGAACACGATTGTTGCTTTGGTCCGCGATGTAGAGCTGCTCGTCCGCATCGACCGCCAACGCCGCCGGTTCATTGAGCGCCGCCTGATGTGCCGGACCGCCATCCCCGGAACAGCGTGCCTGCCCCGTCCCTGCAATCGTCGTAATAACGCCCGTCTGCGCATCGACCCGCCGGACCCGATGATTCATCGTATCGGCAATGTAGAGATGTCCGTGTCCATCGACTGCCACGGCCGTCGGAAAATTCAGCATGGCCTGCGTAGCCGGACCACCGTCGCCACCGAACCGCTTGGGAGCCGCCGCTCCGACAAGATACCGCACCGTGCCGCTGAGATCGGTTTGCTGCGTGTACTTTTCCGTCGTCGATTGTCCCGCCTCCGCAAACGGATCGACCTCGTCGTAGGGAACCGCCGGTGCCTCGTGATCAGCCCGGCTCGGAGTTGATTCGGTCGCCACGCCGGCGACGGTCGTGATGATTCCCGTGAGCCGATCAACCCGCCGGACGACATGGTTTTCGGAATCCGCGATGAAAAGATGTCCGGCTCCATCCAACGCCAAGCCCTTGGGCTCATTGAGGCCTGCGCGCAGAGCAGGGCCCCCATCCCCGGAGAAACCCGGGTCCCCGGTGCCGACCCGAGTCAACATCATCCATGTTCTGAGAGAGGTCGTCATGAGGCCGTCAGTTCAGATTGCGGAGAATGGCATCGCCCATTTCCGTGGTCCCGACGATGCGAGCCCCGGGACTTTGGATATCCTTGGTGCGATAACCGAGATCGAGGGTCTTCACGATCGCCCGTTCGATGGCGTCCGCCTCTTTATCGAGTTGGAAGGCATACGACAGCAACATCGCCGCCGAAGCGATCGTCGCGATGGGGTTGGCGATGTTTTTCCCCGCGATGTCGGGCGCACTGCCGTGAATCGGCTCGAATAGACCGACCTTCGCACCGATGCTCGCCGACGGCAACATGCCGATCGAGCCCGTCAGCATGGCCGCTTCATCGCTCAGAATATCGCCGAATATATTATTGCACACCATGACGTCGAACTGGCGCGGGTTCCGCACGAGTTGCATCGCCGCATTGTCGACGTAGATATGGTTGAGCTCCACATCGGGATAGCCCTTGTGGACGTCGATCATGACCCTGCGCCACAGTTCCGACGATTCCAGTACGTTGGCCTTGTCGACCGACGTGACTTTCTTCCGCCGTTTCCGCGCCGCTTCGAACGCCACCTTGGCGATGCGGCGGACTTCCTCCGTTGTGTAGACTTCGGTATTCACCCCGCGCTCTTCCCCGTTCGGCAGTTTTTCGATGCCCTTGGGCTTGCCGAAGTAGATGCCCCCCGTGAGTTCGCGTACCACCAGGATGTCGATCCCTTCAATGACCTCCCGCTTGAGCGTCGAGGCATCGACGAGATTCGGATAGACCTTTGCAGGACGAAGATTGGCGTACAATCCCAGCGCTTCGCGGATGCCGAGCAGTGCACGCTCCGGCCGAAGACTGTAGTCGAGCCCTTCCCATTTCGGCCCGCCGACGGCGCCAAGCAGGACCGCATCGCTTTGCTTCGCGAGCGCCAGCGTCTCCTGCGGCAGCGGCACACCTACTTTGTCGATCGCTTGCCCGCCGATATCCCCGGCCGCGAATTCGAACGAGTGGTGATAGGCGTCCCCGACCGCTTTCAAAATCTTGACCGCCTCCGGCACGATCTCGCGCCCTACGCCGTCGCCCGCCAACACCGCAATCTTCGCTTTCACAGCCGTGGCTCCTTCCGATGAACTGAGTTCGTCACGTTACTCCAACACCTGCTCGTCTTCGGCCTTCCAGGCCGGATCGACCAGGCAGAGAAATTCAATATCCCGCTTGCCGGTATTCTCCAGCGCCTGCTCGCTCCCCGGCGGTACGTAGAGCGTGCTTCCCGCTTCCACCGGGATGACCTCCCCATCAAGAGTGAACCGCCCCTCTCCGGCAAGGAAATAGTACACCTCCGAAGAGGCCAGCACATGCCGCTTGGACCGCTGTCCCGGTCCCAGACTTCCGTGGGCCAGGCTATAGCCGAGTTTCAGCGCATGCTTGGCTGGATGGAAGATTTCCCGTAGACGGGTGTGGTCCCCGGCAAGAAACACGGGGCGATCCGCTGGGGTGACCTTGAACACGGGCGGTTCCTCTTCCACGGCTTGGCTATTGCCGAGCCGAAAAAAGGAACTCTACAGCGGCCCAGGCGATCAAATCAAGCGAACCTTCTGCTCCCCTTCGGCTTGCTTGGAGGCCATATAGGCCAAGCGGTTCAAGGCATTCAGATAGGCCCGGGCGGCGGCGGTAATGATGTCCGTATCGGCGCCGTGTCCCGAGACTGTCCGGCCCTCCTCCTCCAGCCTTACGGAGACCTCGCCCTGGGCGTCTGTCCCACTCGTAATGGCGTTGACTCCGAACATCAACAACTTGCTTTTCGTCTTGGTCATTGAGGCAATCGTACGATAGACCGCATCCACCGGTCCGTCGCCGGCCCCCGACTCCTTCACCGCCTGGCCGTCGATCTCCAACTCGACCGTTGCGGTGGGGACCCGATCCGTGCCGCTTTCGACATGGAACGACTTGAGGACGATCCGCTCCGTCATTTTGGCGAGCTCTTCAGAAACGATGACCTCCAAGTCCTCTTCGAAGATTTCCTTCTTTTGATCGGCTAATTTCTTGAACCGCTCGAAGGCGTGGTTGATTTCCTCGTCGGTCAACCGGTACCCGAGTTCCTCCAAACGCTGCCGGAATGCATGGCGACCCGAGAGTTTGCCCATCACCATCTTGCTCTCGACCAAGCCGATCGATTCCGGCCGCATGATCTCGTAGGTCGTCTTGTCCTTCAGCAACCCGTCCTGGTGGATACCGGAGGTATGGGCGAATGCATTGGCCCCGACGATCGCCTTATTGGGCTGTACCACCATGCCAGTGATCTTGCTGACGAGACGGCTGGTCTTGGCGATCTCTTCGGTCCGTATTCCCGTGTCGGCCTGATAGAAATCTTTCCGCGTCCGGAGTCCCATCACAACTTCCTCGAGCGACGTATTGCCGGCCCGCTCGCCAATCCCGTTGATCGTACACTCGATCTGTCCCGCGCCGTTCACGACCGCCGCCAGGCTGTTCGCGACGGCCATGCCAAGATCGTTGTGGCAGTGCACGGAGATGATCGCCTGCTTCGCATTCGGCACCTTTTCGCAAATTCCCCTGATCAAGGCACCAAACTCCTGGGGAACCGCATAGCCCACCGTATCCGGAATATTGATCGTGCCCGCACCGGCCGCGATCACCGCTTCGATTACTTCGTAGAGATAGGCCGGATCGGACCGGCTGGCGTCCATGGGCGAGAACTCGACGTCGCTGACGTAACTCCGAGCCCGCTGTACCATCTCGACGGCCCGCTTTTTTGCCTCTTCCCGCGTCATGCGGAACTGGTGCTTCAAGTGAATATCGGACGTCGAGAGAAACGTGTGAATGCGGACCTTCGGAGCGCCTTTGAGTGCCTCCCATGCCCGATCGATGTCTTCCGGACGAGCGCGTGCAAGACTGCAGATCGTCGGCCCCTCGACCTCCATCGCGATCCGTCGGACCGCTTCAAAATCGCCGGGGGAACTGTACGCAAACCCGGCCTCGATGATGTCGACTCCGAGCCGCGCCAGTTGCTTCGCCACCATGACTTTTTCTTCCACGTTCATGCTGGCGCCCGGCGATTGTTCGCCGTCGCGCAACGTCGTATCGAAAATCCTGATCATCCGTGCCATGGCGTTACCCCTCTTTCCTCACTATCATCAAAAAACACAAAAGCCTCCGCCCCTCTCCATGTGGATCAGGGACGAAGGCTCAACGCGCTTCGTGGTACCACCCCGCTTCGGTCACGGATGACGCCCGGTCATCCATCACCCTTCATTGGCTCCTTACGGGAGCGATTCGGAATCCATTACTCGGAGTTCACGGATTCGGCTCGGAGGCGAGTTCTGCGCTGCAGAGGTTGGTTCGCACCGTCCACCAACTCTCTCGACTCTGCGGTTCGCGTACTACTCCTCGTCGTAGCCCTACGCTTTGGGTTCTATCACAGGCTGCTCAGGTTTGGGAAGAGGTTTCTTCCCCATCGTTTTTGCCACCAGCCAGAACAGCCGCTCCGTCGGCCCGAGCATCGCATAGCCGGCGAACACGACGAACAGCATGACTTCGGGCCATGCGGCGATAAGCATCAATGCGAGGATACCCCACACGAGATAGGTGATCTGCTGACGCCCCTTGAACTTCAAATCCTTGAAGCTCCGGTACTTGACCGTACTGACCATTAGGAAGGACAAGGCCAAGGTAATGACCAACACGAGCACCGGCTTCACTTCCGAACCCATGCGCACGATGTGGTGATCGAGAATGACAAGCGAGGCGACCACGCCGGCCGCGGCCGGAATCGCCAGACCGGTGAAGTATTTGCTGTCCGCCAGAGCCACCGTCGAATTGAATCGCGCCAGCCGGACCGCACCCATCGCGACATAGGCGAACATCACCGCCACGCCGAACATACCTTGCCCGCTCAGCGCCCAGGAATAAATCAAGAGGCCTGGCGCGACACCGAACGACACGACGTCGGACAGCGAATCGTACTCCAAGCCGAAATGGCTGGTGCTGTTCGTCAACCGCGCGGATTTCCCGTCGAGCACGTCGAAGATCATCGCGACAAGGATCGCAATCGCGGCCGCCATGTAGTTGGCGTTGAACACCGAGAGAATCGCATAGACGCCGCAGAAGAGGTTGCCGGTCGTGAACAGATTGGGGATCAAATGCATGGCGGCCTTATGGCGCTTGCCGCCTTTCGCGAACGACTGCCTGAGTTCTGTGCTTTTCATCGCAATTCTCCCAGGATGGTTTCGCCGCCCTTCACTCGGTCGCCCACTGCGACGCGCACCTTCGTCCCCACCGGCAGAAACGTATCCATGCGCGAACCGAACCGTATCAACCCGTACCGCTCGCCCAACACCGCCCGTTCTTTCGGCGATACCCAGCAGACAATGCGCCGCGCGATCAACCCCGCCACCTGCACGCACAGCACCTTCACACCGGCCGCCGTGCGAATCATCACCGCATTCTGTTCGTTCTTCAACGTCGCTTCCGGCTTGCTGGCCACCAAGAAGAGGCCCGGCTGGTATTGCACATCCTCGATGGTTCCCTCGCAGGGTATCCGGTTAATATGCACGTCGAACACGTTGAGGAAGATCGTCACCCGCAGGCTACGGTCTTTCAGATACCGCGGCTCAAACTCTTCTTCGATCGCGATGACTTTCCCGTCGCCAGGCGCCACGACCAGCCCCGCTCCCTGGGGAATGGTCCGGGCCGGATTGCGAAAAAACCACGCCGTAAAGAGCGTCAGCACGGCGGCGGGACAAGCAACCGCCGTCCACCCCACCCATCCTGCGCACAGTGTAACGCCAGCCGCAACGCCAATGAAGGGAAATCCTTCTTTGGCGAACGGCACTCCGACGGCGCGATCTGCCACTGCGTCTCTACCTTCTAGTTTTTGGTTTTATCGACCAACTGGTCTTTCTTCAACCAGGGCATCATGGCCCGGAGCTTCGCTCCGACGGCCTCGATGGGATGCGCTTCGCCTTTGGCCAGCAGCGCGTTGTAGACAGGGCGGTTGGCCTGGTTCTCCAAGACCCATTCCTTGGCGAACTGACCGGTCTGAATCTCGGTGAGAATCTTCTTCATCTCCTGCTTCGTCTGTTCGGTAACCACGCGCGGCCCGCGGGTGACATCGCCGTACTTCGCCGTCGTGCTGATCGAATACCGCATATTGGCGATCCCGCCCTGATAGATCAGATCTACGATCAGCTTCACCTCGTGGAGACACTCGAAATAGGCCATCTCGGGCGAATACCCTGCCTCGACGAGCGTCTCAAACCCCGCTTGAATGAGCGAGCTGAGACCGCCGCACAACACTGCTTGTTCGCCGAACAGGTCGGTTTCCGTTTCTTCCCGGAAATTGGTTTCGATAATACCGGCGCGGCCTCCACCGACGGCGCTGGCGTAAGCCAGACCGACCTGACGCGTCGTCCCGCTCGGGTCCTGATGGATTGCGAGCAGACAGGGCACGCCACTCCCCTTCGTGTACTCAGACCGCACGAGATGGCCCGGCCCCTTCGGTGCGACCATAAACACATTGATGTTCGCCGGAGGCACGATCTGTCCGAAATGAATGTTGAAGCCGTGTCCGAACGCAAGATACGACCCGGGCTTGAGATTCGGGGCAATCTCCTCACGATAGATCGCCGCTTGCTTTTCATCCGGAGCGAGGATCATCACCACATCGGACGACTTGACCGCGTCGGCCACCGGCATGACCTTGAGCCCGCTCTGTTCCGCCTTTTTCCACGAGGCGCCCTCGCGCAAACCGATCACGACGTTCACGCCGCTTTCCTTCATGTTGAGCGCGTGTGCATGCCCTTGGCTGCCGTATCCGATCACGGCCACCTTCTTATTGCGAATCTGCTGAATGTCGGCATCTTTGTCGTAATAGATCTTCATCGTCAGTTCCTCATCGCTCCCGGTTGCTGAAATAAGTCGTGTACTGTCGCGGCTATTCCCGCGCTACTTTCTTCGGCTGAACGGTGCTGACGCGAATCGGCTCGCGTGCCACGGCCACCCGTCCGGTCCGTGTCAGTTCTTTGATCCCCAACGGCTGCAGCAAATTGATGATGGCCTCGATCTTCTTCGGATCCCCGGTCACTTCGATCGTATACGTGGCCGGCGTCGAATCGATGACGTTCGCCCTGAAGATGTCCGCAATCCGGAGCGCCTCGGCACGATCTTCCGCTTTGGTGTGCACCTTGATCAAGGCAGTCTCACGAGAGACGAACTCGCTCTCGTTCAGGTCGACCACCTTGATGACATCGATGAGCTTGTTCAGCTGTTTGACGATCTGCTCGATGATCCGATCGTCGCCGGACGTCACAATGATCATCTGGGACATCGACGGATCGAGCGTCGGCGCCACCGACAAGCTTTCAATGTTGAAGCCGCGCCCGCTGAACAACCCGGCCACGCGGGACAGCACCCCGAATTTATTTTCAACTGTAACGGCGATGATGTGTTCCATAATCCCTTGTTCTATGCGGTCAGCACCGTATCCTTATCTTCCGGCGTCACCTTGCCCCCGCCGGTCTGCTTTTTCTTCAACTCCGGCGGATCTTCCAGAATCATCTCATGGTTGCACCCGCCCGCGGGAATCATCGGATAGCAGTTTTCGAAGCGGTACGTCGGCACATCGACGATCACCGGTTTGTCGACGGCAATCGCTTCCTTCAACACGCTGTCGAGATCCCCCACCTTGCTGGCCCGGAGACCGACCGCACCGTAGGCCTCGGCCAATTTGACGAAGTCCGGCGTGTTTTGGAGATCACTGGAGGCATAGCGGCCTTCGTAGAAGAGGTCCTGCCACTGCCGCACCATCCCGTGGAATCGGTTGTTCAATACAATGATCTTAACCGGCAGCTTGCTGACAACGGCCGTGGCCATTTCCTGCATGTTCATCTGGATGCTGCCGTCGCCGGCGATGCAGAGCACCAGACGACCCGGGAACGCCGCCTGCGCCCCCATCGCGGCGGGAAACCCGAACCCCATCGTCCCCAATCCGCCGGACGTGAGCCAGCGGTTCGGCTTGGCCAACTTGAAGTATTGGGCCGCCCACATCTGATGCTGCCCGACATCGGTCGACACGATCGGATCACGATCCTTCGTCAGCTCATAGAGACGCTTGACCACATGCTGCGGCTTGATCGGTCCGTCGGCGTCCTGCTGATAGCTCAACGGATGGGCGCGCTCCCACTCGCGGATTTGATCCCACCACGGCTTCCGCAATTCCTTTTGCTCGCCATTCACCGAAGCGCGGAGGATCTGATTCAGTTCGCGCAACACCGTCTTGCAGTCGCCGACGATCGGGATGTCGACATGAATGTTCTTTCGAATCGACGTCGGATCGATATCGACATGGATGACCTTGGCATGGGGGCAGAACTCGGAAACCTTGCCGGTGACCCGGTCGTCGAACCGTGCGCCGATCGCGATAACGAGATCGGAATAGTGCATCGCCATATTGGCCTGATAGGTGCCATGCATTCCCAGCATGCCCAAGGACAACGGATGCTCTCCGGGAAATACGCCGAGCCCCATCAGGGTCATATCGACGGGAATCTGCGTCAACTCGGCCAATTCCAACAGCTCGGCCGCGGCACCGGAATACACTGCGCCCCCACCGACGTAGAGAATCGGCTTCTTGGCCTTCATGATGGCCTCGGCCGCCTGTTTGATCTGCCACTTGTTGCCGTCGTAGGTCGGGTTGTAGCCCCGAATTGACACTGAGTTCGGATAAACGAAGTCCGTCTTGGCCATCGACACGTCTTTGGGAATGTCCACGAGCACCGGGCCTGGCCGGCCGGTCGTGGCAATGTAGAACGCCTCTTTGATCGTCATCGCGAGGTCGTTCACGTCTTTGACCAGGAAGTTATACTTGGTACAGGGACGGCTCAAACCGATATTGTCCGCCTCCTGAAAAGCATCGTTACCGATCAAACTTGTCGGAACCTGACCACTGAAGCACACCAGCGGAACCGAATCCATATATGCATCGGCCAGCGCGGTGATGACATTCGTCATTCCGGGCCCCGACGTCACCAAGGCCACGCCCGCTTTTCCGGTCGCCTTGGCGTATCCTTCGGCCATATGCCCGGCCCCCTGCTCATGGCGGGTCAGAATAACCTGAAGATCGTTCTGCTGATGCAGCATGTCGAAAATCTTAAGGACTACGCCGCCGGGCAGCGCGAAGATCGTCTTCACGCCCTCCCGCTTGAGACTTTCGATGAAAATCTCCGATCCATTGAGCTTCATATCGTTCCCCTCCCCCGGCAACCCGGAGTGCTGTCAGTGCATCCCGATAAATCTTTCCCGTTCGACCGAAGACACCGATCCAACACGGAAATTTCTGAAATATCAATGGGAAAGAATGCGAGATCCTAACATTGCGCTAGATGAGGGTCAAGGGCCGGAGTCGGCAAACGATTCGGCCCCTAGGCCGGGAGAGTTCGGATTGTCCAGAACGTCTTCAAGATGAAAAAAGCGCGAGTGAGGAGATCTATAAGCCGGATTCTGTCCGGCATGGACCGGAGTCCACGCCTGGGCGATCATTTCTCTGGGATTCGAGTTGCCCCGAACCTCAAGCGACCTACCCGAGAACCACGACCGGGCCAGTCGTTGCGGCGCATTCTGACGAATACGCCGCGTGTCCTCCTATTTGGCCTTGCACCGGGCGACGCTTACCGTGCCAGTGATGTCACCATCCCTGCGGTGGGCTCTTACCCCGCCGTTTCACCCTTACCTGATCCGCAGCAACCAGATGGGATCCCGTTGCCTTGGCCATCGGCGGTTTGTTTTCTGTGGTGCCGGTGTCGGATCGCTCCGCCTGGGAGTTACCCAGCGCCCTGCCCCTGGAGTCCGGACTTTCCTCTCGATGCACAAGGCATCGAGCGATCGCCTGCTCTCCTCACTCGCGCACCGATAGTATAAGTGAAGACGATGGGGGCAAACAAGAACGGCGGCCCCCGACAGCCGGAAATCGGCTATTCCCCGGCTACAGTCACCATTTCAATGCCCTGTTCCCAGCGCACGGTTTTCTTCAGCTTGGCGCGACGCTTGACGAAGTAAGTCAACCGGACTTGGTCGTCGCTGGACGAGCGAATAAATTCGACACCGATTTGAGCGCCTTCGACCCGCCGAACGACAGCCAAGAGAATATCGATGGGGCTCCGATGGTCCGGTAAGAAGAGCTTCAACCGGATATAGTCGCCGACTCGGACCACGCCGGGGCTTTCGATCAAACACCCGGGAAGCGACACATCCACCACCCGCCCTTCGCCGCTGACGCCTTCTCCCGAAATCATCGCACTGCATTCCACCGGGATGCGGTCGCTATACCGTTGGTCCATCGTGCCCTCCTCACAGCCAATGTATTCACCAGTCTCTCACGAACCTGGCAAAGCACCAATCGCCCGAATGGTAGGAGAACCACCCCCCGAAGGATGGGAGGAGGAAGGGATGACCACAAACCAGCAGATATGAATACGCCAATCGATCGCGTTCGAGGCGAGCGGCCGCCTACCGGCCTCCGACAACCGGGAGCACAAGAGCCTGAACCGGCTGCTTCGTCTGATAGATGGCCAAGGCTTCGGGCATCCACTCTTTCAACTGCTCGATACGCGTTTCATGGCCCGGATGCGTGGATAGAAATTCCGCCGGTCCCCCTCCGCCCGACAACTGTTCCATCCGCTCCCAGAGATGGACGGATTCACGCGGATCATACCCGGCGTCGGCGGCCAGGAGAATGCCGATGTAGTCGGCTTCCGACTCGTGCTTCCGGCTGAACGGCAGCAACACGCCCACCTGCGCCCCGACCCCTAAGGCCGCCATCGCCGCCTGCGACATGAGGCCGCCGCCTCCGCTGGCACCGGCCGCCGCACTCGCAACCTGCAAGGCCGCTTGAGTTAATTGTCCTTGACTCATCCGTTCTGCACCGTGACGCGCGAGGGCATGCACCACTTCATGCCCCATCACCGCCGCTAAACCGGCTTCGGTCTTGGCCACCGGGAAAATCCCGGTATAGACGGCGATCTTGCCGCCAGGCAATGCGAACGCGTTCATCGTCTTGTCGTCCTTGATGACGGTCACTTCCCACTGAAACTGTTGGGCCATCTCACCATACTTGGAACGCTTGGCAGCCTCGATGATGCGGGCGGCCACACGCTTGACCGGTTCGATTTCCCGCGGATCCTGAGATTGCCGCATTTTCGGATCGCTCTTCACCTGCTGATACGCCTGTGCCCCCATCTGCATTTCTTGATCGACCGACGTCATCAGCAGTTGATGCCGGCCGGTGTATGGATTCGTTTCACACCCCTGTAATCCCATGGTGATGAGGGACAGCACCACGATCGTCACTCGCTGCATCGCCCGTCTGCTCCGCACCATAAGCTTCCTCCCCCTCACCGTGAGGCATGACTGAATTGACCCACCCTCGCCCGATTCGTTAGATTACCGCGCCCTCCCTATTTTTTCTACCCGGAGCCGTCCGTGACCGCAGCGCCGCACACACAGAGCAACATCGAACGAATCGGCATCGACGAATCCGGCAAAGGGGACTACTTCGGACCGCTCGTGATCGCCGCCGTCTTCGTCGACGCCACGACCCAGCACGAACTGGCACTCATGCAGGTGCGGGACAGCAAGAAAATCTCGGACGGCCGCATTCTCGAACTGGCGCCGGACATCAAAACGATTTGTCCGCACAGCATCGTCGCCATCGGTCCGCAGAAGTACAACGAGCTGTACGCGAAGATTAAGAACCTGAACCGGTTGCTGGCCTGGGGACACGCGCGGGCGCTCGAAAACCTGCTGGACAAGGTTTCATGCGCCCGTGCGATTGCCGATCAGTTCGGCGACGAGCGGCTGATTCTGCACGCACTCCAGGAAAAGGGCCGGACGATCGCGCTGGAGCAGCGGCCGAAGGCAGAATCCGACCTGGCGGTCGCCGCCGCATCGATCCTCGCCCGGGCGGAGTTTCTCATCCGGCTGAAACGCCTGTCCGGCGACGTCGGCACCACGCTCCCCAAGGGGGCGTCACCGGCCGTCGAACTTGCCGCGAAGATGGTGATCAAGAAACACGGGCAGGAACGATTGGGGCAGGTCGCAAAACTGCACTTCAAGACCACTCAGGCTGTGCTGGCGGGATTAGCTTGACGAACTCACCGCAACATCCTGTCCGTCACCAGCGCCGCGTCAGTCAGATTTGTGCCGGTGAGGGAGATGGCCGTTCCGGCAGAATCGATGTTCGGCGTAAGAGCCATAATCGTCGGCGCGCGGGCCACAATCGACAGGACTTTTGAGAATGCCATCAGCTTTGTCACACGTCTTTCGTTATCTATTACAATTCCCTCGTCCGTGCATTCTAAACCCACCATCCACGTCGCACGCTCTCCCCCAGAAGTAACCTGTTCTCTTTTCGACTCCGATGGATAACTCAGGCTGTCTGCTTCTTAGGACTTGGGCTTCCCCGCGATCAACGGATAGGCCGAGCCGGCGAGCGCCGCGCCGATGATCGGAGCGACCCAGAAGAGCCAGAGTTGTGCAATCGCCCATCCCCCGACAAATAGAGCAGGACCTGTGCTCCTGGCAGGATTCACGGAGAGGTTGGTAACCGGAATGCCCACGAGATGAATCAACGTGAGCCCGAGCCCGATTGCGATCGGTGCAAAACCTTGAGGCGCACGGCTATCGGTTGCGCCAAGAATGATGATCAGAAACATGAAGGTCAGGACGACTTCGGCGATCAAAGCCGCTATCATTGAATAACCACCCGGCGAATGCTCGGCAAACCCGTTGGACGCAAACCCGCCCAACTCAAATCCCGGCTTGCCGCTCGCGATCAGATACAAAGCCCCTGCTCCGAGAATGGCGCCAACCACCTGTGCGCCAATATACCCGGGGAGTTCGCTCGCCGGAAACCGCTTTCCCACGACTAATCCCACTGACACGGCAGGGTTCAAATGGCAGCCTGAAATATGCCCGATGGCATAGGCCATGGTCAGGACCGTCAGCCCGAATGCGAATGAAACGCCGAGCAGGCCGATACCAACTTGAGGAAAGGCCGCCGCCAGCACTGCGCTCCCGCATCCGCCGAACACCAGCCAGAACGTTCCAACAGCTTCTGCTGCAAGTCGGTTCATCGCTCCTCCTCCCTATTATGGCCACTACGTACCTTACACTATGCACATGAGCCCCAATAAGTGCAAGGCGTGGGACCGCAGGCATATTCGCCACCACGTGTTCAGCCGTAGGTATTGCATTGAGACAAGAAAAAGCGATAGGCGACTTTTTCTTTCGTCCAAGTGGGCGGGAGACAGGGCGTCAGAACTATTTCTCATCTGGCAAGCTCGGAACTTACCCGAAAAGTGGCCCGACCCCATTTCTTCCGCTGTCCGGCGACGTCGGCACCACGCTCCCCAAGGGGACGTCACCGGCCGTCGAACTTGCTGCGAAGATGGTGATCAAGAAACACGGGTAGGAACGATTGGGGCAGATCGCGAAACTGCACTTCAAAACCACCCAGGCCGTCTTAGCGGGACTCGCCTAGCTAGACCGACTCGCCCACTTCCATGTCGGATTTCTTCGCTTCGCTGAGCGCAGAGGAGGTTTCGGCTGGCGCGTCGCCTTCCCAGTAGAGGATGCGACGGCAATAGGGGCAGAGTTGCAGATCCTCGGACCGCTTCACTTGCGCCACCAGTTGTGGAGGAATCTGGAGCCGACACCCGGCGCACATTCCCTCACGCACCGCAGCGAGCGCCTGTTCTTTCTTGGCTGACTTGATCTGATTATACCGGGCCAAGAGATTCTTCTCGACGTGCGTCGACGCCTCCCGGTGCTCCGACTCGATCAGGGCCAAATCCTTTGCCAGGGCCTGATCCTGCGCATCGAGGACCTTTTTGCCCTCGGCAAACACCTGTTGGACCACGTCGAGCTTCCCCTGCGTCTCCTTCAACGTCTGCTGCAGCTGTTCGATCTTCTCCATCGCCACAAGGATCTTCTCTTCGAATTCCCCACGCTTCTTGTTGGCCAGTTCGACCTCGAAGAGATGCGCCTGATACTCCTTGTTGGTCTTGAGACTGGCGGCATGCGACTTCATCTTGTCCGTCTGCGCCTCGTGAGCCTCCAAGTCTTTCTCGAACCCCCGGCGCTCCTTGCTCAGGGCGTCCATCGCCGCCTTAGTATCCGTCACCATCTGCGTCAACTCACGCACCGGTGCTTCGGCGGCATGAAGCTGCTCAGGAATTTTTCGGCGCTGTTCGGTAATCTCCATGATTCGGAGATCGAGTTTCTGCAAAGCGATGAGGGGGGTCAGTTTCTGGCTCAACGGAATCCTTTATAGCGAACTCAGGACGGTTCTGCCGGACCGGTGATCGGCTCTGCCTCCGGTGGTGGGCCCACTAGGACTTGAACCTAGGACCAGCTGATTATGAGTCAGCCGCTCTAACCACCTGAGCTATGGGCCCCTGGCCGGACAGGTCGAGTCTCAGGTTGACGTCATAGTCGTTGCAAGATTCGAGTCGGGCGATCGGCCTCAACCTCGATGTGCGGGCGATTCTAGGCCGCCCCTCCCGAGGAGTCAAATCGCGATCGCAGTCCGACTACACGCTCTCGACGAAGGAGCGCAACTTCTTGCTCCGGCTCGGATGGCGCAGCTTGCGGAGCGCCTTGGCCTCGATCTGCCGGATACGTTCGCGGGTGACTTCGAAGTCCTGGCCGACCTCTTCCAGCGTGTGATCGGTGGCTTCCCCGATGCCGAACCGCTTCCGCAGAACCTTTTCCTCGCGCGGGGTCAGCGTTTCGAGCGCGCTGTTGATCTGGCGCTGCAGGTCATAGCGAATGGCTGCCTCCAGCGGCGACACGGCCTTCTTGTCTTCGATGAAGTCCCCCAGGTGGCTGTCCTCTTCCTCGCCGATCGGCGTTTCGAGTGAAATCGGCTCGCGGGCGATTTTCAAAATTTTCCGTACCTTGTCCAGCGGCAGATCCATCCGCTCCGCGATTTCCTCGGGCAAGGGCTCGCGCCCCAGCTTCTGAACGAGATGGCGGGAGGTGCGAATCAATTTATTGATCGTTTCGATCATATGGACCGGAATACGGATCGTGCGCGCCTGATCCGCAATGGCCCGCGTGATCGCTTGACGAATCCACCACGTCGCATACGTACTGAACTTGTAGCCGCGTTTGTATTCGAACTTATCGACGGCCTTCATCAAACCGATGTTGCCTTCCTGGATGAGATCCAAGAACTGCAACCCACGGTTGGTGTATTTCTTGGCGATGCTGACGACGAGGCGCAGGTTCGCCTCGACCAGTTCCGCTTTGCCGCGCTTGACCTTCTCCTCCGCCACATCCAGATGCTTGACGGCATCCTTGATCTCATCCGCCGAGACGAACGCTTCCTCCGTCTCCAACTGACGAATACGCGCCTTCGCAGCCTGGTACACCTTCTTGATATCGTTCAACGTATCTTCCGACACGCCGGCCTTACGCTTGACCGCCAGAAAATCCTGCCGTGTCCGGCACATCTTCTTGAGCAACTCCGCGCCCGCTTCGCCGCCGACACCGATCCGCCGCTGACAGCTGGCAATTTCCCGTTCCGCGGCGCGGAACTGTACCGCAAGATCCCGCACCCGCTGAACCATCCGGTCTTTCAACACCCCGTGCAGATTGACCGACTCGATCTTGTCGACCACTTGCTGGCGGACAACATCGAACTGTTTCTTGTACTGCTTCTGCTTGGCGGGATCGCTGCCGATCGTCTTGCCCTTCTCGGCCAACGCTTTGAGCGACAGCGACACCTTCCGCACCGCGTTGAGCGCGTCGAGCGTCTTGACCCGCAACTCTTCATAGTCCCGCTCGACCGGCTGCTGGTCTTCGTCGAAATCTTCCTCGGTTTCCTGCACCGGGACGATTTCACGCACGTCGATCTTCGCATCCTTGAGCTGATCACGCAGATTCAACACGAACTCGATCGTCATCGGCATGCCGTAGATGACGGAGGCGATATCCTTCTTCCCCTCCTCGATGCGCTTGGCGATTTCGATCTCGCCCTCACGGCTGAGCAGCGCCACGCTGCCCATTTCCTTCAAATACAGCCGCACCGGATCATCGGTCCGGCTGAGCGCGCCCGGCGTCAGATCGATCGCCTTCTCGTTCTCCTCATCACCCTCCGCATCGCCCTCCTCGCCGTCGTCGGCGGCATCGTCGCGGTCACCGGACTTCTGCGCCCGTTCCCCGCCCTCCGGCGCATCGACGATCTCGATATCCATCTCGCCGAACATCGTCATAATGCTGCCGAACTGGTCCGAAGACACCACTTCCGCCGGCAACGTGTTGTTGAGCTCGTCGTAGGTCAGGAAGCCCTTTTCCTTCCCGATCGAAATCAGTTTCTTCACCTCGCCGAGCAACTCTTGCTTCGCCATAACTACTCCTTCACCAAAGAGACTGTGCCGGCGACTGGCGTGCCGGCTTTCCGCATTCGCAATTCGTTGACTTGCAGGTTAATGGACTGTGCGTCGTCCCAACGGCCTTCGCGCTCCGCCGACTTCAGCCGGGCGATCAAATCGCGCAGCGTTGCCTCCGACCGTTTCCGGTCTAAAACATCGAGACACCCTTTGATATGCTCTGCCACATCGTCAAAGTGATCGTCCCGGACGGACAACTCAGTGGCCAAGGGGCCGCAGTCCGCATCGTCCACGACCGCATCGAGCACGGCCCGCACGCTGACCCGGCCGTCGTGCCCAACCTGCCCCAATGCCACTTCCACCAGCTTGCGACAGGCCGGAACAGAAAACAGCTCGGGCTTGATCCGGCGCACGTCGGCGGGAGACAACTTGCCCTGCAGCAGCAGGAAGGCCAGATCCCGCTCTTCGGGAGCGCCCTTGAAGACGGGCGCAGGCTTCGGTGCGACCTGAGCCGGCGCCATAGGCCGCTTCTGCTGCTGTGCAATCAGAGCTGGGTACCGTTCGATCAACCGCTGCTGACTGATGCCGAGTCGTTCCGCTATAACCCGCAGCCGCTCTTCCCGTTCGATCGGATGTTCGCTCTTCTGCAAAATCTTTAGGATTTCATCGACGCTACGAATCCGCCCTTCGAGCGATCCTGCTTCGGCTTCTTGCACACTATGCTCCAGCGCATAATCCAACAAACTCGGCGCCGATGCCTCCAACTTCGCGAAGGCCTCGGGGCCCGCCTTGCGGACATAGGTGTCGGGATCGTCGCCGGACGGCAGCGTCACGACCTTGACCCCGAGCCCACTGTTGACAAAAAGATCCAACCCGCGCAGCGCCGCGCGCACGCCCGCCGCATCCGGGTCGAACAGCAGCACGACATTCGAGGCAAATCGCCGCAGCGCGTGAATATGTTCGGCCGTCAACGCGGTGCCCAGGGTCGCCACCGTGTGGGTAATGCCCGCCTGGTGCAGCGCGATCGCGTCGAAATACCCCTCGACGACGATAACGGTTTTCGTCCTGGCGATGGCCTCACGCGCCTGGTCGAACGCAAAGAGGGTCTGCCCCTTCTTGAAAAGCGGGGTGTCGGGAGAATTCAAATATTTCGGGGTGCCGTCGCCGAGTGTCCGTCCGCCGAACCCCACGATCCGCTTACGTAGATCGACGATGGGAAACATGACACGCGCACGAAATCGGTCGTAGAACCCCGTGGCCCCGCGCCCCGCTTGGTCGCGCGCAATGGTGAGCCCGGCTGAGGCCAAGTCCGCCGCGGTGAATCCCTGCTGAGTCAATGTCTTGATCAGGCCTTCCCACTCGCCCGGCGCCACTCCGATCGCAAACCGCTCGATGGTATCTGTCGCGATGCCCCGTTCCTCCAGATAGCGCCGTGCCAGCTCGCCGGCCTGCGGATGCTGGAGATTTCTGTGGAACCAGGCCGAGGCCGCTTGATTGACCTGCTCGATGCGCCCGGATTGAGCCGCCTGCGGATTGGATCCCGCCGTTTCCTGCACCTCCACTCCGACCTTGCGGCCAAGTTCGCGCACGACTTCGGGAAACCCGGCCCCGGTCATCCGAGTGAGAAACGTGAAGACATTGCCGCCGACGCCGCAGCCGAAGCAGTGGAAAATCTGTCGGGACGGGCTGACCGTGAAGGACGGACTCTTCTCCTGATGGAACGGACACAATCCTTTCAGATTCTGCCCGGCCCTGGTCAGGGAGACATGCTGGCCGACGATGTCCGCGATGTCGACCCGGTCTCGAATCTGGTTGATGATGTCGTCAGAAATCAGGCCTCGGCCCACGAGAGTCCTGGCTCCTTTAGCACCCGCCATGATCGACCGACGGGCAAGTCTGTAAGTGATCGGAAAAATTGACTGGTCAGGGTATCAGACCGGTCGAAACCCTGTCAATTCTGCGCGGGGAACGGTCAGCCCGGCGGCCATCCAAGATGGCGACCGCCAAGCACGTGAAAATGCAGATGAAAAACGGTTTGTCCACCATCACGCCCGGTATTGGCGACGATTCGATATCCGGACTCGGCCAACCCCTTCTGATTGGCTACCGTCCGGCAGGTTAAGAGCAATCGACCCAACAACGCCTGATCCGCTTCTCCCATGTCCTGCACGGCGACAACATGCTTCTTGGGAATGACCAGAGTGTGGACCGGAGCCTGCGGGCTGATATCGTCAAAAGCAAGGGTCCATTCATCCTGATAGACGAGCTTGGCGGGGATAGTTCCCGCCACAATGCGGCAAAAGATGCAGTCGCTCACCGTTTCCTCCCCGCTCACTTCTCGGGCCGCAACCCGGACTTCCCAAAACGCTTGGCGAGTTCCTGATAGATCTCGTCGAGGCCGATCCCATGATAGCCAAGCACCATCAAGGTGTGGAAGAACAAATCGGCGATCTCGTAGACGATCTCATCCTTCTTGCCGCCTTTCGACGCCAACAGCACTTCACCGGCTTCTTCGGCCACTTTCTTCAAAATCTTGTCGTGACCGCCTTCGAACAGTTTCGTCGTATAGGAACCCGGCTGCGGATTCGCCCGGCGCGATTGGATCGTCCGCAAGACCGCATCGAGAATACCGCCGGCCGCGTCGCCGGTCGGACCAGGCACTGGAATTCCCCCGTCATCGAGCGCGGAAAAGAAGCAGGCCCGCTCGCCCGTATGGCAGGTCGGTCCGACCGGCTGAGCTTTCACGAGAATGGTATCCCGATCGCAATCGACAAAGAGCGCTTTGACGTGCAGTTTATTCCCGGAAGTTTCCCCTTTTTCCCAGAGCTTCTTGCGAGAACGGCTCCAGAAATGGACGGTCTTCGCAGACAGCGTGCGATCGAGGGCCTCCCGGTTCATATAGCCGACCATCAGCACGGTACCGTCCAGCACATCCTGGACGACGGCCGGCATCAGCCCCTGGTCGTCGAATTTGAAATCCCCTGTCGGCTCACCCGATTCCATGGGCGTCATTTTACCGACTCGGCCTGATCGAGCCGAACCGGCACTCCTCTCTCTCGCAAGTAGGCCTTTGCCTGGGGAATGGTATAGGTTCGGAAATGAAAAATCGAGGCGGCCAATACCGCATCGGCCTTCCCCTGCGTGAACCCTTCGTACAAATGATCGAGGGTGCCGACTCCTCCCGATGCGATGACCGGAATCGACACGGTTCCGGAGACTGCCGCCGTCAGAGCGAGATCGTAGCCGCTCTGTTGCCCATCTTGGTCCATACTCGTCAGGAGAATTTCTCCCGCACCGTACGATTTCATCCGAGTCGCCCACTCGACGACGTCGAGTCCGGTCGCTCTCCGGCCGCCATGGGTAAATACCTCCCATCGTCCCGCCGAAGGGCTCCGCTTCGCATCGATCGCCACCACGATGCACTGCGTCCCGAATCGTTGGGCCGCTTCTTTCACAAACTCTGGCCGCTGGACGGCCGCCGTGTTGATGCTGACCTTGTCCGCCCCAGCATTGAGCAGCGCCCGGATGTCGTCGAGCGTCCGCACGCCGCCCCCCACGGTCACCGGCATGAACACCCGCGCGGCCGTCTGTTCGACCACGTCGATGATCGTCTTTCGGTTTTCGTGGGAAGCCGTGATATCGAGGAAGCAGAGCTCATCGGCCCCTTCACGATCGTATACCGCCGCCACCTCGACCGGATCGCCCGCGTCGCGGAGGTTGACGAAACTCACGCCTTTGACAACGCGGCCATCTTTCACATCGAGACAGGGAATGATCCGCTTGGTCAACATTGTCAGCCCAACGCCTTCACCGCCGCCGCATAATCCAGTTTCCCGTCGTAGAGTGCTTTGCCGACAATCGCACCTTCAACCCGGGCACCCAAAGCTTGGACGGCCTGCAAATCTTCCACGCGGGTGATCCCTCCCGACGCGATGACCGGAAAGGCCGATTGCCCGACGACTTCCTTCAACGCCGGAATATTCGGACCGCTCAGCATGCCGTCCCGCGAGATATCGGTATAGATGACCGCGCCGATGGCAAGCCCGGATAATTCCTTGAGCAGGTCGATCGCCTTTGTATCCGACACAGTCGTCCAGCCCTTCACCGCAACCTTCCCGTCCCGCGCATCGAGGCCGAGCAGAATCCGTGTGGGGTATTCGCGGCAGGCGGCTTCGAGAAACGCACGGTCCGTGATCGCCGCAGTGCCCAATACGACTCGCGAAACCCCTGCGTTCAAATACCGCCGAACGGTCTCGATGCTCCGGATGCCGCCGCCGACTTGGACCTTCACCTTCACCGTCTTGATGACCGCTTCGATCTGCGGCAGATTCCGCGGCTCGCCGTCGACCGCACCGTTCAAATCGACCAGGTGAATCAAGCCCGCGCCGCCCTCCTGCCATCGCCGGGCCACGGCCGGCACGTCGTCGGAATACACCGTTTCCGCCGCCATGTCTCCCTGACGCAGCCGTACGCAGCGCCCGTCCTTCAAATCGATCGCTGGAATGACGATCACGTTAGTTCACTCCTCCCGTCCCGAACGGAAATTCGTCCAACACTTTTTCGACCCCGTACTCCGCCAATTCGTTGGCCGTCACGAAGCTCCAGCGGTGAATAAACCCGAGAAAGTCCTCCGTCATGGGCCGCTGCCGCTCGTAGTAATTGCCGACCCACAACACCTGGCCGTCCGCTGCAACCACTTTGACTTCGAAACCCACCGACGCAGGCGGATTGGCGCCCAACCGGCTTCCCACTCGTTCCTGATAGACCAACACCTGCCCCACCAACGCCACATCGGTCTTCAACTTGACGGCCACATCGGCCGCTGCTTTCTCCGGCATCAGCTTGGCCATCGCCCCACCAAGCGACGCCGCCGCCTTTCCCGCCTCACCCGGAGACACCGTGACAAGCCCCGGCCGATTTCTGAGTCTCGTCCAAAACAACTGCGTCACTTTCTCCGCCGCGGAACTTGGAACCGTCACGGTCTGCCTGGGCGGAGGCTCAACATCCGACTGAACCCCCACAGAAATATCCGATCGTTGGACACCTTGCGGCGTCGAGAGATACAGATCGCCCTGGTCGCGCATCTGCGGCGTCCCAATGGTCGTAAACGGCAACACTGCCATGGTCTTCACATGATACCGAGGCAATTCGTTTGACGCTTTCGTCGTTACCTTCGCACCGCTGCAGCCGGTCAACAACAGCACCCCCCCGGCCACGCAGGCGATCACCGAATGATGCACCTGGTGGGCAGATCGAGTTCGCATGTCTGTTGCCACCCCTCTCATGCGCAATGCCTCACAGCTTCCAGTCGCCGAAATTCTTAATCAATCGCAGGCCAACCCTCTGGCTCTTCTCCGGATGGAATTGGCAGGCCACGACGTTGTTTTTCCAAATGCTGGAGACGAACGGGATCCCGTAGGTGGTGGTGGTCGCGGCAACCTGTCTATCGGAAGGATCGACGAAATAGGAGTGAACAAAGTACCAGTTGGACCCGTCGGGAATCCCGTCAAAGACCGGGCAGGCCCGCTGCATGTTCACCTGATTCCAGCCCATGTGCGGCACTTTGAGACGTGACTCTGGCACGAACCGTCGCACTCGGCCTGGCACAATGTCGAGCCCCTTATGCAAACCGAACTCCTCGCTCTCTGTAAACAGGAGCTGGAGGCCGAGACAAATTCCCAGAAAGGGTTTTCCCGACCGAATCGCGGTACGAACCGATTCGTTCAAGTCATATTGTTGGAGATTCGCCATGCAATCGCCGAACGCGCCGACCCCCGGCAGAACCACGTGGCTCGCGTCGCCGATCACATGGAGGTCCCTCGTTACGACGGCCTGATGGCCCACGGCTTCGAACGCCTTGTGGACGCTGCGCAGATTTCCCATGCCGTAGTCGATAATCGCTATCATGGTTCTTCAATCCGTCGAAAGAAGCGTAACAATACCGCAACCGCCCCCAGTCTGCCACTCTGATCTCACCCACGAAAAAGGGGGCAGACGATCGAACGTCTGCCCCCTTCTGAAACGCTCACGCTATCTTACAGACAGACCTACAGCATCCCCTTCGTCGAGAGGACTTTCCCCGCGAGCCGCTCCTCCACCATTGTCGCTTGATCGAGCGCCTTGGCCAGACCTTTGAAAATGGCTTCCATGATGTGGTGCGGATTGCGGCCGTACATGAGATTCACATGAAGATTCAGTCCGCCATGGGTCACGAAGGCCTGAAAAAAGTCTTCGAAGAGTCCCAGGTCGAACGCTTTGATCTTCCGGTCCGGCAGCGCCACGTTGTAGACGAGATAGGGCCGACCGCTCAGGTCGACCGTAATCTGCGCCAATGTTTCATCCAGCGGCGCTGAAGCGAAGCCAAAGCGCTTGATGCCCGCCTTCTCGCCGAGCGCCTGATGCAAGGCCTTCCCCATCACGATGCCTACGTCTTCGACGGTGTGGTGCTCGTCGATGTCGATGTCGCCTTTGGCATGAACGGTCAAGTCGAAGAACCCGTGCTTCGCCAGCAGTTCGAGCATGTGGTCGAAGAAGCGAATGCCCGTGTCGATTTTGCCGCGGCCGCTGCCGTCGAGAGCCCATTCGACGGCAATGTCCGTTTCTTTCGTTGCGCGATGAATCACCGCCTGGCGTGCCGGAGTTCCGTTCTTTTTCATGAAAACCTGCTCTGGGCCGACTTGGCATGCGCGTCGAACCCTTCGATGTGGGCGAGGCGAACCAGGTGCTCTTTGACCTTGCTCAGTTCCTCTTTGGTGTAATGGACGATATTGCTCACCTTCACGTAGTCGTTCACCGACAAGGCCGAGAAGAACCGCGCCGAGCCGCCGGTCGGCAGCACGTGATTCGGGCCGGCGATGTAGTCGGCCACCGATGGTGGTGTATGCCGGCCGAGGAACAACGCCCCGGCGTGGCGAATCTTTTCGAGATAGTCGAACGGAGCGTCGACGGAGAGCGTCAGATGCTCCGCCGCGATCACGTTGGCCACATCGATAGCTTCATCGAGCGTCGTCACCACGAATGCTACGGCATGACGCGCGATGGATTTGGAAGCGATTTTCTCCCGCTGTAATCCCTTTAATTGCGCGGCGACGAGCTTCGCGACATCCTTCGCCAACCGCTCGGAGGTCGTCACCAGAAAAACCTGCGCGTCTTCGTCGTGCTCCGCCTCGCAGAGCAAATCCGCCGCGACGTGTTCCGGCTTGGCCCCCTCATCGGCAACCACGAGCAATTCGCTCGGGCCGGCGACCATGTCGATCCCGACCGTGCCATAAAGCATGCGCTTGGCGGTCGCGACATAGATGTTACCCGGGCCGACGATCTTGTCGACTTTCGCGATCGTCTTAGTACCGTAGGCGAGAGCGCCAACGGCCTGGACGCCGCCGACCCGATAGATCTCCGTCACCCCGGCGATATCCGCCGCCACCAACAGATAGGGATTGATCCCGCCCTTCTGCGGCGGTGTCACCATGACAATCCGTTCGACCCCGGCCACTTTGGCGGGAATCGCGCACATGAGCACGGATGAGGGGTAAACGGCCTTCCCGCCCGGAACATACACCCCGACCGCGTCGACCGGCGTCACCACCTGGCCCAGCGTCGCAGTGTTGTCCTGATACATCCAGGTTTTGGTCCGCTGCCGTTCGTGAAACGAGGTCACCCGCTGCGCGGCGAAGCGCAATGCGTCGCCTTCGTCTTTCCGAATGTGGTGGTAGGCCTCTTTGATTTCCTCCGGGGTCACCCGCAACCCATCGGCTTTCAAGGCAACCCGATCGAACTGCTTGGTGTAACGGAGCACGGCGCGATCCCCCCCACGCTGCACCGCCTGGAGGATCGTGCGGACGGCCTTCTCGACGGCATGGCTCTGGATACTACCCCGCAACGCCACTTTCTTGAGGGTGGCGGCGAACGACCGATCGGCTTGCGTAACAATCTTCATGCGCGAACCTTGGCTCGGGTGGGTGATCGCTTGGGTGTTCCCTTCTGCTCTGATCCTGTGTGCGGAGACTCCGCAACGGCCTTCCGCAACCGGCGAATCAGGTCCATCAGCGGTTCGTGTTTCAGTTTCAGACTCGCCCGGTTCGCGATGAAGCGCGCGGTAGACTGGGCAATCACGTCGACTTCGACGAGATCGTGCGCCTTGAGGGTATTGCCGGTCTCGACAAGATCGACGATGCGGTCGGCCAGTCCGACGACCGGCGCCAGTTCGATCGATCCGTAGAGCTTGATGATTTCGACCGGAATCCCGCGCTGGTTAAAAAACCGCTCGGTGATCCTGGGATACTTCGTGGCGACGCGCACTTTCGACGAGAGCCGTTCGCGCGCTACCTCTCCACGAAGCGCGGCGACGGAGATTCTACACGCTCCGAAGAACAAATCCAATGGCTCATAGACGTCGCTGTCCTGTTCCATAAGGACGTCTTTTCCCACGATGCCGGCGTCCGCGCCGCCATACTCGACATAGGTCGGGACGTCGCTCGGCCGGACGATCAGGAAGGTCGTATCGATCTCTGGACAGGGGAAAATCAGCTTCCGGCTTTCCCCAGACAACCCTGCGCTGCTATAGCCGGCTTTCCGGAACAGTTCGAGCGTCGGCTCGATCAATTTGCCCTTTGATAACGCGATCGTCAGCATAGTGCCCTCTATCGGACCGTCACTGGCGGCCCGGCTTTTCGACGCTCGATGCTGGCGCCGACCGCCTGTAGTTTTTCCTCGATCCGTTCATAGCCTCGATCCAAGTGATAGACCCGCTGGACTTCCGTCGTCCCTTGCGCCGCCAATCCGGCGAGAATGAGACCGGCACTCGCCCGCAGGTCCGACGCCATCACGGGAGCCCCGGTCAAGGTCGGACGGCCGGACACGATCAGCCGGTTGCCCTCCACCCGAATGTCCGCTCCCATGCGCCGCAGTTCTTCCACGTGCATAAAACGGCTTTCAAATACGGTTTCCGTCACGATACTGGTGCCGTCGGCCAATGCCATCAACGCCACCATCTGCGCCTGCATATCGGTCGGGAACCCCGGGAAGGGCAGCGTTTTCACATCGATGCCCTTGAGCTGCTTGGTCGCCTGGATGCGGACCCGGTCCTGTTCGACCTGCACATCGGCCCCCGCCTCGCGCAACTTCATCAATACCGCTTCGAGATGCGCCGGACGGCAGTGGGTGATGGTCACGTCCCCTTGCGTGATCGCACCGGCAACCAGATGCGTTCCCGCCTCGATCCGATCGGGAATGACTTCATGATTCCCACCCTGCAGTTCCCGCACCCCCTCAATCGTAATCATGTCGGTACCGGCCCCGGATATCCGGGCGCCCCGTTTCACCAAAAACTCGGCCAAGTCGTTAATCTCCGGCTCTTTGGCCGCATTTTCGATGACACTCGTACCCTCCGCCAAAGAGGCCGCCATCATGAGGTTTTCCGTCCCGGTGACGGTCGGCGTATCGCAATAGATCCGGGCGCCTTTCAGCCGCTTTGCCTTGGCGGTGATATACCCATGCTCGATAGAAATGTCAGCTCCTAATTTTGCCAGCCCGGCCAAATGAAGGTTCACCGGCCGGGAACCGATGGCACATCCGCCCGGCAACGACACCTTCGCTTCCCCCCAACGCGCGACCAGCGGCCCCAACGCCAACACGGATGCCCGCATGGTTTTGACGAGATCGTAGGGCGCTTCGGTCGAATGAATCACGTCGGCTTTGATGACGGCCCGATTACCCTCGTGAGAGACCTGCGCGCCCAGAATTCCGAGCAGCTTCCCCATCGTCAGGACATCGACAACGCGCGGCACGTTGGTGATGACACATTCCCCGCCCCCCAGAATCGTGGAGGCAAGGATCGGAAGGGCGGAATTTTTCGCGCCGCTGATGCGAACCTCGCCACGCAACCGATTACCGCCCGTAATGACGATGGAATCCATGGTTCAGCGTCGTCCTATCCCCGTCGTTGAGCGATGATCACCCGTTCGATTCCGGCAGCATCTTCGATCAATCGGACCGGCGCGTATCCGCCGACGGCGTCCGACAGCGCCGCGACTGCCGCAGCCTGGCCTTGACCGAGTTCCATTAGCAAGAGCCCCTGCGGGGCCAGAAATCTCTGCGCGTCGATGAGCAGGCGCCGGTGATATTCCGTACCCAATGGACCGCCGACCAGCGCCGTTCGCGGCTCATAGTCCCGGACCTCCGGCTGCAACTGCGCGTAGTCCTCTTCGGGGATATAGGGGGGATTCGAGACGATGACACCGACCCGGCCTTCTAAACCGCGACCGGCCAGCGGCGCCAGCAAATCTCCGTGCAACCACTCGATCAGGCCCGCGACCCCGTGAGTGTTCGCATTCTGTTCGGCAACCCGTAACGCGTCGTCTGATCGGTCGATCGCGAGGACCTTCGTACCGTTCAGAATTTTTGCCAAGGTAATCGCGAGGCAACCCGAGCCTGTTCCCACATCGACCAGGATACCGGACGTACCAAGCCCTCCTTGCCGGACGACTTCCTGTACGAGCAATTCGGTCTCAGGTCGAGGGATCAAGACGGCCGGTGTAACGGCAAATTCCAACCCACAGAACTCTTGCGTGCCGAGAATATATTGCAGCGGCTCCCGACCGGCTCTCCGCTCGATCACCGCCCTGGCTGCATCCTGAACCTCCGGCGACACGACACGATCCTGCCGGGTCAACAGCTCGTGCGACTGACAGGCGACTGTCCGTTCGAGCAACCAGGCGACTTCCTGCGCGGCATTGGGAATTCCCGCCTGCTCCAAACGCAGACGTCCTTCAAGGATCAGCCATCCGATGGTGCCCGGGACCGCTGCACTGTCGACGGTCATTTACGCCACTCCTGATTCGGCATGCTCCCGCTGCGTTTTCAGCGCCTGAACGATGTCGTCCAGATCGCCCTCCAACACCAATTCCAGCTTGTGCAATGTCACACCGACTCGATGGTCGGTGACGCGGTTTTGGGGGAAATTGTACGTCCGGATCTTTTCACTGCGCTCCCCCGTGCCGACCTGCGACTTCCGAGTTTGCGCGATCTCCGCTGCTTGTTTCTCCTGCTCGGCTTCCAGAATTCTGGCGCGCAACGTCCGCATAGCTTTGGTTCGATTCTTCAGCTGCGACCGTTCATCCTGGCAACTCACCACCACACCGGTCGGAATGTGCGTGATGCGGACGGCCGAATAGGTCGTGTTGACGCTCTGCCCCCCGGCCCCGGAGGAACAGAACGTATCGATGCGAAGGTCCTTCGGATCGATTTTCACATCTACTTCATCCGCTTCCGGCATGACCGCTACGGTCACCGTCGAGGTATGAATACGGCCGGCCGCTTCGGTGGCCGGCACGCGCTGGACCCGATGCACACCGCTCTCATACTTGAAGTGGCCGTACGCGCCCTTGCCCTCGATGAGAGCGATGACCTCCTTGTAGCCGCCAATGCCGGTCTCGGAGGCATCGACCAGTTCGACCCGCAACCCCTTGCGCTCGGCATACTTGCTGTACATGCGAAACAGGTCCCCGGCGAACAATGCCGCTTCATCACCACCGGTCCCGGCCCGGATTTCCAGGAAGAGATTCTTCTCATCGCGCGGATCTTTGGGCGTCAGCAACTCCTTCGCCTGCGCTTCCAGTTCCTCCCTCTGTCGCTCCAATGAGTGCAGCTCTTCCCCCGCCATGGCCCGGAGATCGTCCCCGGCGGACGAATCGGCCGACAATTGGGCCGCTTCGTCGCGCTGCTTCAGGCAGTCCTGATAGCTGTGGAAGAGGGTGGCCACCGACTCCAATTCATTTCGTTCTTTGGTCAACTTGACCAATAACGCCGGCTGGCTGATGACAGAGGCATCCATGAGCTGACTCGTCAGCTCATCAAACCGCGCCACCGCTGTTTCCCATCGCTTGAGCACGATCGGATCGATCATGACTCCATCCTTCCCAGCCCTCTGAACTCACACAAAAAGAAAAAGACCCTGCTTCATCGCGAAGCAGGGTCTCTTCTATGGCACATTGCCCAGCTACTTGTCCTTCTTCGCGTACTTCTTCTTGAACCGTTCAACCCGCCCTTCGGTATCGACGATTTTCTGGGTGCCGGTGAAGAACGGATGGCAGGCCGCGCAGATATCAACACTGATATCCCCGATGGTGGTGCGGGTCTTGAACGAATTGCCACAGGCACAATGCACCGTGGCTTCGCGATACAACGGATGAATGCCCTTTTGCATGACTGACGACTCCTTAGTCAAATCGAATACTCGGCATCTGGCCCCACGCCAGGAGCGGCACACTGTATCCGAAGAACGGGGGCAGAAACAAGCGTTTCTTACCGGTTCATGGACTGCAGGAACTCCTGGTTCGTCTTGGTCCCTTGGATCTTGTCCATGAGGAACTCCATCGCTTCCATAGTTCCGAGTGGGCTCAAGACCTTGCGCAAGATCCACATCTTGTTGAGCCGATCCTTGTCCACCAACAACTCTTCCTTGCGGGTCCCGGACTGCGCAATGTCGATGGCCGGGAAAATCCGTTTGTCGGCCAGCCGGCGATCCAAGTGAACTTCCATGTTGCCGGTCCCCTTGAACTCTTCGAAAATCACGTCGTCCATTCGACTGCCCGTATCGACCAGCGCGGTGGCCATGATCGTCAGACTGCCACCATGCTCAATGTTGCGGGCGGCACCGAAAAACCGCTTCGGCCGCTGGAGGGCGTTCGAGTCCAGACCGCCGGACAAGACCTTGCCGCTCGGGGGGGCGATCGTATTGTAGGCACGCGCCAGGCGGGTGATGCTATCCAAGAGAATCACCACATCCTTCTTATGCTCGACCAAGCGTTTCGCCTTTTCCAGGACCATTTCGGCCACCTGGGCATGGCGTTGTGGCGGCTCGTCGAAGGTCGAACTGATGACCTCGGCCTTGACCTGCCGCTGCCAGTCGGTGACTTCTTCGGGCCGCTCGTCGATCAGCAACACGATCAACGTGACTTCTTTGTGATTCTTGAGGATAGCCCGTGCAATGGCCTGTAGCAGCATCGTTTTGCCGGTACGTGGGGCCGCGACGATCAACCCGCGCTGGCCTTTGCCGATCGGTGTGGTCAGATCCATCACGCGCGTACAGTACTCCTCCCGGTCGAACTCCAGGTTGAGCCGTTCTTCCGGATACAGCGGCGTGAGATTGTCGAAAAGAATCTTGTCCCGGGCGACTTCAGGATCCTCGTAATTGACTTTTTCGACCTTGAGCAGGGCGAAATAGCGTTCGCTTTCCTTCGGCGGACGGATCTGCCCGGACACGATGTCGCCTGTGCGCAAATTGAACCGCCGGATCTGTGAAGGAGAAATGTAGATATCGTCCGGGCCCGGGAGATAGTTGGAGTCGGGCGCGCGGAGGAAACCGAATCCGTCCGGGAGCGTTTCGAGCACACCTTCCCCGAATACGACCCCGTTCTTTTCCGTCTGCCCCTGCAGAATCGCGAAGATCAACTCCTGCTTGCGCAGATTGGCGGCCCCCTCGATCTTCAGATCGCGCGCCACCTCATTGAGGTCGGCGATGGATTTCTGTTTCAACTCCGACAGGTACATGACCTCTCCCTTAGCAGCTTGCATACAACTCCTATCGAGCCAGCGGCTCTGTTGTCATGAAAAAGTACTGATGTACTGGGTTGCCCATGCGACACAGGTATTGGCTTGTGGTTTTAATCAACGATGCCGTCTTGGAGAGAACGCCTCGTAGAGCGTATGCGTGTTGTCTATCCGTGAAGATTCGGGATATGGTCTCCGAAGCGCCGAGGCATCGGACACAATCAATCGATCCTGTTGGCGCTAGCCTGCCGCTTCGACACTCACCAGATCGTGTGGTTTCGACTCGAGAAAGGTTCCGGAAGTTGCAAGTACGTGGAGAGCGATACGAGCCACTGCACAGTGTTGCTGGGCTGAATGATACTCAGCCACCCCAGTATTGTCAACTCAGAAACAATTATTTCTACCCTCTCCGGCTTTCCCGACGTTCAGGGAAAGCGGCCCCATTGAACCGTGGAAATCGACTATGCTAAACAGCCTCAAGGAGCGGCACCTATGGCCCACGACCGAGACGACGAGTCCCCCGAACGGGTCTTTTCCCTGTTCGAAGCCAATCAGTTGATTCCCCAATTGCAGTCCTATCTGAGCGCAGTTCAGCAATCGAAGGCCACGCTGCTTCAGACCCGCAACGAGGTACAAAAGGCCTCGGCACGGGCGGAGTTAGGCGGCGGCACTCCGGTTGGAAGCCGGTATGTGACGAGTCTGCAGCAGATCTCGACCCACCTGCATGCGATCCATGAGATGGGGGTGCATGTGAAGGACATCGACATGGGACTCTGCGACTTCCCCCATATGCGTGACGGACGAGTCGTCTACCTATGTTGGAAGTTGGGTGAGAAAGAGATCCGATGGTGGCATGAGGTAACGAACGGATATAAGGACCGGTGCCCCATCGAAGGTCCCGCCTAACCTTGATGCGACTGTAACCTCTTGTTAAGAGAGAAAGGATATTTACGCCCAATGAAATTTGTGATTCTCGGCTACGATGGTCCGGAAGGTCAGGCCAAACGGAAAATTCACCGCCCAGCGCACTTGGCTAACTTGGAACCGTTGGCGGAACAGGGGCGGGTCATCCTCGCAGGTCCCCTCACGGACAATGCCGGCAGTCTCCTCGTCCTGGAATTCGACTCGCTGGAGCAGGCCGAACACTTCGCCAAGAACGACCCCTACACTGTACACGGTGTGTTCGAGCGTATAGAGGTCCATCCGTTCATGCAGGTCCTTCCTAAATAGTCCTGCGTATAACCCAATCTCTCAATCCCTGCCGACCTCCGACCTGCCCCCCTCTTTTCCTGGGGCTGGGAATATTGTCCAAGCACCAACCGCGCGGTATAGTTCCCTCATGACATCAATGCGCCTCATCCCCCTTTGCTGCTGCCTCTCCGTGACGGCTTTGACGATGCCGCTTTCCGCTTACTCGGCGGAACGAACGATCCTCGCCGAAGCCCAATATGTCATGGCCGACGGCGATACGCTGGCAACCGCGGAGGAACGGGTTCTCCAACGTGCTCAAAGACGAGCCATTGAGGAAGCCGGGATCTACCTCGAATCTACGTTCCACGACTATGAGACAATAAGTTCCGGCAAGAGTCGTCAGGTGAGTTCGCTGGAAATTCGTACGATGGCAGCCGCGATCACGAAGACGGAGATATTGGAATCTCACCGCAAATTCGAGAATGACCGGCCGGTTTTCACCATGCGCATTCGTGCGTTGGTTGACCTCGCTCAACTCCAGGAAGCCGTTCGCCGCTGGCGTTCGGAAGAACGCCTGGCCGAGCACTTTGCCCAGTTACAGCGGGAAAACACGGAATTGAGAGCACAGCTTCGTGACTTGCAGGCGTCGCCCCCCGGTGTCCGCACACTAGTCATCGAACCGGCTGGACGCACCAAGCCTGAAGCCCATGCCCGCGCATTGGTTGAACAAGCGCTTCAGGCGCGGGACCTTCGCCATAAACTGGACCTGGCATCCCAAGCCGCCACACTCGACCCTCACTACATCGAGCCACTGATCATCCGTGGACAAACTTACCTTCGATTGGTGTCATTGTCGTATTCCGGCAAGTCCAAGCCGAGCGAGTATTCCGGCTACGTCGATAACGCACGGATGGACTTCGACCGTGCTCTCATGCTAGATGCCAAAAACCCCTGGGCACTCCTCGGTCAAGGGGATGTCTTGACCTGGCTGCAGCAACCGGATGCCGCCGGATACGCCTACGAGCAAGCCCTCGGAATCGATCCTTTTTTCGATCTCGCCCGCCAACGACTGATTCAAGTCCGGACAACGCAAGCCCGCAGCTTGACCGCTTCCAAACAATGGGCTCAAGCATTGGACCTGCTCAATCGGATACTTACTGCTCCAGCCCATGAAAGCTGGACCCCCTCTCTTAAGGAGGCCTACCTCCTCCGCAGCGAGGTGTACCAAAAGCTGAATCAAGGAGGGCGGGCGACCGAGGATCTGACAGTGGTGCTCCAGACAGACCCGACACACCTTCAAGCCTTACTTTCACGGGGCAAACTGTATCGGGAGCAACTACAAGGACGATTGGCAAAAGACGACTTTGAGCGTGCCTGTCTATTGGGGTCAACCGACGCCTGCGAGCAGCTTCCATAACCTCCCTAACAGATTGTTTTCTCATTCATTACTCACACCGAGAAGCCACGAGTCCCCTCTCTTTCGCGCGTTTGACAATAAAAAAGTCGGCCACCTATAATACCACTCTCAGTCGGGAGCCAGAACCAGCCTTCCTACTGAAGAAATTCATTAGTCCCAAAGGCCTAACCGCTCTCTCCCCTCATAGCCCAAAAGCTCCCAGGGGTGGGCCTTCTGCGAGGTTGCAGCGGGCGTAGGAAAAGGCTTAAAGTGTCGGCAGAATCAAGTATTCGAAAACTCGTCGTTCCTAGGTCTTTCACCCTTTTGCCGGAGAGTAAGTCGTAATGAGTCAATACCGCGTGCTTCCAGGACCAGAACACTTTCTTCCCCCCGCTGCCGCCAGTATGGGCATCCGGTTGCCAAACCCTGGTGAAGGCCACATCAACGGTGTCATCGTCCCCGAGGAAAAGGCGTACGAAGAAGCCGCCAGACAATTTCTGATGGCGAAAGTGCCGACCTTGTTCCCTGGACCGTTGGTGCTCTGGGCCTGGAACGAAAAGGCTGCGAAGAAAGCGACGGCAATCCGCCATCTGTACGACACCCTGAAGGAATGCGTGCAGCCGGGCCAGAAGCCGATGCTGATCCCCATGCCCGACTACCGGCCGAAGTATCCGAAGATCAATCCCGAGGTTGAAATCAACCCCAACCACCCGAACCTGACCATCTGGCACAATAAGATCGACTGCTGCATGTTCATCGGCGTGCACTGCCACCAAGCGAACTTGTCGTTGAAAATCATTCGCGGTGGCACCTCGTGCTACACGATTGCGATGTGCGCCCAGGCCGGCCACGAAGACGCCATGCTCTCGTTCCGCGACGCAACGGTAGAGAAGATCATGAAGCTGGCCGATTGGGTGAGGAAGTTGAAGGGAACCGTCCAACCACGGCTGACATCAGCCAAGAGCGGCGCGTCGAACTAGCTGTTCGACGGCAAGAACGCGTAAAAAGGAGGCTGAGCCCATGGCAGATACAAAATCCCTGATTGGGACCCAAAATAAAAAAGGTCAGACCTATACGGACCCGTGGAAGATGCTCCACGAAGCGCCTCGGAACCCGTCGTTCTTTACGGGCTCCGAAGTCATCAAGGAAGCCATCCGCCGCGCCAGTTGCGACGTCATGATCGCCTATCCGATCACACCGCAATCGGAAGCCGCCGCCCTGATCGGCGAATTGTTCGCCGAAGGCTACATCGGGGATTACTTCCGCGGCGAGAGCGAATTTGCCGTCATGTCTCAATGCGCCGGCGCCTCGTTCGGCGGAGCCCGCGTGTTCACAACGACCGCGGGACCGGGCACGATGCGCGCCATGGAAAACTTCCCGATGTGGGCCGGTGCGCGCCTGCCGATCCAGATGATCGTCACCTGCCGCGGCATCAACTCCCCGTTGTCGATTCAACCGGACACGCTGGAAATCGCGTACTTACTGAATACCGGCATGCTCGTGTGGCACGCAGAAACCGCGCAGGACTTCTTCGACTGGATCCTCAAGGGGTACATGGTGTCGGAAGAGCCGGATGTGCACCTCCCCCTGGCGTTGTGCTGCGATGGGTTCTTCGTCACGCATACCAAGGACGTCGTCAACCTGACACCGACCGAGATGTGCCTGCCGCCGTACGATCCCTATCGCTCGCCTGTGCCCTGCATGGACATGGAATGCCCGCCGGTCCGCATGATGCGCGATCCGTTCGTCATGAAGAGCAACTACATCAGCTATGCGACCCACGCCTCCTGGCAGCAGGAAATCTGGGCCGCGGTCGAACGTTCCCGTAAACACACGATTCATTGGCTGAACGGCTTGATCGATACTGAAAATACGGATGCGGACATCGTGATCGTGGCATCCGGCACCGCCGTCTCACAAGGGCGCGAAGCCATCCGCATGCTGGAAGATGAAGGCGTGCGCTGCGGCCTCGTGAAGGTCAAGACCTTGCGCCCCTGGCCGGAAGAAGAAATCCGCGAAGCGACTAAGCATGCGAAACATATCTTCGTGCCGGAGTTCAACGTGACCGGCTGGCTGGCCAAAGAAATCAAGGCCACCATTCCGAATCACCATCGCGTCCATGCCGGCCCGCATGTCTGCGGCGGGATGACGATGCCGCCGGAAGTCATCGTACAGGAAATCAAGACCGCCCTCGGCATGAAGACCATTTCCATGGCCGGCCGGGGCAGCTGATTCACTAACGAACCTTAGACCAGTTCGATCCATTTGGACGGACCGAGGAGGTATACATGAGCAAAGAGCGAATCAAAATTTCCGACGCCCTCTACGACATCATGCCGTCGGACTATCAGGATCTCGTCAAGAGCGCGACCTACGGCAAAGAGGATCGCGGCTGGAAGGACATCGGCAACGCCAAGGAACTCATCGAGCAGCACTCGCTCTGCGCCGGCTGTCCGGAGTCGATGGCATTCCGCTACATCCTCGCGTCGCTCCCCAATCCGGAAGACACCGTCATGGTCGGGTCCACCGGCTGCACCAGTCTGGTGTTCCCGATGGTCGCAGTCCATAACATCCATTCGCTGTTCGGCAACCAGAACGCCATTGCGTCGGGCCTCAAGCGGGCATTGAGCGTACGGTTCCCAGGCCGGGTGAAGGACGTCGTCGTCCTCGCCGGCGACGGTGCAACCGTCGACATCGGATTGGATATGACGCTCCAAGCCTGGTTCCGTCAGGAAAAGTTCACGACAATCTGCTTCGATAACGAGCTCTACGCCAACACCGGCGGCCAGGAGAGCGGTCTGATGCAGAAGGGCTTCGTGGCCAAGATGGCACCGGTCGGCAAACTGTTCGACAAGGTGCGTTTGCCGGAGATCGCACGCGAGTCCGGCTGCCACTACGTCGTCAATTGCACCGTCAGCAAGCCCTCCGTGGTCGAAAAAGTCATCCGGAACGCGGTGCATATCGCCCGTGAAATCGGCCCGACCTATCTCCAGCTGTATACGCCCTGCATTCTCGAAATCGGCAAGAACAGCATGGAAGGGCTCCAGGAAATGCGCGATTCGGAGAAGCCGACCGAGCGGTTCGCGTACAAGGAATACGTCAGCGAGCCGGCCAAGCAATTGTTGGCCGAACTGGCTGCCAAGGACAAGGAACGGAAAGCGGCTGCCAAGCAATTGGCTGGACAGGCGCAGGCCTAATCAGACCGGAGGAATCTCATGATCAAGAAACGTCTCAATATCCGGATGTCGGGCCTGGGAGGCCAGGGCGCCGTCACGGCGGCGCACGTCATGGCCATGGCCGCCAACCGGGACGGCAAGTTTTCGATTTCCAACCCGTTCTTCGGCGCGGAAAAGCGCATGGCCCCGGCTGAAAGCTACTGCCGCATCGGCATCGAACGGATTTACGACCGCGGTGAGCTCGTGTTCCCGGATGTGATCCAAGTGTTTCATCCCCAGGTCATCACCATGGGCAAGAGCTATACGATGCCGTTCTATTCCGGCGTCAAAGAGGGCGGCGTGGTCATCATCAACTCCGCCCAGCCCCTGCTGTCCGAAGAAGACATCCAGCGTTTGAAAGACTTGAACGTGGCGGTGTTTTACATCGCCGGCACCGAGCTCGCGATCGAGATCGCGGGTACGGAACTGTCGACGAACATGACGATGATCGGCTCCGTGGCTGGCATTACCAAGTGCGTCTCGATGGAAGCCTTAGACGGCGCGCTGCAGGAGCGGTTCGGTAAGAAGTTCGTTGCCTCGGGTGGTACCGCCTCGCTGGACGAAGCCATCAAGAAGAAGTTCGCCAAGAAGGAAATGCTGCTGCAGAAGAACCTGGCCACCGTGAAGCGGGCCTACGAAATCGCCAGCGAGTGGGCGGAGAAGAACAAGGTGGAATTGCGTGTCGGCAACCCGGCCGTCGCCGCGTAAGAAAAGGAATCACGGCACATGTATAACGTTGCGCAAGTCATCGACGAAAAGTGCACGGCGAAGAAGGGCTGCCGGCTGTGCATTATGTATTGCCCTGAAGCCAACTGCCTGGATCTCAATAGCACCAAGATGGTCGCGGAAGTGAACATCGACCGGTGCAAGGGCTGCGAACTGTGCGTGGTGGTTTGCAATGCCGCCAAGCATGAAGCCATCGTCATGCAGGCCGTGAGTGCGACCGGCCAACTGATCTCGAGAAAGGGCGAATCCGCGGCGCTCGGACAAGCCTACCAAGGCTAGGCCCGCCTCGGCCAAGGACCGAAACCCCATAGCGTCCGCGCTATGGGGTTTTTTGTTGGCGCAGACGGACTACCGTGAGGTACCAATGGAACGGGAAGACAACATTCTGGACACGCTGCTGATCGAAATCGCCGGATTGATCAACGAATATCCGAAGGCGATCGAGCGGCAGGCGGCCGCGATCCAGGCGACCGGGAAAGACCCCGAGCTGGTGACTAAGCTGGTCAAAGCGGCCGACACCATGCGGGATAGCGGCAACCTGTATCTGACGTGGGCCAAGCACTACGCGGCGCTGGCCAAAGGCAATACCGACGCCTCATCCGACGAAGACGAAACGGAAGATTTCGACGTCTAATCCAGGCTTCAGCACCAGGACGAAGACAGAAAAAAATCTCCCCTCTTGCTCTTCACTTTTGCTAAAATGCGCTGTTCTGTTTTGCCCATCATCGTTCCCCGGTAGCTCAGTTGGTAGAGCAGCCGGCTGTTAACCGGCTGGTCGCAGGTTCGAGTCCTGCCCGGGGAGCCACAAAAAATACAGGGGGTTGCCGGTCCCGGACTGGCAACCCCCTGAGCGTTTTCACCGGCTCCGTCATCAGGCCGCAAGAACCGACGGCGGCTGCACAGCCGCACGGGCGGCCACGCCGCTCTTGAGCACAATTTCACAGATGTGATCCAGCCGCTCGATATGTTCGTAGGCGGCCCAGGGATCGGCCGCGACGGCGCAAACCCCGTGGTTGGCCTGTCCGACGATGTCGTATTCGAGCGTCCCATCCTTCCGCAACCCCAGACACTCCGCAGTGATGTCGGCCAATTCTCGCGAAAGAGCCGGCAAGGCGGGAACCGTCTTCCCGACGCGGGTGTAGCGAGAGATCTCCGGAAACTCCGCGCTCATGGCCTGCAGGTCGATCCCCGCATAGATCGCGGCGACCACATGGGTCGCATGCACATGCACCACCGTGCGTGTCTTTTTCGAATCTCGCTGAAGATTCCAATGCATCCAGAGTTCGCCGGACGGTTTTTGCCCTTCCCCGACCTTGGGAATCGCCTTCCTTGTGATCGGATCGGCGATGATCTCCAGACGCACCACGTGTTCCGGGTGAACGATGGTCTTTCGCCAACCAGAGGGCGTGATGTAGAGATACCGCCCCTCCCGTTTCCTCATGCTGATATTCCCGTCCCGTGTCGTAATCCATCCCCGTTCGTAAACCCTGCGCATCACATCGCCGATTGCCGTAAGCATGCCTGCCTCCCTTGAATTTCAGCCGGTTCGTTATCGGTCGATGTTCCGCTTGGCTTGAGATCGAATGCGTCGACGGCGGCACACAACACATTTCATGGTACGCAGTCGAACGCCGATTGGCTATGATATGGCCGTATGACGACGACCGAGCGCTTTACGCCCGCGTGGTTTCTCCGCAACCCGCATCTGATGACCATGGTCCCGAAGTATTGGCCGCGCGGCCCTATCCTCGCCTGCATCCCTCAAGCCGAACGGCTGTTTACCACCGACCCCGGCACCCAGCTACTCGGCCTCTGCCACTGGCAGGAGTGCCCTGCGGGGGCGCCCACGCTTCTGCTCGTTCATGGACTGGAGGGCTGCGCCGAGTCGCATTACATGCGGGGCATCGCCGCGAAGGCCTATCGTGTCGGCTTCAATGTGATCCGCATGAACCAGCGGAACTGCGGCGGCACGGAACGGCTGACGCCGACCCTCTACAACAGCGGGCTCAGTCAGGACTACCGAGCGATTCTCAAAGAATTGCGCACCGTCGACCGACTGAACGACATCTGGTTGATCGGCTATTCCATGGGAGGGAATCTGATTCTCAAAGCCGCTGGTGAACTGGGATCGGATGAACCGGCCCTGGCCGGCGCTGTCGCTGTCTGTCCGAATATCGATCCGACTCAGTGCGTCGTAGCGCTGGAGGAATCCCGGAACTGGATTTATCACCACCACTTTCTCACGAAACTTAAAGCGCGCCTCAGACGGAAAGCGGCGCTCTTTCCCGGCAAATGGGATCTCCGTCTAATGTCTGGCATGAACCGGATCAGCCAATTCGACGATGTCTATACGGCACGGGACGGAGGCTATCGCGACGGAGCTGATTACTATGATCGGTCCGGCGCAAGGCATGTACTGCATCGAATCGCCGTCCCGACCCTCATCATGACGGCACAGGACGATCCCTTTATCCCCTATTCCATGTTCCTCACCCCCGCGATCCAGCAGAGTCCTGTCATCAGTCTCCTGGCTCCCCGAGAGGGCGGGCATTGCGGATTCTTTCAGGAAAATGGCCGTACGGAAGACCGATATTGGGCGGAACATCGGCTGCTGGAATTCATACAGCACACACGCGCACCACACAGGAATGAGAGAACAGAGACGATGGCAGGGAACCGCTAGGCGGCTTTCTTGAGGCGCTTGGGTGCCGCCTCGACAACCAACGGTGCGCAGATGAACACCCAGGTATAGATCAGCCAGGAAACCGTCCCCACAATTCCGAGGATGAATGCCCAATTGTAGAACGGCTTGGTGAGTTTCGTCAGAAAAGGCCCACAGAGGAGGGACAACACACCGTACGACAGGAGGCAGCACACCAGGGTCGCAAGCGGCACGATCAAAGCCCGATAGGGCGTCAGTCGCTTCCAATCCTCAGGCAGCTCACCATTCAATTGGCGAGCTCCGACCCAGCCCAACACCAACGCGCTGCCGTAGCCCAGAAACTGGACCAGATCGGACGCGGCCAGCTTTCCGACGGCCGTCTCCCGGAAGAACGGCACCTGCCCGAGCACCAGGCCGAAGAAACACGACAATCCGATCGCCACGCCATACTGCATCATCCAGACTCGCGCGTTCATGCTGCCCTCCTCGACTTATCGGTCGAGCCCAGCATATCACTCACCAGAGCGATTCCCAGCATCAATGCGCGATCTGTGCAATGCAACCGAGTAGATTACTGATCCTGAAGGTGCGCGCGAACTTCCTGGGCGTAGGTCTTGAAGGGATCGGGCATCGGAAACGGTATGCGGCCGCGCACTTGAAAGATCGACCAATTGATGACATAGGCGGGGAAAAACCGCTCGTCGTGTACCGGCTCCTCCGGCTTATGAACCGGACCGTCCGCCAGCAGATGACGGACCAATTCGCCACGGCCGAACGCGCGCGTATTGCGGGGCGGATGCGCCATCGCCAGTTCGATCGCTTTATCCGTCGTCATACGAGGGACGCGTCCCTCTTCCAGCAGGCCGAAATAGAGGCCGCGGTCCGCCCGCAGGTTGTGGTACTCGAGGTCGAGACTCTTGATCGCCGGATCATGCCATTCGATCTGTTCCGCCTCGCGGAACGATTCGAGCAGCCACAGCTTGGACGCCCAGTCCACCCGCCCGACCAGCTTCGTATAGTCGCTCCGCAGATCCGTGAGGACGGTCTCCCACTGAGCCAGCACCCAATCCGTTTCCTCGTCCTGCCCCGCATAGGCGTCGCGAGCCGCAACCAGAAACCGCTCCTGGATGTCGATGGCGGAAATCGACTGGCCGGACTGGAGTTGCACGATCCACCGCCGGTCTTGATCCTGCGAGATCTCCTGCAGCGTCTCAACTGGCTCGTTGAGTTCCAACCCGCGCGGCGCCTTCCCGTCCTCGATCAACTGCAACACGAGGCCCGTCGTGCCCATCTTGAGCGCCGTCGCGTATTCCGCCATGTTCGAATCGCCCAGGAGCAGGTGAATCCGGCGATATTGGTTGGGATCCGCCAGCGGCTCATCGCGGGTGTTCACGATAGCGCGGTTTTGCTGCACCCACTCGAAGAAATCGTTCACGATGTGGTCGGCCCGCTGCGAAATCTGAAATGGGATCATTGCCTGCGGCCCGCTCTGATGCAGCGATGCGCGCGGAACGATCAGCCGATCCATCTGAATCCAGGCGTCCTGCGGACTCGCCGCGCCCACCCGTCCCGACCCCGTAAAAATCTGCCGCGTCACTAGAAACGTGACCAGAGGACTCAAGCCGCGTCGGCTGAAGGGGAACCGCCTGGTGACCAGATAATTTTCGTGCGACCCGAAGGTCGCATCCGTCTCATGGTCGATGTTGTTCTTGATCAGGGACAGCGTGTCCCTGTATCCCAGTTCCTCGATCGCCTGTTGCAGAACCTGATCGCCGGCCCGGTCGGCAGCGATGAGGTCAACCAGCGACTGACACTCAGGTGACGCATACTCCAGATGCCCCATATCGAGATACAACCGACCGGCATTGGTCAGAAACCCCCCGTTGCCAGGCGGCTCGTCGTGACCGCGATGATGCAAATCGAGCACCCCGCGTCGTTGCGTATGAAAGAGATGATCCCGGATCTGATGGGCGAACCAGGTGGGAGAGTGTTCCGGACGGTCCTGATTGACGAGTAAACCGTATTCGGTTTCGAGTCCGAAAATACGGTTCAGCATGTTACCCCGCCACGATCGGCTGAAGATCGCCAGGCAGCATCTTCGTCAAATCAGCCGGCTTCAGCGCGCGATACTTGGACGACCCGGACTGTCGGCGATCCAGCAATGCGCACTCAATCGTCCGATCCGCCAGCCGCTCCCGTAGATGGGCAGCGAGCGTGGCATCGTCCGGCTGCTCCGGCGTGACGGCGGAGGTCGCGTTCGACTCCGGCGCATCGCCGTCCTTCCGTTGTTGAATCCGGTCGCCCAGTGCCCAAGCCCGGAGCGCCAAATTCAGCGTCTGTTCGGCGGAGAGCGCCTCGGAAACCTGCCGACGAAGATACTCCACCATGGCCTGCTCAACCGCCTTGGTGGCGGCCAGAACGGCACAGTGACTTCCCTCTTCAAACGTCCCGTCGTAGTTGACGACCAGGAACGAGTTCCGCTCGGCCTTCTGGCCGAGTTCCGCCAGCAACATCTTGACGATGAACGGCGCTTTGAACACTTCCTCAAACGCCTGCTTGATGACCGGCGCAATCCCGTATTTCACCAGACGCGAACCAGTCACATCCGACGGCGAGCGGTTGAATCCTTCGACGTGGGCCATTTCCAACAGACTGAACCGGAGCTTTTCCAGATCCGCCGGGTGCCCCATTCCGCCGAGGGCGATGCGGTCATAGATCTCGTATAGTTTCGGCGTCCCCTTGCTGACGGTCGTCAGGAGAATCCCGCCGTCGTAGCCCACCGCCACAACCGGACTGCCCTGCTTGAACTGTTCGTCGAGATAGGTCCGCCGGTTGCCGACGGCCTCGACCCATCGATACGGTTCTTCATACATGGCGCGACACCTTCGTTTCGAACAATGGTTTCAACGTAGAGTCGGGAATCGTTCGCAAGCCGTCCTGCGTGATCAGCTTGATGACCGGATAGAGACTCGCCTCCCGATTCACCCCGCCCGTGGCCGAATCGAACTCCGCCGCACTGGTCAACAGCCGCAGGGCTTGCACCGTCGCCTCTTCCTCGGTCATCGCGGCCAGCGGCCGCTCGCCCCAGGTGTTGACGTAGTGGAGAATGCCGCGAATCGTCGGAGAACCGGAACCGGACACGGCATACTCGACGCCTTCGAACTCGGCGCCGAGAATGTCGTAGAAATAAATCTTCGCCGCACCCTGCTCGAAGTCGTAGCCGGCAAAGACCGGGACAACCGCGCCGGTCCCCGCAAGCGCCGCCGCCACATTCTCTTTCAGCAGTTTGGAGACCGCCCGCAGTTTGCCTTCGAAGCTCAATTCCTGAAGTTGGGTCCGTCGGTAATACTTGAACGAATGTTCGAGCACCCGCACCATTTCGTACGCCGTGGCCGGCACCCCGGCGATCGCCATCACACTGTGCCGATCGATTTCGAGCACCTTGTCGGTCCGGTCGTACATCACCATGTTCCCGGCCGTGGCGCGGCGGTCGCCCGCCACCAGGACGCCGTCGCGATATTTGAACGCCAAGATCGTCGTCGCGCTGGTCAGTTCTATCCCCGCCCCACTGGGGGCAGGATTGCCGAGCTGATACCCCTGCGCCTTCAACAACTGATAGAAATCGCCTTGCATCCCCATCGATTCACCTTAGTGCTGAGTTCAACGTGCTGAGTCCGTGTTCGAAACCCACTCCCTGAGTTGAGCATTCCGCTCAACACTCAGGACTCAGGACTAATTCGTCTATTCTCCCGTTCTCTGCCGATACCGTTCCGCCTGCTTGGGATCGACCTTCCTCATCCGCTTCAACAGATTATCCTTGTCGGGCGAGCCCGTATCCGGCCGCTTCGGACCGCTGCCTTCATCCGTCGGATTCGGCGATTTCGGCATCGGATCACCCGGCGCCTCCCGGCGCTCCGGCATGCGTGTAACGATCATGATCGTCCTTCCTTTCGTCGCGTCCATTCCGTCAGGGCCTCCGAGGGAGAGGCTGCCGCCTCCAATACCACCGCACAGGCCCGGACATCAGCGGGATCGAAGAGATCGCCCATCTCCAGCGTCCTTCCCGCCAACCCACCGGCAAACCGGATTCGTTCCCACTGCATCGACGTAATCTGATCCCCGAACCGACGGACGCAGAGGCCGCGCAATCCGCCACGGGTATCGTGGGGACCGGCCGACAACGCCTGCTCAATATCCGTTTCTGTTGTCATGCGCCAGGCCTTGCCCTCCGCTTCCAATCCAAGATAGAGGCCGCGATCCGGATTCACGTTGTGATACTCGAGATCCAGGCTCGCCAGCCAGGGATCGTCCCATCCGATCCGTTCTTCCTGAGCGAACGTGTCCAACAGCCACTGCTTCGTCACCCAGTCCAGTTTCCCGATCAGCGCGCGACGGTCGCGGGTCAGCTGGCGGAGCGTGTCTTCCCATTCGCGCAGCACCCAATCGGTACCGGCATCGGTCCCGGCCAGCGTGCGTTGCGCCGCTTCGTAGTACTGCATTTGGATCTCGAGGCCGGACAGCGCGCCTCCCCGCCTGTGCCGGACCGTCGCCTTGAGATCGGGATCGCGGGAGACCTGTTTCACCGCCAAGACCGGATCGGCCAGCTCAATATCGGGAACCGCGCCCCGCTCGATCAATTCGAGCACGAGCTGCGTTGTGCCGACCTTCAGCGCCGTCGCATATTCACACAGGTTGGCGTCGCCGATAATCAAGTGCAACCGCCGATATTTCTCCCGATCCGCATGCGGCTCGTCGCGGGTGTTGAGAATCGGCCGATCATGCATCGTGTCGACGCTCAACTCCGTTTCCATGAAATCGGCCCGCTGGGAGAGTTGGTATGCGCCGGGCACGAACCCGCTCTCCTGCGCTTCGATCCCGACCTTGCCCGCTCCGGCGATGACCTGCCGGCTCACGAGAAACGGCAGCAGCCCCTTGACGAGTGACGGGAAAGGAATCGCGCGCGGCACGAGATAGTTATCGTGACAGCCGTAACTATGACCGTGAAAGTCGGAGTTGTTCTTATAGACTTGGACGTGCGGCCCGCCCAGCGCCCGGTTTCGCCGCTCCGCCGCCCGTTGCACCACCCGCTCGCCGGCCCGGTCGTGGGCCAGCAGATCGCGCAGCATACGGCACTCGGGCGTGGAATATTCCGGATGGGTGTGGTCGTTATAGAACCGGGCGCCGTTCGGCAGGACCAGATCGCTTTTCATCTCGTGGAACGAAAACGGCCGGTGCGCGTCGAGCTTCGCGAACTCATCCTCTTCGCGGTCCTGCTGCAGACCGGAGACCCGAAAGCCCCGGGCGTCGTCGTGCGGATCTTCCCCGCTGTAGTCCCAGCGACGCTCGAAGGAGGCGGTCAGGTGCGCCCGGACCAACTCCATCGACTCGACGACCGGGTCCACCGTTTCGAGATCTTCGCGTGTGATCCCGTACTCCGTTTCGAGGCCGAACAGTCGCATGGCTAGATGATCTGATTGACCAGCCGCTCCTCGGTCGGCCGCCCCTGGCGGAACGAGGAGACCCCGACCACCTGATCGGGATGGTGATCGAGCAGTTTCAGCCATTCCTCCGCCGCATCGTCCGGCGGCAGCATCTCCCCTTCGCGGAACTCGGCCGCCACGGCACTCAGCAAGTCGCTGGCGATCAGTCCCGACGGAGCACCGGACTGGATCGTCCGGTCAATGGCCTGTTCCTTCGCCCGTTGGACGATGGAGGACAGAATGGCGCCGCTGACCAAGTCGCTGCGGTACAGTACCTTGTTCTGCCCGTTGCGCAGGCGGACGGACAACAGACGATTGGCGTCGGTCCGCGCGAAGATCGCATCGATGACGTCGCGCACCAGGGATTCGTAGGCCGTTACCGGGTCCCCGCCTCGCTCGGCCAGGCAGGCCGGGTCGAGCGGCAAATCGGCACGCAGGTAGACCTTGAGAATTTCCGTCGCGGCTTCACGATTCGGCCGGCTGACCTTGATCTTGCGGTCGATCCGTCCGGGCCGTAAGACCGCCGGATCGATGAGATCAGGACGATTCGTGGCGAGAATGATGACGACGTCGCGCAGCGATTCGATGCCGTCCATCTCGGAGCAGAACATGGGGACGAGCGTGTTGGAGATATTGAACGAACGCATCGCCCGCCGGGTGCCGAGCACAGACTCCGCTTCGTCGATGAAGATGAACGGCAGCGCCCCTTCGCGGCGGCGCGCACGGGCCTTGGCGAAGAGATCCCGCACTATCCGCTCGGACTCGCCGAGCCACATATTCAAAATTTCCGGTCCTTTGACGTGGAGAAACGCGCCGCCGGTGATCGGCACGGATGATGTGCCCGTCCCGCCGGCCTCAGAGGATTCGCTGACGAGCTTGGACAAACTCGCCGCCGCGGCCTGACCGATCAGGGTCTTGCCGCACCCGGGCGGGCCGTACAGCAGAAACCCCTTCGGCTGGGTAAAATGGAATCGCGCGAACGTGTCGGCATGGAGGAGCGGATATTCGATCGCCTTGCGGATCGCGCCGATCGCCTCCTGCTGCCCGCCGATCTGTTCCCACGTGACCTTGGGCACCTCATCCAGCACGTGGGACTTGGCCTTGCGGTCTTCGAGTTTCTCGATCGCGATGCGATGCCCAGGATCGATCCGCAATTCGTCGCCGGCCTTGAGTTCCACCCCGATCAGATCGCCCGACCGCTGGAGAATCAGCGACTGCCGGCCCATGTCCTGTTCGAATCTCAGGCGGCCGTCCGACAGGGCCTCGGCCAGCTTCAGGACCGGTCCGTTGCGGTCGTACCCGAGCGTCTTGATGACGGCATAGGCCTCGTTCACCAGAATCTGAGTGCCGACCTTCAATCCGTCCGCAGGCACGCGCGGATCGACGTTGGCGTAATATTCCGCCCCGCCGACGACGATCCGGGCCAACCCTTCACCCGGCAGATCCAGCAACGTACCGATCCGGTTGGCCGGCGCCGTGAGTTTCGCGACCACGTCGCTGAGCTTCTTGAACTCGGCCTCCCGCTGCTGCTGGCTGGCGGCACTCAACATCACCGCGTGCCGGAGCTTGTAGAGAATCTGCTGACGGGGATCGTTATCGGGGAAAGAGGCCAGGCATTGTTCTATCAGTTCCAGGGGGTCGGCGGTGGTGGATGCCGGTCGCTTGCCGGTCCCCCCCTCGGCCGTTCCGCCGGATTGTGTCGTGTCCGTGCGATGGTCGCTCATGTGTCCCTCCACAGCCAAACCGCAACCATCTTAACAACAGGACGCTTCCGGATGCCACCGGGATCAATTGACGGCTTGCAACGTGATCGGGATCTGTTGCCGCTTGTTGGCGCGGAGAATGTCGAGAGTGACCTGATCGCCGACTTTGTGGGCCTCCATGATGTCCATCATGTCGTCGATGGTATCGACCGGTTTCCCGTCGATCGCCACGATGATGTCGCCCAACTCGATCCGGCCGGTCACCGTCTCCCGCGCGCCGCGCAGCCCGGCGCGATCCGCGCTCCCGCCGCGCGACACTTTGCCGATAACCAGCCCCTTGATGCCCCAGCGTTTGGCGATGGAATCCGGGACGAGCGAGACGCCCAGCCCGGGACGGATGAGTTTGCCGTGTTTAATGAGTTCCGGAACGATGCGGTTGACGGTATCGACCGGAACGGCGAAGCCGATGCCCGCGTAGGCGCCGCTCGGGCTCACGATCTGCGTGTTCACGCCGATCAGACGCCCGCTGCTGTCGAGAAGCGGCCCGCCCGAGTTACCGGGGTTGATCGCGGCGTCGGTTTGAATCACCCCTTCGATCGTCCGGTTCGACATGGACTTGATCGTGCGTCCCAGCGCGCTCACGACTCCGGTCGTCAGCGTATGATCCAGTCCGAACGGATTGCCGATGGCCAGCACTTTCTGGCCGACCCGCAGTTCATGCGAGGTCCCGACGGCGAGCGGCTCCAGCGCACCCTCCGGCACCTGAACCTGCAACACCGCCAAATCGTGATCCGGATCGGCGCCCACCACCTTGGCCTGGTGCTCGCTCCGATCGGCGAGCGTCACCTTGATCGAGTTCGCCCCGTAGATGACGTGGAAATTTGTGACGATATGGCCCTGCTTGTTCCAGACGAACCCGGAACCAGACCCTTGCGGCACCTCCATCGTTTCCAACGACCAGAAATCCCGCTGGATGGCTGTATTGGCGATAAACACCACGGACTTGGTCGCCCGATCGAACACGCTCATGGTGGCCCGTTCGTCGGGACTCAGTTCGGCGGGAGCCGGTGCGATCGGCCTGGGTTTGCCCTCGGGCCCGTCATAGGTCCCGCCCAGCGGCTTCCCCCACTCGACTGCGACGGACGGCCCGGCGGCGCACACCAACAGCCCGGCCACGACCCAACCAAGCGTCTGTCTGCCGAAGCACACCATGTGGGTTACTCTCCGATGAGTTGAACAATCAGGTCGCGTGTGCGGGCGCGGGTGTCGAAATCCACGAGAACGATCTGCTGCCAGGTTCCCAAGAGGAGCGTCCCGCCGGCAAACGGGATGGTCACGGAAGGTCCCTGCAATTGCCCGCGCAGGTGGCTGTGCCCATTGTCTTCTCCGGCATTGCGCGTGTTGTGCTGCCAGGCGGGATCGGCGGGCACGACCCGGTCCCAGAATGTTTTCGTGTCGGCGCGAATCCCCGGCTCGTCTTCGATGACCATGATCGATGCCGTCGTATGTTTCACGAACACGGTCACGATGCCGCCGCTCAACCCGGAGCCGGCCACCGCCGCTTGAACCGAGGCCGTCAGATTCTCGATGTGCGTATGGCCCTGCATCGCGATACGCGAGGTCACCGTCTTCACCGGCATCTTACGCCTCCATCCGCCGCAGATAGCGGCGCTCTGCGGGCGAGAGCCGCCCGCCGCGCGCTTCTTCCAGCACCCGGTCGAATTCTCCCTGCGCCGCCAGCCGGCGCAACGTCGCCATGACCGGCCGGCTCAGAATGCCTTCCCGCTGTAACGTCTCAAGATACGCGAACGCATCGGCCAGTGTTTCCTTCTTCCGCACGTAGTAGTCCCGGCCCCGCTGCTGGTTGCTGTAGGCTTCGAACTGCTCGCAGGCGACCAGGATTTCTCCCAGTTGTTTTACCCAGGCCGGCGCGGACGCCAGTTTTTCCGGATAGTAGTAATAGAGCATGACCGTCTGCATCCACGGCTCCCACCGGACGCTCATGGCCTTGATCGTAGGCCGTACCGTCCGCAGCCGTCGGGCCAGCCGGCGCGCGTAGCCCAGCCGCATCTCGACCTGTTCCTTGGCCCACGGCGTGATCGGAATCCCGTCGGCCTCCAGATCGGCGCGATAGCGGGTCAAGAACGCCTCCGTCTCTCGTCCGTATTTGGTATCGGGATGGACGGCCCGCCATTCGCGCGGCCTCGTGGGAATGCCGTGCTGCTTCGCCCAGGACCAAATTTTGCCAAACAGCACGCGGTCGAGCCCGGCCCGGCCGAGATCGTGCAGGAAGCAGGCAATCTGGTACTGACGCACTCGCGCCGGATCGTGTCCCAGCGACGCCGCCACGGCCGCGCACATGCGGGCCGTGCGGATCGCGTGCGGCCGATCGTAGCCGCGAATGAGACGGCCCGGTTTTTCAGGGTGAGGATAATCGTACAGCCGCATGAGCCGGGCGACGAGAGGACGAGGGATCAATAGCGGAGCGCGGAGCGCTGTGGATGCCATCGGTGTGGGGACCATAGCGTTGACCGAAAGACCCTGTCAAGAATCCGGTGGACGCAAAGGCTCGCCCAATGCCTCCATCTTTGCTATGCTTCGATCCATCGAGGTGATCACCGATGAATCCCCGTCGTTCGACCGTACCTCCAGCATTCTGGGCGCCAACACTGATCCTGGCGATGTTCGCGCTCGGCACGCCGACGCAAAGCCGCGCCGCTTCGGCCCTCGAACATCTCACGGAACTGACCGGCCGCGCCACGGTCGTCGTCACCCTGAAAGGGCGTGACAACTTCACGAGCGAATACCGCTACGACGTCAGCGTGCGCAACCTCAGTCCCGATAGCTTCGTCGGTGACTCCCTCGTGATCGTGCTCGACAAGATTACGAACCTGGCCGGTGAAGACCGTGAGGCATTGAAGAGTGAGACGCTCTTGAGCCGGTTCGACGTGCTCGGCCAGGACGGCGACACCGACGAGGGTAAACCGTTTTTCCGGATCCCATCCGGCAACGGCCCGGATCTTCTGCCCCAGACCGACAGCCTCCCGGCCTCCGTCCGCATCAGAAACCGGGACTATCTGGCCGTCTTCACGCCGGCCTTTCGCGTCTTCGGCCAGAAGCGCCTGCCGGCGGACGCCAGAAAACCCGAGGTCCCGTCCGTAACCGCCGGCGCGCCGCCACAGACCCATACTCCGGCAAGTCGCGCATCGGTCGACAAACTCATCCAATTGCTCTTGAAGAAGGGCGTCATCACCGAGGAGGAATGGCGCAAGGCAAACCAGCCATGAACGAGCCCGCTTGCAAGGCCTGCCAAGGGACCTGGCCCAACGCTGACCACTTCATCGCCGATCTGGGCTTATCCCAAGCCTATCTGCACGACGATCAGTTTTTCCCCGGATGGACCGTGGTGGTCTTTCGCCGCCATGCAACGGAACTCTTCCACCTTGCACCGACCGAACGGATCCAACTCATGGAGGAAGTGACCCTGGTCGCAAAATCCCTCGCCCAGGTGTTCGACGCCAGGAAAATCAATTACGAACTCCTGGGGAACCAGCTCCCCCACATCCACTGGCACCTCATCCCGAGACTGGCGACCGATCCGGCCCCGTTGGAGCCGGTGTGGCGGGTTCAGCACGACCCGGTTCGCCCGGCGGCCGCCGACCTCCAGGCCGCCATCAAACGGATCAAGACAGGAATCCTCTCGTTGCACTGACCCCTCTCCTTGTCGATCAGGTGCTATAATAATCGTACACAGTCCCATCGCAGGAGGGTCACAGGTTTCATGCGTCGTCGTGCGGTCCTGGTGGCCATCCTTTCAAGCGTAGCCCTGACTCCACTTGAGTCGCAGTTACTTGCGCAAATCGCCGACGGCTCGACGCAGAGTTCTGCGCCGCTGGTCATTCCTCCGCCGCTCCCGGAACCGGTCGGGCAGGACGAACCACTTGCGCCCGACCTCACGAACGAAGAACGCCGCGATGCCATTCTTCGGCTGAACGAATTGCGGGGCGCCGTCCGGACCGGCCCCGATGACGCCGAAGCCAGACTGCGCCTGGCCGACGCACTCTACCGCGTCGGGGATTTCGACGCCGCGCTCGACGAATGCCGGACCGCAATCAAGCTGGCCTCGACCAACGCCCGGGCCCATCTCCAACTCGGCCTCATCCTGATGGCCAAGCAGGATGGGCGCGCGGCCGCGACGGCCCTGATGGAAGCGATCCTGCTCGATCCCACCTTGTCGCACGCGCACTACAGTCTCGGGACCGTTCAATATTCGCTGGGGAACGTGAAAGCCGCCCTCCTCTCGTATCGAAAAGCCATCGAACTGCAACCTTATTTCCCGGATGCCCGCTACCGCCTCGCGCTGCTGTTGAAGGTGGCCGGTCGTGAACAGGAAGCGGTGCAGTTCATGGAAGAAGCGGCGATCGGGGGCATTCCCCAAGCGCAATATTTCCTCGGCAACGCCTACAAGAATGGACAGGGAATCGAAAAGAACCCCGCCCGAGCCGTCGCCTGGTGGGCCAAAGCGGTCGAGTTCGGGCATCAACCGGCTGTCGAGGCACTCTCGAAGCTCCGTCGTCAAGCTCTGTCTCCGGATCAACCGGAGCGCCGGCGCGCCGACGCGCTGGATGCCTTTCGCAGCTACCGTCGGACACTGTGGACCGAGTATCCGGACCTTACGCCGACCGTGCCGGACCAATCACTCGGCCTGACCTTGGTGCAACGCGGCGACGTCGAGAACGGCGTGGCGGCGTTGCTGGCCGAAGCCGCCGCGCTGAGCGAACCGGCGCTCGACGAGTTGTTGCGGCTGTACCAACAGGGGATCGAAGTCGGGTTGCCCGTATTCGACCGGCGCATCCTGAGCTGCTTCGAAACCGCCGGCGCCGACGGATTCCTTCCGGCGAAACGCGCCTTGGCCAGAATCTACGCGCAGGGCCTCGGGGTCCCGCCCGACCCAACAAAGGCGAAGGCCGTGCTCAAGAACCTCCCGAAGCAAGATGCGAAGGCGCTGTTCGACGAGCTGGGACTCCATTGATGCCCATGGCCGACTGGAACCGAGTCTGGCGGTACTTTATCGCATCGCTTCCGCTCCAAGCCCTGACCATCGGCTTCGCCGCAACCGTATTTGCAGCCGGACTCTGGCTCGCAGCGCCCGCCACCTACAGCGCACTCGACTGGACGGTCTACGACAGCTGGCTGAGCCGTCGCGCGCCGATCCCCGTCAGCGACCGGCTGGTACTGATCGTGAACGACCCGGCGAGCGAGGCGCACGGCGGAACCGGCACACCGGATCGCGCGATGCTGGCGCAGCTCATCAGCGCCGCCCACGACGCCGGAGCGGTCGCCGTCGGACTCGACCATCGGCTCGATCACGCCGGCCCGACCTCGGGGGGTGGCGTCGCCGGCGACGCGCTGCTCTTGGAAGCGATCAAGACCGACGGGCCCGTCGTCACGGTCTACGACGCAGACACCCCCGCCCTGTCGAATGGCGACCTGCAGGGTCACGTCCTCGCACTCACGGACCACGACCACGTCACCCGATCCGTTCCCCCGGCCATTGAGGCGGATTCCCGCAGCATCCCGAGCTTCGCCGACGCCCTCTACGCGCTGGTCTCCACCCGACCGGCCCCGGCTGGCTCCCCGCAGCCTGCCCTCGTGAGTCTGATTGGAAACGGATCGCTCGCCGGGTTTTCCGCACTGCCTCTGTCCTCCGTCTGGGACACCGTCCAGCGGCACGACGAGACGGCGCTCGGCGCCTGGTTCAAGGACAAACTGGTCGTGGTGCTGCCTTCAGCCGCGACGTACCGCCCCTGGCTGCTCCCGACAGGGCAATCCGTGAACGGTATGACGCTGCAACTGCACCGGCTCAACAGTCTCCTCACCGACACCCATCTCTGCCGGCTCGGGACCGCCGGCCGGATTGTCGTCACGCTCGCGTGGACATCGCTCATTGCATGGATACTGCTCTCGATCCGCGGATCTCGAGGCCTCCTGCTCGCGGCGGCCGCGTTGGCCGGCTATGCCGTCACCACGGCCATGCTGCTGAGCATCTGGCATCTGGTTCTCCCTGTGGCCCTTCCCCTCACCGCATCACTCGTAGTTCTCACAGGCACCACCGCCTGGACGCATCTGACGGCCGGGCAGCGCATGATCCTCCTCGAACGCGACATGCTGCGGCTGCAGCAGGACTCCGCCGCCGTCCGGGAGGCACTGGTGCTGCGGGAAAACCGCGCCGAGGCGCTGCAGGAAGACCTCGAGTCCGCGCGAGAGCTGGCGGCACGATCGACCGGAATTCAGCAGGATCTCTCCCAAACCACCGAGGCGTTGCGCGCAGAACTGGCGGAGGTGCAGGCGCAGGAACAGACCGCGCGGCGCCAGCTGGAGCAGTTGGAACGGCAGCTCGACGACCTTCGCGCCGCCACCGCGGATCAGGCCGCACTCGGCGACGCCGAACTCGATCGGCTGCGTGAGGAATGCCGCCAGCTCGGGATCGTCACGCAGGACCCGGCGCTACTCCGAATGTTCCGCGACGTAAAGAAGGGCGCAAAAGCTCCGCTCACCGTCCTGCTGTTGGGCGAACCGGGCACCGGCAAGGAACTCTTCGCCCGGGCGGTGCATCGTTTGAGTCCGCGCGCCGGCAAGACCTTCATCGCCGTGAACATGGCGGCCATCTCACCGGAGTTGTTCGAGAGCGAACTCTTCGGCCACACCAAAGGCAGCTTCACCGGGGCCACGGCGGACCGGCGCGGCTATTTTGAACTGGCCGACCACGGCACGATCTTCCTGGATGAAATCGGCGATCTGCGGCTGGATCATCAGAGCAAGCTTTTGCGCGTCCTCCAGGACAAGTCCTTCTATCGCGTCGGCTCGACCACGCCGACGACGGTGGACGTGCGTGTGGTCGCCGCAACCAATCGCGATCTCCAGCGCGGCGTGTCCGAGGGTTGGTTCCGAGAGGATCTCTATTTCCGATTGAAAGGTCTGGTCTTCCGGCTGCCGCCCTTGCGCGAGCGGCCGGGCGATATCCCCCTGCTCGCCGAGAGCGGTCTCGTCGAGATCGCCACACAGTTGGGCAAACCCGCCCCCAAACTGTCGAACGATGCGATCCGCTATCTGAGCGGCCATGAGTGGCCGGGCAACGTCCGGGAACTGCGTCACGCGATCGAACGCGCGATCGTCCTGAACGACGGATCGGTCTTGACCAAACAGGCCTTCGCGTTGGACGCCACGCCGCTCCGGGAGGACGCGCAGACAATGAAGCCGGCCACCCAGCCGGATTCCGCGGGAGACGCAGCCGTGTTGCATTGCCTGCGCCAACAGAGCTTCGACATGCAGGCGACGGCGAAAGTGTTGGGATGGGACCGGAGCACGGTCACCCAACGATTGAAAGGCCTCTGCTTCCAGGCGCTCGTCGAGACGAAGGGCGATCAGGCGAAAGCCGCTGCCACCATCGCCGGCGATCCCGCTCAACTCCGCACCGTCGAGCTCAAGCTCGCCGACTACTATCACCATCTCTTGTCGGTCATCGAGCCGTTTCAGACTGCTCCCGACGCCCTTGCCGAGTGCAGACGCCGTTTCAAGAATCTCCCCGACCGGCACTTCAAAGCCGTCGAGACACTGGTGAAACAGGCGTACGACCATACCCGACACTGAACGACGCGGTATACTCTCCAGGCGAGGACCGGAGTCACCGATGCGATGACGATGCGACACCTGATCGCCTTTTCGGCTTTGTGTTTCCTGAGCATGCCCGCTGCAGTGCGTGGCGAGTTCTACGCCTGTCCGACAATCGACGGCGATGTGTACACCGAATCACCGACGAAACCGGAATGCCGCCGTCTGGAGATCCAACCACCGGCTCTCGTGTACGAGCGGAAGAACATCGCAACCGGAGTGCTGGCCAGACCGGAAGGCCCCTGGCCAGAAGGGACGCCGGAGGGGCAGGCGGAAATCTGCGGGCTGTTTCGGGAATGGAGCCACTTGGCCAGACGGCGACATGGGCCGGGAGAGCTCCTCATCTACCCGCCGGAGGGCCTGACCCCGCGGGAATTGAACCGGCTCACCAACCTCGATCTCTTGTTTTCCCACCGAGGCACACCGGACTGCGCCGGGATCCCCTGACAACCGAGCGACTCGCGTGATTAGCGAGGCGGCTGCCACGTGGCGGGCGTGAAGTAGGCGTGCGGTTGATTCGGGCCGACCACCTTACGGATCACGTCGAAGTGCGCATAGCGCCGCAGCCCGTCGATTTCGTGCGGGGCGAAGAAGCGGGCGTCCGACGTCTCCTCACCATCGCCACGCGGCGTGCCCCGGATGACGCGGGCGGCAAAGACGGTCGAAACCACCGCCAGCTGATCGCCGTTCGGATACACGCCGGAGAAATGCTCTCCGGCAAAGACCCCGAGGATGCGCGTGAGTTCGACGAAGACCCCCGCCTCTTCCCACACCTCCCGCACCGCCGCGTCAGCCGGCAACTCGTGCGGATCGATAATCCCGCTCGGCGGCCCCCACAATCCCGACCCCATGTCCTGCACCAACAACAGCCGACCCTGGTCGTCGTAGGTCATCACCGCCGCCGTCGGGACCTGCAGCAGATCCGTACCGACCTTGGCGCGGAGGGCTTGAATAAAATCGGGAATGGGCATGGGCAGGGCTCCTAGAAGGTAGAGGGCTGGTGCCGTTCGTTCAGCGACACGTTGGGTCCTCGGAGGCGGGATCGAAGGCATCCTCGCGCACATCGAGAATGAGATCGTAGGGCGCGAGCGTCGAATAGCTTGACCGCAGGGCGATGCGCCGGCCGACGACATTCGGTTTGACGTTCACCTCGATCAGGCCCGCGAGATTCAACAGATCCGGCAAGGAGCCGGCAATCCACTGATCTGTGATCTCCGTTTGCTCTGCCGTCCCGATCTCCAGATTCATGGCCGGTCCCAGATGCATGTACTCCGACAACCGATCGTTCACCGGATTCGACGCATAGGCGCGGACCAGCGAGGCGAACTTCTTCAACCCCGCCACCGACCCGGCCACGCGCCACTGCTTCGCCGCCTTGTCCTTGCCGCAAAAGAACCCCAACTCCCGCCACGCCTTCCGCGTCCGCTCCTTCACCGCTTCCGTCGCCATCACCGGTCTCCTACCTCTTCTTCCTGCACATCGGTTCCTGATTCAACGCCGCCCGGCCCATGATCTCATTTCCCCGAACAGTACACGAGGACCGGTCCGCAAGTCACCGTACCCACCAGGCCAGAACGAGCGCATACACCAGCGCATTGCCGGCGAGAACGGACCAGCCGGCCACGAGTTCCAGCTGCCGGGGCATCCCACGGGGATAGACGACCGGTCCGAGATAGTGCTGCACAAAACCGCCCGAGTATCCGCGTTGGCCGGCTCGTGTGCGCAGGGTATTCTCAAGGGGCGTCAGTGGACAGGTCCAGCTCGTCAGATTGACGATCGCAGACCAAAGCACGACTGGAGTGTGCGCCCACGCCCAGGCGGGATCACGGAGCATCAACAGCCCGCCGAAGACGGCGAAGGCCACGAAGAGGAAGTGTGAGAACAAGACCAGATCGGCACCGACACGATACACCATATCGATCCGCTACATGGCTCCAGGAATCTTTCTTCTCCAAACTTCGCTCATTCGTCGATGCGGAACACCGGGTAGTCGGAGGCGATGGCGTCAAAGTCCGCAACCGGCGCCTGGTATGAGACGGGAAGGTGTTCGCGGCCACTCGTCGCCACTTGGCACCAGGCTTTGATGATCGGGGCGCGCTCCTTCGCCGGGATCTCCGTCAGCCTCACCGGGTAAGACTGACCGCGTTTGACACAGGCCTTTCCGCCAGCCGCGCGCACATTCTGCACCCACTCCGAACCATTTCCGAGCATCGAGACAAGATAGCGGTGGCCCTGATAACTGGCGCCGACGAGAATGGTATCGTGGAGGTGACCAGTGGTTCGGTCTTTCACCTGCAACGTCAGCAGGAGTTGCGGCGTCAGCCCAAGGCCCGACACCCAGGCAAACAACCTAGTCCACAATCTCCCGAATCGGGTTGGACGCCAATCGCGGTAGAAGAAGCGCAGATACCCGCGTTCGGCCGGATCTTTGTGCGGTGGCAGTCGCTGATTGACCACTCTGCACCTGTGCTCATAAGGCCCACCGTTTGAGCTTCCCCCCTGGCGACAGGCGTACCCTTGGAGCACGTCTGGTGGAGCGACGGGTGAGGCTTCAGGGCTCGCTGCGGGCGCCGGGCGACATGAACTTGCTGGACTGTACCATGACCGCGACCATCCCGGTTTCGGTGCCTTTGGAGTGCACTTCCCCCTTCGGCACGAACGCGCCGCAATTGGTGCCGACATTCTGGTGAACCCCGTTCGAGCCGGCGACCCAGCCAGAACCCTGAACAACCAAGAACAATTGATCGAACCCGGCGGGGTGCGGGCCGATCATGCCGCCCGGCGTAAAGTGCAGCGTGTAGACATGCGACTCACCCTGTCCATGGGCCAGTTCGACACTGGCTGCGCCAGAGCTGGAAAACAGTTCAACGGGCTGAGCAGCTTTGGCGCCGAAATCGATGATCCGTATGGGCATGAGCGACACCTTTGCTCTGCTGCAGTTACACGAAGTACGTCCGGCTGATCACACGCGGCATCACGCCGGAGTTCAGCGCGAGGCCATGGTCCCACAACCATGGGGATTGAACGTGCGCTGTGCCACCGGGGGATTCTTGGCCAGCTTCGAGGCCGGGCGCCGGGGCCTGGGCACCAGCTCGCCACCACAGTTGGGACAGATCCCGCTGAGCTTCGAGTCGGCACAGGATGCGCAGAACGTGCACTCGAAGGAACAGATGCGGGCCTCGGTGGAGTCCGGCGGCAGGTCGCGATCGCAACACTCACAGCCAGGTCGCAATTCCAGCATCGCGCTCACCTCCCCCCTTCATGACCCAACTATATTGAGACCGATCTACCAGTACCTATCCGTATCGTACGCCGAGCAGAATTGGGAGTATTCAGATTTTCTGTAGCCACACCCTTAGACGTCCTATTTGAGGCCGCAGACAAATCAATTCAGCCTGTCCCCTTTTCTTGCTCCCTCGGTCATAAGTTTCTCCGCCTCACTTGGTGATGGCCAGGGCAGAAACAATGGTTTCTGCCACCTTTGTTTTCTCGGTGAATAATGGGTTCGGCGTCGCTAGCTATCGCCTGCTGTCAACGATGCGGAGCAAATGGCTCGCTAGAACGACCATTTCCTGAGCTTCGGTCGCGTCGTTTATAGAAACAGTGCGATGAGAATGCGGGTTCTTGTATGAACCGATTGCGCCCGCAAACAGATGTGCCAATGCCTCACGTTCTGCCTCGGGTTGCTGCATATCGGAAAGCGGTCCGGTCGTTTTGTCGAATGCCTTACGCATTAGAGCGGTGCCAATGTCTGTATCAGCAAAGTGTCCCGCCTCGCGAACGGCCACTTCGACAGCTCGGAATGACTTGAACACCGCGGTTTCTAGATCTCCACGAACAATATCGAGCCAGACTTCGTCGGCTATGGATGGATGCAACAACGCTTTCGGGAACGCAACGCTACGAGCATAAGTTTTGAACGAGTCGTTAGCTAATATCGCTCGGGCGCGGCGACTCAAGAGCATCCATCCATTGTTCCCGTTTGTTCCTGGCTCTGGAATCAGAAGGCCCTGCACCGATAGCCAATTCCATGCTTCCGCCAGCGCCAACTCGGCATCTTTTTTCCGGTTCTGGGGATAGCCGACCGATGCTCCTGGGCTACCGTGAATGTCTGACGCGATGGATTGTAGGTGAATTAGATCATTCTGCCGGCGTTCATGAGCCAGCCGCAGAACAATCTGCGCAAGCTCTTCTGGCGCAAGTGCCACAAGCACATCTACTTCTGGGACTATTGATACTAGAGTCGCCATGATTGCAAAGAATTTAAGGTGTCAGAAAAATTTTAGGGGTCGGGTCCCTTTGTTTTTCTCGATCAACCGATCTTGGACCGCGAAGGCGACCGGGGCGAATGAGTCAAACATGCGCTGAAGGTATGCGACGTAAAGACGAGATAGATTCCCCATCGAGGTGTCATCGAGGGACTGCCCAAGATGACGCTCTGGCAGCGGCAAACCGTCAACAGTGATCGAGCCAATCGGCTGTACATTCTTACCATGTCCGGCGAGCAAAATACCGATCGCCGGGGCGTCGTGGTGGATGACCATGGTTCGGAGATCGTAGAAGTAACGCATCAACGGATCGTTCTTCATCTCCTCTTGCCAAGGGGCATACCACCTATCGAATGCCTCTCGGTCATGACTCCGAAGGTTTTGCATCACAAGCGTCATCGAACGCCCGAAAACCACGACTCCAAGGAATCCGAACAGGACGCGATCCTGGTCAGCTTCCTGCATATCGCGAAGGCCATGCTGCACCATTCGCAGCATGGTGGCAGCGCGGGTAATGGTCTGGCTTGGGGCGAGCCAGACCCTCACAGCAGCCTTTGCATTCGAGACTGTTTGAGCGAATTCTGGATCGTCGAAGTCCATCACGTCAACCTATATGTGTCTCTCGAATTGGCGTCCAGCTAACAATGTTTATACCGATCCGCATAAGAGCCGGATCTGCCAGTTTCTCTCCGCGTAACAAGCCATCAATGGTCGTGAACAATACGCCACGACCATTTTCGTTTCAATGAGCTGTAACTGCCAACTTTTTATCACGAATGCTTATACGGATCGGCATAACCCTTTTTCTGAATAGGTTCACACCCCCTCAAGTGGATACAAAACGTTCGCTTGCTCACTTCTTTGCGGGACTGCCTGGTCGATCCTCAAATGCGCGCGTCTGACATCCCCTTGATTCCTCTTCTCCACCCCCACACCTTCTTCCCCAGGGAGCTGCCAGACCGTCCTTCACTGCGCGCATTGAGCGACCACCGTTTCATCGTGGGGGCTCAGCGAGCAAGAAGGATGGTCTGGCGGCTCCCCCCTTCTCTATTTCCCAGCCTCGGAGGAAAGCGATGGACACGGAGGCTTTCGACATAGCGCAATATGCCAGCCAATTGGCAAACCAGATGCCGTGGCGCCATTCTTCTTGTCCTCTGAGGCGCCCCGGCCAACAGTACACCGATCATTTCGCGTCTAAATCCATCGCATTATGGCGAAGCCGAAGCTGCCCACGCTTCACAGCCGAGACGCTTCTTCCGCCTGGCTGAGTCCGAACGGGTCGCTCCGAGAGGTGAGGTGCGATTGCTCTTTGCCTGGCACCCTCCCCCTCTTGCGGGGCTATCCCCGCATCCCATGATGGGCCAAGCTTCCCCGCATCGTTCCTGAACGCCCTCAAATTTCCAAACCCCTGAATTTTCCTCACACTTCTTGCGACTCCCCCCTCGTTCCTCCATCGGCACTCCGGTTGCTCAAGCACCAGACCGTCGGCGCACGGAACGGACGGCGGGAAAGGAGGTGACAACGCCGCGACGCCGGATCGAACCCGTGACAGACCGACGGCCATCAACCGGACTTTCAACGATTGAACGCAGAAGGAGGATTGCCATCATGCAGAAAGGTCCCTCGCAGATCTCGTCAGGCAACATCAGCCCCACCGTCATGGGGCCGCAGAAAGACACCAAGGACGTGCTGCTCCTCGCCGGCCTCGTCCTGTTACTCGCCGGACTCATCGCCGCCGCCTGGTTCTACGGGCAAGCCGGCGACCAGGTGAAGATCACCCCGGCGACCGAGAAGGTCGAGAACACGAACGTGTCGGAGCTGCTCAGGAAGGCCGGCGCCATGAACCAGGCCGAAGCCTCGACCATCAACTCCACCCCGGTGACAGCGCCGGTCGCATCGGTGGCCGACATCATTCACAGCGACGTCTACTTCGAAGTGGGCCGCAAGGGCTTGACGGATGAAGCCAAGGCGCAACTCGCCGCCCAGGCCGATCTGCTCAAGCAGAACCAAGACTATGCCGTGCTGATCCAGGGCTATACCGACCAACAGGGGTCGGCCACCTACAACAAGAAGTTGGGGATGAAGCGGGCGGAAACCGTGAAGCAGGAACTGGTCAACGCCGGGATTGCCGAGCACCGGATCGCCGTGGTGAGCCTGGGCGAGGACGGCGTGCTCTGCGTGGACAGCAGCGATGTCTGCAAGCACCTCAATCGCCGAGTGCATCTCGAAATCCGGAAGATCGGCCAGGAGCACATGGCCACGCCCGCTGTCGCGGCCACGACCGGGATCGACCCGGCCGATACGCAGACCGATCCCTCTTCTTCTGCTCCCTCCCCGTCCGACTCCGCCGTGACGACCTTCGATCCGGCATCGGGCAGCTAATGTTAGGTCTGGTTGTGCTGCGCGGGGACTTCCCCCCGCGCAGCAGCCACATCTCCCCACCATCACTCCGAATCAGACGAGGACTCTATGACCAGACATCTCTTCCTTCGCGCCACGCTCGCAGTGCTCCTCTCTCTGGGCGCAGGCAGCCTCTCGCTCGCGCCGGCCTGCGGCAATGAACTGGAGCCATCGGACGCCACTATCGCCTTGGGCGACGTGAAAGGCGGCCGCTTCCTCTTCAAGACCGCCCAACCGGGCCGCTACCGGCCCGCGCCCACCCTCAAGACCGATGTCCGCATCGCGGTGACGGGTCTCATCGCGCGGGCCACCGTCACCCAGGAATTTACCAACCCGAGTCTCGACAAAGACGCCTGGGCGGAAGGGATCTATGTCTTTCCGCTGCCGGAGACCGCCGCGGTCGATCATCTCCGCATGACAGTCGGGGAACGGATCATCGAAGGGCAGATCAAGGAACGGGCCGAGGCCAAGAAGATCTACGAGCAGGCCAAGCAGGAAGGCAAACGGACGAGCCTGGTCGAACAGGAACGGCCCAACATCTTCACGACGTCGGTCGCGAACATCGCGCCGGGCGACCGGATCACGGTCGAAATCGAGTACCAAGAAACCATCCGCTACGATCAAGGGGCGTTCTCGCTGCGCGTTCCCCTGGTCGTCGGCCCGCGCTACATTCCGGGCACACCGATCGTATTCGAAGACCAGCCGCTGGGAACCGGCTGGTCGCCCGATACGGATCGGGTGCCGGATGCGGCGCGCATCACACCGCCGGTCGCACATCCCTCGAACGGCCCGATCAATCCCGTGAGCCTGACGATCGATCTCGCTCCCGGCTTTCCCCTCAGTGCCGTCGTATCCCCGTCCCACGACATCCTGACCGTCACGGAACCGGACGGACGCCGCTCGATCACCCTCCGGGCGGATACCGCCCCCGCGGATCGCGATTTCGTCCTGAGCTGGGCACCAGCCGCCGGGCATGCCCCGACTGTCTCCGTCTTTCGCGAACAACAGGGCGACGATCACTACGCGTTGCTCATGGCGATGCCGCCCGTCGGCGAGAACCGCGCGACAGCCGTCGGCCCCCGGGAAGTCATCTTCGTGATCGACACCTCCGGCTCGATGGCCGGCGCGTCCATCGAACAGGCGCGGGCGGCGCTGCTGCTCGCCTTGACGCGATTGACGGCAAAGGACCGTTTCAACGTGATGCAGTTCAACAGCGTCACCCACGTGCTGTTTTCGCAGGCGCAGCCGGTGACGGCACAGACCCTCCGCAAAGCCGTGCACTACGTCGAACAACTCAGAGCCAACGGCGGGACGGAAATTCTCCCGGCATTGAAGATGGCGTTGAAAGGCAGCGCGCCGGCCACGCACCTTCGCCAGGTGGTTTTCCTCACCGACGGGCAGGTCGGCAACGAAGACGAATTGTTCGCGCTCATCCGTTCGCAGCTGGGGGAGAGCCGCCTCTTTACCATCGGCATCGGGTCGGCCCCGAACAGCCACTTCATGCGGAAAGCGGCGGAGTTCGGGCGCGGGACCTTTACCCGCATCGGCGCGGCGAGCGACGTGAAAGACCGGATGGATGCCATGTTCCGCAAGCTGGAACGGCCGGCGTTGACCGGCATTCAGCTCGAGGGATTGGCGGACCAGAGCGACATGTTTCCGGCGCGCATTCCCGATCTGTATGAAGGCGAGCCAGTCGTGGTCGCGATCAAAAGCCGAACTCTCCCCTCCACCGTGACGATTCGCGGCACGGCGGGAACCAGCGAGTGGACCACCGTGATCCCGCTGGCGACCCAGGACGCACGCGCGGGCCTCTCGGTCTTTTGGGCGCGGCAGAAGATCGCGGCGCTGATGGACGGACAGCGGTACGGACAGGACGACGCGGCGACGAAACAGGCCGTCCTCGATGTCGCGCTGGCCCATCACCTCGTGAGCACGTACACGAGCCTTGTCGCGGTGGATGTGACGCCGGTGCGGCCGGTGAACGAGCCGCTGCAGACTCATGCGATGAAGACGAACCTGCCGGATGGGCAGGACTACCAGGCCATCTTCGGTTTGCCGAAGACGGCGACGAGCGGGCAACTCCAGATTCGGCTGGGACTCGTCCTGTTGCTGGCAGCCTCGTTGATGTGGACGGTGCGGGGATACCGGAAACAGATCGCATGACCACGAGCCGACCTGCTCCCCGCACGCTGACGGCGCTGACGGTGTGCCTCCTCGCCCTTGGATGCTGGCAGCTCGGGGAAGGATCGTGGATTTATGCGAAGGCCAGGCTCGCGCAGGGACTCCTGCAGCGGGCCTGGACCCGCACGCTGGCCGGCGAGCACCAGGCCAAGCCCTGGCCCTGGGCGGACACCTGGCCGATCGCGAGACTGACCGTCCCACGACTCGGCGTCGATCAGATCGTATTGGAAGGAGCCTATGGACGGACGCTTGCCTTCGGACCGGGCCACGTCGAATCGGGACAGCCGATCGGCGAGGCCAACGCGATCATCCTGACGGGCCATCGGGACACGCACTTTGCCTTCGTGCGCCGGCTGGAAACCGGCGATGAACTCGTGCTTGAGACGGGGGAAGGACTGCCGTTGCGCTATCGCGTGCGGGAAAGACGAATCGTGGATTCGCGCATTGTCACGGTGGGGATCAATCGCCGTGAGCCGGTCCTGACGCTGGTCACCTGCTACCCCTTCGATGCTGTCGCGCCGGGAGGTCCGCTCCGGTACGTGGTCACGGCGGACCCGCTGCGCTGATCCTGACTACGGCTCAGTCTCGTGGCCGCGATGCATCAGGCGATACAGAATCGGCAAGACGACCAGAATCAACACCGCGGACGTGAGCATGCCGCCGACCACCACGCGCGCGAGCGGTTGCTGCGATTGCGACCCGATCCCGGTCGCGATCGCGGCGGGGAGCAGTCCGATGGCGGCGGCGAGCGAGGTCATCAGGACGGGCCGCATCCGCACTTCGGCGCTGCGCATGATCGCCTCCTCCATGCCGATGCCTTCGTTGACCAGGTCCTGAATCCGGCTGATCAGAATCAGCGCGCCTTGTACGGCCACGCCGAACAGGGAGATGAACCCGACCGCCGCCGAAATGCTGAAGTGCGTCCCGGTCAAAGCCAGCGCGAGGATGCCGCCGACCAACGAGAAAGGCACGGCAATCAAGACGAGGATCGCATCGCGCAGCGAATGCAGGACGAAGTAGACGAGCAGGAAGATGCAGAGGAGCGTGACGGGCACGATCCGCGCCAACCGCGCCTTCTCCTCCTGCAACTGGTCGTATTCTCCGTGCCACTCGGTCCGGAACCCTTCCGGCAAGTGGACCTGCTCCGCGATCCGCCGCTGCGCGTCGGTCACGGTGCTTTCCAGGTCGCGGCCCCGGACGCTGAACTTGATGGGGATGTAGCGCTCGTTGTTTTCCCGATAGACGATGAAGGCACCCGTCTTCTCGGAGATCGTGGCCAACTGCTTGATGGGAATGCGGGCGCCGTCCGGCGTGCTGATCTGGATACGGCCAATCGTATCGATGTCGCGCCGGTATTCCGGCAGGAACCGTACGACGAGGTCGAACCACTTCTCCCCCTCGTAGACCTGCGTGACCGCCTGGCCGCCGATGGCCGCCTGAATGACGTCGTTCACGTCGCCGACCTGCAACCCGTACCGCGCGCACTCTTTCCGGTCGACTTCGATGATGAGGTTGGGCTGGCCCATCAGATGGAAGACGCCGAGGTCTTTGACGCCCGGCACTCCCTTCATCACTTTCTCGATCCGCGCCGCCTCCGCCTCCAACTGAACTAAGTCGGTCCCGTACAGCTTAATGGCGTTCTCGCCTTTGACGCCCGACATCGCTTCCTGCACGTTATCCTGAATGGCCTGCGAGAAGTTGAAGTTCACGCCGGGGATCGCCGCCAACTCCTGTTCGATTTGGGCGATCAGATCATGCTTCGTCGGGACCGTCGGCCGCCATTCTTTGAACGGCTTCAAGGTCACCAGGAATTCGGCGTTGAAGAAACTGGTCGGGTCGGTTCCGTCGTCGGGGCGGCCCAACTGGGAGGCCACGTCGATCACTTCCGGGTACTTACGGAACACGGTCCGGACATCCGTCGCGAGTTGCGCCGCCTGCTCGAAGGAAATGTCGACCGGCATCGTCGCGCGCATCCAGATGTTGCCTTCTTCCAGCGCCGGCATGAACTCGCCGCCGATGAACGGCACGGTGAAGACGGCCACCGCCAGGGATACGACCGCGACCCCCACGACCAGCCACTCGTGCGCGAGTGCCCACCGCAAGACGACGAGATACCGCTGCTTGATCCAGGCGACGATGAAGGTATCCCGTTCTTCCACCTTGCCCGTGATCAGCAGCGTGCAGAGCGCGGGGGCCAGGGTGAAGGCCATGAGCAGCGCGCCGGTCAAAGCCAGCCCGTAGGTCAGCGACATCGGCGCGAAGATCTTGCCCGGCACGCCGGTCATCGTGAACAGCGGCAGGAAGGCCACGACGATGATGGTCGTCGCGAAGAAAATCGGCCGGCCGACTTCGCGCGCCGCCCGCATCACGTGCATGGGCACCGTCAGACCCTGCGCCCGCCGGTGCGAGATGTGGTAGAAAATGCTTTCGACCATGATCAGCGTGGAATCGACGATGATGCCGAAGTCGATCGCGCCGAGCGAAATCAGATTGGCGGAATCGCCGCGCAGCACCATGATGCAGAAGGTGAAGAGCAGCGCAACCGGCACGGTCAGGGCGACGATCAGCGACGTCCGCAGGTGCCCGATGAACACATAGAGGATGACGGAGACGAGCAGCACTCCGGCGATCAGAATATCGACGACCGTCTCGATGGTCGTATGGATCAGCACCGTCCGGTCGTAGAAGGTCGTCAGTTTCACGCCGCTCGGCAGTCGCTCCCGGTTCAGTTCATCGACCTTCTTGTGCACCCGCTCCAGCACCGACAGCGCTTTTTCCCCGCGTTGGAGCAGGACCACCCCTTCCACGACGTCGTCCCGTTCGTTGATCCCGACCTTGCCCAGACGGACACGGTAACCGACGCTGGTCTTGCCGAGATTGCGGACGTAGATCGGCGTGCCGTCCTTCTCGGTCACGACGGTGTCTTCGATGTCGTCGAGGTCGCGCATCAGGCCGAGCCCGCGCACGTTGAAGCTCTGCGCCCCCATCGTCAAGTAGTTGCCGCCCACGTCGGTGTTGTTCTGCGCGATCGCCTGGATGATCTGATCCAGCGACACGTTGAAGCCCAGCAACGCACCCGGATCGAGATCGACGTGATACTCCTTGGTCGTGCCGCCGTAGGTGCTGACGTCGATCACCCCCGGCACCCGCTTGAACTCGCGGCGAATCAACCAGTCCTGGGTGGTCTTGAGGTCGGTGAGCGTCTTCTCGGGTCCCGTCACTTCGTAGCGATAGATTTCGGCAATGGCGGACCAGGGCGAGATGGTCGGCTGGACGTTCTGCGGCAGGGAGATCATCTGCAGCCGATTCAGGACCTCCTGCCGGTCGCGGAAATAATCCGTTCCGAAATCGAAGTACACTTTGACGTCGCTGAGGCCGAAGATGGAGAGCGAGCGGATGTCGGTGAGCCCGGGCATGCCCTGCAGCGCGATTTCGATCGGCAGCGTGATGGCACGCTCCATCTGCTCGGCCGACCAGCCGCCGTGCTGCGTGATGACTTCGATCATCGGCGGCGAGGGATCCGGATAGGCCACCACGTCGAGCACGTGGAAGGCGTAGAGGCCGCCGAACAACAACACGAGTCCGGCCACGCATACGAAGATGCGCTGGGTCAGTGCGAATCCGATGACTTTATCGACCATACCGTCTGCGTTGCTCCGTTCGCGCGCTCACCATTCGTCTGTGCGCTGAGACTTTCCGTTCCGAACGCATCAGCCGCCCCGCGCACGTAGCCGGCCGCCGGAACCTCCAGCGCCTGATGGAACGACGGGCGCGTTTAGATGCGACACTGTGCGAGTTGCAGATAGCGCGGCATGCAGGACCGCTGGGCGCCAGGTTCGCCCGGGCCGGGCCACCCATCGCCCCGCCGGATCATGGACCGATCCATCGGCGGCACGGCGGCGGCAGACACGGATACCACGGCAGACCCGTCCGGTTCTTCGAGTTCCGATGCGACGAGCTGATCCAGCACGGCCATCGGCGGCAACAGGTCGTCGCTCAAATCGTAGAGGTCGGCCGCCGCCAGGCCCCAGACGAGGAACCAGGCTGCCAGGACGATGTAGAGGGGATGGAAGTCGGCGAAGGTTGAGCGCATTGCGCGGACCACTGTCACAGATGATCTCTGGACCCGGAGGCTGCCATCCGGCCGATGGGGCCGGTGCGCGCTCCCGCATGGTATTAGCGCGCCGCGAGTGGAGCCGACGACCCGGATTGAACGGGCGACCTGCGGTTTACGAAACCGCTGCTCTACCAACTGAGCTACGTCGGCATCCCTGCTTCGCGGCGGAGGGCTCGGACACCGGTTGTCCGAGCCACGCGCCGAGGGCCATGATAACGGCCACTGTGCGGCCTGTCAACGCAGGAACGTGTGCGGACGACCGCTTATTGGGTCGGGCCCGACCCCGAAGGAACGGGGGGGGAAGCCGCCGCCGTCGCAGACTCCTCTTTCTTGGCGGGAGCGGCCGGTTTCGGATTGTGCCCTTTCGCGATGGGATGAATCCGGACCATGGCTCCTTGACCCGGCGGGGGCAAACAGACGGGCTCCTGATTGTTCCCGAACTCGTCCCTCGCCGCACGCCCCACTTCGCCCCGTGCGAACGCACAGAGCTCGCCGGCGACAATGGTGCCGTCACGATCCAGATCGGCCGGGCCTTGCAACCCGTGCAACAGATGATACGTGAAGAGCCCGTGCCGCCCTCGTTCGTAGGCGTGGGCCTCTTGCACTCCTTTGTTACCGATCATCCACATAAATCGGGCACCGGATTCCTCTGCCCCAGTCTCCCATACCGGAGCGGCACCGGTCGCAGGATCGGATCCTGGCGCATGTTCCAACGACAGATCGAACATCAGGATCGCCCGGTGGATCGGCAAACGCGCCAGCGCCTCCTGCATCCGCCGCACGGAGTAAAGCCGCCCCAGCGAGGCCATCGTTCCGTCGTAGGGGACCAGGGAAACTGTGCCGGCGGCTTCGTCGACCAGCGCGCGGCCGGCAACATATACATACACCACGCTCCCGGCTTCGACCCGTGTCGGCAGCCACTCCTCGAACGTTTCGGCCAAGTCCTGCTTCAGTGCGTGCCCGTCGGCCAACAGTCGAACCCGATCCGCGGGAAGGCCGCCGATGGACTGGAGCATCGATGCCATCGCCTCCGCGTCGCGTGCCGCGAACTTCACTGGCGGCACCTGCTCGTCGCGGAACCGGCCGACCCCCACCGAAATCACCACCGCCTTGGGTTGCTTCAACAACGCCGTCTTGGGCACTTGCTCGACATCGACCGCCGCCGGGGGCTCAGCGGTAGACTTCGGCTTCACGCGCACTGAAAATTTCTTCACTGGAGGAACCTGAGCCAGCGGGGATGCGGCACGCAGCGTCAACAGCAATTCGCCGCGGAGCGGATCCTTGAGCCCGGCCAGCGGCTTGGTCACCGTGGCGCGTTTGATTTCACCCGGCTGCACGTCGCCGATCGCGATCGTCGCCGGCAACTGCGCCGTGAGGGCATCGGTGCCGCTCACGACCACCTCGACACCCTTGGCGTCTGTCAGACCGTCATTCTTCACTTCGACGTCGATCGAGAGCCCTTCATCCGGCTGGAGCAATTGATCGCGATTGTCGTCCCGCACGATGGCGCGGAAAGTCACCGAAGCCGGGGGCCGCGTTCGGGAATCGCTGGCCGACATCTGGCTGGTCTGATTGATCCCGGTCGACGGGGTGGGACCGGCCTGGACCGAGGGGTTCGTTTGAAGATTCGCCTGGCCCGCCCCCGGTCGTTCCATCGGCAGGTCTGCATCCGCCGAATCCGAGAGGGGTGACTTGGCCCGTTGATCGGCGATTTCCCGTACGCGGGGCGACCGCGCCAGCGCCTTCACGACGGCATCAGACACCTGATCGACTGCTTCTGTGACCAAGGCCTCCAATCCAACGACGTCGCAGGACCCGCTCTGCACGGTGGCCTGACCGCGCGCGGTGCGTTCGAGCGTCTTGATGAAGAGCATGGTTCCACTGCTGTCCATGTAGTTCAGATCAAGGGCGACCGACACGGCCGCGGGGAACGCGCCCGATCCGCCTCGGGGAATCGTGACATCGATGCGCTGCCTCATCAACGTCGTGTCGACGGCCCCATCGGCGGTCGCGGCCGGGTTTGCCCGTAGCTTCCTAAAAACAAGTCCGAGCTTCTGGCGAACCGCATCGGCTGCGGGACGGCCCACCGCGATCGTTGCGGGTTGTGCGCACGCATTCTGATACTGCCCGACCGTCTCCACCATCGTGGGATGGATTCTCAACGCCGGGGCCAAGACATAGGGAAGGCCTTCGGGCAGCGACTCCGTGCGTGGCGACGAGGCGCAGCCGGCCAGCAGCAGCATCCCGCTGAGCGCAATCGCGCTCAGGATTTGACGGCCTACATCGAATCTGGAATCGACGGAAAAAGGCGCTTCGTGCATCATCGTTTTATAGCGAAATTGCCCTGGGCATCACAACCGAGCGCGCGGCGCATCGGTCTCGCGATCCATCATCGGAATTGTTTTCCCGCATCGCCTGGGCTAAGGTTCCGTTCATGGATGATCGTTTCCCGCCTGCGCAGGCCACACCGGCCCGCGCGTCTTGGCCCGCGCTGCTGAGACTGATCCGGCTGCAGAACCAGACCGGCACGGCGCTCTTGCTCCTGCCGACCTGGTGGTCGCTCGTGTTGGCGGCGCGCGGACTTCCCTCGTGGGAGTTGCTCGCGATCTTCTCCGCGGGCGCATTTCTCATGCGCAGCGCGGGCGTTATCCTGAACGATCTGGCCGATCAGTCGTTCGACCGCCATGTGGCCCGCACGAAATCGAGACCGTTGGCCTCGGGCGAACTCTCGCGCGGCCAGGCGTTCGCGTTTCTGGCCCTGCTGCTCACCGGCGCCGGATCGCTGCTGCTGCTGCTCAATCCCTTGACCCGCTGGCTCGCTCCGATCGCCGTCCTGCTGGCGACCCTCTATCCGTTCGCCAAACGAATCATCCACGTTCCTCAGGCGATGCTGGGCGTCGCGTTCGGCTGGGGCACTGTCATGGCCTGGACCGCAATCCGGAATGCCATCGAGCCGCCCGCCTGGATCATCTTTGCCGCGACGCTCGTGTGGGCCATCGCGTACGACACGATCTATGCGGTGCAGGATCAAGAAGACGACCGCCGGATCGGGGTCAAATCGGCTGCCTTGTTGTTCGGATCGGCGCTCTGGATAGCGGTCGGACTGGCGCTCGGCATTATGCTGACGCTACTCGTACTGGCCGGCCTACTGACGGAAATCGGGTGGGCCTACTATCTAACGCTGGGAGCGGTCGGACTCTTCTTTGCGGTCCAGAGCGCCGCGCTCAGGAACCGCATCGATCCCCCGCAGGCATTCCGGATGTTCCAGGCCCACGTATGGGCCGGAGCGGCGATACTCGCCGGCCTGGTGGCCGGCTTTCTCCTCTAGACAACGGTGTGTCAGCTCGCCGGCTTGGGAGCCGCGGGGTCTTCCTTCGGCGCGCGGAGCGTATTCAGGTAGTGCGTCACCGCCTTTGCGTCGGCATCGCTCAACCCTAAGGCCGGCATTCTGGTCTCCGGCTTCATGGCTTGCGGGTTCTTCAACCAGCGGTAGACCCAGGTTCCATTCAGACGGAACCCGGCACGATCCAGCGCGGGCCCCACTTTTCCGCCTTCGCCGCCGACGCTATGACAGCCGTTGCACCCGTACTTGTTCTGATAGAGACGCTTGCCGAGTTCGGCCTGCTGGGCGGCCTGCTCGGCCGTCGCGGTCAAGTCGGGACGGGCGACGTTCGTTCCCTTCCCGGGCCGGCCTGAGAAGTTGTTCAACGCCAACTGCGCGGCATCGAGCTCCTTCTTCGCCTGACCCATTGCCGCCTGCTCTTTCGCGTAAGCGGATTCGTCAACTTCCACATCCTTCTTGGTCTCGGCGCTCTTCTTTTCGGCATCTTCGCTCGCCTTCTTTTCCGCGGCTTCATACGCCTGCTTGGAGGCGTCGAACTTGTCCTGCGCGGCCTTCAACCCGTCGACGAGCTCTTTCTTCCGTTCTTCGACTTTGAATTCCAGCTTCATCCCGTGCAAGGTCCGGACATAGCCGACGATTGCCCAGACCTCGTCTTCCGACAATGTGTACTTGAACGTCGGCATGGTGGGCACGGCGAACTCGTCGTCGCCGATCTTGTCGCCCCCCTCACTGGTGTCCTTCATATCCCGGGAGATCGTGTTGAAAATGTCCTCGTCTTTGAAGGTCGACATTTCCGACTTGTTCGAGAGGTCTTTCGGCTTCGGATCCGGCATGGCGGACCAATTGAAGCCTTCGTTCTGCCGACCGTGTTCGCCGTGACAGTGCATGCAGTAGTGGGCATAGAGTTCCTGCCCGCGCTTCTGCTGTTCGTTCGCACAGCCGCCCGCGGTCATGGCCCATACCCCGATGAGGCCGGCGACCGTCCCGATGACTTGTAGCCTTGCCGCCTTCATGCTTCCTGCCCTTTCTTCAATTTGCGGATCAGGACAAACTGGAAGCCCACGGCCAGTCCCACCGCCAACACTGCATAGAGATACGGGGAATAATCGGGCGGCGGCTCGGCGCGGAAATACCACCAGGAGGACACCGCCTTCTGCGAGCCCTTCTCCACCAATTCTCCGGCGGCATCCTTGCGGCCGTCCCAGACGGCGAACGCGACGTTGATGAAATTGCCGGGAATGATTTGCGTATCTTCCTCGGTATGTTCAGTCGCGAGCGGCCGCGTGAATACGATTTTCCACCCGCCGTTGCCGTAGGCGCCGGACGCCTTCACGTCCTGATGGGGCTGCACTTTCAACGTGCCGAACCCCATGGCGTTCATATCGACGCCCTTCTTGTCCTTGTTCTTCCAATACCAAATGTTGACCGGTCCGCCTTCGACCTGGAGCATCGGTTGGCCATGGGCGAAGTGCGCCTTCTTGTCGCCAACCATGAATTCCAGCGCGGCGGCGTCGTCGGGATCTTCCGTCGGGTCGGCATATTCCAGCAGAAACGCCACCTGATTCCCGTCGTGGAGGGCGCGCACTTTCACGTCCTTGACGGTGACTTCCTGAATGCGGTTCTGCCAGTGTACCTGCGGCGACATCGGAAACGACGCCTGTGGGGCGGTGTTCCAGATCGCGGCATTGGGATCATCGGTTGGAAGCGCGCCTTTGGCGAGGACGGCCCGTACCGCCACGCTCTGCTGTGCGAAGCCCGGCGTCACACCGGCGGAGAGCAATGCGACTACGGCGCCTGCCGCTCCGATCCAGAAACCCGGCCTATGTCGTTCGGTCACCCGTCTCATACGTGCCTCGTCGCTGCCAGAAGGTTACTCCCACGTTCTCGGGGATTGATGAGCGCCGTCGTACTCGCCCATGATGATTTTCCAGATCCACTCGTCGGGCAATTCGACTTCCCAGCGGGGCATGGCGGATTTCCAGGGCATGCCTTCGATCGGCAACCCCACGCCGCCCTTCTTGATGCGCCAGAACAGGTAGCTCTCCTGCAACATCGCGATGGTCGTCGGATCGGCGAAGTTCGCCGGAGGCGGGTTGAAGCCGCGCGCGGCCGGACCTTTGCCGTCGAAATTCCCGCCGTGGCAGGGCGAACAGAACGCAGCATAGAAACCCTTCCCCTGCATGATGTTCTCCGGCGTCTTGGCGACCGGATTGGACAAGCCGGTATACTCTCCCGGAGGCGCCGGGTGAATCGTACGATTTTCCGCCGGCGGCGCATCGCTGACAGCGGTGCTGCCGAATGTCTGCCACCCCACGAGCAACGGAAACACGACGAGGACCGCATAGCGGGCCGCTGACAGCGCGCCGAGATTTTCACCCGTCAGAAACCGTTGAATCGGCCCCCAAAAGGCGTCCTTGGACTCACCGCTCATGGTGTAGAAAATCACGATGCCGGCCGTGACCAGCATGAGATACAGGAAAATCAAGCTGGCCGGCAGCGGAGCCGAGCCGGGAATATTGGGCACCACGAACTTCAGGAACAAATAGACGGCAACCAAAAGAATCGCCGGTTTGGTTAACGCTCCCATCGAAGCCTCCTCAGTGTGCCTGTGCGACGGCGACGGGCGCCGCTTCCGCCGCCTTGACGGGCGCGGAAGGCGTCTGACCCGGCATTTCGAGTTCAGACGGATTGACCGAAATCGGTTCCCCGCTCATCTGCTGCAAGAACGCGATGACCGACAGGATCTCGTTCTTGGACAACCCGATCGGGTCCTTGTTGATATACGGCATGCGCGCCGGATATTCCTTCGGCACGCCTTCGTGACGGTAATCGAGATAGATATAGGCCTGTGGCTGGGTCAGGCTTTCGAAGATGAACTCCCGGCTCAGCTTGGCGCCGATGCCCTTGAGGTCCGGACAGCGGGCCGATTCGCTCGGGCCGATGGAGTGACAGAGCGCGCACTGGCCTTTGCTGAAGAAAATCTTCTGGCCGATGGACGCCATGTCGGCCGGTGTCTTGATGCTCGCGATGTCGATGCTCTCTTCGGCCGGCGGCAACGAGGCCATCTGGGGCACGGCCAGGGCGACCAGCGAAAAGAGCCCGAGCACGATCGCGACGAACCCGATCACCCGTAGGAACTGGGAACGGATGAACAGGAGAATGATGACGCCGGTGCCGACCACCGACAATCCAATCAGCTGCAATTTGACGACTTCACTCATAGGACTCCTCTGAGCAAGAAGATCGTATTAGCTCTGCTTATCCAATGTCTGCGATCCGCCCGCCATGGCCGGCAAGGCGCCATGACCGAGTTCGCCCTTGGCATGGCCGTCGCCTTTGTGCTTGGCCTTGTCCCCCATCGTGGCGACCCAGAAAATGAAGGCCACGATCAGGCAGAAGAAGAAGGTGTTCGCCGCCATCAGCGCCGCCGCGTAGCCGAGCGCCGGCGAGAAGGCATATTGCGATGAATCGCGCATCACGCCGTAGACGTGCCAGTGAACGCGCGACGACGACCGGGCGTACCCCATCAGCGTCATCAGTAGGATGACCATAACCGCGTTCAACACGAGCGAGTAGCCAGCGCGCGGAGGCATGCGGCCCCACACCATTTCCGTGGTGGTCTTCGCGCTCTTGAGAATGGCCGAGGTCAACAGCGTGAAGGTGACCAGCACGAAGAGGACGATGCCGACCTGCGAGGTCGAGAAGTAGTTGATGCGGATGATCGCCGGCACGAAATATCCATAGACGCCGAGCGAGATGACGGCGATGCCAGCCAACACGAGCAGGGCATTCATGACGGCTTTCGCCACGCGCGCCCATCCGACGGTAGCCTGTTTACCGGCCTGCCAGTACATCAGGAAGCTCATGAAGGTGACGAGCACCATCAGATTCGACACGGTCATCTTCGCCGACATGACGCCGAAGACACCCAGCAGCGGATGGTGCGTGCCGCCCATCTTCTGGGCTTCTTCCAAGCTGGCGACCAGCGAGTGCGGCGTCATCCACACGCCGAGACAGAGCAAGAGGATCACCAACATCGTCAGGATCGGCTTTTTGTACTGCGCTTCCGATCCGGGGATGCGGTGAGTGATACCCATCCAGAAATAATAGTTGGAGCCCAGGAAGAGGACGCCGATGAGCATAGCCTGGAGAATGAATAGCCAGGAGAGGAATCCGCCCATCAGGGTAATGCCCATCTGCTGGTTGTACTGATAGATCTCACGCATGAGCCAGTAGCCGGCGAAAGGCAGCGGGAGCAATCCGAAGACGCCGATGAAGTTCCCGACATAGCCCATCCAGTCATAGTGCTCGCGCTCTTCCGCCCCCTTGGCTGAGAGATAGCGGATACCGGCGTAGGCGCCGCAGATGTAGCCGCCGAGCACGACGTTGGCGATCAACCGATGGATATTAACCGGCCACCAAGTGGGGTTCCATGTCGCGGCCCAGGCCCGGGCGAGATCGGAGCCTTCGGCGATGACCACCGGACTGGCCTGAAACGTGGCCCAAGAGTTCGGGATGATCATGATGAAAAACGCGAAGAAGTTGAGCATGAAGCCGAGGAACAGATGGAAGACCTTCGAGCCGCCCTCGGACATCGCGTCCCACCCGTACCAGTACATGTAGAGGGTGGCCGTTTCGAGCAGGAAGAGCGCGCAATACACCATGAACGACGGGAAGAAAATGTCGCTCAAGTACGCCATCAGCTTCGGATACGCGCCGATCAGAATGAACAGGAGAATGCCGCCGAAGAGCGCGGTGGTCGAGTAGGCCGAACTCAGGAGCTTCGTAAACTCCTTGGCGAGTTTGTCGTACCGTTTTTCACCGGTCTTCCAGCCGACGACTTCGCAGAGCCAGGCGAAAATCGGCACACCGAGCACGAACCCGGCGAGCAACAAGTGCAACTGGGCGATCACCCACACCATGTTGCGGCTGCCGACGCCCGGAATATCCCGATAGGCCACCGGTCCCTTCGCGGCAGTATCCGCCGCTTGGGCCAGGTCGGGGAGCGCGTATAGGCCGATCGCTGCGACCAGAGCCGCCAGCACGGCAGGCGACTCGGCGAATGTTCGAACCAGCCGTTGCATCATTCCACGCAGGTGCATCATGGATTTCACCTCTTCGTCGCCTCGTCTTAGGGTTTCGCGGGAGCCGGCGTCGCGGGCTTCGCCTCGGCCGGTTTGGTCTTACCGGCCTTCCCCTTCTCTTTTTCTTTTTCCGCTTCTTCTTCGGCTTTCTGCTTTTCGATCGCTTCAACCTGAGCCGCCAATTGGGCGATGACTTTTTCGTCTTTGCCGAGGGCCTCTACCGGCTTGTAGGGTGGCTGGGCTTTGACCTCGGGCTTCTTGCAGCATTCGTGCGGATGCGGCGTGCTCACGGGGAGCGCGGCCCAGAACACCATCGACAACACCAAGCCACCGAGCGTAATGGCCGTCAACATCAAGCCCTGATCGGCAGGTACCCGCATGAGATCCCAGCGCGTCACCAAGGCCTGGTAACTACCGCTGGCGGCTTGTGCCTGATCGGCCGCCCGCTTGATGATGCGCCCGATCAGCGACACGCCGATCAACAACATCACGATCAGCGTCGCAGTCGACACGCTGCCCCACAGGGTGAGTTCGATGCCGATCTTCTCGGCTACCGGCACGCCCTTGAGCAGGTCCATTTCAAAGAGAGAATGCGAGATCCCGATCGAGGTCGACGTCACGAATCCGACGACCAGCCATAGTATCGGCATGTAAATCGCGCCGACGAGCGCGCTTTTCCACCAGAGAGAGGTGCCCAATCCATCCGGAGGCTCGCGCCGAAGCTTCTCGAGAAACAGCGTCTTCGAGACGACACCGTACGCCCAGATGTCGATGGGAATACAGAGCAGGAACAGCAGGGCGAGACCGACGCCTTCCCCGAGATGCGCGTCGAACGCCGCGTTGAGCGTCGGCATCGCGAAGACCGTGACCGGGCTGGCCAGATACATGAGCGTGGCGAGCCCGAGCCGCCCTTCGAAATGCATCAGCCCGAGCGCC
>JAXLZJ010000019.1:0-81985 GCA_046350995.1 Nitrospira sp.
CGGCGCAGAAAATCGTCGCGCTCGCGCCATCGCTACAGGCCAAGAACATCCCGGTGAAAGGGGTGCGATTGGACAGCGGCGATCTGGCCGACCATGCGCGGAAGGTGAGAACAATTTTGGATGAGGGAGGATTGCCGCACGCGACGATCCTGGCCAGCGGCAATCTGGACGAGTACCGGCTTCGGGAGTTGATCCGGAGCCGCGCGCCGATCGACAGTTTCGCCGTCGGTACGGCGATGACAACCTCAGCCGACGCACCGTCGCTGGATTGCGCCTACAAGCTGCAGGAATACGCGGGCCGCCCCTGCCGCAAACGGTCGGAAGGGAAAGCGACATGGCCGGGACGCAAGCAGGTCTATCGCGAACGCGCTACCGACGGACAATGGAGCCATGATCTATTGACGACAAGTACGGATCGGCACGAAGGCGAAGGGTTGCTCCAACCGGTAATACGAGATGGACAATTTGTGAAGCCGCTCCCTTCGCTCATGGACAGCCGCCGCCATGCCGCCGAGCAATTGAGACAGCTGCCGCTTGCTTTGAAGCAGCTAGAGGTAGCCAGTCCATATGAGGTGAGGATTTCTGAGGCGCTACGATTGCTAACGGAGCAAGTGGACAAGGAATGATTAACCTTTCGGATCCCCGATGACTGACTTGGAGATGCCCCCCTTCAGACAGGCAGATAGTCCCGAATACTCCTTCCAATTCCCTCTTCCCCACACGAATCCACTGGGCAAACCTCTCTGACAACGGATCTGTCACCACCATCCCATCTCTGCATCCTTTTTGAACTAGCTCCGTCTTTAGGAGTGTAAGGCGGCGATTATGCCCCTGCACTGATCGAAAGGAGCTATCCCATGAGACCTCATGTATCCCTCGATGTGCGCAACGTGCCGGCCTCGGTGGCGTTTTACAAGAAAGTCTTCGGCATCGCGCCGCAGAAACAGTCGGACGATTACGCCAAGTTCGACATCCACAGCCCGGCACTGAACTTCTCGCTGGTTTCGTCGACCGGCCGGATCAGCGCGGTCGATCACCTCGGCATTGAGGTCGAATCGCTCGACGAGGTGGCGGAATGGAAAACACGGCTGCAGGCGGCCGGCATCCTGGACCGGGTGGAGGAGAACGTCGCCTGCTGCTATGCGCGGCAGGACAAGGTGTGGTTCAGCGACCCGGACGGAAACGCCTGGGAGGTCTTCACCGTGCATGAGCAGTTGCCGGTCGAAGGGCCGTTCGCCAACACCGGCTGCTGTGTGCCGGCTCAGACCGGATCGGGCGCCAAGACCTGCGGATCATCCAAGCCTGACCTTGCGGAGCTTCCGGCGCTGTGAGCAGGAGGAGGACGGCTGCGCCACGTCTGGGGCAGCCGTCCGCGCCTCGCACGTTGCATCTCAGACGATGAAGACGTACCGTACAAATGGAGCGGAGGAGATCGGCATGGACGACCGGGCAACGGCAATCTGGCAAGAGGTCCACGACAGGCTGCGCGGGTTTATCGCGAAACGGGTGGCCGACGAGGCGGAGGTCGACGATCTCCTCCAGGAAGTCTTCGTGCGCGTCCACCGCCACCTCGACCAGTTGAAAGAACCGGAGCGCGTCCTGCCGTGGATCTTCCAGATCACCCGGCACGTCATCGTCGATCACTACCGCGCACCGAAACGGCAACGGGAACTTCCGGTCGGACTGGCGGACGACTTGGAGATGGACGGATCGGAATCATCCGACGAGGCGACACAGACCGCCAAGACGGAACTCTCCGGATGTCTGAGACCGATGATTGCCAAGCTGCCGGACGACTATCGCCAGGCGGTGACACTCGTGGAGATCGACGGGCTGACGCACAAGCAGGCGGCTGAACAGTTGGGCTTGTCGATTCCCGGTATGAAGTCGCGCGTGCAGCGCGGGAGGCAGCAACTCCGGAAGCTGTTGGAAGACTGTTGCCTGATCGAACTCGACCGCCGGCGTGGGGTGACGGACTTCGAACTGCGCCGGCCGAAAAATCCCCCCTGCTAGGGTGAGTGCACTTCGTGTCCCGGCGCCTGCCCGATGATGTGGACCTTCGGGCCGTTCTGCAGCTGGATCACCTTGTCGTCTTCCGCCTCGCCGCCTAAGACCCATTCGAACAGCCGCTTCGCATCGTCCAACTCCGGGTCTTTCGGCAGACCGTACTGCTCTTTCTGCATCGGTTCGTCGTAGAGGCCGATACAGCCGTGGGAGGCGGGATAGCCCGGCAGGTCGCGGCCGTGAATCCAGTACGACACGCCCTCGCGATTGATGTGAAACCGCAACGCGTGGTTCATCGGATAAGGCCGGTCCGTGCCTTCGACCGTATAGCGACAGGATTGATGAGACCGGTGCGCGGCGGTGATGTGGAACTCGCCGGTCGGCGTTTCGTTGGACCCGTTCCCGGATGCGATGGGCAGCGCGAATCGCAGGGCGCCGAATTCGTAGGCGCCGAGAAACTGCTCGGACAAGTCGATCAGGATGAACTGTTCCGCTTCCTCGGCCGGTTCATAGAACAACGGCAGCGGCGTGAATTGGGCCAGCGTCTCGAAGTCCTTAGGCACCTTGATCGCGACGCCCGCCACGGCATGCCGCCGGTCGATGCGATTGAACCGCGCGACGTCGGTCCACTGCTCGCCGAACAATTTTTCCAGCGACTCGCTGCGTTGGAGCGTCCGGCATTCCCACTCGATGGTCTGATCGCTGGGATACTGAATCGCGCAGGGACCGCGATGGCGGTGCGGCGGATCGGCAAACACGGGCGAAGAGGCGAGCACTGAGAGGAGCATCGCCACGGCGAGAGAGGTATGTCGAAACAACCGCGGCATTGCCTGGGACAGTATCAAACCCGTATCACCGACATCAATTCCCGCAGGTTGTTCAAAAAGGTTGTCCAGCAAGGCCGCAGCGAGTACAGGGCCGAGGCGTACCCATGCGGTACGTTGAGGCCCTGAGTGATGCGAGAACGCCGCTGGCAGCCTTTTTCAACAACCTGCTTAAGACCAGTACTGAGAAGCCTTCAAATACCCGAACAGCAGATCCCGCCGTGCCACGATGCCGACCAATTTCCCGTTTCGGACGACCGGCACCCGGGTCAGATACCGGTCCTGAAAGAGATCGGCAACCTGCATGAGAGTTTGGTCTTCCGTCACGCTGACCGGATGGGCCGACATGATTTCGGTTGCGAGGACCTTGCGCAAATCCCGCCCCTCGATCATCGTCTGCAGCAGATCGTATTCCGTGACGACGCCGACGAGCGTGCCGTCCTCTTCCACTACCGGCAGACTACCGAAGTTCCGATGGGTCATCATGTGGGCGATCGTCAGGACATCCGTGCGCGACGTGCAGCGCGTGACGGCATCCTGCATCAACTGCCCCACTGTGAGCGTTTTAGGATCGCAGGCTTTCAGAAAGAATTCGGTCTGTCGCATCGTTCCGCCCTCACTTTCTCCGCCGAGCCGCCTTTCCGCCTCCCAGATAGGTCCGCAACACATCGCGCCGCGCGATGATGCCGATGAGCTTTTCTTTCGCATCAACCACCGGCACTCGAACAAGATCGCTCGCGCGCAATACATGCACCAGGGTCCCGAGCGTGGTCTCAGGACGAACCGAATAGGGATTGGCCGTCATGACATCGACGGCTGCAATCGAACCGAGCCCCTGCCCCTCGTCCATCGCCCCGAGGAGATCGTGCTCGCTCACGACGCCGACCAACTTCTTCGCCCCATCAACGACCGGCACGCAGCCGAAGCCCTCGATCATCAGCGAGGCGATGACATCTCCCTTCGTCTTCAGCCGGGCCGACTGCACCTTGGTCTCCATGACCTGCTTCACGAGCAGATCCCCGAACGCCACGGTCTTCGCCGCCCTGGTCGTCTTCTTCGTCCCGGTCTTCCTCTTTACCATCGTCCCAGCCTCCTTCGCTCCGCTCGATCAGATCATCGGATCGCCCCACGAGTCATTCAGCCGGTAAGGCTTTGGCCAGGCCGCGATCTTCCGGCCACCGGATCTGCACTTCCTTCCGCTTCCCCGCGTCGATTTTGATTCCCTTCACGCCTTGCTCTCGGTCGCGATGCACCGCCGTCAGATCGTAGACACCTGGAGGAAGATCGACGAACAGCCAGGGACCGTCCACCTCCTCTGCCGGAATCGTAATGGCCGCTCTCCCTTTTGCCGGCTTGATCGTGACTGAGACGCCGGTCAGAAACGGCTTACCCCCGGCGGTGAACACGAGCTTCAACGAGAAGGGAGGATACTTCGCCGCCCGCTCGTCCACCCCGACGCCCGCACTGAAATACCGAATATCGCCGGACCGATGGAGCGGAAGATGGTCGACCACGGTCTGGTCGCCCACCCGATGACTCAGGTCTACCGTGTCACCCGACGGCCCGATAGTCGCCACCGGAGCTTCGTCCGCCTGACTCACGCCGCTGACGGCCAGCAACACTACCCCTGCCATCCAGACCATCCGTCGTATCATTGCGCGCCTCCTTCGGTTTCTACCCACATCTACGCAATGGGAATGCCACTCCTTCGACCGGAGCGTGAATCAAAGACCCGCTCATTCCTGCGGCTATCCACACAGCAGCCTGAAAGACTGGCGACAATCACCACAGTAGGTCGCGTCCTCCTGCTGCAAAAAGCCGCAGTTTCGCGAGCGCAATGACTCGATCCGTCCGTTCAACTCCCAATACCTCCGCCGAATCTTCCCGGTCCATCCCTTTCATGACAGGCATATCCGATGCAGTTTAAACACCGATAACCAATTCACCACGACCAGAAGGAGTCCCCATGCGCATTCTCTGTGCCGTCGACGGATCGGAACAAGCCCAATGGGGCGTGCAAGCGTTGGAATCGTTCGCCGAACGGGAACCGCAGCAGGTCACGCTGTTGCACGTCGTCGACCCCTCGTTGCTGAAAGCCGGGAGCGGCAGAAATCCGGTCGCGGCGAAGCGCGCCCTCACCGCCATGGAGAAGGCCGGCGCGCTCCTGCTCCGTGATGCGGAACGGGCAGCCCGCGTCGCCCTCGGTCAAGCCGCCACCGCTCCCCACACCCACTTCCAGACCATCCTGGCCCACGGTCCCTTCGCCAAGACCATCGCCAAACACGCGACCCGAACGAAGGCGGACCTGATCCTGATGGGCTGCCGGGGATTGAGCGACATCCAAGGTTTTCTGCTCGGAAGCACATCGCGCCAGGTCGCGGCGATCACGCCCTGCCCGCTCCTCGTCTTGAAGCAGCCTCTCACGACACTGCGCCGCGTGACGCTGGCCGTCGACGACTCCACCCCCTCGCGCCGCGCCGCCAAGTTTCTCCGGAGCCGATTGTTGCCGAACACGGCGGAGGTCACGATCCTCACCGCGACGGAAAGCCCCGTCACGGACCTGGCCGCGCGCTACCTCTCGGAATCGCAACTGGCGGCACTGACCAAACCGGCGATGGAACGCGCCGCCGATCTGCTGAGCAGACTGCACGACGACTTCCTGAAAGAGGGCTACGCGGTCACGACCGTTGCCCGGATGGACCACGTGATCGACACGATCGTGAAACAGGTCGAGGCGGACCGGTCCGATCTGCTCGTGATCGGTTCGCGCGACCTGACCAAAAGCGAACGGCTCCATCTCGGCAGCGTGTCGGAGACCCTGCTGCGCCACGCGCCCTGTTCGGTCCTGATCGTCCGAGGAGTCCGTGGCTGACTTTCGCTACCACGACATCCACCGCCTCTCCACCGACGAGGTGTTGAAGCGGATGGAAACGTCCTCCGGCGGGCTCTCGCCGGAAGAAGCCCGGTTGCGCTTGAGTCAGTTCGGGCTCAATCGGCTGACCGAACCCGATCGGTACTCGGTACTTCGCGGCCTCACCCGCCACTTCACCCACTTTCTGGCGGTGCTCCTCTGGATCGCGGCGGGACTCTCCTTTGCGGCGGATTTCATGCGACCCGGCGAAGGGATGGCGACGCTCGGCTGGGCGATTCTCGGCGTCATCGGCATCAACGCAGTCTTCGCCTTCTTCCAGGAATACAAAGCGGAGCGGGCGGTCGACGCCCTCCGCCGGCTCTTGCCGGAAAAGGCCTGGCTCTCGCGCGGCGGCCAGGCCGTGGAATGCGCGCGCACCGACATCGTCCCCGGCGACATCCTGATTCTGGAAGAGGGCGAACGGATTCCGGCGGACGCCCGGCTCATCGAAGCCAGCGGCATGCGTGTGGACAACGCGGCGCTCACCGGCGAGTCGCGGCCCAAGCGCCGCACCGACGACCCACTCGACGACGGCCACTGGCTGGATCTCCCGAACCTGGTCTTTGCCGGCACCACCATCCTGTCGGGCCACGGCCGCGCCGTCGTGTTCGCGACCGGCATGCGCAGCGAGTTCGGCAAGATCGCGAATCTCACCACGACCGTCGAAACCGGCCTGAGCCCGCTCCAACAGGAAATCGTCGCCGTGACGCGCGTCGTCGCCGCCATCTCGTTGGCCATGGGCGCCGCCTTCTTCGCCATCGGCCTCGGCACCGGGCTGGGCTTTTGGATCAGTGCGATCTTCGGCATCGGCATCATCGTGGCGAACGTGCCCGAAGGCCTGCTGCCGACCGTGACGTTGGCACTCGCCATGAGCAGTCAACGGATGGCGCGTCGGAATGCGTTGATCAAACATCTCTCTTCCGTCGAAACGCTCGGCTGCACGACCGTCATCTGCACGGACAAGACCGGCACCCTGACCGAAAACCGGATGAAAGTGGACCGGTTCTACGTCGATCGGCTCGTCATCGAATCGCGCGAGGGGTGCTTCTTCACACGCGGCCGGTTGATCAGCACCGCCGACGCCGAACGCTGGCAGAGTTTTTTCGACGCTCTGCTCAATTGTCACAACGCCAAACGGGTCCGGAAGGCGGACGGCCGCTTCGCCGTTACCGGCGACCCGACGGAAGTCGCGCTGCTGGAATTCGCCATCGAGCACGGCCTGGCCCACCGCCCGCCGCTCCGTCGCATGGCCGAACTGGCCTTCGACGCGGACCGGAAGCGGATGAGCACGCTCCATTGGCTTGAAGGCAAGTTGATCGCCTTCACCAAAGGCGCGCCGGAATCGGTGCTGGCCCTCTGCACGCACGTGTGGACGCATGGCGAACGGATTCCGCTCACGTCCGATGAACGCACCCGCATCCTGGCGCAGAGCAAAACCTTCGCAGAACAGGCCTACCGCGTCCTGGCCGTCGCCATGCGGGAGGTCGCTCACCAGCCTGAACACATCGAGGTAGAGACCATCGAGAACGAGCTGACGTTTCTCGGCCTCGTCGCCATGATGGATCCGCCGCACCGGGAAGTACCGGAGGCGATCGCGACCTGCCGCAAGGCCGGCGTGCGCGTCGTGATGATCACCGGCGACCATCCGCTCACCGCGCTCGCCATCGCCCGCGCGATCGGCCTCGTGCCGCCGACCGCCGACCGGCAACCGACCGGCTTCGTCCCCGTCATCGAAGGATCGCAACTTGACGGCATCAGCGACGAACATCTGCGGCAACTGCTTACCCCTTCCCGCTCCGGCGAGCCGGACCCGGTGTTCGCCCGCATGGCGCCGCGGCACAAGATGCGGGTCGTGGCGACGCTCAAGGAGATGGGTGAAGTCGTGGCGGTGACGGGCGACGGCGTCAACGACGCGCCGGCGCTCAAGAAAGCGGACATCGGCGTGGCCATGGGCATCGCCGGAACGGACGTGGCCAAGGAAACGGCGGACATCATTCTGCTCGACGACAACTTCGCGACCATCGTCAATGCCATCGAGGAAGGCCGCACGGTGTTCGACAACATCCGGAAGTTCGCGACCTATGTGCTGGTCAGCAACGTCCCGGAGGTCATGCCCTATCTCGGCTACGGTTTCTTCGGCCTGCCGCTGGCGTTGACCATCCCGCAAGTCCTGGCCGTCGACCTCGGCACCGACATGGTCCCCGCCCTCGCGCTCGGCGCCGACCCGCCCCATCCGGGCCTGATGGATGTGCCCCCGCGACCCAAGTCCGAACGGCTTTTGACAACCCCGCTCCTACTGCGGGCGTACTTTTTCCTTGGATTGAACTCCGCCCTCCTGGCCATGGGCGGGTTCTTTCTGTATCTCTACGCCAACGGCTGGACCTGGGGCACCCCGCTGGATTGGGCCTCTCCATTATATAGGCAGGCCACGACCGTCACCTTCGCCGGAATCGTGCTGGCTCAGGTGGCCAATGTCTTCGCCTGTCGCTCAACCGGCTCAGCGTGACGCAACTCGGCTGGTTCACGAACCCGCTCATCCTCTGGGGCATCGCAACCGAGCTGACGATCCTCGTACTGATCGCCTATACCCCATTCGGACATTCCGTCTTCGGCACCGGCCCCCTGCCCCTCTGGATCTTCGGCCCCCTCGTGTTGGGTGCGGTCGGGCTGCTTTTGGCGGAAGAAGCTCGTAAGATGATCGCGGGACGGCTGTTCCGTACGGCCCCACGGCTACTCCGACTGAAAAGGACCTACGTCATGAGCGACGACGCCAGCGAACCGGTCCGGCAGATCCCCGTCAACGAAGTGCTCCGCGGAATCGGCGCCTCCTACGGCGTCATCGCACGACAGGCACCACCCTCCGTCCATCACGGTGATCCCGCTGCCGCCCGCCCGCCGCTCAACGCGGCTGCGGTGGTTACTTACCGGCATCGTCGCGGTGCTCCTGATCGGCGGCGGCGCCTGGTACTGGATCAACGGCGGTCCGCCCCCGGTGCAATACAAGACGGCGCTCGTCGATCGCGGGCCCATCACCTCGATCGTCACGGCGACCGGCACGGTGAACCCCGTCGTCTCCGTTCAGGTCGGGAGCCAGGTCTCAGGCAAGATCGCCAAACTCTTCGCCGATTTCAATTCCGAAGTGGCACAGGGGCAGGTTCTCGCTCAAATCGACCAACAGCCGTTTGTGGCCCGTGTCAGCCAGGCCCGCGCCGCCTTGAAAAGCGCACAAGGGACGCTCGCCAAAGCGAGAAATATGGAGGCCCAGCGCAAGCGGGAACGGGACCGCATGGCAACGCTCCGGAAGCAGGCGTTCGTCTCCCAGGCGGATCTGGACTTGGCGGAGACCAATTTTCGAGACGCGCTGGCGCAAGTAGAGGTCAGCCAGGCACAGGTCGATCAGGCGGAGGCGACTCTCGCCTCGGCCGAACTGGATCTCGGCTACACCACGATCTACTCGCCGGTGAACGGGATCGTGATCTCCCGCAACGTGGACATCGGGCAGACCGTCGCCGCGAGTTTTCAGACGCCGACCCTCTTCGTCATCGCTCAAGACCTGACTCAGATGCAGGTGAACACCAACGTGAGTGAATCCGACATCGGCGGCGTAGCCGAAGGGAAGGCGGCCCGCTTCCGGGTCGATGCCTACCCGAAGCAATTCTTCGAAGGCACCGTCACGCAGGTCCGCAACGCGCCGATCAGCATTCAGAACGTCGTGACCTACGACGTGGTGATCACCGTGGACAACAAGGACTTGAAGCTCAAGCCCGGCATGACGGCCAACGTCACCGTTATTACGGCAAAGAAGGAATCGCCGCTACGGGTGCCGAACGGCGCATTGCGCTTCCGTATGCCGAACGTGCCGGTGGACAAGAAGGTCTCCCAAGTCTGGGTGTTGGCGCCGGACCGTACGGTGCGGCAGCAGATCGTGACGACCGGCATCGCGGATTCCCTGTTCACCGAAATCGACGAGGGACCGCTGAAGGAAGGCGACGCGGTCGTCGTCGGCATCGATACGTCCGAGGAGCAGGCGCAGAAGAAACTGCCGCCAGGCTTCGAACCGGGCCGCGGCATGCGATAACGCTCCGGACCGCCGGCTCCTGACCGCAGAACGCGAGCGCTCATGTCTTTTCTCTGGCTCACCATCTTGTCCGCCTTGCGCATTCTGCGGCGGAATCCCCTGCGGGCCGGGCTGACGATGCTCGGGATCATCATCGGCATCGGGGCCGTCGTCGCGATGGTGAGCCTGGGCCAAGGCGCGACCGCCTCGGTACAGGCGGAGATTTCCAGCCTCGGGACCAACGTCATGATCGTCATCCCCGGCGCCACGACCGTCGGCGGCGTGCGCGGCGGCCTCGGCACCGTCTCCACGCTGACCGTGGACGACGCACTCGACATCGAGAAGAAAGTTCCGGGGGTGACGATGGTGATGTACGCCACCCGCTCGATCCTCCAGGTCATCCGGGAGAACAAGAATTGGAGCACGATCGTCCTCGGCACAACGCCGGAGTTCACCGATGTCCGAAGTTGGCCGGTCGCGCAGGGCAACTTCTTCACCCAATCCGACATGGACGCCGCCGCAAAGGTGGTGGTGCTCGGCAAGACGGCGGCCCAAAATCTCTTCGAGGCCGGCGAAGAGATCATCGGCAGCGAGATCCGCATCCGCAACGTGCCGTTGCGCGTGATCGGCATTCTCGGATCGAAGGGCCAGTCCATCACGGGCCAGGATCAGGACGATCTGGTGGTCCTCCCCTTCACCACCGCCGAGCGGAAAGTCCTGGGCACGCAGTTTCTGGGCACGGTCGGCATCGTGGTTGTGGCCACGCAGACGCGCCACGACATTCCAGCCGTCGCGGAGGACGTGAAAGACCTCCTCAGGACCAGACATCGGCTCCAAACCTCGGACGAAGACGACTTCACGGTTCGCACGATGGAAGACATCGCCAAAACCATCGCCGGCACGAGCCGCACCATGATGCTCATGCTCATGGGCATCGCCTCGATCTCGCTGATCGTGGGTGGCATCGGGATCATGAACATTCTCCTCGTCTCGGTCACGGAACGGACCAAAGAAATCGGCTTGCGCATGGCGGTCGGCGCCAAACGGATGCACATCCTGCTGCAGTTTCTGGTTGAAGCCGTCATCATGACCGCCATCGGCGGCCTGCTCGGCGTCGGCGCCGGAATCGGCATCGCCCGGCTGTTGACCACCATGATCGGCTGGCCGACGATCATCAACACGGACGCCGTCGTCGCGGCCTTCTTCTTCTCCCTCGTCGTCGGCATCTTCTTCGGCCTGTATCCGGCCAACAAAGCGTCGAAGCTCAATCCGATCGAGGCGCTCCACTATGAGTAGACGCGGGACGACCCATGCCTGAACCGACTCCAGCCTTCTGGAGCCTGTCAGCCGAACACCTCCTGGCGGATCTCCGCTCATCTCCGGAAGGGCTTGCCGCGGACGAGGCCCGGGACCGCCAGGCACGCTACGCCCACCTTCGCCTCAAGCCGCACCGGGATATCAGGCCGCTCGTCCTGCTGTTCGCTCAGTTCCGCAGTCCGATCATTCTCATTCTGATGTTCGCGGCTGTCGTCTCTTTTTTTCTGTCCGACCGCACGGATGCCCTCATCATCCTCACGATCATCCTCGCCAGCGCCCTGCTCGGGTTCTGGCAGGAGCAGGGGGCGGCCAAGGCCGTCGCGGCACTGCTCGCCCTCGTCCACGTGAAGACCGACGTCCTGCGGGACGGCCGGACGATCGAGATTCCCCTGGATGAGATTGTCCCCGGCGACGTCGTGGTGCTCTCGGCCGGGTCGAGCATTCCCGGCGACGGCTTGATCCTGGATTCGAAAGACCTCTTCGTCGACGAGGCCACGCTGACCGGCGAGACCTACCCGGCTGAAAAAGCGCCGGCCGTCCTTCCGGCTGCTTCCCCGCTCCACCGACGCACGAACGCGGTATTCATGGGCACCCATGTCGTGAGCGGCCGCGCGACCGTCGGGATCGTCCAGGTGGGAGCGGACACGGAATTCGGCCGGTTGACTCACCACGTGATGCGCCGGCCGACGGAAACCGACTTCGAACGGGGCGTGCGGCGCTTCGGCTATCTGCTCATGGAAGTGACGCTGCTCTTGGTGCTGGCGATCTTTGCGATCAATGTCTATCTCGAACGGCCGGCGCTCGATTCGTTCCTGTTTTCCATGGCGCTGGCCGTCGGGCTGACCCCACAGCTGCTCCCCGCGATCATCAGCGTTAACTTGTCGCACGGCGCCAAACGGATGGCGGAACGGCAGGTGATCGTGAAGCGGCTCCATGCGATCGAGAATTTCGGCAGCATGACCGTGCTCTGCTCAGACAAAACCGGCACGCTCACGCAAGGCACGATGCACCTCGAACAGGCCGTGGACGTCGAAGGCCGGCCGAACGAGCGGGTACTTTTCCACGCGGCGCTGAACGCGACCTATGAGACCGGCTTCATCAACCCGCTCGATGAAGCGTTGCGGACGCACCGTGCCTGGGATTTCAGCGGCTATCGCAAGCTCGACGAAGTCCCCTACGACTTTGTGCGGAAACGGCTCTCCATCCTCGCCGCGACTCCCGCGGGGCCGCTGCTGATCACCAAAGGGGCCGTCGAGCAGATTCTCGCCGCCTGCACGTCCGCCGAGTGCGAACCGGACCGGCCGGTTCCGCTCGACGCCGTGCGCGACCGCGTCCGCGGACAGTTTCAGCGACTCACCGGCCAGGGGTTTCGCGTCTTAGGCCTCGCGATTCGACCGATGGGAGACGGGGCGAGGATCGGGAAAGAGCACGAGACGGAGATGACCTTCCTGGGCCTGCTCGTCTTTCACGATCCGCTGCGGGTGGACATCGACGACACGGTCGCCGAACTCCGGCGGATGGGCGTCTCGCTCAAAATCGTGACCGGCGATCACCGGCTCGTCGCCGCGCACGTGGGCCGGGCAGTCGGCCTGGATCATGGCCGGTTGCTGACCGGCCCGGATATCCGGAGGATGAGCGACGACGCTCTCGTCCACCAGGTGAACGATATCGACGTGTTCGCGGAGGTCGAGCCGAATCAGAAAGACCGGATCATCCTGGCGCTGAAGCGTGCAGGCCATGTGGTGGGGTACATCGGCGACGGCATCAACGATGCGCCCGCGCTCCACGCGGCGGACGTCGGCATCTCGGTCGAGAGCGCCGTGGACGCGGCGAAAGACGCGGCTGATATCGTCCTGCTCGAAAAAAACTTGTCGGTGCTGACCGAAGGCGTCCGAGAAGGGCGGACGACCTTCGCGAACACGCTCAAATACGTCTTCATGGCCACGAGCGCGAATTTCGGCAATATGTTCAGCATGGCGGGAGCCTCGCTGTTCCTGCCGTTTCTTCCGCTGCTGCCGAAACAGATTCTCCTCACGAACCTGCTGACCGACATTCCGGAAATGACCATCGCCACCGACCGGGTCGACCCGGAATGGCTGGACCGGCCGCGCCGCTGGGACATCGCCTTCATTCGCAAGTTCATGCTGACGTTCGGCCTGGTCAGTTCCCTCTTCGACTACCTCACGTTCGCCGCGTTGCTGTGGATCCTGCAGGCCACGCCGGAGCAGTTCCGCACCGGCTGGTTCGTGGAATCGGTGATCTCGGCGTCGGCCATCGTCCTCGTGATCCGCACGCGACGCCCGTTCTTCGCAAGCGTCCCGGGCCGGCCGCTGACGCTCGCGACCCTCGCCTGCGCCGCGTTCACGCTGCTCCTGCCCCTGTCGCCGGTGGCGGCGCCGCTGGGGCTGACGCCGATGCCCTGGTCTTTCCTGTTGCTGCTCGCCGCCATCCTTACCGGCTACATCCTCGCCGCGGAACTGGCCAAGAAACGGTTCTACGCTGATGGGAAAGCCTGAGGCATCCCACCTCCGCACATGGGATATAGCCTCCCAATCCCTACCCATTCCTCTCGTTGCTGAAAAGCTGTTAGGCGGCGGAGGATCTTTGCCCTGAGGGCGCAGCCGTCAAATGCTCGTGGGCCACAAGATTCCGATAGAAGGCCAGCGAGAAGGTCATGAAGAGCACGCCCAGGGTGATCACCGTGAGGGCATACATCGGAAACAGTTCGGTATCCGGAATCCCTGCGCTCGCCGGCATGAAAGCCATGACCGCCGTGGCCACGCCCCGCGGCATCATCGCCGCGATCAATACATGCTCGCTCGGGCTCCAGGTTTTGGTGGCTCTGCCGATCACATACGTCGCCATCACCCGTATCCCGAACACGATGCCGAACAAGGCACATCCCCAGGCCACAATAGACCAGTTGAATCTGGAGAAGTCCACGATTAACCCGAGCAGCACGTAGAAGAACGTCCGGACCAGAAACGCCAGTTCTTCATTGATACGTTTCAGAAACTCATCCAACACAAACTTTGCCTGGTCTAACTCGTACCCAATCAACACCCGAAGCGGTCGTACCAGCCGACCTGCCAGAGTTTCCATGTTCGCCAACACAAGACCGAACATCAGAATTGTGATCGCACCGCTGGCCCCGACGAGCTCGGCGACATAGTACAGCACAAGAATCGCCGCGAGGGTCAGCATGTACGACAAGGTCTGCCCGGCCAGCCACGTCAGCAATCTCGCCCAAACGGCTCCCGCGATAGTGGCCAACACAAGGGCATCGAAGAAGGAGTGAAAGATCTCCCGCACCACGCCAAATTTTCCCCCGCTCTCGGTGAACGAGCCCATGATCGCCAGCGCGATCACAACCACGAAGACTTCGGAAAAGGCGGAATCTAAACTCACCAGCACTTTCACCGGCTCACGCAAGGAAGAAAGCTGTGAAACCACCGGCAAGATGATCGCTGCCGCAGTCCCGCCCAGGATAGCCCCGAGGAGCAACCCCTGTAGCCATTGCCCATGGAGACCCCACACATAAACCGCCGCCACACCTGCAACCGATCCGGCAAAGACGACTACCGAATAGAGTAAGGCCAGCGGCGTCTCCTGGAGCACCTTCATAAACTGCAGATTCAAACCGCCATCAAAGAGAATGATGATCAGCGCGAGCGTCCCGAGATAGGGAGCCAGAGTCGAAACCCGCGCTGCGTCGGCATAGCCCAGCACTGGACCAAGGAGAAGTCCTAGCCCCATCAGGAACAACACGCTGGGAATGCCGGTACGCTTGAAGCCAACCTCACCGGCCAATCCAACAAGAATGACTATCCCAATCAAGCCCAGGACGGTTTCAACGCTCAAAGATTCCATGCTCACTTCACCTTAACGATTCGCCGATCCTTGAGAAACCCTTCCTCCCCATCTTACAACCTGACCGATGGTCAATCCCTGCCCCAAGATCGAGAACACCACGACGGCATACGTGATCGTGATGACCGCGTCGCGCTCCACCCCGGCCGGGAGAGACAGAGCCAGCGCCACTGAAATTCCGCCGCGCAAGCCGCCCCAGGTTAAAATCGTGATCGTTCTCTCGCTGAACTCCCGCACAAAACTGAATCCCTTGACCTGAAGCAGAACGGTGATCCACCGCGCCGCCAGCACCACGGGAATCGCCACCAGGCCGGCCAGCAAATACGGCGTCCGGAAACTCAGCACCAGAACCTCCAACCCGATCAGGACGAACAAGACGGCGTTCAGCAGTTCGTCGAGCAACTCCCAGAAATTATCAAGGTGCTCCCGCGTCGTCTCGGACATCGCCCATTGCCGGCCGGGATTGCCGATCAGCAATCCCGCCACGACCACGGCGATCGGACCGGAAGTGTGCAGAAGATCGGCGAGCCCGAAGCCTCCCATCACCAGCGCCAGAGTAATGAGGATCTCGACCTGATAGTTGTCCACCGACCGCAACATCCGGTAGGCCGCATAGCCCAAAACCAACCCGAGCGCCGCCCCCCCAAGCGCCTCCTCGGCGAAGAGGCGGAGCACATCGGTCGCGTCAACCGATGGTTTCGGCAGGAGATTCAGCACGACGAGAAAGATCACAACACCGACACCGTCGTTGAACAGCGACTCGCCCACGATCTTCATTTCCAATGCCTTCGGCAGCCTGGCCTGCCGGAGAATCCCTATGACCGCGATCGGATCGGTCGGCGAAATCAGCGCGCCGAAGAGCAGGCAATAGAGGAAGGGCAGCGGCATCCCCACCGCACCGAAGAGAATGTATCCAAGCGTCCCGGTGATGAAGGTCGACAGAATCGTACCGACGACGGCGAGCGTGCCGACGACCCACTTCAGATCCCACAGCTCATCGAGCTTCACATGCAACGCGCCGGCGAAGAGAAGAAAGCCCAGCATGCCGTGCATGAGCGCCTCGTTGAAATCGATGGCGCCCACGAACCTCTCCGCTTCCGCCTCGATGCCGAACCCGAGCTTGCCCAGAACCAGCAGGACGAGAGAAAAGACAAGCGCCACCGCCATCAACCCGATCGTGATGGGGAGCTTCAACAGCCGGTGGTTCACGTAACTGAACAGCGCGGCCAGGCAGATGAGAATGGTCAGAGTCTGAATCAACGGCATTCGTCGTCTCGAAGCCTCCGCGGGCTTACCGGCTGACTTTCACCGCGTTGACGATCTCGGTCTGTTACAACTGGTCCAGAAACCGTTCCAACAGTTCCGCCGGCGGCATGATTCGACAGACTGCCAGCCGTCCAGCAGGGCGCCCTTGCGTCCGCGCATGTCCCGCACTCATTGATCGATGCTCTCCTCGCTCGCACCTGCGCTAGCGTAGGTGCGAGCGAGCCGCCGATTCTGGTGTATAATCGATCCGGTGAACGAGGAATCGTAGAGCCTCCTCCAGTTCCCCGGGATGCTTTACATAATACCTGGCCCGTGATCTCACCTCCCGTCCGACCCGCACTCCCATCACCAAACCCTCCTCCAGTTCAAACACATCCTCGTCAGTCTCATCGTCGCCCACATAGAAGAGCCCACGCTGGTTCAGATGGCGCATCAATCCCAGCGCGGCGACCCCTTTGCCTCCCTTGCCCGGGGGCAATAGATTGACGGACTGCTTCCCGACGATCACCCGCGGGGCGGGATTCAACTGGTCGACGAGGGTTGTCAGGGTGGACCGGACCCGAATCGGATCGGCTTCTTGCCTGTAATGCAAGGTCAAGGAATAGCGCTTGTCCTCCAGTTCGATGCCGGCGGTCGACGAGTCGTGAGTCAGCCTATCCTTGAGAATCCGCCTCCAGCCAGCACAAATCCCGTCGCACCACGCCAGAGCGACCGGCGAGGTCGACGGACTTTCGATGCCGTGGTTGCCGATCAGGTGCGGGACCAATCCATCGATTCGGCCGGCGAGATCTCTGATTCCGCGGCCCGAGACGATCGCGCATGGTACCCGCTTCGAGAGTTCTTTGAGCCATTCGGCAACTGATCTTGGCACCGCCACACGTTCCCGATCGGATGAGATCGGTGCCAAGGTCCCATCGAAATCGAACGCATAGAGGACCGGATACGCCGTGAGAGCCCGTAGAGCATCCAAGCCTGCCTCGGAAATCAGATGGATCATACCTGTCCTCCCGACACGGAACCCGCGTCGCGTACGGTCATCTGGCGAACCAACCGGGCGCGTTGCCGCATGCGGGCGGCATCCAGCAACATCCGGCCCGCCCAGCGGTAGACGTTAAACTCCTGGACGATGCCGCGCATGCTGTGCATGCGGGCCCGTTGCTCGGTGCCCGGCATGGTCAACGCCAGGTGCATGGCGGCCGCGCACTGGTCGATGTTGTAGGGGTTGATGAGCAGCGCTTCGGTCAGTTCGGCCGCCGCACCGGCGAACTGGCTCAGGATCAGGACGCCCTGCTCGTCGTGACGGGCCGCAACGAACTCCTTGGCGACGAGATTCATGCCGTCGTGCAGGCTGCTGACGATGCAAAAGTCGGCGCCACGGTAGTAGCCGGCCACATCGACCGGATCGTGATGCTCAATTCGCAGAATGATCGGCCGATAATCCCCCCGTCCGAAACGTCGATTGATCCGGTCCGCGGTGTCGGTCACCTGCTGCGCGAATTGCCGATACTCGTCGATCTTGGAGCGGCTCGGTGCTGCGATCTGCACGAACGAGAATCGCCCGATCCATTCCGGTTGCAATTCCAGCAACCGCTCGACGGCCAGAAACCGCTCCAGGATGCCTTTGGTGTAGTCCAACCGCTCGATCCCGATCCCGACCCGATGGGAATGCGGCAAGCCGTTCACTGCACGCACATGCGTCCGGCATTCGGCCACCGCCGTGGATTCTACGCCGGCTTCACCGGGCCAAGCGATCGAGATGGGATAGTGGTTCACCGACGTCAGTTTCCCCCCGTAGGAAATGGTGGAGCTGTCCCGGTCGATCCGCGTCTCCAACGACCGGTCGACCGTTTCGATGAAGTTGCTGCAATGAAAGCGCGTGTGGAATCCGAGAATGCTGCTGCCGAGCAGTCCCTCGAGAATTTCCCGATGCCAGGGACAGATCGCGTAGCGTTCGGGGTTGGGCCATGGAATGTGCCAGAACGTGATGATCGTGGCATGAGGCAGGTGATCCCGCACCATCTTCGGGACCAACGCGAGATGATAATCCTGCACCAGCACCACCGGATTGTCGGTCTTGGCTTCCTCGATGATGGCAAGCGCGAACCGTTCGTTGATTTCGCGATAGACCTGCCAGTCCGACGACCGGAAGACCGGTCGCACGTGAGCGAGATGGCACAACGGCCAGAGTCCTTCGTTGGCAAATCCGTAGTAGTAGCCGGCCTCTTCCTCGCTCGACATCCAGATGCGACGGATCTCGTAGGCCGGTTGATCGGGCGGCACCCGGACATGCCCCCGGGCGTCGACGACCTCCCGGTCCGCGCTGCCGCTGCCATGAGCGATCCAGACCCCGGAGCACGCCCGCATCACCGGCTCCAACGCCGTCACAACGCCGCTGGCCGGTACTTGCACCTCGATATCGTCCCCGTCCCAGTTGTGAATATACGGCTCCCGGTTGGAGACAATGAGGACTTCGTCGCCGGACAGATGGTCGTGCAGAATGCGCTTCAACGTCGCCGGCGTCCAGGTCATCTGGCTTTCATCGCGGAGCCGCTTGTCGGCTTCGAGATCATGGATGAGGGCGCGCAGATCCTGCGCGACGGGATGCAGCTCCGCGCCGTTCCGCTGATCGCCGATCAAGGCGATCAAGCCCTCGCCCCGCAGCATGGCCCGGACACCGGCCACCCAACCCCGCCAGCTGAGATGCGCGACCAACACGGTCACGACCGCGATGACGAAGCCGATGACACCGAAGAGGTAGAAGAGATACCATTTGGTGTCGCTGCTCCGACGTTCCACCCAGCTCATATCGTGAATGAGCATCAACCGGCCGAGGGACCGCCCGCCGGACTCCATGGCAATGGAGGACACGTGAACAGCGCCTTGCGCGAGCCGCAGCATCGCCGTTTTTCCGGCCTGAACCGCCGTGGTTCCGTCGCACGGAAGTGAATCGGGATAGGTCGGCGTTCGATACGTCAATTGATTCGATCCGTCGCAAATGCCGATGGCGAACAGCCGTTCATCTCTGATGACCCGCTGTAGGTACGCATTGATCTTCGACTTGGCTTCCACGGCCATGAGGTCGATCAGCGGCCCCTCCATCGTTCCCGCGACAAGTTGCGAGCGAATATCGAGATCACGCACAAACCATTTCACGGTCAGGGTATCCACGAGGGGAATGACCGCGTAGGCCAGGCCGGCCAGCACGACCACCAGCGGCAAGAGAAATCGGAGCGAGAGTTTCATCGTTCACCCCTCGTTTACACTGACGGCAAAATCGCCTATTGTGTACGGATGTATCCGTACGGACTCATCGGCAACTGCCAGATGTCGGCATTGATCGGGACCGATGGAAGCCTCGACTGGCTCTGCGCCCCGAGACCCGACAGTCCGCCGGTGTTCGGCCGTCTCCTCGACCCGGACGGAGGACACTTCTCCGTCGCTCCCGGAACCCCGGATCTCCGCATCGCGACACACCAGGAGTACCTCCTCAATACCAACATCCTCGTGACGTCCATCACACTCTCGAACGGAGATGCGTACCGGATCACCGACTTCTGTCCGCGCTTCGAGCAATACGGTCGCATGTACCGGCCCGCCGCGCTGTTTCGAATAGTCGAGCCCCTTCGCGGCACTCCGGCGATCCGGGTCAGTTGCCGGCCGGTGTCGGGATGGGAGAAAACCCCCGTCCATGCCGTCCGCGGCAGCAACCACCTGCGGTACGAGATTCGCGGCGAGCTGCTCCGCTTGCTCACCGACATGCCCATGACCTATCTCTGCGACGAAACACCGGTCGCGCTGACGCGGCCGCTGTACTTCGCCCTGACCTGGGGACTGGGCATCGAAGACGATCTGGTAAAGGTGACCCGCGATTTTCTCGAACAAACGGCCCGATACTGGCGCACGTGGGTGAAACATTGTTCCGTTCCTTTGCTGCATCAGCCGGCGGTCATCCGGTCCGCGCTTACCTTGAAGTTGCATTGCTTCGAGGACACGGGCGCGATTCTGGCGGCCATTACGACCAGCCTCCCCGAACAGCTGGGCGGCCGTCGGAACTGGGATTATCGGTATTGCTGGCTGCGCGACGCCTACTTCGCCCTGTCCGCCTTCCAGAACCTCGGCCATTTCGAGGAAATGGAGGCCTTCCTGACGTTTCTGTTGAACATCGCCCATACGCATGAATACTCCCGCGACCGGCTACGGCCGGTCTATACGCTCGGGCAAGGACTGCCGCTGCCGGAGACGGAACACCCGAACTGGGCCGGCTATGCCGGCAGCGCCCCGGTGCGCAGTTTCAATCAAGCGGCGGACCAGGTTCAAAACGACGCCTACGGAGAAATGATCCTGACCTTCGCACCGATCTTCTTCGACGAACGGTATGTCGATCTGCGGACCCGCGATCTCGACGGGCTCTTGGGTCACTTGGCCCAACTGTGTATCCGAAGCATCGGGCAACCGGACGCCGGCCTCTGGGAGATCCGCGCCGGATGGCAGCCGCACGCCTTCACCGATCTCCTGTGCTGGGCGGGCCTCGAACGACTCGAGCGCATCAAACAAGCCGGCCATCTCACTTCGCTCGCTGTGGATCTCACAGAGGCTCGAACCCGCGCCGCGACCTCGCTGCTCAGGTCCGTCCATCACGGAGGGCTCCGGAACGGGCCGGCCGATCTCAGTTACGACGCCGCGCTCGCGCAATTGCCGATTCTCGGCTACCCAGACCGGCAACTCTGCGAATCCACCGTGCTCGACATCGTCCGAGAACTGACCCTCACCCAAAATGGACGCGATACGGGCTTCTTCTACCGGTATATCCGCGAGGACGACTTCGGAAAGCCCGACGGGGCCTTTGTCATCTGCTCGTTCTGGATCGCACAAGCCCTGGCCAGACTGGATCGACTGCCCGAAGCCCGCACCGTGCTGGACCATGTGCTGACGGCGGCCAATCACGCGGGACTCTTCTCCGAACATTTTCTGCCTGCCACCTCCACCCAGTGCGGAAACTTTCCGCAGGTCTATTCCCACGTGGGACTCATCAACGCCGCATTCGCCGTCAGCCCGCCCTGGCACACCGTCCTGTAACCATTCCTCCTTCACCGTCCGACCCGGACTCGAGATCGGATTGTGCCGTATCGGCCTTGGCGAGGATCGACATCCATTGGAAAACTGGGAACGCAGAGACTGCGCCCTGCAGAGACTGGGAATGCCCCAACGCCGATCGAACGACGGCAGCTTACGCGCCACGTCCCTACGACGAGCCGGCCCCCGGCGGAGCCCCACTGTGACGGATCAGACTACGGGAGGATGGAACAGAGAGGAGGCAAGCACTGGTACATGGACCCCGGGCGCACCATCCGAGACGATGCGGCGGGTCACGGCCCACTGCACATGCGGCACTTCAGTCACTAACGTGAATCCCTCGAGGACGGACGAACCCAGGAGGTCGGGAGAATCAGCGGGATTCCACACGGTCGAAGGCGCACCCAACATCTGCCCGAATACGCAGACACAGAGCGCCAGCACCACCAACAACATTCCCAGCGAACGGGGAATAGACATCGTGACAACCATGATTATGGATCATACTCACTCTCCCCCTTCAACTCAAGCTGTTCTTCCTACCCGGTCGCGGCCTGCTCTCTTCAGACCCGCTCCCTCCATCGTCGCAACACTTTGAGGAGCTCCACAACGGCCAACGGCAACAACCCGGCCGCAGCCATAAGCACCCAGTCTTCCAGCGGCAGCGGTACCGCCTTGAAGACGGCGGCGACCGGTGGCACCGTCAGCACCGCAACCTGCACCGCCAGGGAAACGAGCACCGCGAGCAGCAGCACCCGGTTCGTACCAACGCCCAATTGGAAGAGCGACAGCCGGTGGTTCCGGCAGTTGAACGCATGTACGAGCTGCGCCAACACCATCGTGGTGAAGGCGACCGTCCGGGCCTGCTCGATCGACTGATGCAATCCATAGAGACTGTAGGCGAAGGCTCCGAGGGCGATGCCGCTCAGCAGCAAGCCTTCGGTGGCGATCCTCAGCAGCCGTCCTCGGCCCAGCAGGCGGGCGGCGGGCGGGCGGGGCGGACGCCGCATCAAGTCCGGAGCTTTCGGATCGACGGCCAGGGCCAGAGCCGGCAAACCGTCCGTCACCAGATTCATCCAGAGAATCTGGATCGGCAGCAGCGGCAAGGGCATCCCCAGCAACGCGGCGAAGAACATCACCAACACTTCGCTCGCATTGCACGACAGCAGGAAGTGGATGGTTTTGCGGATATTGTCGAACACACCCCGCCCCTCCTCCACCGCCGCGGCGATCGACGCGAAGTTGTCGTCCGTCACCACCATGTCGGAGGCTTCCTTCGCCACGTCGGTGCCGGTCTGCCCCATCGCGACGCCGATGTCCGCCGCCTTGATCGCCGGCGCGTCGTTCACCCCGTCGCCGGTCATGGCCACGACCGCCCCCCGCCGCTTCCAGGCCTCCACGATCCGCAGCTTGTGCTCGGCGGAGACCCGGGCATAGACGGTGATGCGGTCCACGAATTGTGCGAGTTGTTCGTCCGTCAGGTTGTTGAGTTCGACTCCGGACAAGGCGGCCCCGTCGCCGTCGTAGATTCCGAGCTCGCGCGCGATCGCGACCGCCGTGTCCTTGTGATCGCCGGTGATCATCACGGTCTTGATGCCGGCCTCCCGGCACATCCGCACCGCCTCGACCGCTTCCGGACGCAGCGGATCTTTCATCGCCAGCAACCCAAGAAACACCAGCTCCCGCTCGACATCCTCGGCCCGCCACACGTCCGCCGTGCCGTCCGTCCGCCGCTCGGCGACCGCCAGCACGCGCAGCGCCTGACCGGCATAGGCGGCGTTGGCCTCCAGCACCCGGCGACGCCCGGACTCGTTCAACGGCTCGATGCGTCCGTCGTCCGTCATCCGATAGATGCAGCGGGCAAGCAGTACGTCCGGCGCCCCTTTGACGTAGGCAATCGTGCCGTCAGCGGTCCGCCGGAGCACGGTCATCATCTTGCGTTCGGTATCGAAGGGAATCTCCCCCGCGAACGTCGTGTCCTTCTTCGCCTGTCCGGTCGTGATGCCGGCCTTCGCCGCCGCCACCAGCAACGCGCCTTCCGTCGGATCGCCGACGACGCGCCAGACTCCGTCTTCCTGATTCAACGAGGCCCCGTTGCACAGCACGGCCGCCGTCAGAAGCTGACGCAACCCAGGTCGAGAGGAGGCCGGCACCTGGGGATCCCACTCGAGCGCAGCCTCGCCCTCAATGGGCTTAATGATCTCTCCTGTCGGCGCATATCCTTCGCCGGTCACCTGGAAGACGCGGTCGCCGGCAAACAACCGGGTCACCGTCATTTCATTCTTCGTGAGGGTACCGGTCTTGTCGGTACAGATCACGGTGGCGGACCCGAGCGTTTCCACCGCCGGCAGTTTGCGGATCAACGCATGCCGTGTCACCATGCGCGTGACGCCCAGCGCGAGAGTGATGGTGACGACCGCGGGCAATCCCTCCGGCACCGCCGCGACCGCCAGACTGACCGCCGTCAGGAACATCGCCAGCAGAGGCTCGCCCCGCCAGATCCCCAGGCCGAACACGACGGCGACGACGCCCAGCGCGAGCCAGAGGAGCGTATACCCGAACTGTTCCAGGCGGTGCTGCAGCGGCGTTTCCACCCGCTCCGCTTCGGACGCCCGCCGAATCATCGCGGCGATCCGCCCCAGTTCGGTGCGTCCTCCGGTCGACACGACGATCGCGCGCGCCTTGCCGGACGCGACGGCGGTTCCCATGAACGCCATCGTGATCCGTTCGGCGACGATAGCCCCCTCCGGAACTGCGGCCCGCGCGTCTTTCTGGACCGGTGTGGACTCTCCCGTGAGCGACGCCTCCTGGGCGCCGAACGAGGTGGTATAGATCAGGCGGGCATCGGCGGGAATCCGGTCACCCGCCTCCAGGAGGATGATGTCGCCGGGCACCAACTCGCGCGCCGGCATCGAGACGACCGCGCCGTCCCGCAGCACATGCGCCATGGCGACGGACAGTTTCCGCAGCGCGGCGAGCGACCGCTCGGCACGAAACTCCTGCACGAACCCGAGGACGCCGTTCAAGAAGACAATCGCAAGAATAGCCGCGGCATCGAGCCATTCTTCCAGCAACCCGGACACGATCGCTGCGCCGATCAGCACCCAGACGATGACGTTGGCGAACTGCGAGAGGAACAGGCGGAGCCACGACGGGGGCGGCGCTTCGGGCAGCTCGTTGAACCCTTCGCGCACGCGGCGACGCAGCACCTCGTCGGACGAAAGGCCCGTCTTCGTGTCGACAGCAAGCGCCGCCGCCGCATCTCCGTCGGAGACGGCGTGCCAAGAAAGAGCCGGTCGGTCCATCAGCATAACCTTCTATTGAAACAGTAACCACAACCCCATGACGTAGACAACGATCATCAGCAGGCTGTCCGGCTCGATCAGCAGGAACCGCTTCTCGGCTCGGTAGATGATCCCCATGAGCCCGATGGCCATCATGACGATCGACCAGAGCGCCGTCGCCGCATGGGCCGTACTCACGGCGCCGAACAATCCGCCATCCCGATATGCCAGATCGGCGAAGAAGAAGGCGGCCATGTTAAAGGCGTTGCTGCCGAACAGATTACCAACCGCCAAGTCGAAGGCCCCGAGCCGGACGGCGGCAATAGACACAACCAGTTCCGGCAACGAGGTGGTAATACCTACCAACGACGCGCCGATGAACGTAGTACTCAGGCCTGACTCTACGGCGATCGCCTTCGCAGAATGAGCCAGAAACGGTGCGGCCACCAGCAGCACGAGCGCTCCCATGAAGAAGCCGATAAACGCGCGGCGCAGCCCGACACGGCACTCTTCGCCGGCGTCATGCTTCTCTATGGTTCCCTGCACCAACGCCTCCCGCTCAACACGACGGCGCTCCATATCCTCCTGCCGAAAGACAAGCCGCATCCCCAAGACGTAGAGAACAAAGAGGGCCAAACTTCCGATCCCCACCCCGAGATGCGTGACATTGATCTTTAACAACACGAAGAATGCGGCCAGACCGGTGAGCGCCATCGCAAGCGAGGCGGCAAGTGTGTGGCCCAACGCCGCCTGTTGCCAGACCCGCTTCTGGCGATGCATCAGGTCGATGATACCCAAGATCAGCATGTTCGCCATGTTACTGCCGAACAAATCACCTGCTGCGAGGTCCGGTGCATCCATCAGGGCAGCACTCACATCAGTAAAGATTTCCGGTAACGATGTCGCGGCGGCCATCAACACCACCCCGATCCACAACCGCCCCAACCCGGTCGCTTCGGCAATTTGATCGCCATACTGCGACAGCTTCGTGCCGGCCAACACGATCACCGTTGCGCTGACCACGAAGAGAAGCCAGACCATCGCCCGTTTCTCCCCTACACCCACTCCGGCGCGTATTCTTTCCCCGCTTGCTCTTCGGCGAACCAGCGGTACAGCGCCGGCAGGACCACGAGGGTGAGCGCCGTGGACGTGAACAACCCGCCGATCACCACGGTCGCGAGGGGCCGCTGGACTTCGGCCCCGATCCCCTGCGCGAGAGCCAGCGGCAACAATCCGAGCAACGTCGTCATCATCGTCATCAGCACCGGACGGAGCCGCAGGCTGCAACCCGCGACGATGGCGTCGTCGATGGTCTGCCCCTCGTGACGGAGTTGATTGATGTAGGACACCAGGACGATCCCGTTCCCCACCGCCAATCCGAACAACTCGATGAATCCGATCGACGCCGGCACGCTGAGATATTGGCCGCTCAACCAGAGCGAGACGAATCCCCCGATCAGGGCGAACGGAAGGTTGAGAATGATCAGCGTCGCATACCGCAGCGAATGAAAGGCCCAGAAGAGGAGGAAGAACACGAGCCCCAGGGTGACGGGCACCACGATCAGGAGGCGCGCATTCGCCCGCTCCATATTTTCGAACGCTCCGCCCCAGGTCGCGGTGTAGCCTTCCGGCAGCCGCACCTCCGCGGCCAGCTTCCGGCGGCCTTCATCGACGACTCCGCCGATGTCCCGCCCGACGACGTTGAACCCGATGTAAATGCGTCGCTTCGTCTGCTCGCGGCTGATGCGGAGCGGCCCTTCGCGCATGTCGATCGTCGCCAGTTCGCTCATCGGGATCAACGCCCCGGACGCCGCCTTGACCCGGATGTCGCCGATCGTTCCCACGCTGTTGCGCATCGATTCCGGAAACCGGAGGGTCAGCTGGAACCGGCGCTCGCCTTCATAGACATGCGTGGCCGCCCGCCCCCCGATGGCCGTGGCGACAATCTCCTGTACATCGGCGACATTGATGCCGTAGCGGGCGATCTTCTGCCGGTCGATGTCCACCGTCAGATACGGCTGCCCCGCGATCTGCTCCACCTTGACGTCCTTGACGCCTTGAATCCGTGCCATCAGCGCGGCGATCTCGTCGGCCTTCTGCGCCAGCACTTCGAGATCATCGCCGAACAATTTCACCGCGCATTCCGTCCGGATACCGGAAATCAGCTCGTCCACCCGCTCCTGAATCGGCTGACTCATCAGGACGGAAATGCCGGGGATTTCGGCGAGCTTCTCCCGGATCGCGTCGGTCAGCCCTGATTGAGTCGTCGCCGTCTTCCAGGTGCCGCGGTCGTGCAGCGCCACGATGGGATCGCTTTCGTTTGGCTCTTCCGGCCCCACCGCGATATCGGGCCGCCCGATCTTGCTGACGGCCATGCGCACTTCGGGAAATTCCAGCATCGCCCGATGGGCGAGTTTTTCCATCTCGACGGATTCCGGCAGGGACACGCTGGGGAGACGGACCACCTGGGGCGTCAGAGCGCCTTCCTCCAGAATCGGGATGAACTCCCGCCCGATCAACGGCACGATCAGCAGGCTCCCCAGCACCACCAGCACCGACCCGGCCAGGACCGCCACCCGGTTGCGGAGCGTCCATCGGAGGACCGGCAAATAGACCCGTTTCATCCACAGCGTCAGCCGCGTTTCCTCGGGATGATCCCCCCGCAACAGCAGCGAGGCAAGGACAGGCGAGAGCGTGAGCGTTACGACCACCGACGCCAACAGGGCAATGACCAACGTATAGGCCAGGGGCGCGAACATCTTGCCTTCGAGTCCATGCAGGGTCATGAGCGGGAGAAACACGACGCTGATGATCACGATCCCGAAGAGAATCGGGCGGCCGACCTCTTTCGTCGCGTGCAGAATGACGTCCAGCTTGGCGCGCGGCGCGCCGCCGTTGTTCCGCGCCAGATGGCGGTAGACGTTCTCGACCACGACCAGCGACCCGTCCGCGATCTCGCCGATCGCGATCGCCAGGCCGCCGAGCGTCATCAGATTGGCGGAGAGCCCGAACCGTTCCATGAGGATGAAGGTGACCAACGGCGTGACGATCAGGGTGATCGTCACCACGAGCGCGCTGCGCAGATGGCCAAGAAAGAAGACGAAGACGAACACGACCAGCACGATGCCTTCGATCAGCGCGTCCCGCACCGTGTTGACGGCCGCATTGACCAGTTCGATCCGGTCATAGAACGGGACGAGGTCCGTCCCGGCCGGCAGCACATGGCTCTTCCGCAGGTCGTCGACCTTTGCCTTGACGGCCTCGACCACGTTGCGGGCGTTGCCGCCGCGGAGCATCAGCACGGTCCCGGCCACCACTTCCCGGTCGCCGTTGAGCACCACCGCCCCGTGTCTCACGGCATGGCCGATCCGCACCTCCGCCACGTCACGGACGAAGATGGGAATCCCACCCGACTCCTTGAGCACGATCGCCTCGACATCGGCCAGCGAGCGGACCAGGCCGAGCCCTCGCACGATGGCGCGTTCGGCGTGGCGCTCCAGCACGTTGCCCCCGGCATTCGCGTTGTTCTTGGCTACGGCTTCGAACACCTCGTGCAGCGTCAGATCGTATTTGCGCAGTTTCGCCGGGTCGACGACGACCTGATACTGTTTGACGAATCCACCCATGCCGTTGACGTCGATCACGCCGGGGACGCTCTTGAGAAGCGGCCTGAGCACCCAGTCTTGGGTCGTTCGCTGGTCCGTGAGCGCCATCTCCGGATTCGCCGCGTCGGCTCCCCCTTCCAGATAATATTGATAGACCTCGCCCAGCCCGGTACTGACCGGCGCCATGACCGGATCGACGTCCTGCGGTAGCCGCTCCTTGGCCGCCATGATCCGCTCCAACACCAACTGGCGCGCAAAGTAGACGTCCACATCGTCGCGGAACACGACTGTGACCTGGGAGAGGGCGAACTTGGAGAGGGACCGGATTTCCGCCAGCCCCGGCAAGCCGGTCATCTGTAATTCCAGCGGATACGTGATGAACCGCTCGACTTCGACCGGCGAGAGTCCCGGCGCTTCGGTGAGCACCTGAACTTGAATGTTCGTCACATCGGGATAGGCGTCGATCGGAATCGCTCGAAACGCCCACACGCCGGCCACGCAGGCCAGACAGGCCAGCCCGAGGACAAGGATGCGTTGCCGCAGGGAAAATTCCAGCAGTGAGGCGATCATGGCGCCGGCTCGAGCTTGTGGCGTTCCATTTCCGATTTGAGGGCGAAGGCCCCCTTGGTCACGACCCGCTCGCCCTCCTGCAATCCGCCCAGCACGGGCACGGACTCCCGCTCCTCCTTCCCGACGGTCACGGGACGAATCTCGAACTCCCGCGGGCTCCGCTGCACGAAGACGATCGGACCGCCCGATCCGTTCTGCAGCGCGGCCAGGGGAATCGCCAGCGCCCGCGCATCCGGCGCAGGATGGATTCTGACCAGGGCGAACATTTCCGGCTTGAGGGCCTTGTCGGGATTCGGCGCCGTGACCCGGACCTTCATCGTGCGGGTGGCCGGATCGAGAACATCGCCCAGATAGGTAATGGTGCCGCTGAACACGGCGTGCGGATAGGCCACCGCGACGACCTCGACGGTCTGGTCTTTCCGGATGGCGTGCACATCCTTCTCCGGGACGTTGGCCACGACCCAAACGTCGGACAGATCGGCCACGGTGAACAGCTTCTGCTGCGTCTCGACGACCTCTCCCCTCGTGATGTTACGCATGATGACCCGGCCGTCGAAGGGTGCCCGGAGCGGCACATCGGCCTTGATCGTCCGCTCGCGATGCAGTCGGTCCAGCTCCTCTTGCGGCACGCCGAGCAGTTCCAGGCGATTCTGCGATTCCCGGGCCTCGGCCTGCGCCGTCCTCATCTCCGCTTCGCGCCGCTGCAATTCGGCCAGACTCACGGCCTTGTGCTCATGCAGATCCTTCGCGCGCTCGTACACCAATTCGGCTTCGTGGAGTTTGGCCGCGGCCTTGAGATACGCGCCTTCGGCCATACCGAGGTCCGTACTGTGGAGCAGCGCCAGCAGCGTGTGTTTCTTCACATCCGCCCCGACGTCCACGTACACCTTCACGACCCGGCCTCGGATCAGGGTGGTGACTTCGGCCAGTTCGTTTTCATTGGGGAGCACGGTGGCGGGAAATTCCTTCGGAGCCCCCGCGTGCCCCCGTGTAACGACCACCGTATCCAGCGGAGTCCGCGCGAGTTCCTCCGGCGTCAACCGCAGCAGTCCCGATACCGCTGCTTCGTCAGCCTGCTTGGACACCGGCGGGGAGTCTCCGGGCTTGTCACAGCCGGTAAGCGCCAAACAACACAGCACTCCCCCTAACCCCGCCCGAACAACGATCCGCCGGCATATCTCCGGCATCCATCCAGTGATTGTCGAAACAAAGTTCATGGGCACAACTATCCCCTCTCCTCGACTACTCCAGCTGCAGCAGGAGATATGCCTAAGAACCGTCATGATTTCGCGGGATTTTGGCATCCCCAGAGGCGTTTTGCTACGCGTCCCCGGAAGGCCCAGTGGTGAAATGGGACAAGACCCAGCGCCTCGCGACACCGGTCAGGACGCGGTCGCCGACCCGCACGCGGCACGTCCCGCGCGTAACGCCGCAGCCAAAAGCATGGCGATCAACGCTCCGATGAACGCCGCGCCCATGTCATGTTGCGCATCCCATTCGTCACCCTGGGTCCCCAGATAGACGCCGCCCAACTCGGGACTGACGATCACGGCCACGATCGCTTCAGCCACTTCGAAGAATCCGCTCTGCGCCAGAACGATGCAGACTGGAATGGCATAGGACCACCACCCCGTCAGAGCGGCCCGGCGGACTAGCAGTTCGCGAATGGGATAGGCGAGGAAGGCTCCATAGGCGAAATGGGCGAGGCGGTCGAACGGATTGCGGCTGAGTCCCAGCCAGTCCTTGAGCCAGAACCCCAGCGGGACCTCGGCGTAAGTATAGTGCGCACCGAAGCCGTGCAAAATCAGAAATGCCAGTATCAGCAGGTACGAAGCCAGGGAGAACTCGAAGCGTCGGGCAGTGACGAGGAGCACGGGCAGGAACGCGAATACCAGCAGATTCTCGAGCAGCCAGTCCCTCCGATTGACCGGCTCGATCGCCAGCCAGACCCAGAACAGACCATACAGGGCCACCAACACTGTCAGCAGCCTGCGGGAGTTTTGGGTCGCCCTGTCTCGGTGCGTGGTCACCGACTCCTTCCGGCGGACTTACTCCGACACCTCGGCCTGGAGAACGGCCCTCGCCCCGCGGAGCGCGCGGACGACCAACAGGATCGTCACGCAGAGCATCGCGCCATACAACGCCGCCGCCATATCTTTTTGCGCATCCCAGATGTCGCCCTGCGAGCCGAGATACGCGATCCCCTGCTCCGGATGGACGGCGGTCGCCACCCAGGACTCGATGATCTCCCACAGCCCGCTCAATCCCAACACGGTCATGACCGGCAGGTAGTAGACGACCCATCCGCTGATGCTGGCACTCAATCGAAACAGTTCTTCCATCGGATACGCCAACAGAAAGCCGAAGCTGAAATGCACGATCCGGTCGAAGTGGTTGCGACCGAGATGCAGCACCTGATCGAGCCACACCCCGACCGGCACTTCGGCATAGGTATAATGGACCCCGATCGTGTGCAGCGTGAGAAATGCCGTGATCAAGGCATAGGACGCGTGCGAGAGCGGCATCAGGCGATACGTTGCGATCAGCAGCACGACGAAGAGCGCGGGCAACACACTCGCGATCAGCCAGAATTGGGGATCGGCCGGCGACTGCGCCAGCCAGACCGAGAGGCCGACATACCAGGCCAACAGCCCGGCCGATACCAGTCGATTTTGATTCATCAGAGACTCCTTAGCTGCGAAGCGGCCGGACAGGTTCGATCTCCCCCCGTTCCGCCTGCCATCGAGTCATTACTGTACTGGACGAACTTCGCCGCTGCAACCGTACCTCCGCCGACAGGCCGGTCGAGGAATCCGGCAACAACCTTCGATCTATGATAGGCTGTCGCCACGGAGATCCCCTATGGCCGTGCAGGCGCAATTTCCCGACGAGCAAACCGGCGCGGGCGAGTTCAAGCGGCAGGCGGATGCGTTCCGCCATTGGGTCACTGCCAACGGAGAAAGCGGCTTCCCCGCCGCAGCCGGTCGCTACCATCTCTACGTGTCCTGGGCCTGTCCATGGGCGCATCGGACGATCATCGTCCGCAAGCTGAAACGGCTCGAGTCCGTGGTGGGCATGACGGTCGTCGATCCGATCCGGGACGACCGGGGCTGGGCCTTTCGCGAAGGCCCGGGACATTCACTCGATCCGATCAACGGCTTTCAGTTTCTGAGCCAGGCATATCGGGCAACGGACCCGCACTACCGAGGCCGTGTCACCGTCCCGGTGCTGTGGGATACGGTGACGCAGCGCATCGTCACCAACTCCGACGACGACCTCATGCGGATGTTTAACGGCGAATTCAACCGCTTCACCGACAGCACGCTCGATTTGTACCCGGACGAGCTCAGACAGGAGATCGACGAGCTCAATACCTTCGTCTACAACAACGTCAACGATGGCGTGTATCGAGCCGGCTTTGCGACGTCACAAACCGTCTACGAACGGGCGGCGCGCCGGCTCTTCGACGCACTGGACACGTTGGACGCCCGGCTCGCCAGCCGCCGCTATCTGTTCGGTAGTCAATTCGTGGAAACGGACTGGCGCTTGTTCGTGACGCTCGTACGCTTCGACGCCGTGTATCACGGACATTTCAAGTGCAATCTCCGTCGGATCGCCGATTACCCGAACCTCTTCGGCTATCTCAAGGATCTCTATCAGACCGACGGCATCGCGGAGACAGTCAATTTCGACCATATCAAGCGCCATTACTATGTGACCCACGACGACATCAATCCGACCCGCATTGTCCCCCTCGGCCCGGACCAGGATCTGACGACACCCCACGGGCGTGAACGACTTCGCTGACCCCACATAACCTATCCCCGATTCCGCGCATTTGCGAAGAGTGACGGGAAAACCCTACAGCGCTAGAGAGCGGGCCGAGTGATTGTGCACACCCCTCGACCGGGGAATAGGTCTGCGGCTCGCACCCATGTAGAGTGGACGCATGCAGAGCAACGTCATCACGCGTCTTCGAACACTCGCCCCGTCTCTGAGTCGGGCAGCCCTGCTGCTCTCGCTGCATCTGCTCATGGCGGGTTGTGCCGGCGTGCGCGTGGAATATTTTTCCGAAGACACCTTTGCGCCGCGACAAACAGCGGATCAGATCGAATGGCTCACGGACGAACCGGAACGCCCCCATCTGGAATTGGCCAGAATCGTGGTACGGAGCGCCAACCTCAGCGCCGAATCGCTGCGAACTACGTTGGTGGAACGAGCTCGTTCGCTCGGTGCCGACGCGGTCATCGGAGAGGTGCCGATCACCCTGGTCTCGAACGTCGGCAGCCCCTACTACGAGCCGGGATTGATCAGTCCGTCCGGGGCCGCCTTCGGACTCTACGGATACGGGTGGTACACGCCCTACTCGTCCAACCCCTATCTCCTGACCCAAGGGGCAGCTGATCAGCCCCGGACCGATCTCGTCCTGTCGGCCATCGCCATCCGGTACCGATAATCAGTCGCCACCGGCTTAGCGCGTCATCCACGAACGATTGCGCACCGTCAGGAGCGCATAAGGGAAGATCCACAACAAACTGACGAAGTGGAAGGAGGCGTAATACACGCCGACGAGACGGCAACCGTGCCGCAGCGGATGTCCTCGTGGGACGATCGATCGGTGAATTGAAATCCGTCGATTTGGGGGAGCCGGGACGAGAAACCCGTCCCGGCTTTCCCACGGATTGTCAGATGAGGAATGGGCGACAACGAAAGGAGGAGCCGAACCCCGCTACAATACCCACGTTCGGAGCTTACGCAGCCAACGGGAGATTCTGCTGCTGCTCCGTCACAGTTGAGGCAAGCACTCGGCTCTCCGGACGGTTCGTCCGCCGCCGCTCGGCATCGCATTCGCGCGCAAGGCTGGTTGCCAACACCCAGATCAATCCACCGACCGCTGCAAATCCGATCACCGTCACCATATGTCGACTCCCTTCCGCATGAAGAATTTGGGCTACCACTGCCTGCTCTTGATCGAATAGTCTGAGCAAGGCACCGCTTCGACAAAGCAAGCGAGATGCCATCTTCACTCGGGCGCGGATTCACCTGAATCTTCTGTGTCGCGATGGCGAATCCGTACGCGGACCGTGAGCGCGATGCCGTCCGGTCACGCACGAGATGGACAAAATTCACCACCAACGGAGCAGAACGCCGGACGAGCCGAGGAACTTGGCCCACGACCACGTAGGTCGATCGGCCCGCCCTGTATCGGACCGGAAGGTCGTCACGGTGAAAATCCAAAGAACGGCGCTTGGAGCGCGTGTGTCGATCACGCTCGAGACCTTCGCGCAGATTTGGACAATCAGGCCGTCTTTTGGTCTTCCTGCGTGAAGATACCTACGCCCGGACTGAGCCAGGACAACCGGCATCCTGAAATTTAGCCCACTTCGCCTGCATGAACAGGCGGCATGAGGTTTGCTGAATTCTACATAATCATTCACGAGCGCGCAGAGTCACCGGGAGGCAGTGGGGTCTCCCGCATGAGTCTCGGGCGAATTCGAGGAGGAGCTTCTTATGAAGGCGAATCGCATGAAGCAGTTGATGGCGGCAGTCGTGGTGGCAGGCATCGCCGGCAGTTTCAGCGCCGGTCTCGCTTTCGCGGAAGCCGAGTTCTTTCCTGGTCCGGGTGCAAAAGCGATGGATCTCGACACCGTTCCCGGTCCGGCGTTTACGACGATCGACGGGAAAGTCACCCGGATCGAAGGCAACGTGTATGTGATCGAAGGCCCCAGCTACAACGCGGTGGCGGGCACGAACGGAAATGAAATGCGCGTCTATGTGGGGGGCAACACCAAAAAGATCACGGGGGACAAGAAGGTGGGCGATAAGATCCGCGCTGAAGTGACGCGCGGGGGCTTCGCCAACTCGATCCAATAATGGCCGACCGGCGTTCGATCACGGGCCGATCCGAAAGGATCGGCCCGTGTTGTTTGGGCACGAATCGAAGCCCGCCCGTTACGCCTGCAGCGCATAGTGGGCGCTGACCTTCGTCACCTGCCGATCCGGCCCGACCTGGAACACTTCCGCAACCAGACCACGGTGACCGCGATAGGTCAACGTCATGCCTTCGACACCGACTAGAATGGATCGCAATTCGAAATGCAGATCCGGCAGCAACCGTAACCCTTTCTCCCAATAAGCACGAACGGCCGGCTTCCCCTTGAGTCGACCACTGGGCTCGCCCGCAATCGTCACGATGAGCGGCGATACCATTTCGAAGTCTTCGGCATACAGTGCCAACACCCGATCGAGATCGTGGGCATTCCAAGCCTCGACCCACTCTTCGGCAAACCGCTTTACCCATGCATCATCCAACATACCCATCGCTCCATTAGGGACACTCGCGGGACCGCGCTCGGCGCCACAGCCTACGTCTCGAGAAATTGCGCCGTCAAGGTGCAGTGCCGGGGGCGACCGACCGACGACACAGATCCATTCCCCCGCTCTTGTCTTTTTCGTAGGCCGTGCGCAGAATGGCTCTGACGGAGGCCACCCACCCTTTCACATGCGCGAGCATCCGTCTCGACGCAGAGGAGCGCCCGGCATGAAAATGTTATTGATTGTCTTCAGAGAATCGATCGTCACACACATCCACAGCTTGTTGGCGGAGCACAATGTCACCGCCTACACCGAAGTGCACAACGTCGCTGGGAAGGGCGAGACCGGCTTGGCCGCCAAGGCGTTTCTCTCGCCGGGAGCCAACTGCATGATCCTCACGGCACTCCCGGAAGCGGCGGCATACCGTCTCGCCGAAGCCTTCAGCCAGTTCAAAGCGAAGCACGAGCACGGCCATTCCCTGCCGCTGCACGTGTTTTCATTGCCGTGCGAACAAATTATCTGACCCTGTCCGGACTGATCATGTGGAGGCAGCACCATGCGCATCGTCGTGCTCGGAGGAACAGGAACTATCGGATCGGCCATCGTCGCGGCACTCTCCCCGCGACATGAGGTCGTCGCAATCGGGCATCGGGTCGGGACGCTTCGCGTAGACCTTGCCTCGCCGGAGTCGATCGCGCAAATGTTCCAGGCCGTCGGCACGTTCGATGCACTCGTGAGCGCGGCCGGGCGCGCCGTATTCAATAGTCTCGAGAACCTGACCGACGCGGACTATCAGGTCGGCCTCTCGAATAAACTCATGGGGCAAGTCAATTTGGTGCGGATCGGCCGGCAGTTCGTCAACGACGGCGGGTCGTTCACGCTCACGAGCGGAGTACTGAGCCGCGAACCGATGAAGGGGAGCGCGTCGATCAGCATGGTCAACGCCGGACTGGAAGGATTCGTCCGAGCCGCGGCGCTGGAACTGCCGCGCGGGATCCGCATCAACGTCGTGAGTCCGCCCTGGGTGACCGAGACGCTCATCGCCCGAAAGATGGACCCGGCGCCCGGCATGCCCGCAGCCGCCGTCGCCCAGGCCTACGTCGCGAGCATCGAGGGCACGGCGACGGGCCAGACGATCGATCCCCGTACGCTACGCTAAGTCGAGAGTTTGAGCCCGACAATCCCGGACACGATGAGCAACACCGACACCACGCGCGGCAACGCCGCAGGAGGAGCGGGATTGTTCCCGCCCCTCCCCTCGAAACAGACACTGCGAAGTCGCTACCGCTTGGCAGCGAAGACACCGTGCAGCACATCGCCACCGATCGAGACCGACGCCGTATCACCGGCATTCACGGCCGGAATCGTCGGCACCGCGCCGCACGACCCGGCACGGTTCGTAATCACTCCGTTCCGGCTCCGAACGCTCACTTTGTACTCCGCCACCCCGGTGACCGGCTCGACCTCGTCGAAGACCATGGTGCAGTGGACCGCACCGGCTAAGACAAGATCGGGATGCACATCCGCCGGATCGACTTCGCCGAGCAACGCCAGCGGCACCTCGACCCGCGCTTCGAATTCATCGCGGGCTGCACCCGTGCGACGCGCCGCGTGCCCTTCGAACGTCGGGTCCTGACTCGTCGTCGGAACCAGCTTGGCGACAAGCCGGACGTCTGTTGTACTCGGCGTGCCGGGCGTCGCCGTCCCGGCTGTGCCAGTCTTGCCCTTGCCGCTTTCGGCAAACACCGTCGGCACTAGGACCATCGACGCCAATGCGACTGCCATCATCATCCGTGTCATCGTCATACCGAACCTCCTTAGGTAAAAGACCGCGGCCGTTTGCTGTCGCATTGAGCTTGAGCAAAGAACTTGCCGTAACGCGAACGATCGACGCATAGAAAATCAGCTGTTTGCGCTGCAGGCGATCCCGAACACTGGAGGCTACCGCCTGCGCACAGGGAACCGGATCGTGCGAGAGGCCGCCGGTCGCGCCGCGCTGTTTACGAAATCGCTGCGACGGCGTCTAAGGCGCCTCGCGCAGCACCTCCTCACTTCTCCTACGGCCGTTCGCGCCTAGGGCCGCAAGTCTGCTTGACAGTACGCTCTCCATATCCACGGGAGCCTGCTCATCACTCTCACCCATGAGATACCCATGACGACACAGCGCCTTCTCAGCCTTGTCGTTGTCAGTGTGATCTTCGGATTGGGCCTGGCCGTTGCCGACGCGGCTACCGGCAAACTGCCGACTGCGCCGAATCCGTCAGGCATCTACATGATGTTCGAAGACAGCCCCTACGCTCACTTGATGGGGTATCGGGACCCGAGAAAGATGAAGTAACGGCGGGAGCGCCTACGGCAGGATGATGGCGTTTTCGGCGTATCCGATCGCCTTGAGCGTCGTTTCCACCGCATCGACCATCGGGGGAGGACCGCAGAGAAACACCACCGTCCCGGAACCCGGCGGCGGCAGCTGCTCGCGCAGTATGGTCTCGGTGAGTCGCCCGACGCCCTGCGACCATCCGGCCGGCGGCTGCCCCAAGACGTGGTAGCACCGGAAGTTCGCGTGCTCGCGCGCGGCCCGATCCCATTCGTCGCGGAAGATGATGTCGGCCTCCGTTTTGTTGGCATAGAGCAGGCGCAAGTCGACCGGCTGCCGCGTCGCCAGAATCCAGCGAATGATTGCGATCATCGGCGTGATCCCCGATCCGCCCGCCACGAATCCCGCCTTCGTCGCCATCCCGTCGACCCAGTGCCCGCCGGAATTCGGCCCGCTCATCAGCACGTCGTCCCCCACCCGCAGAGTGTGGAGGTAGCGCGACATCGTACCCGTCTCGTACCGTTTGACCGTCAGATCGAAAGAGCCCGTGGCCCCCGGCAGCGACGACGGCGTATAGGGCCGCTTCACGGTCTTCCCGTCGATCGTGGCGTGCACGTAGAGATGATCGCCGGGCAACATATCCAGCGTGGCATCCGCAGCCAGAGCGAACCGCAACGTCTTCGTATCGTGCGTGTCTTGCTGAATCCCGATGATCCTGTAAGCGAGCGGCGTCTTCGACTTGATACGGGTCACGGCGGATTGACTCATACCCGCATCATACGAGCCAGCCGGGAGGCTCGCAACCGCAATTCTGAACCGGCAGCGGCCGCGAAGGCCACGAGGCCGGTTTGACGCCCCCGCCCCCGCGTGTTAGAGTCCCTGTCGTACGAGCCACGTCTTTGACCCGCGCGCGTTCTCACTCCCGTGCCTGCGCGACCATATCCGTTCCCTCCGTTGCTCCTACAGACCCCGGACGAGCCCCCGTACTTCTGAGAACGGGAGATCGCCCCGCCGACAGTCTCTTCGCGTGCCAGTGTATCCCGTGGCCGGCCTCAGGACCGGCGATGAGGAACGGAAGGAGCCCTTCAATGAACCGATCGACGACGAACAAACGCGGGCCTGCGGGACAGAAGAAGCACCGGCCGTCCTACAAACCGAAGATCCGTTGGGAATTGCTGGGCTTGTCGAACCCCAAGCACGAGGAGTCGTCCCTGAGTATCGACACGATCCGGGCGCAGGTCTCCACGCTGACGCGGGAGGGATTCGGACGAGAGACGCGCACCCCGGAACCCGTCACCGCGCCGAAAACCAAGGCGCGCAAGAAGTAGGCGGCGGGGAACCGGATCACCGGCACCCCCAGCCGTTTCGTTCACAGGCAGTCGGCAGCAGTCATCCGCAGACACCAAGGAGGCGATCATCGGACGTCCAGGAAAAACCACTCTCGCCAAGCGGGAACGTGAAAAAGCGCTGCAAATACAGCGCAAGGAAAAGGAAGCCAAGCGAGCCCTCCGCAAACAGGAAAAGCGGGAGCCGACGCAGGACGGAGAGGACCCCGATCTCGCCGGACTCCAGTGGGGACCGCAACCGCCCCTGTACTAGGACGCACGGCGGCACCCTGGCTCAGCCCCATCCTCGCGCGGGATGAATGCCATCTCGAAGGCCGGCGCGTCCGGCGCGGCATTACTCCTTACGCTTCTGCCGACGCATAGTGGATAGAAAGGACGACCTCATGGCGCGATTGAACCTCGACCCCCTGCTGACATTTCCGGACGGCTCGCACCTGGTGGTGAGCACGGAGTGCTCGAAAGACGGCGAGTTCTCCTGCACGCTGTACAACGCCGCCGTCACGGCGCACGATGAAACGGCCTTCCGCATGATTTCGAATCACATGGGCTCGCCCACCTGCCTGGGAGCCCAGGAACATGCCTATCACCACGCCGCGCAACTATTTCCCAGCGCCACCGACGTGCTGAAGAAGCCGCCCTATCTGGTCTGGCACGGACCCAAAGTCAGCGCAGGGTAAAGACGAAGAAGCGGAACGCACTAGCTATTCCCCTCCCAACCTGTTACAGTCCACCCAGTTCATGCGGCGGGCCTCGCGTGAACGATCACATGAAGGACGGCCCATCACCGATGTTGTTGTCACCGAGTATCTGATCGGAAGTCTCTGACCCAAGTCGCCTCGTTGGTTGCGCCTTCGGCCCGCTCCTTCCCCTCTTCTCCTCGTGTCTCGGACAATGTCATTCCCAGAAGGAGGAACCCCCATGGGTTCAAAACTCTATGTCGGCGGTCTGCCCTATTCGGCGACCGAAGCGCAACTCACCACCCTGTTCGCCAGCCACGGCACCGTTGAATCGGCGCGCGTGATTTCGGACAAGTTCACCGGGCAATCGCGTGGCTTCGGCTTCGTCGAAATGGCCACGTCCGAAGAGGCCAATGCGGCAATCGCGGCGCTGAACGGCTCACAAATGGACGGCCGGTCCTTGACGGTGAACGAAGCCAAGCCGCAGGAACCCCGTTCCAGCGGCGGACGATTCGGCGGAGGGGGACGCGGCAACAATTCAGGCCGCGATCGCTTCTAACGGATCTACGCTCCGTGCCATTCGGGGGCGCGCCTCCTTAGAGGCGTGTCCCCGAACACCGTACACCGTATCGCCCCCGTCACCGATCCCGCATCCTCCTCATTCGCACACACGACGATCAGGAGCAGCGCTTCACCGGATCTGATTCGGCCCCGTCCGAACAGGCGTCCCCAAGGGATCGGTTTACCCCGGCGCGGAATCCGCCGTACCGGGCTCTCACAGTTTATTCACGAAGAGGTCATTCCTTGTTTCAGCCATTCACATCATTCGTCCGTACCGGCGCCCATGCACTCGCGGGCAGCCTGTATCACATCGTCATCGTCGCGTTGAGCGGAGGCATCGCCCTCTTGCTCCCGTCCACCGCCAGATACGTCCTGGCCTTGTGGAGCGACATCGAGCACCACACAGCCGCGCTCATCGCCGTCGAAATGGGCGTCGCCCTGCTGCTGATCGCCGGCATCAGCGCCGTCACACGCGGCCTGCGAGATCGTCGGCTCGCCGCGGCCGCCGCCGGCGCGGGCCTGGTGTCGTTCTTTCCGCAGCGGGCGCGCCATGCCGCACGGCACATCTCACGCATTCGAGATACCCACGCAGCCGGCCGCACCATCAAAGTCATCGGCTCGAGCGGATACAGCACCCTCGTCGATCAGGTCGGCACGCTGGCCTCCGTCCTCGACAAGTGCCTCGGCGCCCAGATCCTCCTGGCCAATCCGTACAGTCCAGACGTGCACCGGCGCATCCGGGCCATCGACCACCCCGAGCGGACGATCGAAGACGTCCGGCATGAAGTGCGGCAGAGCATCGCCCTCTTGAAACGGCTCAAGGCCATGGGGAAAGCCGTCACGCTCAAGCTCTACGCCGACGCGCCGTTGGTGAAAATGGTGATCCTGGGCGACTACCTCTGGCTCCAGCCTCACCACGCCGACTCCGGCGCCGACGCCATGCCCGAGTACGTGCTGCGCCGCAACCCCGACGCGCACAGTCTGTACACGCTCTACGCGCACTACTTCGAGCAACGCTGGGCCGACGCGGACATGCCCGACTACGATCTCGACACCGACGAACTGGTCTATCGCAACCGGACCGGCGGAGAAATCCGGCGCGAGCGGTTCGACTGCGAGACGCTCGACTCCATTCCCGCCTCCGCCGAACTCGCGTGGCAACAGCACGAATGGCCCCCGCGCCGGGAGAGCACGATCGAGGAGAGGAACTGCCTTGCGATAGCGGAGCCCTCCGCCAAACAGAGCCCCGCACCCGCCATGTGCCGATAATCTCGACTGCACTGGAGACCCTACACCCGTGCCACGTGAGGGAAAGATCAGCGCGGCACGGCACGCATCGGCGACCGACAAGCCCCCATCCATGAAACCGGCAAGGAGCAGCACAACCGGCTGATGGAACGGCACTTCACCCCGCAGGTCTGGACCTCGCGAGCCACCAGACCAACCCAGGTATTCACCTAGTGGCACTTCGGACATCCGGCTGGTACGTTTTATGTAAGGAGTGAGAACAGAGGCAGGCATTGCCTTGGACAGGAGCCGGGTAAGCAGACCGGCTGGCGGGCTCACGCACGGACGGCTTCCTCGACTCATCTTGCACAGGCCAATGCCGACCTCGTACGGACAAGGAGGTGCGGCCATGGCGTCCAAAATCTATGTCAGCGGATTTCCGTCTTCCTACACGCAGCAACAGTTGACGCAGATCTTCATTCCATTCGGGAAGGTGGAGTCCGTGAAGGTCGTGAGAGACACGCACGGCTACTTCATCGGTGTGGTGCAGATGTCCTCGCCGGAGGATGTGGAGCACATCTTCAGCGCGCAGCAGATCTTCCAAGTCGAGGGCAAGCACCTGGACATCTGGGAACCGCCGGATACGGAAAGCACGCAGCACTGACTGGCCGGCAGGTGAGGACACCGCCTCACGTCCCTCTCCGACACCTGCACGTCCCGCCTGACAGACCTATCGACTCTGGAATAAGAAGTAGGCGGCGGCGGCGGCGAGGATCAGGAAGATGATCAGCCCCCGCTTCAGCTTCTGCAGCGCCTCCGCTTGGGCCCGCTCCATCTTCTCCCGTAAGGGCGGCTGAGAACGGATATAGGCATCGACCTGGTCTTTCGCTTCCTTCAACCCGATATTCCGCTCGACACGGACCAGCTTGATCGCCCCGATCACGTCGCCCCGCCATAAGAGATCGACGGCGGCTTGCGGCAGTGCGGTCGATGGGTTCGATTCGGTCGTCATTTAACGAACGCTCCTCTCATCACAGACATCGCGGGAATGAGGCCAGGGCATTTCACTCCACCTGGCAGGACCCGGGCGGTCCGAACAGCAGCCCATAGATGAACGAGGGAATGCAGAATCCCGTCGTTACGTTTACCAGCGCCGCGCCAACCAGCCCCCAGCCGAAGAGTTGTCCAGCCAGGATCCAGCCGGATTGAAAACTCCAGGCCGCCCCGACGATCATCAGCGTCGCCAGAAGGCAGGCGAATCTTCGGGGCAGCGGATAGCGGGGAAGCGCCGGCCCGCCGGTCAGGCGCCTGATGCCGAACGTGTAGAGGAGATCGAACGGATGGCCGGGCAGCAACGCGCCCAACAAGGCGAAGGGAGCCAGGGCCCAGAGCACCGGAGCGGATTGCAGGACGGTCCCCCAGGCCGTCCAGGTCATGCAGATTGCCGGCGACAAACGCAGCCAGAACTTGATCTGCCCGATCTGCCGGTCGTCCAAGCCGAGAAACCCTTGGGCCTCGATCCGCCGACGATCGACGGCCGTCACAGACGCGAGCGTGGTGTCCCGGGCTTTATTCATACGCGGTAGGCTACTGCCGGAGGAAAGGGCTGTCAACGAGGGGGAGCCGATTCGAATTATCTCTGCGCATCGGGAACGTTTACAGCGGCGGCCGGAGGTATGGGTCCGCCGCCACACCGGTTTTCCGGCAGAGTTCCTGAAACGCCCTCTCGCGCGCTGCGCGATCATCGGTATTGAACGTGAGAAAGAAGGGCCGCTGCGCCCAATCGAACGGCGTGTCGGCCTTGCCGTGGAGAAACATCAGCAGCGCCGCGTAGTGAACGGCCGCCTCCCCTTCCCGTTCCAACGCCCCTCGCCACAGCGCGTCCATCACCGCGAAGGGATGATGCGTTTCCGCCAGTTCAAGTGCCTGCGTCAGGCCGCCATACAGCTGCGCCCGCTGCAGAGCCGCGACGAGGATCTTCGTCAGCGCGTCTTCCGTGAGACGATGCGGCGCATAGCGGGCCACGGCCAGCGCGAGTTCGTGGCGCTGCGACCCCGTGACCCGATCGAGCGCCTTGCGGGCGGCGGGAGTATCCAAGAGAGCCAGCGCCTCGACGTCCCGCCAGTCTCGCACGCCGTCCCGGAGCAATCGCGCCTCGATGGCGGCCCGGTCTTCCGGAGACGCGTCACGGATCGCGTCGAGGTCATAGCCGATCCCATCATGCCACTGTTCATAATTGAGGGAGAGGCTGTGCTCGAAGCGCGTGAGCGGCGAATCGGGCACGGTAGCGACCGCCGGGCTGCGCGGCCGATCGGCTGTCGTACGAACCTCCTCCATCGGCGGCGGGTCCGGCGGCGCGACAGGCGGCCCCAGCAGAAAGGAATGGCCCGGCTCATCCGAATAGCCGCTGGACCCGTCCCAATTGGGGAATCGGCAGGGTGCGAGTCCGATAGTCCCGGCCGGCACCGGAACAGAGAGCGGGCGCGCCATCCGTATCCCGACTCCGACCGGCGCCACGGGAAACCCATGGAGCACGTCGGCGATCTCATTGCCTGCGGCAAGCTCCGCCGCGAGCACGGCGCGCAACGCCGGCGGCAGGAGCGCCGCGTCGGCCTGCATGTGCGGGGGAATCTGCATGAACGCCGCGCTTTCTGCGGACCGCCCTCACGGCTGCGACGAATCCGCAGCCTCGTATGTCGCCAGCGCCTGGCGGAACTCCGCCGGAACATCATCGCGCCGATACTGCCGCTCGTTCAGCAGCATCTGATGCACGGAGACGCCGAATGCCTGTTCGCCTTTCCAGTCGGCGCCCCGTTCCATCAGCAGCCACATCGCCCGCCAGGCCTTCTGGTACGCAGCCCAGGCGACCGGTCCTCCCTCACCGTCACGGTGCTTGATATCGGCGCCGCGATCGAGGAGCAACTGCAGCAGCGTCAAATCCTGGTCCTGTGCCGCCGACAAGACCGTCCACCACACCGGCCGCCCGCCGTCGATCGCATTCGGATCGGCGCCGGCATCTAACAGGAGTTGCGCAAAGCGCGGACCTTGAGAGAGCGCGAGCGTCAATGGACGTCCGGGAGGGACATTCGGATTTGCACCCGCCGCCACCAACGCGCGCAGAATCTCGAACGACGCGTCCGAGGCATCCGTGTTCGACATCGCATAGTCGAACAGCGTCGTATCCTGCCGATAGGGTTTATTGAGATCGCCCGCGCCCGGGATCAGCGCCTTGACTGACTCGACATCCCGATCGTAAATGGCGCCGGCCAGTTTCAAGTGCGCCGGATCGGTAAAGTAGTCCGACCCGCGCCACCCGCGCTCCCAGACGGCATGCTGAACCTGAGTGAAGATCGGCCCGACGGCAACCTGCACAAGCGGCAAGACCAGAAACGCCGTGTACGCCAGTTGCAGCGTCGGCGAATCGGTACGCTGAAAGAGCCAGGCAAGCACCGCCCAGACGATCGGCGGGATAAGGACAATCCAGGCCCCGACCATCCCTTCCGGCCCGCTGCTTCCCGCCCGAAAGGCCACAATCAGAAGCACCGCGAACGCGACAACCTCGACGGCCAGCACCGTCCAGAAGATTTTCGCAATCGGAACCTGTGAAAGATCCATCGTGCACCTGGACCGGATCGCACGTGATGCCCTGGCACCGATAGCCGGCGGCTACTTCGTCCGCACGCGCACGATCACCGCGGCGATCTCTTCCAGCTTCACCGTCGCATCGAAGAACTCCATCCCGCTCAACTCGCTCAGCTGGACGGCATGGGACCCGACTTTCGCCACTTTGCCTTCCAGATCCTGGCCGGACTCCAATTTCACCTTCACCCGTTTTCCGACCTGCTGCTCGAGCGCATGCTTGATGGCATCGGGACTGTTCAGGTCCAGCACGGCCTCCTCGGCCGACACAGTCGGAACGAACACAGCCGTGCCTCCCGCACTCGCCATCATCCCCACCAGCAAGACCGCCAAGACTGACATCGAACGTCGGCGCATAGCATCCTCCATCACCATGAGTACCGGCCAGACGGCCGCGAGTCGCATTGAGGGCGGAGCATAGCTCGGAGACAGAGGAATGTCACCTGCCTCCCTTGACAGCGGCGGAGAAGCTGGCGATAAGACTGCCCCATGCCGGACACGATCCGTGGCGCACTCTCCATACTCCTACTGCTCCTCGCACTCGACGCGCTCGCTATCGGATGGGCCGCCGAGCCGACCTGGCAAGAACAGCAAAACCTTCCCCCTTGGGCGTTGTCGATTCTGGAGGAGAAGAGCGTGGCCTCCGCCTACGCCCTCTCGACCAGACTCAATCCCTATTTCCTGCATGGTGACTTCAACGGGGACGGAGAGCTCGATGTAGCCGTCCTCGTCGTTCGCAAGGCGACAGGGCAGCAGGGGATCGCCATCCTCCATGCCGGCGAACGCACCGCACACGTGGTCGGAGCAGGCCGCGCCGTAGGAAACGGGGGAGAGGACTTCAGCTGGCTGGATGCCTGGAGCGTCGTCGTCAAACGACCGATTCAACAAGGCGCCACGGGAAAGAAATCACCGGTCCTGCGCGGCGACGCCCTCCTCGTCCAGAAACTCGAATCCGCCAGCGCCCTGCTCTACTGGGATGGGGCGGCGTATCGGTGGTATCAACAAGGCGACTGAGCGCCGGTCCCCGCAGCACTCACGAGACCCACCAGATCCAGGCGGCCACCATCGCCAGCACCGCCCCGAGCGGACCGAAGACGAAGGCCCCGGTCATCGCCGCTTCCACTGAGGCATCGTGCCGATTCGAAGAGAACAGCGAGACCACGGCCATACCGATAAGAAATCCCCCGACGTACCCGCCGAATGCCGATACCAACATCTTTCCAAATGTGGCCATAGCGGAGCGAGCCTCCTGTAGATGGGTTTTTCCCGCACCAGCGTAGGATCCGCGAGGACCTCTGTCAATGCGCACACACGAGCCGGCACGAGAAGCCCCTGCTTACCGACCACCGGCCATCCAGGTGAGACACGCTACGTCGCCGCGCCCCTCTTCCGCAGCTCCGCGAGCAACTTCTTGCCTCGCGCCTGCATCGCCGGCGTTCCGCGGGCCGTCAATTGCCGCAACTGCCGCAGCACCGCGGGCCGTAGATCCGGCGCCTGCCGGGTGAGATCGGCGAGCGCCTGCATCGCGCAGGTCTTCACAATACGGCTGGAGTCGCGCACGTACCGTTGAAGAATGGCGACGACCCGTTGCCGGTCGCGCGCGTTCCATCGAATGCGCGGCAGCATCTGAGCCACGTGCCAACGGACTTCGATCTGCTCACACGACGCGAGCGGCCCAAGCAGGTTCGCTGTATAGGGGCGCAGCCATTCCGGATGGACGGCCGTAATCTTCTCGACCGCATCAGCCGCCCGCGCCCGCACGACCGGGTCCTCCACGGACAGGCCGCCGAACAACGCGCCGAAGAGCGCCGGCTTGCCCAGCACCTCAGCCACCACTTCGCCAGACCGCCCGATCGACCGGCGATCACCGCCTTCGAGCTTCCGGAAAATCGGGTGCAGCGCCATATCAGCACCTACTGTGAGCCGTGACCCGCCGCACGAACACATTCAGCACGAGATAGAATTGTGGCGAGCGGTTATCCAGCCTGTCCCCTGTTCGGCTCTCCCTGGCTTACCGTGCGAACGCCCGCCGATCCGGATACTCCCGAGTGAATTTGATCCACGCCGTCTCCATCTCGCCGGTCGGCGGCACGTCCCCGCGGATCGCCCGGATGAAATGCTCTTGCGCCGGGGATATCGGATCGAGTGCGCCGGACGCCAATGCGTCCAGGTAAAACCCAAGATTGTGGATGCAGTACGCCTCCAGAGGCGTGTACTGCGGCCCCAGGTCGACGCGATAGCCTCCCCTCATCCCCTCTCGTAGATGCGGTTCCGGAATCGGCGCACGGACCTCCGACACAATTCGCAGGATATCCGCGATCGCCTGCGGACTCGTCAGAATCCCCGAGTGCGTTTCGTCGAATCCGTGCTGCCCCATCGCCTCCTGTTGAGCACGGGCGGTGAGCTGGCTCGCCAACGGCACCCGCCCGTCGCTGTTGACACCCACTTTCACACGACGATCGTCACCGAATGCGAAGAACAAGTGATACTCAACCCCCGCCGGGAGCGGTGCACGATGGAGATTGGCGATAAACGCACTGTCCGGATTGAGATCGAGCCACGAGGGCACCGCCACCGGAGCCTGTCCGCTATTCCGCGCGTCGGGATGCCCACCCATGGGACTGGCGACCGTAATCAACCGGGCCACACGGTTTTCATGCTGTTCACTGCCGGAGCGATTCAGGGCTGCCACCCTTTCGGCCGCATACTATGCGCGGCAGGCTGGCGGCCTCTCCCCTAACGGAATCACCGTTCCGGAGAAGATCGCGCTGTTGCGGCCAACTGATCCAAAGTCGCGCGGTTGATAAGTAAAAACCACAAAGGCGGCGAAACCGCGCAGGTCGGCGCAACCACGATGGCGTCGAAATCGCGGACCGTGCCGCCGATCCCGTGGACGAAGACGAGCAGACTTTGATCATGCTCACTCTTCCAGCGCATAGAACATCATCGGCGCGGCCTCTAGAAATGCCGCCGGCTCGTAGAGGCCCAAGTCGGCCATCTGTGGAGCAAAGATCGGATCGTCCATGGACCGCAGCGTCCCTTTGGGATAGATCACCGATTCCGTTCGGTCGGTCGCCCAGCAGGAACCTCCACGCGAAACGCCCCACCGCCCGCACGCTCGTGCACAGCCAGATCAATGTCATACCCGCCGAGCACCATGTCCGGAACGTCGTGCGCGCGCAGCGAGACCGCGCGGCTTCCGACGACTTCCGTCTCATCGTAGCGGCCGTCCCGATTGAAATCCCCGACGACCACGAGGCGATACTCACCGGGAGGGAGATTGAGTCCAGCGTGCAATCGCGCACCAGCAGCGTTGGTATCAGCGCCGACGGGCGGAACCCAGTCGGATAACGCGATCACCGCAGTCGTCAGCAGCGTGGCCTCGGCAATAGCGTTGCCGAACACGAAGGTGCAGGCGCATGCCTTGCCACTGCTCCGGCGACACCATCTGCCGCAGTCCATATCCGGCCTGCGTTCCCATGGCCCCCACATAGGAACACCCGCCGAGACCGGCTGGCGAGGATTACAAGGAGAACCCGTGCAAACACTCCGCCTCGTTGGGGTGACCATGCAGCGCCGGATGACCGTCGTCGGATGGACCATTTCAATCAGCGAGTAGGATTCCCCCACCTGCGCGCCCGACACCTTCCTCGGCATCTTCGTCCCGCGAACGTCGATCGACCGACCCTCGCCACGCTTGAGCGCGTACCCCTGAGCATCAGGTTGTAGCAAGACAAACTCTCACGAGTGTTGGTGTCATGGAGCTGGCGGCTGAACACAGCAGGATTGTGGCGAGCAGAAATGGCGCTGTCAATCAAGAGGGAGAGGAGCTGGCCTCGACCACGCAGACCTTAGAATTTAAGTAGCCTTGTATCTTGCCTCTTTTCACGGGAGGAATCTTGAGTTCAAGCGTCATGGTCACACCCACACCTCTCCCAGCAGGCAAGCACATCACAGGGGATTTGCAAGGCAGCACAGCCCTGATTGCCTGACCCGAGGTTAATTCCGGCTTTTCCACATCTCGGGATGTCTCTGCAGATGCAGCACAGCCAAAACATCGACACGTTCATCACCGATCACGAAGTACACGCCATAGGGGAAGTGCCGGAACAGCGCCCGATGCACCGCCGCTTCCAGCCGGGGAAATTGCAGGGGATTCTCGACAATGCGTTGGAACACGTGATCGAGTTCGTTGAGGAACTTCTCTCCCAAACCAGGCCGTTGGTCTTCATACCACACCGCTGCCGCTTGGATATCGAGTTCAGACTGAGGCTGGAGAATAAGCCGCGACGCCATCCGTCAGATCAACGTTCGCGCAATCTGCGCGCAATGTCCGCACGGACATCGGTCCATGATCGGCCGGCTCCGGGGTTTGCCGAATACGCAGCCAATCGCTCCCGGATAATGTCGTGATGCCAGTCAGGCACCGGGACTTGCTCGGAAGTCGCAGCGATCCGATCCCACAACGATTGCACGAAGTCGATTTGCTCATCGACCGGAAGATCGTCAAACCCGGGAGGAGGAGTAGGGACCATCTTGGCCATGGGAGGAAGCTCCTTCGATCAGGAGTATAACGCAAAGTCACACACAGGCAAAGCCGACAGAATGGAAGCATACATGCGAACAAGTCGTTCAAACAAGATAACCGGTCCTGTTACTGCGAGCGGCTCTTCTTCACGATGTTCGTCGGAAGATCATCGAGGCTGAGTTGATTCTTCTCTGCCCAATACCGCCGCAACCCCTCCTCGCCTTTCTTCCCGGCCCACTCGTTCAGCAACTCGCGGTCGCCGGTGTAGGAGAGATAGGGCACCGCCATCCCGCAGGAGGTTTGCACGAGATCGAGCGTCACGTCGAAAATCTGCCGAGCGCCGGGCGTGGAAGAAAGGCGCGACTGTCGCTCGCGCCAGGCCGCATCGCCCTGGTGAACGACGGTCGCAGTGCCGTAGAGCCGCAGAATCACCGGCGAGCCTTCGAAGGCACAGAACATCAGCGTCATGCGCGGGTCCTGCTGCACATGGGCCGAGGTTTCATTCCCGCTCCCGGTCACATTGAGCCACACCACCCGCTTAGGGCTGAGCACGCGCAACGAATCCATCCGCCCGGGCAGGGTGTTCACCGGCTCTCCGCCATTCGCGTGCCGACAAAGTAGATCTTCTGTTTGGCGATGAATTGGATGTGCGTGTCAGACAGTTCAGGATAGCGTTGCGCCATAGCGTGGTTCCGTCGAGTAGGAGAAGTCTGCGCCCCGGTGTTTGAGCTTATCGAGGAATTCTGGCCTTTTCTTCCGCAATCGCCTGTTCCACTTCCCAGGTGATCGTGCCGACCGGGCAGGTCTGTTCGGTGAAATAGCGTTCGAGTCCCGCAGGGCAAGACCAACACCGTCCACCGTTCGCGCCGGACTGATATTAATGATACTTCCGCGCCTTTCGGGTCGGCGAAGTGCCGGGCGCGGCCTGATAGATCTCATAGCGCGGTGAAATCGTATAGGCCCCTCCAGCGCAAACGCTTCGCGGTGGATGAACCGCCAGCGCCCAGTCCGGCCCGTCAGCGGTTCGGACCCATTCAATGAGCAGTAGGATTCCCCACCTGCGCGCCCGGCACCTTCACCGTCATCTTCGTCCCGCGAAGTCGATCGACCGCCCCTCGCCGCGCTTGAGCCTCTGCCCCCTGCGCATCGGTGGAATCACAGCAGGCCATTCTGAAATCATTTTGCAGTAGCTGTTTGAACGAAATCAGAATGAAGCAGGATTGTGGCGAGCAGACAGAGCGGAGTCAATCAGGGAAGATAGGAGATGGCATCAATCAGATCACATCATGGGGAAGGCGCTAATATAACCACGGTCTTCAGAATAGGGAACTGAGCCTGCTAGTCGTTTTCAGGTAAGCAGCTTCACAGCCATGCGACATATAAACAACTGACTTCTCCAACCTTATACCTTTTTCTATCTCTTAACCCCAGATTGTGCGAAATCTTAAAGATTTACAACGACTTTCTACCTTTTTCAATCGGATGAAGAAGGTGCCTCAGAATGTATCTCACCTGGTAAGTATCTGTCTTCATCAGAGTGGCGTGCAATCCCAAGTCCATATGACTTCGTGCTCTACCTTTTGCATATCTGAGCTGTTAATCCCAGCCTTTTCAAGAATGGATTTCACCTCGGCCATAGAAAGCACTCTTGGCATCCCCTGGAATGCATATAAGATATCAGCAAACTGTGGGTACGTATCCCCTATCTCATAGGCTGTGATAAGCACCAAGTCCTCCGAGTAACTCTTCTCAGCCTGAATAATGTCATCGGACGAAACTTTTCCATGATTGCGGTTAACTTGCCTTCTGCTCATTGAAGAAAAGTAGCCCAATTAGAACCTCATTAATGTTCTTTCAAGAATGTAGTTAAATGAGTCTTCGGATTTAATATAAGAGTTCAAGGAGTTGTGGACATCTCGAAATGAGCCACCGATTCCGTACTCGCTTAACTCTTTTATTGACACGATTTCCTGACTTGATTCATCCAAATCGACTGATTTGCATTGTCTTCCACTTATCAGTCTGCTGGACTAGATGCTCCTTCAATGTATCCTAAGAAAGACCAGACATTTAAATTCAACTTCACTTTCCTCCATCTGCCTCCGCAGCTTCTTATTCTCGGGAGTGCCCCACCTAATCGTCCTCTTCACGTGGTGTCCGCTGGTTCGTATTTATCCAAATTATCAATAAGGAGCCAGACAGCTTCTTTCTCTCGAAGATACTCACTTACAGCCTTGTCTAGAGTTCGTATATCACCGGCATAAAGCCACTCCGTTATTTTCTCTCTAGTCCTAGACTCCTCTGCATCACGAAACCTCTCCGCCAATCTATTTACTTGTCGTAGTAGCCTCTGAGACAAGTCTCCTTCCGATTCAATTTCATGCGTTGCATATATGCGCTCAAGCTTCTTAAACCGCATGTGTCTTTCAGGATCATTGCTCGCCCATCCACCTTCCGTTGAAATAATCTTGTGCGCCAACTCCGTCAGGAGAATATAGTTCCAGAATCCCGTCATCGTGTGCTCTTGAAGGCCAGGAGATAGCTGCGAAAGTACCGCCTCTCTCAACTTAGTGAACTGATGTCCCTCAGGCTTCAAGTCCAGCACTACCCTTGAGCGATTCCGCCCCAGCGAATTCCTGACCTCGTAAGTGCCATTACAGGGTCTACCTTTCTTACTCAACCTCGCATGGCCTTGCTTTGCCTGAGTAAACTGCCCAGTAGGAACGAAATAGCTACGGAGACCAGCAATCTCGTTTTCGGCTGCCGTATCACCTAGGTCAAGTTTCTCCAGAACCTTTTCTGCCCTCCGACCAACAGATGGTCCAGCAACTTGCATATGCTCTACAACTCGTTTGATAGTTCCTTCAAGCATATGAGGAATGTCAGTCGGAATCTGGTAAGGTTGAACTACATCTCTATAATCAATCGGCTGCTGTACCGCCTCTTCCTGGAGCATTGCGACAACTTTACCTTCGGCCATCGCTATTCCGCCTAACAACGCACATAGCGCGTTATGTCTTGTACTTCCTTGCCGATTCGGACTCAGTAGGTGGGCAATTACGCCAACTGACCCACTAATCTGCTTTCGCGCTTCGGACAAACTAAGACGAGGAGTTTCAACGGGATCATATGTTCTAAACTTAAATCCAGACTTCTTGAGTGTGGACATAAGTTGAACTGCACCTTCCGTATTGATCGGCCCCTTAAGAACATAAAGAGGCGTTTCCTTGTACTCTTTGACTAAAGGTGAAGGCAGAGCAGATCCGGGCAACCTTTCAAGCAGCCCGCTAACCAATTCATCAACATTTCTGAAATCCAAATAGCCTAGAGTATCTAGCAACCCAAGCTCATCAAAGTCTCGCTTGTTGGCAATATAGGTTGTATCGCGAATTGGGATTACTGGCAGTCCTAGGCCAACTGAAAATCCAATTTCGAATAGTAGGTTAAAATTGAGAGTCGTAACATCAGCAACAATGGTGCTAGCAAACCGACTTGCCTTACATATCTCGCAAAAAATGATTCGTCCGGTAATAGGTAGCTGCCGCCAGGACTTCCAGGTTCGAACACCTGATGTTAATTCAAGCTTCTGCTTTGCACTTTCAATTGTGGCAGCAATTTGAGGAGGAACTGAGGGGAAGAGGAATAAGGCATTGCTTGCAGCTGTAGAGGAAAAGTCTTGATCACACGGTCCATCAACATACTGGCAATACTCTGGAGGATTTCGGACATCAGCTTCCGCCATAATGCGTCGTCCTAATTATGATTATTTATTGAGCTTTCCGATCAACGACAGGCTACCCCTCGCCACAGGAGCCTGTCAAACAGGCTTGGCCGACGAAATAGAGCGGCGCGATTCGTTCTGCCTGCGCGCGGCACCATTCTCTTTCACATCCTCACCTTTCCCCCAAAGGGAGCGGCCAGATGGTCCTTCACTGCGCGCATTGAGGGAGCACATTCCGATCGTGCGGCCTCAGCGAGCAAGAAGGACCGTCTGGCTGCTCCCAGTCCTCCGCTGACATCCCCTCCCAGGTATGCTACAAACCCGCTCTATATAATGGTGTGCGTTTCGATAGGTGCGCTTATGACGACGACTTTCCGCTTCACATCCGTTGCGCGGCTTACCCTGACCGGAGTTTTCTACAGCCTGATGCTGTCGGGCTGCCTGTCGCCGATCACCTTGAATCGCGCGGTGACGACCTATGACGAAGCGGTGACGGATGCCGTCTCCAAGCAACTGCTCATCAACATTGCCCGCGCCCATCGCCATCAGCCCATCCACTTCACCGGCGTCTCCAACATCGCCGCGACGTTCGACTTCCGCGTGAATGCCGGCGCGACCCCGGCGCTGACGGGCGAGGCCAGCAAGACGCTCATGCCGGTCTTCGGCGGCAGCGTGGCGGAGAACCCGACGATCAGCATCGTGCCGATCGAAGGGGAAGAGTTCACTAAGCGGCTGCTGACCCCCTTTCAGGAAACCAAGTTCACGCTCCTGCTCCGGCAGCGGTTCGATGACCTGACCCTGCTCCGGCTGATGGCGCGAACTGCGGGTGAAGCAGGACAGCCGAAGTCTCCTGCTGACGCCGTCAGATCAAGCGAACATGAAATCGGCCGCCGCGTGGTGACGCACCTCTCGGCCATTCGGGACCAGAATCAGCTCTACGCCGAGCCGCCTGGTTTCGCATCGCACCTGGACGATCCCCGCCAGCTCGGTGACCGCTGAAGGCTTTCAGTGCTACAAAAGGACTATCTCGTCGCCTACAACCAGAAGGACAACACCTACGCAGCAGGCGTTAAGAACACTATCTGGCTTCGATGACGTGCGCTGTCACCCGAGGAACGGGCGCGGCTGATCGACGGCAAGAGACGGCGGGACGGGCGTGGGCATGGTCGCTGACCAGAACTGGGCGTCGTCGGCGTTTCGGCGGAGAGTACCCGCTCAAGGGGGATTTCCGGCTGCGGGCTTCGGCGATTCTGACCTGGGGCGCGGGCTGGAAGAGCCGGAATATCATGTGGAGAAGGATCCGCGCACGATGCCGGTGCATGAGAATCCCGTCCGGTGGAACTCGTGCTGTCGGACAGTTCGTCGTGCGGATCTCTCGATCAAGTTCCACGGAAACATTACGCCGTGAACACCACCAGAGCCGCTGGCCCGCTGGAACCACTGAGCTTCCAACTGCTCTATGCTGTTCAGATGACCGTGGTGAAGTCCCACGCGTGGGCGTGCCCAACGTCAGGTGCGAGTGACCTGAAAGTCACCAGATTGCTGAGTCCGCGAGATCAGGCAGCCATCTGCTTCACGGCAGGTTTGATTCGCTTGCGCACATGCAGATGGAGTTGATCTTCCCATGCATGTGATCGATCGGTGCAACTGCGCCTGCTGCAACCCGTCCGCTTCAACCAGGGATCACTGAACATTCCCTGCCGCCCAGCTCATGCAGGTGACAAAGGCCACGCAGCACGTCGCCCACACCTGCCACACCGACGGCCGGGCGGGAACACGGTGCAGGCGCGGACCCGAAGCTCGCGCCCAGCACAATGAGACGCCGCCGATCGCGCCGCCTTTCAGGCGATCGGTCGCCGATCCTGGCCGGAAGTGATCGCCGAACCATCCATCTATCGCGGCGTCGAGATTGTCGCCGCCAGATCGCACACCAGCCCGCGGCGGACGATGCCGCTGGCCGCGCGATATCGGGCGAGTTCGTGCAGAACGCACGCGACGCTCGACTGCGACGCCATCAGCGGAACGACGGATCGGTCCTGCCGCAGCATCTCTGCCAATCCATGGGGAACGGTTACACCGGCCTCGCATGGCCAGACCAGCAATTCAACGGCGATCAGCCGTTCGATTTGCACGATACCGCGTCTTCATGCCGAGAGGAGCAGCCCGACCAGATCGGCCCCGGCACGCCAGCCCAATTTTTCCGGCACCTCGACGACCTTCTTGAGCAACAGATGGGGAATCGCCCACAACGTATTCCCGGGATGGCAGAGCAGATCGCTTGTGGCGACTGCTTCTGCAACCTGTAGTTTCTTAATGCAATTGAAATACCGCTCGACAAATCCGTCGACCCGGGCAGCACTCCGGCAATATACCGGTCGATGCAGTCTTCAAGGGCGGCTTCATCGCCGCCGCAGTGTCCTGAACCGTCACAGATCATCTCCATCAAATGATCGCCTTCTTTCCTGCAGAACTCCCCTTTACCTCAAGCAAAGTCGCCGTTCATCAAACCGGAAGCTTCTGGAAGAAATGTTCAGTTCACCTGTGGTATCCCGTTACCACGGGCGACAGGGAAGCACATTCCGATCGGTAGCCACACCTAAACGCCACAGCCCGACGACCCCCTCGTGGTCATATTGACTGCACCCCCCGCACCCCGTATTCTCGCCCATCGCAACCCCTCACTCGTGACAAGGCACGACCTGACGCAACACACTCTACCTGACCCATGTCTATTCCTGACCATAGCCAATTAACCGTCGATGCCACATCGGCCTGCGTGCCCTCGCCCATGGAGGGACGCGGCGCGCCGTTTCTCAACGACGACCTGCGCATTCTCGTGTGCTCGACACTCGACGGGGCGAGCCGTTTCTCCGCAAGGGCCAGCCCCTCCGCCTTTGAAACCGCCGGCCCCAGGGAACGGATTTTCTTCGATCCCCTCCGGCTCACCTGCGGGATCGTGACGTGCGGCGGCTTATCGCCGGGGTTGAACAACGTGATCCGCTCGATCGTCATGGAGCTGCACTACGGCTACAAGGTCCGCCGCATCCTCGGCTTTCGCTACGGCTTCGCCGGGCTCGCCCCCAAGGCGACCGAGGAGCCCCTCTCTCTGTCCCCGCAGAACGTCCAACTCATCCATCGGCACGGCGGAACAATCCTGGGCACGTCGCGCGGCCCCCAAGACCCGGAGGCCATGGTGGACACGTTGGTGCAGCATGGCGTGGACATACTCTTTGCAATCGGGGGCGATGGCACCATGAAGGGCGCGGCTGCGCTCTGCGCGGCGATCGCACGGCGCCGGCTCCCGATCGGGGTGATCTGTATCCCGAAGACGATCGACAACGATCTGCCCTGGGTGGAACGCTCGTTTGGGTTTGCCACGGCGGTGGCCGCCGCCGACACGGCGATTGTCGCCGCCCACGATGAAGCGAGGGGCCATTACAACGGGATCGGGCTGGTCAAGCTGATGGGCCGCCACTCCGGCTATATCGCCGCCCATGCCACTCTGGCCAACAACGATGTGAATTATTGCCTCGTCCCCGAAGTTCCGTTTCAGTTGGACGGGGAAAGCGGGCTCTTGCGCGCGCTGATCCGCCGCCTGCACGAGAAGCACCATGCGGTCCTCGTCGTGGCCGAGGGGGCCGGGCAGTCGCTGCTGGATTGGTCGGCCGAACCGGCCCGCGATCCGTCAGGCAACGTCCGGCTGAACGACATCGGCGGGTTCCTTCAACGGCAGATCGAGCAACACCTGGCGGCCTTCGGCATCACGTTCACGCTCAAGTACATCGATCCCAGCTATACGATCCGCAGCCTGCCCGCGAACTCGGTCGACGCGGAGTTTTGTCTCGTCCTCGGCCAGCACGCGGTCCATGCCGGCATGACGGGCCGGACGAACATGGCCGTCGGATTCTGGAACCGCCACTTCACGCATGTCCCGCTGCCGCTCATCACCGCCGAATCGCGCCGGCTCAATCCCAACGGGGAAGTGTGGCAGCGCGTGTTGGAGTCCACCGGCCAACCGGTGCGGCTGGTCGATCCCTCGATCTGACACGCAGCACCCGCTCCTCCATTTCTGCTACTCTCCTCCCCCATGCCCTCCTCGCTGCATGTCTTTCTTCTCCTCATCGTCGTATCGCTCGATCGCGTGGCGTTCTTCGCCGACCGGGTGTCCGCGGGAAAGATGCGATATCCGATTCAGGAGAAGACCGGCGAGCAGGAGAATGCCTAGCGGAGAGGTTCGTTTCGAAGACCGATCAATCTTCCGGCATTCGATCCACCACGCGATCCCATTCCTTGATCGCGGGCTTTACGTGGTGATCGAGATGCGTGAGCGCGCCGTAGAGACGGCCTTCGTACTCATCCCGATTGGGATCGGTGGGAGACATCCGTTTCAGAATCGCCACAAGCCCCAGAATCTCCTCCGACGCCTCTACGATCTCATCGAAATGATTGTCCAACAGAGGACTCGACGGCGTCAGAAACGATTGTTTCTCGGCGAGGGCAGCCGATCTCGTCTTCTTAATCATGGCGCTTCCCTTTCTTCAACCGCCGCTCGAGATTCGATACGGTTCGCTCCCACGCCCTGATCTCCACTTCCCAGTGCCTGATGAGCCTCCGATCAGGATGCGCCCCCTGCTGTTCCAGCGCGATCTTGATCCGATGATCTGTAATCCGCCCTCTCAAACTTTCAAGGCGGACTCGCAACTTCTTGTTACGCCCCATAGTCCCCTGTGGCCACAACCGTACCGCCGATGGCGATAGGCTGTCAATGAAGGGACCGGCGGGTTCGGATATCAGGAACGCGTACTCCCCGCCCAACACGCCCCCTCTCATTTCTGCTACTCTCCTCCCCCATGCCCTCCTCGCTGCATGTCTTTCTTGTCCTCTTCGTCGTCGGCGCGTCGCTGCGCCTGTTCGGCGTCTTGAGGAAACAGCATGCGGAGCGGCTGGGAACCTTCGTCTTTTCGGTCACGTTGCCGGCGACGATTGTCGTGTCGCTCGATCGCGTGGCTTTTTCGCCGACGGCCTGGAAGATTCCCCTCTCGGCCTGCCTCATCACGATCCCGCTCGTCCTCATTGCCTGGACGGTCAGCCGCGCCCTGAGGCTCGACCGCCCGACGCAAGGCGGGTTACTACTCGCCGTCGGCTGCATCAATTCGATCTACTTCGCCTATCCCGTCGCCCTCGCCACCTTCGGCGAAGCGGGACTGGCCCAGGCGATTCTCTTCGACCTCGGCCAGACGACGCTCACGCTCACGGTGCTCTATCCGATGGCGCTCTGGCACGGCACGCAGGGTTCATCACATCGCACGGCGCTGCGACGCTTGCTCACCTCGCCGCCGCTCTGGGTCTTGATCGCAATCCTGACGGTGAAGGCCGCCGGGCTGCACGTGCCGGAATGGCTGCGGACGGTCCTGACGCCGGTGCATCTGCTGACGATCCCGCTGGCCAGTCTCGTGCTGGGCCTCTCGATCAGCGTACATGCCGTGAGAACAACCTGGCGATTGACCGCTCTCGGCGTGGGCCTGCGCATGGCCGGCGGGTTGTTCCTCGGGTGGATCGTCACGCTGTTCTTGGGGCTGACAGGATTGGAGCGGGCCTCGGTGCTGTTGATCGCGGGCATGCCCTCGGCGGTGATGGCGGTGATCTTCGCGACGGAGGCGAAGCTCGACGAAGACCTCGTCGCCTCGATCGTAGCCCTCTCCATCTGCCTCGGGATGGCGCTCCTCCCCTGGCTTCCGCAGTTGGCCGCCGCCCTCCTGGGCTGAGCACCGCCCATCCGGTTTCACGACACATCGGCTCGTTCCCGTCCGGCCCGCCTCTGCGAACGGATGCGGTTGGAGTATAGTGTCCCCCATGTCGCCTCGTTCCAATCGCAGAAGGCCGCGCGGCCCCGGTCGTAGAAGACGTTCGCGCCTCAAGTCCTTCAAGTCGCTCTGGCGCTTCGTGCGCTATCGCTGGCGGGATCTCCGGCGGTTTCTGCGGGCGGTGAACCGCACGCCGCCGGTGACCCGCTTCGTCCTCAGCGCCCTACTGCTCGTCGTCGCCTTTCTCAGCCTCAACTGGATTTATCACGCGGTCCACAAGCCGACGGAGATCCTGTTCCCACTGGACAACGCGCTCGACAAGGGGCTCGCGGACACCTGGCGGGAGTACGGCGACCTGTTCCGCGAACACTCGACCGCCGTCGTCACGCCGGACCTGCTCGCGGCCCTGGCCCAGACGGAAGGCAGCGGCAATCCCGTCGCGCGCACCTACTGGCGCTGGCGGTGGTCGACGAATCCGCTGGAGTGGTATCAACCGGCGTCGAGCGCGGTCGGGATGTTTCAGATCACCGACGGAACGTTTCAACTCGCAAAACGCTACTGCATCCACGACCATGCCGTGGCGGAAGACGGCCCGTGGCACGACCCGAATTCCTGCTGGTTCAACGGGCTCTATAGCCGCGTGCTGCCGAGCCACGCCATCGAGATGACGGCCGCTCTGCTCGACCGCCAGGTCGCGCTGGCCGTCGGATCCCATCCGCGCGCGACGCCGACGCCGGCGCGCAAACAGGAACTGGCGGCGGTCATTCACCTCTGCGGCGCCGGCGCAGGCCGCGACTTCGTCCGGCACGGGTTCCGGCTTCTGCCCCACCAGCGCTGCGGCGACCACGACGCCCGCACCTATGTGATGAAAGTGACGCTCCTCAAGCAGCAGTTCGCGCAACTGGCTGGCGGCGCCCGCACGATCCGCGCGGGCCGCTGACGGCATTGACTTGCCGCATCGGGACCGGTACAAAACCCCTACGAGCTTCCTCTACTCACCCAGGAGCGATTCCATGACACCGCGTTCACCGTTCACCTTGTCGCTGACCGCCCTTCTGTTGATTGCGTTGATCTTTCCCGCCTGCTCGAAGCAGATGGTCAAAGGCACCCCCTCTGCGCCCCCGACGCCTATCGATTTCGCGCTGGCTCTGACCTATGCGCAGCGGGCGTCGCTGGTGTACGAAGCCGATGCGGTGATTCGGCAACAGACGCCGGCCGGCGCGACCGTGACGATCCTTCCCCAATCGGCGACCGGGGTGAAAGCCTATGTGGAGATCGACGACGCGAAAAAACTGCAATGGGTCGTGGTGCGGGGCACCTCGAACCTGGACAATGTGAAGCTCGACGTGGATTACAACAAAGTGGTGGACGCCCGGTTACAAGTGCCGTTGCACAAGGGCTTCGCCGACACCGCGCTGCAGGTCTACCGGTTCGCCAAGCCGCTGCTCAAGCCCGGCTATGAAACGCGCGTGACCGGCCACAGTCTGGGCGGGGCCGCCGCCGCGATCGTGCTCATGCTGCTGAAAGAAGACGGCCTGACGTTGGGACAGGCCATGACGTTCGGCCAGCCCAAAGTGACCAACCGCCAGGGCGTCGCGAAGTACCGGACGCTGCCGCTGCTGCGCTTCGTGAACGACAAGGACCCGGTGCCGCTCCTGCCGCCGCTGGATATCGCCTCCGTCCTGGACGAAGGCCCCTTCCAGCACTTCGGCCCCGAAGTGGTTCTCAAAGACGGGACGAGCTACGCCTACTATCCCGATCACCAGGCGTCGCGCATGTCGGTGCTCTCGTTTTGGGCGACGCTCGGCAATCAACAGGTGCCGGACCATCTCATCGCGAATTACATTCAGAGCCTGAACGCAAAAACCGGCGCGCGGTAACCGCGGATCCCGGCGCGATGCGGACGGCCCCGGTCAGACGGGTCCGGAGGCGAGGCGCAGCGCGGTGGATTCCGCCCGTGCGCGTTCTTGCGCCGACGGACCGGAGCGAAGCAGTTTGTCGCCCAATCCGATGGCCATGTTCCGGTAGATGATGACGCCGATGTCGGGACGGCGCCGGATCAAATCCACCAGATCGCGATGGAGCAGTTCGGCGGCCTCGACCGGCCCCTGGGCGATGGCCGTCGCGGAATGGGGACGCGCGGACAGCAGCGACACCTCGCCGCAGATCTCTCCGGTCTGGACGGTTCCGATGGAAGCCGCCGGACTCCCGCCGTTGATGGCCACCCGCCCCTGGAGCACGAGGTAGAGCCGGTCCGTCTGATCCCCTTCGGCGAACAGCCGCTCGCCGTCCTTCCAACTCCGCACGGAACAGGCTCCGGCCAGCGTCGATGCCTGGTCCCCGGTCATCCCGTGAAACAGGGGCACCTCCTTGATGGCTTGGGCCATGCGGGGCGCCAGCACGCAGGTGGTGAAGCCGCGCATGACGACGTCGGCGATCGCCTGGACCGGCTCCGTCAATCCAAGCGGACCGAGATCTTGTAGCCGGGTGAGCCGCACCATCTTCACGATATCCAACCGCTCCACGTGGTAGAACACCATGGCCGGCACGTAGGCGACCGGCAGAAAACTCAGTTCCAGCAAGGTCCGCTGCATCCGGGGCGCATAGGCGCTGACGTCGATCTCGATGTACTCGATCCCCATCTCCTCGCGGCACTTCCGCTCCAGTTCGGCGAGCAGAAAGCGGACGACGTCGTCGGCCAGCGCGATGAGTTCGAAGACACGGACCGTATGTTCGGCGGGATCCAGCATGTACCCGACCGCGCCGACGATTTGGTCGCCCGAGCGGGCCAGACAATACTCCGTCTGACGCGCCTGTAATTTGAAGAACCCGTAGTCCAGCCGCATGGGGCCGAAGATCTCCCGATTCCGCACGCGGCCCCGTTCGATGCGCAGGAGCGCGGGATAGCCCTGAGACTGCAGCTGCTCGATCGTATAGTCTCCTCCGGCCGGATAGGCGGCGGCGTCTTCGTCCACGATCAGGTCCTGCGTGAGCGGCAGTTGGCTCATCACCCGGCTGGCCAGGGGGTAGGCCTCGGGGATGATCCGCGGATTGTTCCGCCGGAGCGTCAACGCGTCGCCGAAATACCGGGCCAGCAACGCGAAGCTTTCCCGGTGACGGAAGAAATGCTTCAAAGGCAGGAAGCCCGTGGCGATGAAGCCGTGCCCGAGGCTGATGCGCTGGGCATAGGGATGGACGGTGCGCGCGACGACCAGCCCGACGTGCAGCCGGTGTTGAATGGCCTCGATCCGTTTGTCCATGAGCAGCTTGCCGACCTGCAGCCGCCGATAGTCCGGATGCACCGCCAGCCGCCCGAACTCCCCGACCAGATCGGAATGGGCGCCGAAATCGAACAGCACGGAGGCCGTGCCGACCACGCGGCCGGTGTCCGTGTCTTCGGCCACGAGGATCAGCGCGTCGTCCGTGAATACGGACCGTTTGAGCCAGAGTTCATCGTAGAGCTCGCGGTGCGGGTAGTCTGTCCCGTAGACGGCGAGAAAAATCTCCCGGATCTGGCCGACGTCTTCTTCGCGCGCTTCCCGAACACGAATCATGATCGTTCCCCGGCCCCGTCAGGACCCCGCCGCTCTCCCGGCGAGCTTCTGACCCGCCCGCTTCGCCACTTCCCGATAGTAGGCCGCACCGACCGCGAGCGCCGCCTCGTCGAAATCGAACTTGCTGGAATGGGCGGGATAGCCCTCTTTGCCCGGCACCTGCCCGCCGAACCGGACATAGGCGCCGGGAATCTTCTCCATGTAATAGCTGAAGTCCTCCGCGCCCATGTTGGCGGTCTTCAACGGCAGCACGTTGGCTTCCCCGACCGTCGCGACCGCGGCGCTGCGGGCCAGGCCGGCCATCTCCGCGCTGTTGATCAACGGCGGCGTCCCCTCCGTGACCGTCACGTGGATCTTGGCCCCGTGCAACTGCGCGATGGATTCCGCGATGCGGCGGATGGAGGACAACAACTGCTGGCGCACGAGAGGATCCTGCGCGCGTACCGTCCCTTCCAACTTCGCCTGGCCGGCGATGACGTTCGGCGCGGTCCCCGCGTGAAACTGACCGACGGAGACGACGGACGGACGGGCCGGATCGACTTCGCGGGACACGATCGTCTGCAGCGCCATGATCATGAGGCTGCCGACCACGACCGCGTCGATGCTTTCGTGCGGGCGGGCTCCGTGCGCCCCCTGACCGATGATCTCGATCGCAAAATTATCGGAGGAGGCATTCACCGCGCCTTCCGCCACCACGATCGCGCCCGGCTGGTAATGCCGGTCCAGGTGGCCGCCGAAGATCATGCCCGCGCCGTCGAGCGCCCCCGCCCGGATCATGGCCAGCGCCCCGGTGCCTTTTTCCTCGGCCGGCTGAAAAATCAACGCACCGGAGCCGGCAAATCCGTCTCCTCGGACAGGAGCGCCGCGGCGCCCAGCAGCATCGTCGTGTGGCCGTCGTGCCGCAGGCATGCATAACGCCGTCGTGGACCGACGCGAAATCCAGACCGGTCTCTTCTTGAATCGGAAGCGCATCGGTATCGGCGCGCAACACGACACAGGGCACGCCGGCGCGGCCCGGGATCTCGGCCACGACGCCGTGACCGGCCACCTGGGCCCGATAGGGAATGGCGAGGCCATCGAGGAACTTGCAGATGACGGCGGCGGTATTCGCCTCTTGGCCGCTTAACTCGGGATATTCATGAAGCACGCGGCGTAGCTGCACGAGGCGGTGCTGCAACGGTTCAGGAATGAGTGGCATGATTCGTTCCTTATGTGACGACGGCACGACTGGCCTGTGGGATTGCGCCCTCGCCGGGTCCGGCCAGACCGGCGATCTCAACGCGATGGGCGTATGCTAGCACAAGCGCCGTGAGGGTTTCGCCACCAGATGCCCGGCGGGAGGGTGGCGCGCAGGCGCCTCGCGGAATCCGGGGTTCCTCAGAATCCGACCGAGACGCCGACCGTGCCCAACAGCGCCGCCCGGTCGGTCGGCCCCATGAACTCCGTCCCGAGTCCGCCGTCGAGCACGATGCGCGACGTCAACTGGTGTCGCACCCCGAGTTCGACGCCGGTGTGATTGCGCTGGTCGCGCAGATCGGATTGCCGCGTGTAGACGCTGGCGATGAGCGTATCCCGGAAGCTCGACGGATACCCGAGCGGATAGCTGGCCGCGACGACCGCGCGGTAGGCGCCGGGCCGCTCCTGCCCTTGCGGCGACCCGAGCACGGTGTAGCCGGCGTTCAGATGCACGCGCAGCCGCCCGAACGAGCGTGTGAGGATGCCGGTCAGCTGCGTGTCCACCCCTTTCGAGTTCAGCCCGGTCGGCAGATCCACTTCGACGCGGGCGGCGAAGGCCGGCAGGCTGAGCGTCTCCGTGTTGAAGTTGTAGAGCGCCCCCACATGCAGATCGCCCGATTTCGCCGATCCGGCGAGCGTGTTCGGCTCCGTCATGAGGTCGCCCTGAATTTCGATTTGGGTATTAGCGAAGGCGCCGTAGATGATCTGCGGCTGAAACGTCACGCGCGTCCGCCCTTCGCGCCGGTCGTTGAAACGCACCCCGCCTTCCATCCCGATTTCGCCTTTCGGAATCGCGTAGGCGTCCTCCATCCCGATCGGGCGGTTCGGATCGAGATTGTCATGGTCCAATGCCAGCGCCATCTGCGGCGGCAGACCCAGGACGATCAGGAGCGCGAGTCCGGCGCTTGTGTATCCAAGCCGTTTCAATGGCGATGCTCCTTGCCGTCGACGATCATCGGATTGGTCGCATCCGCGCTCGCCAGGTAGTAGGTATCCACGAGCCGATAGATCTCCGCCCGCTTCGCCTCCCAGGTCGGCAGCGTCTCACTCGCGAGAATATCGCTGATGTTGTCGTGCAGCATGTGGAGGTTGTCGAAGATGTTGGCGATCTCTGGGTAGCGCGCGGTGAACGCCGGGCTCAGCTCTCCCGTCAACGGCATGAACGTCCACTCGACCGGCGGCTGCGCGAGATACCGGCGATAGGTCGCCAGGATCGGCCGCACCGCCTGCTTCTTGGCTTCCAGATCGCGCGCAGCCTGCAAAGGGTCGTACACGGCCACTTGCAGATAGTGATAGGACCAGATCGTCGCATTGAAGAGCGGAAACCGCGTGCGGAACGTCTTCGAATAGGGGAACCGATCCAGCCGGTGATGATCCAACTTCTTCGCCGTGATGGCGTAGGCGCTCTCCTGATAATAGGCCAACACGTTCTTGAGCGCGCGCTCCTTGTCCGGCTCGTCGGAGGCCATGATGTCGTAGGTCGCGCGGTGCAGCGCGTGCGCCTCGTCGAACGTGTTTTGCGCGCGCCAGGCCAACTTCATGTAGGTCGGGGCGATGGCTTCTTCGTTCGGGTTAATCGTCGGCTTCGTCGCAATGAAGGCCAAGGTTTCTTTTCGCGCCCGATCGTCGATCGCCTGCACGTCGCGCCCCCCGGTCAGCAGCAGATTTTCGTACAGATTGGAGTGGCCGAAATCGACCCCGTTGAACTCGCTGTCCAGCTCGGCCAGATCCTCGCGCAGCGCGAAGTTCCAGAGGGCGCGATAGTAGAAGCGTTTGTCCCGCGGCTCGAACTGGCCGCAGCCGGCCGCCGTGACGACGACCGTGGCCAGCGCCACGATCGCCGTCACCCGTATGCATGTCTTGCGCATCATCCGATTCATCTTTCGACCTGGTGGTCCCTCAGTGGCAATGGTGTCCGTGCACCAACGCATGCCCCTTCCCCTGCGCGATCAACCACCGGTTCACCGGAAAAGCGGCGGCGCCGGCCAGGATCAGCGACAGCACGAGACTGCCCCAGAATAGAGGGTCGGTCAATCCCGCGTCCATCGCCCCTGGGATCACGAGCATGATCGCGTTATCGACGATCTCCATCGTCCCCATCGACAGGGTGTCGGAGGCGAACGCCAGACCGAGCGCGGCGCCCCACGCCATCCCCGCCCGACGCAACGGCCACAGCGTCATCCCGTATCCAAACAGGAACGCGAGTGTCACGGACAGGGCCACCGTCGGCCAGTTCGTCCAGCCCAGTGCCGTGCCGATGACCATCCCGAGCACTTCACCGATGGTGCAGCCGGTCAGGCAATGCAACGTCGCCATGAGCGCGGTGCGGGTGAGCGACGCCGCCTCCTGTGTCCCGTTGTGGTGGCCATGATGGGCCTCGTGGGCGTGCCCATGCTGTTGGTGGGCCGGTGCCGGCGTGACGGAGCAGCACGCCTCCTGTTCCTCGAGTTCGGGCATCGCCATCGTTGCAGTCGTGCGGTGGGGCATCATCGTGAACCTCCTTGTGAGTGGTGAAGATAACCTCGTCACCACTGCAGACGGAGCAGCCCCCCCGATTCTTACAGTCCCGGTACGCAGGTTCGGAAGTCGTTGAAAGCGCGACGAGCGGCTAGTCGCAGGTGCAGTGGAGACAGCCATGCTTGGTACAGACCCCGCACGACTGTTCCAACCCGGCACGCAAGGCCTGGCGGGCGCGATGGAGGCGAACCGTCAGATTGTTCACCGTCACCCCCAACTCCTGGGCGACGGCGGTCGGCGCCTCTCCATTCAAATCGATGCGGCGGAGGAGGTCCGCATAGGCCGGACGGAGCCCGGGCAACAGCCGATGCAGACAGGCGCAGACCGCCGGCTGCCAGTCGTCCGGAGCGGGAACCTGGTCCTCTCCCCGAGTGGCGAGTTCCTGCCGGAACCCATCCACCTTCCGCTCATCCGCCGCATGTGCCCGGTAATAGTCGATCACGGCATGGCGCAGGATGCGGTAAAACCAGGCGACAACGCTGTCCTGGTTTTCGACCGTGTGTTGTTGCTCGACCGCCCGGACGAGACTCTGTTGCAGGAGATCTTCGGCGAGCGCGTCGTCGCCGACCCGCCTCCGGACGAAGGCCCGGAACGAGGACTCGCGGGACAGCAGTTCCGTCAAGACGGCGGGCAGGCCAGGCTGCGGCACGTCACCAACCGCCTCGTCGTTCGGCGAAACTTCGGGAGAGGACCCGGACATCCTCGATTCCTAGGATTGTGACCCGTGTTGGGTCACTACTTTGTCGGCAATGAGTTTGATAATGCGCTCGGCGACGTCGCGCTGCGGTTTCAGCTCCACCCCGAATTCCAGTCCTTTCACCCATTGGACCACCGCCCGGTCGATGAGCAGCGGCTCATCCCCCGTCGGCAACCGGATCTCCAAGGCGAGCACCATGCCCTCGGTCACCGGCGTCGTTCCCTTGATCTGGCCGCCGGTCAACGAGATGTTCTTGAGCAGCCCTTCCCCGCTGAGCCCATGCCCCCGATACACAACTGAGGTCGTATCCTTGAACCGCTGGTTCTGTCGCACCACAAATTTGGTCATCGTCGCTCCCATGGCATCATGATTGTTCCGCGGATCCTACCGAAGGCAGGACACCGCGTAGGCGCAGCCGGCCTAGGCCGCAATCAGATCAGACCGTGAGCTGCACTGACGAGGGGGGAGGCGGAGGACGGGACAGAGGGGACTCGGCCAGCTGTCGGGAAGACGGCACGGCCATCGCGGAATCGATCGCCGGTTCCGGGTCCAGCCCCGGATTGGGCAGGATCACGGCACACTGCGATTCGAAGTCCTGTGAATGGATGTCGTTGGTAGGATCGAATGGATCGGCTTCTTCGATGTCTACGAGGGCTGCTTGCCGGACCGACGCGGCCAACTCGTCACAGAACGCGACGTCGAACAGGAGCGGGACCAGGCACAGCACGAGAAACCCCGTCCGATGCATCACGGTGCGCCACGTCGTCATGGGCGCCTATTCTAGAGGGGGACGGACACGCTGCCAACCAGGGCATTCGGCCCTAGTCCCTGATGGAGGCGAATTACCAGTCGGCGCCGAGCCGATCGATCACGATCTGATGGACCACGGTGTGCTGGCCCAACGTCGCCAGATATACCGCGGCCTCGGCCACGTCGAAGGGATCGATCTTCTCGCTCCGCAGAATCGCCTCCGGACCGGCATCGACCAGATCGTCGGCGACGCCGCCCGGACAGAGCGCGGACACTTTGATGTGGTGCGCGCGGCCCTCGTCGGCCAGCGTCTTGGTCAGCGCCATGACGCCGTGCTTCGAGGCGCTGTATACGCCCGTACCCGCCCAGGCCTGCACACCCGCCACGCTCGACATGTTGATGATGGTGCCGCCGCCCTGCCGTTTCATCTGCGCAAACCCGGCCCGGCAACAGAAGAAGGTCCCGCGGAGATTCACGTTCATCACGGCGTCGAAATCCTCGGTCCGCAGTTCCGCGAGGCGCCGCCCGCCCGCGATGATGCCCGCATTGTTGACCAACAGATCCAGCCGTCCGTACCGCGCAACGGTCTCCGTGACCAGCCGCTCGACTTGCGACTCCTCCGCCACATCGGTTTGCACGGCCCACGCCGTGCCGCCTTGTTCGACGATCTGCGCGACTGTCTGTTCGCACAAAGCCAGCCGCCGCGCCGTGACCACGACCGTGGCCCCTTCCGCGCCGAATCGCAGGGCAATTGCCTTACCGATCCCGCTGCTGCTGCCCGTCACGATCGCCACTTTCCCCGTCAATCGTCCCATATTGTCACCTCACGGCTTCGGCGGAACGACTCCGCGTCGCCCGCCAGGAAATCATTGCGGCCGTAAACAGTGCGAGCGACGCGAGAAAGAACGGCGCGCCGGGCACGTGCCAGCTTGTCTGTGTCCCGATGAAATAGGCGAAGACCTGCGTAAACAGCGTCGGCCCGATCAGGCCGGTCACGCCGTTGATGCTCGCGATCGCGCCTTGCAACTGCCCCTGCTCCGACGCGCTCACGCGCCGCGTCATCAACGCCTGCGTCGCCGGGCCGGCCAATCCCCAGAACGCCATGATCGGAATACCGAGACAGAACACCCATCCGGCCTCGGCCACCCCGTAGATCGCAAACCCGATCGCTCCGCACAGCAGGCCCGCCAACAGGGTCGCCCGTTCGCCGAACCGCGCCGTGAGCGGACGGATCAGTCCCCCTTGTACGATCATCGCGGCCACGCCCACCCCGGCCATCATGAAGCCGACGTCGGCGGCGGTCCATCCGTAACGATAGCCCGTGTAGAGCACCGAGGTCGTCGGCAACACGGCATGGGCGAGATAGCCGAGGAAAGCCACGGTGGCCAGACCGAACAGTTCGTGGTGCGACCGCAGCAGCACGAGCGAACCCACGGGGTTGGCCCGCGACCAGGCGAACGCGCGCCGCTTCTCCGGCGCAAGGGATTCCGGCAGGACGAAAAATCCGTAGCAGGCGTTCAACAGACTCAGTCCCGCCGCGCCCCAGAACGGCAATCGCGGATCGATCGCCCCGAGCCAGCCGCCGAGCGCCGGCCCGAAGATGAAGCCGAGCCCGAACACCATGCCGATCTTGCCGAACGCGGAGGCGCGCTGCTCCGGCGGCGTCACGTCGGCGATGTAGGCGCCGGCGGTGCTGAAACTCGACGACGCGATGCCCGCCAACACCCGGCCGACGAACAGCCAGGTGAGATTCGGCGCCAGCGCCATCACGACGTAATCGAGACCCAACCCGAAGTTGGAGAGCAGCACGATCGGCCGCCGGCCGAACCGGTCGGACAGCGCGCCCTGGATCGGCGAGCAGACAAACTGCATCAGCGCCCACGCCGTCCCCATGTAGCCATAGATCTCCGCCGCGCGGACCGTGTCGCCCGACAGGAACTGTTCGACCAGCTTCGGCAGCACCGGGATGATGATCCCGAACGAGAGCATGTCGAGCAGCACGGTGAAGAGGATGAACAGGACGGCCGCCTGGCGCGGTTGAGAGGAGGTGATGCCTGTGGTCATGTTTCGTGTGAGCCGGGGACCGCGGTATTGGGTTACTTGTATCCCACGACCATGCCGTCTGGTCCGGCCAGCTTGACGACCTGCGTCCGCTTGAAGCCGACGTCTTTCATCCAGGCCCGGCAATCCGCGCCGGTATAGTCGAACCCGCCGGGCGTCTCGATGAGCATGTTCAGACTCATGAGCAGACCGAACGCGTTCGTCTTGCGCGCATCGTCGATGAGCGCTTCGTGAACGATCACGGCGCCTTTGGGAGGCAGCGCCTCATAGGCCTTGCGCAGGAGCATGAGTTTCTCTTCCATATCCCAATCGTGCAGGATGTGTCCCATCACGATCACGTCGCTGCTCGGCAGGGAGGCCTTGAAGAAATCGCCCGGATGGAACCGCAGCCGCGCCGCCACGCCACGGGACTTCGCATAGGACTCGAAGATCGGCCGGACGACCGGCAGATCCATGCCGCCGCCGGCCAGATGTTTGTGTGCCAGCGCGATCTCCACCGCCACTCCGCCTTGCGCGCAACCGACATCGGTGAAGGTCCGATACCGCTTCCAGGGAAATTTCTTCGCGATGACCTGTGCGGAACCGATGCTGAGCCCCGTCATGGCCTTGAGAAATCCTTCCAGCCGTTGCGGGTCTGAATAGAGCGTGCCGAAGAAGTCCCCGCCGGTTTTCACCTCGTTCTGCGGCTGGCCGGTGCGCAACCCGTCCGTCAGCGTACCCCAGAAGGGATAGAGCCGCGCGTTGGCCATTTCCAGAATCCCGCCGATGTACGAGGGCTTGTTCCGATCGAGAAAGCGCGCGGTCTCCGGCGTATTGGCGTAGCGGGTACCGGTGCGTTTCAACAGGCCCAACGCAACCAGCGCATCGAAGAAATCGCGGGCGCTCCGCGTATGCAGGTGCACGCGCTCCGTCAACGCCTCCAGAGTGAGCGGCCCCTTCGCCAATTCCGTGAAGAGCCCGAGTTCGATCGCGCTGAGCAGGGTCTTCGACGCCATGAATCCGGTGCCGAGGTGCATGATCGCCGCCGGGGTCAACGTCTTGGTGGCCATGATCTCACGTCCTTTCTCTCGACCGGCCCCGCGCCGGTGTCCGTTACTCGTCTGTCTTGCCCGCGTCGTACCATTTTTCACGGTAGATCGGACACAGCCCTTTTTTCTGGAGCACCGCGATCACGTCGCCGATCATGCCGCCGTTGCCGCACAGATAAACGGCCAGATTCGAGACAGACGCGACCCGCTCGTCGACCAGCCGTTGGACACGGCCGGTCTCCCCTTGCCATCCGGGCTCGGGGCGGGACAACGTGACGATCGCCGTGAGCGCTGGTTGCCGCGCCGCCAGCGCCGCCAATTCCTCCTGATAGTACAGATCACGTTGACTGCGCAGCCCCCAGATCAGCGTCGCCGGCCTGGGTTCCACCCGCTCGGCATTGGCCAGCAACATCGAACGGAGCGGCGCGATCCCCGTGCCGGTGGCGACGAACAACAGCTCGCGACCGGGATCGTCATGCAGGGTAAAATGACCGGCCGGACCTTTGAACTTCGTCTGGTCGCCGACCTTCAGGCTGTAGAGAAAATTGGAGCCGGGACCGCCGGACACCAAATTGAAAAGCAGCGTGATGATCCCGGCGCGACTCGGCGACGACGCGATGGAGTACGCCCGCGTCACCAGCCGGCCCGTCTCCGGATTGGGCAGCTCGAATGAGACGAATTGACCCGCTTTGAAGTCGATCGACGGGGGATCGGACAGACGGAGCTCGAGCTGCCGCACATCGTGCGTCAGATTCGTGAGCGATTCGACCTGTGCGGAATAGGTATGCAGCGCCATCTCACTCGCCGACGATCAATCCGGCGGTCATGACGAGGGCGGCGAAGATCGCGAAATCGGTATGCCTCATGTCCGGCTCCCAGAGACCGGCGCATTATCGGGTCTCCCCGCCGAGGCCGTCAAGCCGGATAGCGGTCGTCCTCCGTTCAGGACAAGCCGTGCTGCTCGCGCCCGATCCGGCCATCGTAGAGATCGGAGGATTTGAACAGTTCGTACCGGCCGTCCAGGGCGTAGCGGGCGACGCGGGTACGGAGCGCGTCCATCTCGGCAGCCGCCAGGGGCGTGAAGCGGCGGACGATGTCGAGGTTCTGCTTGAGCACGGCGCGCGAATCGATCCCGCTCACCAGCGAGGCGATCGGCAGACTCAACACGTACCGGATGGCTTCCTCCGGCGTGACGAGTCCCTGCTTGATCGGCTCCGCGTTCCCGCTCAGGCTCTTCATACCGATGGGCGCGATCCCTCGCTGATTCAGGACCGGCAGCACATGCTGCTCGAAGCTGCGGAAGGTGCCGTCGAACACATTCATCGGCATCTGGCAGGTGTCGAACGGAAAGTCGCGCGCCAGCATGTTGAGATGAATGTCCGGATGTTTGTGGCCGGTGAATCCGATGAATCGCACTTTCCCTTGCCGCTTGGCTTCGAGCAGGGCATCGACAGCCCCGCCCGGGACGAAATGGCGGTCCGGATCGTCGTCGTACACCACCTCGTGAATCTGCCAGAGGTCGAGATAGTCGGTCTTCAACCGGCGGAGCGACTCGTCGAGCTGTTGCAGCGCCACCTGCTTGCCGCGGCCATGCGAGCAGACTTTCGTCATGAGGAACACCTGCTGCCGCCGGCCTTGCAGCCCCTTTCCCATGAGTTCTTCGGAACGCCCGCGATTGTACTCCCACGCGTTGTCGAGAAAGGTCACACCCGCATCGATGGCCTCGTGCAGGATGCGAATGGCTTCGGTGTCGTCCTCGATGCGGCCCCAGTGCGCGCCGCCGAAGCACAGCGCGGACACCTTGACCCCGGTCTTGCCCAACGGACGCAGGGGAATCTCGCCGGTCGACGCCGAGAGCGTCGGCTCCAGGGCGGCGGTCAAGCCACGCGGCCCGCTCAGCACGACGGCCGCGCTCACCGCGCCGAGCGCCTTCAGCACCTGCCGCCGGTCGACCGGACGCGGCCGGCTATGTCGATCGGATGGCGGAGTGTTCATATGCCCTTCCTTTACCGTCCGAGCACGCCGAGGCCGCGGACTTCATCCAGCCAGTCGTCGCGCTGCCTCTCGCTCATTCCCTCGATGGTCCCGATAACCGTCGACTTGACCGGACTGATGCCGGAGAAGCCGAGAATGCTCCGCGTGAGCACCTTGAGTCCATGCGCGCGGAAGATCCACCGATACACGAAGGCGGGCATCCCCATGGTCACAACGACACGCGCGGATTTCCCGGATAGTTTCTTTTGGGGGAATTGTCCGCCCGGCTGATAGTCGAAGGCAAATCCCGGCCGGAGAAGTTGCTCGAAGAACCCTTTCAACAGCGCCGGCATCGCACCGAGCCACAGCGGATAGATGACGACGAGATGGTCGGCCCAGGCCACGGTGTCTTGCGCCGCCCGGATAGCCTCCGGCGGTTGCCCTCGCTCGAAATCTTCTTTCGTCCGCAGGAGCGGGAACGGGAGCGTCGCCACGTCGATTCGCCTGACCTCGTGCCCTCCGTCTTCCGCGCCTTTCGCGTACTCATCCGCCAACGCATGGCAGAAATGCCGCGCGGTCGAATCCGGATGCCCCTGGATGACGGCGATACGTCTGGCCATGGTTCGCCCACTGGCCGCGATCAGAACAACGGATGATGCGGGGCGCTGCTCGGGGGCAGCTTGTCCAGTTGTAACCCGCTGGCGTTGCCGAGAAACCGCCAGGCCCCGTCCTCGAAGATCAAGTAGTGAATCTCGTTCGCCCAACTATCGACGGCGATCTGTTTCCCGGACTCCCGATCGATCCCATGAAGCCGCCCGTGCAGGTCACCGCCGCCTTCTTCACCGACCCGCTGTGCCACACCTTCACCTCGGTGAACATATGGCGTGAGGTCAGATCGCGATAGTGCATGAAGACTTCCGACCAAATGCGCCGGACGTCGGCGCGCTTCAGCCCGTAATAGTTGTACCCCTGCGCATAGAACGGCATCAGCGCGTCCAGATCGGCCTGTTGTACCGCCGCATCCGCGCGCTCGAACGCGGCCACGACGTCTTTCGCCGTCTTCTGATCCGCGTCCGCCACGATCCCGGGCAGGAGATGAATCTCGGCGGCCGATGGAGTGGGATGATGACGCGCACGCCCAATCCACCGACGAGCACCATGACGAGCACTGTAAGAACGGATCGCCTCATGGTCGGAGAAGAGCAATCGCAATGCCAGGGCGATCGCAACGAACCGTCCCCTCTCCATCAGCCTCTCACGTTGATTTGATTACCCCGAAAAGAACAGAACCCGCAAATGGGGCCTTCCTCCCCAGCAGACGGCTTACCGCTGCCGCACAATGCACCATTACGGATAGCGGAGATCCACGAATTCCCTGGCCGATCTGCCGGCCGCTCCGGCACATCGAATGCAATTTCCTCCGTGACCGGAGAAGTCCTCAACATGCCTGCTCCCCTCCTGGACATCCGTGAACTCACGTTCGAGGTCGCCCACCAACGGATCCTCGACCGGCTCGACCTGACCGTCGAGCAAGGCGAGATTCACGCACTGTTGGGATCCAACGGATCGGGAAAAACCACCCTGGCCTATGTCCTGATGGGATGCGACGGCTACCGGCCGAGTGGCGGCACCGTACGGTTCAACGGTACAGATCTGCTCGCGCTGCGCCTGCACGAGCGGGCCAAACTGGGGCTCACGCTGGCCTGGCAGGAACCGGCCCGCTTCGAAGGCATCAACGTTCGGGAATATCTGACGCTCGGCCGACCGGAGTCCGATCCGGATACGCTGCTGCGGCAGGTCGGATTGGATCCAGCCCGGTACCTCACGCGACAGGTGGATAAGGCACTCAGCGGCGGAGAACGCCATCGCATCGAACTGGCCTCGGTCTTGTCGGTGCGACCGGCGCTCGCCATCCTCGATGAACCGGCCGCCGGCATCGATATGCTGTCGATCACGCACATCATCGACATCATCCGGGCCTTGAAAACGGCGGGAGGGTCGGTCCTGTTGATAACCCACCAGGAAGAGGTCGCGCTCGTGGCGGATCGGGCCTCTCAACTGTGCGCCGGCCGCATCGTGTTTTCCGGCGAGCCGCGCGAAACCGTCGATCACTTTCGCGGACGCACCTGCGTCCGCTGCGATGGAGCCGAATGCCGCTATGTCCGAACTTGAAGTCTTGAAACGCACCCTGCCCATGGTTGGGGCGGAACCGTCGGTGCTCGATGACCCGCGCATCGCGCACGTCGTCGGACACGGCCACCGCATCCTCAGCCGCCGCACCGTGCCAGGACTCCATGTGGACCTGGAAGAGACGCCGGATGCCCTCGTCGGCCGCCTCATCGTCGACGCGGGTATGCATATCACGGAACCAATTCACCTCTGCTTCGGCCTGACCGAGCCGGCCGGTCGCCAACAAATTGTCTTCGACGTCCGCCTCCTCGAAGGGGCGCAAGCCAAGATCTTATCCCACTGTTTGTTTCCGACGGCCCGATTCGCCGAGCACCGGATGCAAGCGGCGGTGACGCTCGGACCCGGCGCCTCCCTGCTCTACACGGAAGGGCACTTTCACGGCCCGCACGGCGGCATGCAGGTGCTGCCGCATGCCACGATCACCGTCGGCAAGGGCGCCCGCTATTTTTCGGACTTCTCCCTGTTGTCCGGCTCGGTCGGCAACCTGGACATCGATTACCTCGTCGAGGTGGAGGAAGAGGGGGTGGCCGAACTGCGCGCGAAGATCTTTGGCCACCGGACCGACCATATCACCCTCAAAGAGGCCGTGATGCTGCGGGGCGAACGCTCACGCGGGCTGATCAAGACGCGCGTGGTACTGGAAGACCAGGCGCAGGCCGAGATCATGGGCATCACCGAAGCCCATGCAAACGGGGCGCGCGGCCACGTGGACTGCATGGAAGTGGTCCAGGGTAAGGCCCGGGCAAGCGCAGTCCCGATCGTGCGCGTCTTCCATCCGGGCGCGAAGGTGACGCACGAAGCCGCCATCGGCAGCGTGGACAAGAAAGAATTGGAGACGCTGATGGCCCGCGGGCTCACGCCCGACCAAGCCGTCGAACTGATCGTGAGCGGGATCTTGCGCTAAAACACCCCCGGCTTTCGCAAGAGCGCAAGCGTCAGCATTCGCGCGTGAAGCGACCCATCAAATGCGCTTCCGCCAGCACATGGCCCTTGCAGGCCTCCAGTACGTGTGCCTTCGTCGCGCGCGGTTTGAGGTTGAGCGACATCCCCAATGCATACAATTTGAAATAGTACCGGTGCGGCTTGCCTGGCGGCGGGCACGGACCGCCATAGCCCGTCCGCTTGAAGTCATTCAGCCCTTGCAGCGCTCCCTCCAACACGTGTTCCGTCGTCGGAACTCCCTCTGAAAGCCCCCGCAGATCGAGAGGGAGATTGTAGATCACCCAATGGACCCACGTTCCGCCCGGTGCGTCGGGATCGTCGGCGATGATCACGAAACTTTTCGTACCGGCCGGCGGCACACTCCAATGCAGCGGCGGCGACATATCTTCGCCCTCGCAGGTATAGCGCGCGGGAATACTTTCGCCTTCCTTGAACGCTGCACTCGTCAAGATGAACGCCATACTTCCTCCTCGCAGAAAGTAGCACACACGGCAAACACCGCTCGATCCTCTCTCCGCAAATCGACAAGCCACATCGTAGAGGAACAAGAGAGCAATAGAGATGCCGTGCCACTCCGCACCTGGATGAGAACAGCCTAATTCAGCGTGAGTCGGGCAGCCTCTCCCAGAGCGGTGGTTCCGCACTTTTCCCGATTATTCATGCCGTCTTCCGATCGGGGTTGCTCTGTGGGACCGCCGACCTTTTCCACAGGTCGAACATCGGATCGGTCCCAAAGGGCCACAATCCCCCAGCCCCCTCGTAGGAGTCCCGATCGACCGACCGCAGCAAAAACCGCACGATGACGGAACCGATCATCTGGCTGTAAAACCGGCATCGTTACTGCACCTGACTCATTCATCGCCATCGCACTGTCGCCGTGACCGGTTCTCTCCATCCACTCTTCCCGATTGAAAGGAGGCTCCCATGTCCGTGGCCAAGATCATCGAGATCAGTTGCGAATCGCCGAACAGTTTCGAGGACGCCATCAAGAGCGGGATCGCCAGGGCGTCGAAAACCATTCACAACATCAAAGGCGCCTGGGTGAAGGAGCAGCAGGTCGTCGTCGACAACAACGTGGTCACCCTCTATCGGGTCGACCTGAAAGTGACCTTCGTCCTCGATTGAGATGACGCGAACGATCACCGTCATGGCCTGGGAGCTGTTGAACGGTCGTGCGCCCGCGCGGACTGTGGGGCGAGTCTTCTGCCTGCTCGCCGCGCTCGTCCTGTGGATCATGGCGCCGGACACCTCAGGCCAGCCGGACGAATCTCCCACTGAGGTCGTTCGCTCCACGCTCGACGAAGTGTTTCGGATCCTCGAGGACCCGAAGCTGAAAGATCCGGCCAAACTTCTGCCGCGTCGGCGGTTACTGGAAGAGGTAATCGCCGCCCGGTTCGATTACGCCGAAATGTCCAAGCGGGCGTTGGCGGCTCATTGGACCCCGCTCACGAACGAGCAGCGCGCCGAATTCGTCGAGCTGTTCAAATCCTTCCTCTCCGACCGCTACGCCGGGAAAATCGAAGGCTATGCGGGTGAGAAGGTCGAGTATCTGAGCCAACGACTCGAAGGCCAGTACGCGGAGGTTCGCACCAAGCTGGTGTCCGCCAAGACCGAACTCCCGATGGACTACCGGCTCATCAAGAAAGCAGGACGCTGGTACGCCTACGACATCATCGCCGACGGTGTCAGCCTCGTGAAGAACTATCGCAGCCAGTTCGAGAAGATCATTCGCGCGGATTCTTACGACGAACTGGTGACACGCCTCCGGCACCGGACCGTGGCCGAGGAGAAGAAAGAACCGCGGTGACCGAAGGGAGCCGCTCTCGCCGGCTCAACTGCCGGCGGGAAACTTGCGCATCCCCATCCGCCCCGCCAGTTCATGCAGTTTTTCATGCACGGACTCATTGCAGTAGGTCTGCACTTCGGATAGGGCCACACAATAGTCTGTCAGCGCCTCCAGCCAGACCTTTTGGTTCTCGCAGGTTGCAGCGGATTGTCGGGCCGCCTCAATCCTAAAGAGCGCCTCCTTCATCTTCCCCGCGGCTTCATCCAAATGCCTCGGAACAGTCATCGCCCCCTCCCTTTCCCGGCGTCCGCCGCCGATTTGACCCTGTCCAAAGTGCGGTTATCTTATTCTTGAGCGGAGGCCTCGGTGAGAGGAACACTCAAGACGATCGAGGTCGAGCGCTGGGGTGGTGAGCAGGCCCACCGGTGGGTGGGACGCCTAAAACCCCTCCAAGACCTCAACCAGTTGAGACCAGCTCTCTAGACCCGCCCCCGCTCCGCTTTTTGTTTCCGCTTCCGAATCGACGCCGGCTGACAGAATGGTGTGATGCGTTTTTGAGCCCCATTCGTTGGGGTGGGCGGTCAGCTCGGCTCACCGGGAATCCATCTGGCAAATCACACCCGCTTCATGATGAGGCCGGAGCGGTTGGCGGCTGGGCAATCAGTCCCCTCTCCAACAAGAGCCGGCAGGTTTCCCTGACACTCTTGATTCGATCAGTCGCCGACGCGATCAGTTCCTCACGGCCCAGTTGCACCCGAGCCAGCCCCTGCTCTTGTGCCTTCATGCCCACGGCTGCCGCCACTCGGGGAACGACTTCCCACTCATCCATCGTACAGAGAATGTGGTCGTCACCGAGACCCCGCTGCTCGGCGCATGCCGCCAGTTCTACTGCGGCCGCCAGCGCCATGTCGTCCGTGATCGTCCGGGCGCGCACATCCAACGCCCCGCGAAACACAGCCGGAAAGACCAGTGAATTATTCACCTGATTGGGGAAATCGCTCCGGCCCGTCGCCACGATCCTGGCCCCGGCGTCTTTCGCGTCCCAGGGCCAGATTTCCGGAATGGGATTGGCGCAGGCGAATACGATCGGATCCTTTGCCATCGTGGCGATCCACTCCGGTTTGATGATGCCGCCCGCTGCGAAGGCGATACAGACATCCGCCCCTTGCAACGCCTCGGGGATGCCGCCGCGGCGCCCCTCCCCGTTCGTCTCGCTGCATACGCGCCACTGTTCGAGATAGTCGGGCCGGTCACGGTAGTCGCTGCGATGGAGACCGAGGATGCCGCCGAGATCGCAGGCGACGACGGCCTTCGGATCAGCCCCGAAAGCTTTCAGAAACCGATAGGTCGGGACATTGGCCGCCCCCATTCCGATCATTGCGATGCGGATGCGGTCCATGGACTTGCCGACCAGCTTCAGCGCGTTGATGAGCGCGGCGAGCAACACCGTGCCGGTGCCTTGCTGGTCGTCGTGCCAGACCGGGATGGTGCAGGCCCGACGCGCGTCGTCCAGGATGCGGAAGCATTTCGGCATCGCAATGTCTTCGAGATTGATCCCGCCGAAGGAGGGCTCCAGAATTTTCACGGTCCGAACGATCTCCTCCGGTTCTTTCGTTCCCAGGCAAATCGGCACGGCGTCTACGCCGCCCAGATACTTGAAGAGGAGCGCCTTCCCTTCCATCACCGGCATGCCGGCCTCCGGCCCGATGTCGCCCAACCCCAGCACGCGCGTTCCGTCCGACACCACCGCTATGCTGTTCCCCTTGTTCGTCAGGTCGTACACCAAGTCCGGCGCCCGCTGAATGTCCCGACAGGGCGCGGCAACTCCCGGCGTATACCAGAGCGCGAAATCCTCCATAGTGCGGACCGGACATTTCGGAACCGTCTGGATCTTACCGCGATAGAAGGTGTGCAACCGCCGGGACTCTTCGGCTGGCAGGGCCGCTTTGGCCAGGAGGTCATCTCTCGTCGGCATACCGATCCCTTCCCCTCAAACCCGAGGTGTGCGTGAACCGATCTGTGCGATGAAGCGACACCTTGTCGCGCGCCGCCGAGAAAGGACCGGGCCCCCGGAGTGACCGGGGGGTCGCGGTTAATTGCTGCGCAGTTTGCCGACGCGGGCGAAGAGTTTCTCCGCCTGCTCCCGCGCCGGATCGTGGGTTCGAACCGTCTGCCGATGGGCGAGGATCACGGGATCGATGCGATCGCCGCAACTCACACAGCGCCAGTCGAACACACCGAGTTCGAATACCTTTTCCTGTACCATCAACCCGCCGCACCGATGACAGTGGTCGGCTGTCCGCAGCGGCCTGGCAATGGGCTTTCGAACCATCTGAACCATAGCCACACCCCTCCTTGATTGTGCATTGTGGGATATCTACTCTGAGGCAGGATCTCGGAAAAGGATTCATGCTCCCATCACCGGCGTCGCTTCGTCTTCTCTCCGTCCGCGGTTTCGGCGGCCCGTTGCGCTTTCTGCCGTTCCTTTTCGAGCCGCAGTTTCTTGAACCGTTTGGCCTGGATCTTGGGCAGATTGAGAAACGACCGTCGCGACCCCATGCGTCCCCTTTCATGTCGGACATGAGCGCTGCATTCCCACGACCGCGGCCAGATGATCGCGCAGCACATGGCCGACTTCTTGGAATTCGTACCGGACACGGCAACTCGGCTGAGCGATCCGGATCAGCCGGCGCAAGTCCACCGGGGAGGCGATCAGGACCGTCTCGCAATCCACCCGGCTGATGGTCTCCTCCAACTCGCGCAGTTGTTCCACCCCATAACCCATGGCCGGGAGTAGGCGGTCGAGCTGCGGATGGGCCTCAAACACCTGCTTCACACTTCCGATCGCCCAGGGACGCGGATCGACAAGTTCCGCTGCGCCATACCGCCGCGCCGCCAACACCCCGGCGCCATAGCTCATCCCGCCATGCGTAAGGGTCGGACCGTCTTCGATGACCAAGACCCGTTTCCCCCGGATGGCAGCCGGATCCTCCACCGTGATCGGCATCGTCGATTCGACGAGCAGCGCCGCAGGATTCGCCTCGGCGACCGTGCGCCGCACGGCCGCGAGCCGGGCCGGATCGGCGGTGTCGGTTTTGGTGAGCACAACCATATCGGCCCTGAGCAGATTGGCTTCGCCGGGAAACGACCGGCGCTCATCACCGGCCCGGTGCGGATCGACCAGTACGATATCGACCGCCGCCTCGATGAACGGCAAATCGTTATTCCCCCCGTCCCAGACCAATACATCCGCTTCGGACTCGGCCATCCGAAGAATGCGCTCATAATCCACCCCGGCGAATACGACCGTCCCCGCCGCCAGATGCGGCTCGTATTCTTCCCGTTCCTCGATCGTACAACCCGCGCGGGCGAGATCCTCCACGGTCGCGAACCGTTGAACGGCTTGTGCCACGAGATCGCCGTACGGCATCGGATGGCGAAGGACGGCGACGCGGAGCCCCCACGATTTGCACCAACCAGCCACCGCACGCGCAAGCGGACTTTTCCCCGCGCCCGTCCGCACCGCACAGACGGCGATCACCGGTTTCGTCGCCCGCAGCATGGTCGAGCGCGGCCCCAACAAACGGAAATCGGCTCCGGCCGCCACTGTGCGCGAAGCCAGATGCATCACCTGCTCATGTGTCACATCGCTGTAGGCGAAGACCACCTCATCGACTGACTCCGCAGCGACGACGGACTCCAGCTCTTCCTCCGGAACAATCGGGATTCCATGCGGATAGAACTCTCCGGCGAGTTCAGGAGGATAGCGTCGTCCCGCGATGTTCGGGATCTGCGCCGCAGTAAACGCCACCACCCGGACAGCAGGATCGTGGCGATAAACCACGTTGAAGTTGTGAAAGTCGCGACCGGCCGCGCCGAGAATGACGACGCGACGCGGGCGGCTGGCGCAATTTTCCCCTCCCATCAATCCTCCGTGACGACTTCTGCAACAACCGTGATCCCTCGCCCAAGACATGGCCGAGAGAATCTTCAAGCTTTACGAGCGTCTGATCGCGCGAACGCCCACGCCCTGTTCGATGGCCTCTCCCTTGCAGAACTCGTGCTCATCCTATTCATTCACCAGCTCAACGAAGGAGACCACGATGGGGACGCTCCGGACGAAACTCCTGCTCTGCGCACTCCTCGGCTTCGGCCTGGCCCTGCTTCCGATGACGAGGGTCGAGGCCAAAACGCAATTGACGTCCGGGGCGATTCAGGAAGTCGACGCCGATACGCTTCGGGAGCTGCTTGCAACGTTCGAGCAGGCGGAACGGGCGATGAAGGCGCGCGATCTCGACGGGATCATGGTCCTCTACTCGGACGAGTACTACTAT